>NZ_SMRO01000002.1:0-618552 GCF_004359985.1 Paraburkholderia flava | reverse complement strand
CTGCGCACCGCGTACGCGTTCACCGATCTGCAGTCGTTCCTCGACATCTACTACGCAGGCGCAAGCGTGCTGCTCCACGAGCAGGATTTCTACGACATGACGATGGCCTACGTCGAGCGCGCGCTCGAAGACCACGTCGCGCACACCGAAATTTTCTTCGATCCGCAAACGCATACCGAGCGCGGCGTATCGATCGATACCGTGGTCGCCGGTATCGAACGTGCACTCGCCGACGGTGAAAAGCGTGGCCTGTCGAGCAAACTGATCCTGTGTTTCCTGCGTCATCTGTCCGAAGAGGACGCGCTCGCGACGTTCGACGCTGCACTGCCGCTGTTCGATCGCTACGCGCATCGGCTGATCGGCGTCGGCCTCGATTCGTCGGAGCGGGGTCATCCGCCGTCGAAGTTCGAGCGCGTATTCGCGAAAGCGCGCGCGAAGGGACTCAAGCTCGTCGCGCACGCGGGCGAGGAAGGGCCGCCGTCGTACGTGTACGAAGCGCTCGATCTGCTGAAAGTGGATCGCGTCGATCACGGCGTGCGCAGTATCGAAGATCCGGCGCTCGTCACGCGACTCGCCGATTCGCGCGTCGCGTTGACGGTTTGTCCGCTATCGAACCTGAAGCTGTGCGTATTCGACGATCTCACGAAGCACACGCTGAAGGCACTGCTCGATCGCGGCGTCGCAGTCACCGTGAATTCCGACGACCCCGCGTATTTCGGCGGCTACGTGAACACCAATTACTTCGCGACGATCGAAGCGCTGCAACTCACCGATCGCGAGGTCTACACGATCGTGCGCAACAGTTTCGAAGCGTCGTTCGTGACGCCCGCCGAACGCGCCGCGCTGATCGCGCGGCTCGACGGTTACTGGCACGGCTCCGCCGTCCGCTAACCGGTTTTAGATTCCTACAACATCACAGAGACAGTTTTCCCCATGACTCAAACGGCTTACCGCGCTTCCCTGCTGACCTTCACCGGCGATCCCGCGCAATCGTCCCATGCGGCGGTCTTCGACGAAGACGGTCTGCTGATCGTCGACGACGGCCGCGTCGTCGCGGCAGGCGCGTATGCGGCCGTGTCGAAGCAGCTCGCGCCGGGCACGACGGTCCACGAGATGCGCGACAAACTGATCGTGCCGGGCTTCATCGATACGCACATTCACTATCCGCAGACCGACATGATCGCGTCGCCGGCGCCTGGGTTGTTGCCGTGGCTCGACACGTACACGTTCCCGACCGAACGCGGCTTCGCCGATCCTGCAGTGGCCGCGGACACTGCGCGCTTCTTCGTCGACGAACTGCTCGCGTGCGGCACGACGACCGCGCTCGTCTACTGCACGGTGCACAAGCAATCGGCGGATGCGCTCTTCACCGAGAGCGACGCGCGCAACCTGCGGATGGTCGCCGGCAAGGTGCTGATGGACCGCAACTGCCCCGAGTTCCTGCGCGATACCGCGCAGTCCGGCTACGACGACAGTGCCGAACTGATCGGCCGCTGGCACAACAAAGGCCGGCAGATGTACGCGCTCACGCCGCGCTTCGCACCGACGTCGACCGAAGCGCAACTCGAAGCGTGCGGCACGCTCGCGAAGCAGCATCAGGACGTGTTTATCCAGAGCCATGTCGCGGAAAATACCGACGAAGTGAAGTGGGTCGAAAGCCTGTTCCCCGGTCATCGCAGTTATCTCGACATCTACGATCACTACGGGTTGCTGCGTCGGCGCGCGGTGTACGGCCACTGCATTTATCTCGACGATGAAGACCGCAAGCGGATGGCGCAGACCGGCACGGTCGCTGCGCACTGTCCGACCTCGAATCTGTTTCTCGGCAGCGGGCTGTTCGATTTCGACAAGGCCGGCGAAACCGGCATGCCGGTCGCACTCGCAACCGACGTCGGCGGCGGCACGTCGTTCTCGATGCTGCAGACGATGAACGAAGCGCACAAGGTCGCGCGTCTCGCGGGCCATCATCTGACTGCGACGCGGATGTTCTGGCTGGCGACAGCGGGCGCCGCGCAGGCCCTCGATCTCGGCGACAAGATCGGCACGCTCGCGCCGAATTCGGAAGCGGATTTCGTCGTGCTCGATCCGGCGGCGACGCCGTTGCTCGCGCGCCGTACGTCGCGAGTGGAATCGCTGGAGGAACTGCTGTTTGCGCTGGCCCTGCTCGGCGACGATCGCGCGGTGTATGCGACCTATGCGGCGGGGGAATGCGTGCATCGACGCGATGGGCAGCGGGAGCGGGCGCATCCGGCGAGAGCGGCGAAGATCGCCGCGTAACGCGGCAATACGCGAGCAACACGTAACACGCAACGCTCAACGATGAAGCGCATGCGCCGCGAAGCGAACCTCGCGGCGCATCACATCACCCCTGCACACACACCTCGTGCAGCGCATTGAGTCGACGCACAGGATCCGCGACGTACGGATTCGTCTCATCCCACGCATAACCCGCGAGCACCGCGCTGATCATCCGGCGGATCGCCGGCGTCTGGTTCTGATAGAAGACGATGTCCTGCAGCTCGCCGGTGTACCAGCGGTCGACGAACGCACGGAACGCATCGATACCCTTGCGCAGCGGCACATCGTAATCGGCCTGCCAGTCCACCGCCTCTCCACGCAGCAGACGCGAGACGACGCGCGTCGCGAGATGTGCCGAACGCAGCGCGATCGTCACCCCCGACGAGAACACCGGATCGAGAAACTCGCCCGCGTTGCCGAGCAGCGCATAGCCCGGTCCGTGCAGACGCTCGACATTCGACGCATAGCCGCCGATCTGCCGCACCGGCATCATGAACGGCGCCGCGCCGATCAGCTTGCCTAGCGTCGGCTCCTGATTGATCAGGCCGCGCAACAGCGCATCGTGCCCGCCTTCGGGCGCGTCAAAAAATTCCGCATCGCCGACACAACCCACCGAAGATCGTCCGCCCGCGAGCGGAATCATCCAGTACCAGATGTCGCGCCGCTGCGGATGCACGGCAATGCTGATCTTGTTGCGGTCGGTCGAACCCGCCGGCAGCGCGTCGTGCACATGCGTGAAGAGCGCGGCGCGTGCCGGCATCCGCGTCGGCGCCTCGAGATTCAGCAGGCGCGGCAGCACCCGGCCGAAGCCGCTCGCGTCGAGCACGAAGCGCGCGTCGACCCGGTACGTCGTGCCGGCTTCGTCTTCGACTTCAAGCGTCGGCGCATCGCCGGTCTGCATCGCGCGCACCGTGTGGCCGAAACGCACCTCCGCGCCCTGCTCCGCCGCACAGCGGATCAGCAGATCGTCGAACACCGCGCGCTCCACCTGATACGTCGTACCCCAACCCGGCGTGTGCTTGTCGCGGAAATCGAACGACGACTCGACGCCGTCGCGGATAAAGTGCGCGCCGTTCTTGTACTGGAAACCGGCTTCGACCACGGCCTGCAGCATGCCGGCCTCCTCGAGATACGTCATGCTCTGCGGCAGCAGGCTCTCGCCGATCGAGAAACGCGGGAAATGCTGTCGCTCGAGCACCAACACCGAGTGACCGGCACGCCGCAGCATCGCAGCCGCGACCGCGCCGGAGGGGCCCGCACCGATGATCGCGACGTCGACGGTCGCGCCCTGGGATGTAGATAATCCGTTCAACTCTTCCTCGCTTCGTTGCACTTCGTTATCTGTCATGCGTGGCGGCGCCATGCCGACAGCGCGCACGCGTACTCGCGCGCGCAGGTTGCCTTTACAATGACGGGCACTCGCCCAGGCGAGGCCGTGCATTCACCGGGGAAATCACGTGTCGCCATCCGAAACTTCCAGTGTGCCGTACGTGCCGGAAACGGCCTTCGGCATCTGGTTCCTGCGTACTCATACGTGGGAGCACCACGTCCTGCGCGTCGCGATCGACGACCTCAAAAAGCTCGTCGATACGCCACCCGATGCCCCCACGATCGTCGATGTCGGCTGCGGCCAGGGCATCTCGTTCCATCTGCTGGCCCGCGCATTCCGGCCGCGGCGCATCGTCGGCATCGACTTTCATGAACCGTCGCTCGCGCTCGCCAGACAGGCCGCAGCCCGTCTGCGCGCCGAGCCGGCCGCGCCCGCCGACGTCGAACTACTGCACGGCGACTGCGCGAACCTGCCGTTGCCCGACGCCAGCGCGGACATCGTGTTCTGCCATCAAACGTTCCACCACCTCGTCGAGCAGGAGCGCGCACTTGCCGAATTCCGTCGCGTGCTGAAACCGGGCGGCGTGCTGCTGTTCGCCGAATCGACCGATGCGTACATCAAGTCGTGGGTGATCCGGCTGCTGTTCCGCCATCCGATGCACGTGCAGAAAAGCGCCGACGGCTACCTGCAGATGATCCGCGAAGCCGGCTTCGTGTTCGCTCCGCACAACGTATCGCTGCCCTACCTGTGGTGGAGCCGCGCGAAGGACTTCGGGCTGCTCGAACGGCTCGGTCTGTACCGACCGAAACCGGGCAAGCGCCGCGAAACGCTGGTCAACGTGGCGGCAGTGAAAGCCGTCTGATCCACCGCGTGCTGCGTAGCTTCACGCAGCACGTGTCACGCCTCACTTCCGCAGCTTCACGACTTCGCCCTTCAACGCAACGCCCGCGACCATCGCACCCGCACCACACATAAACTCGGTCGCGCTCGCGCGCTCCTCGTTGTGGTAGTTGCTCTTGATGTTGATCACCGCGTTGGCGCCCTGCTTGCGCGCGCTGTCCTGCAGCGCGATCACCGCCGACAGGAACACATGCTGGCACGCGTCGGCATCGCTCTTGCCGAACGCGTTGGTCTTCCTGTTCGTTGCGACCTCGCCGAGCGACTGCGCGACAGCGGGATGCGACTGCCCCGCGAAGTACAGCGCCACGTCGTCGCCGACCTTGCCGGGCTCGCTATGCAGCGCAGCGTCGACCGGATAGCTGGCGATCGAGTCGCGCGCGAACGCATGCGTCGCGGCGAACGAACAGACTGCGGAAAGCAGCGCAATACGGATCAGTTGATGTCGCATCCCGGTTCCCCTTATTGCTGGCCGTTGTCGAGCACGACGACGTCGCCGCGCACGTGCAGCGCCGCGGCGCTGCCGCTTACGCCGCACGTGAACGTGTCGGGCGCGGCGGTTTCAGTCGAATGGAAGCTGGTGCGGATGTTGATGACCGCGTTGCCGTGGCGGCTACGCGCGTCGCCGCGCAGATGCGCGAGCGCATCCGCGAGCGTTGCGTCGCACGATTCTTTTTCTCCGTCGGTCTTGCGCGCGAGACGCGCCGATGCGGACACTTCGCCGAGCTGCGTCTTCACGGCCGGGTGCGACTGCGAACCGAAATAGAGCTGCACCGAGTCGCCGCCGGTCGGTTGCGCAAGCGCGGTGCCGAGCGGCAGCGAGCGTACATTGGTCGCGCAGCCGGTCAGCGTGACAGCGGCGATGGTGGCGATGGCGAGTGCCCCGGTTGCGTAGCGGATTTTCATGGTCGTTTTCCTCGTTGTGATCACTGCGTTGTGATGGTTGTGTTGTCTCTACTACGTGATTTCATCCATGCGGCCATGCACGGAACATCAGACTCGCGCAGCTGCCGCCGAAGCCGAACGACACCGACATCGCCGCTGCAAGCGTCGCGTCGTGCGTACGCCGCACGAGCGGCATTCCGTCGAGCAGCGGATCCGGGTTGTCGATCGCCGTATTCCCCGCGACGAAACCGTCGCGCATCATCAGCAGCGTATAGATCGCCTCGTGCACACCGCACGCACCGAGCGGATGACCGGTGAGCCCCTTCGTCGACGAAAACGGCGGGACGTCCGCGCCGAATACGTCGGTGAATGCGCGCAGTTCTTCGACGTCGCCGAGCGGCGTCGACGGGCCGTGCGCGTTGATGTAGTCGGGCCGCACACCCGCTTCGTCGAGTGCGCCGCGCAGCGCGCGCGCAATGCCGGATGCGCGCGGCGTCACCATGCCGGCGCCGTCGGTGCCCTCGCCGAAGCCCGCGAGTTCCGCGTAGATCCGCGCGCCGCGTGCGAGCGCGTGATCGAGCGCTTCGAGCATCAACACGCCGCCGCCCGACGCGATCACAAAACCGTCGCGTGCGGTGTCGTACGGACGCGATGCACGCTGCGGCGTGTCGTTGAAACGCCGCGACAATGCGCCCATCGCGTCGAACATCAGCGTCATGTTGTCGTGCAGTGCTTCGCTGCCGCCGGCCAGTACGATCGTTTGCCGGCCGCTCTGGATCAGTTGCATCGCCTGGCCGATCGCGAGCGCCGACGTCGTGCACGCGGACGACGGCGAATAGCTGACGCCCTCGAGTCCGAACACCTGCGCGACGTTCGCCGACGCGGTGCTGCTCATCGCCTGCGGCACGGTATACGGCGGCACCCTGTCGACGCCGCGCGCATGAGCGATCGCCATCGACGCGTCGTAGGTCGACATCGTGCCGACGCCCGAACCGATCACCGCACCCACGCGCGGCGTGCGCAGCGTCGCCGCATCGAGCCCGGCATCGGCGATCGCACTGCGCGCCGCATGGCACGCGAAGCGTGCGGTATCGCCCATGAAGCGCTCGAAGCGGCGGTCGAACGGCACCGCCCCGTCGACCGAGGCGACGCCCGCGACCTGGGTGCCGAAACCGCGCTCGCGCCACGCATCGACCCGCGACACACCGCTGTGCCCGTCGCGCAGCGCGGCCGACACGCCGTCGAGCGTATTGCCGAGACACGACACGATGCCCATGCCCGTGACCACCACCCGCGTCCGCTGCATTGCCTCGCCGCTCATCGGGCGCGCCTGAACACAAGCGACGTATTGATTCCGCCGAACGCGAAGTTGTTGCTCATCACGTACTCCGCGTCGATCTCGCGGCCTGTACCGACGATATAGTCGAGCGGCGCGCAGGCCGGATCGACGTCGGTCAGGTTCAGCGTCGGCGCGTACCAGTTGTGCTTCATCATCTCGATCGTCCACCAGGCCTCGAGCGCGCCGCACGCGCCGAGCGTGTGGCCGACGTAGCTCTTCAGCGAACTGATCGGCATCCGTTCGCCGAAGACCTGCGCCGTCGCCTGGCTCTCCGCGATATCGCCGCGATCGGTCGACGTGCCGTGCGCATTCACGTACGCGATCGCATCGGCGGGAAGTTTGGCGTCGTCGAGCGCGAGACGCATTGCGAGCGCCATCGTTTCGGCGGTCGGCTGCGTCATGTGCGCGCCGTCCGAATTGCAGCCGAAACCGACGATCTCCGCGTGAATCCGCGCGCCGCGCGCGACCGCATGCTCGTACTCTTCGAGCACGAGTGTCGCGGCCCCCTCGCCGACGACGAGGCCGTCGCGCTTCGCGTCGAATGGACGCGGCGTCAGATGCGGTTCGTCGTTGCGGGTACTGGTCGCATACAGCGTGTCGAACACGGCGACGGCCGGTCCCGACAGTTCCTCTGCGCCGCCTGCGAGCATCAGTTGCTGGCGGCCCATCGCAATCGTTTCGTACGCGTAGCCGATCGCCTGACTGCCCGACGCGCACGCACACGACGTCGGGACGATGCGCCCCTTCAGATCCCAGAACAGGCTCACGTTGACGGCCGTGGTGTGCGGCATCATCTGCACGTAGCTGTTCGACGTGACGTCGCTCATCGAGCCCGTTTCGAGCATCGTGCCGAATGCGCGGATCGGCGCGACCGATCCCGACGACGAACCGTAGGCGACGCCCATGCGGCCGTCGCGAATCGACAGGTCGTCGGCCAGGCCAGCGTCTTCTAGCGCGAGTTCGCTCGCGCGTACCGCGTACATCGACACAGGCCCCATCGAACGCGTCTTCTTGCGCGGATAGTCGACTGGCGCGACAAACCCCGGCAACGGACACGCAAGCCGCGTATGCAGCGACGTGAAGTAATCCCACTCGCTCATGCGCCGCACCGCGTTGCGACCGCTGCGCAAGCGTGCTTCGATCTCGTCCCAGCGATTCCCGAACGCCGTGACCCCGCCCATGCCGGTTATGACGACACGCTTCATGTCAGACCATCCCGCCGTTCACGCCGATCACCTGCCGCGTCACGTACGACGCGGCATCCGACATCAGAAAACTCACCACCGATGCGACTTCGACCGGCTGCCCCACGCGGTTCATCGGCACCATCTTCAGCGCGTGTTCGAGCGGCACCGATTCGAGCATGCCCGTATCGATCAGCCCAGGCGCGACGCAGTTCACGGTGATCCCGCGCGTCGCGAGTTCGACCGACAGCGCTTTCGTCGCACCGATCAGCCCGGCCTTCGCCGCGCTGTAGTTCACCTGGCCGCGATTGCCCATCACGCCGGACACCGATGCGATCGTGACGATCCGGCCGCCGTTGCGCGCGCGCACCATCGGCATCGTCAGCGGATGGACGACGTTGTAGAACGAGTCGAGCCCGGTTTCGATCACGATGTCCCAGTCTTCGTCGGTGAGCGCGGGAAACGCGGCATCGCGCGTCACGCCCGCGCTGCACACGATGCCGTAGTAGGCGCCGTGCTCGGCGACATCCGCTTCGAGGACCGTGCGGCACGCGACGCGATCGCGCACGTCGAACTGCAGCACGCGCGCGGTGCCGCCCTGCGCGGCAATGCCGGCCGTGACCGCTTCGGCTTCGGCGCGACCGGTGCGGCAATGCACCGACACCACGAAGCCGTCGGCAGCGAGCTGGTAGGCAATGGCGCGGCCAATGCCGCGGCTGGCCCCGGTAACGAGAACACGCCGGCTCATGAACTGAAACTCCCTTCGATGAATGTCTGGAAATCGGGCGGCTGGTACACCTTGATCACCGCTTCGGCACAGCGCACGCCATCGCAACTGATCGTGCATTCGTACGCGCCATGACCCGCCTCGCTGCGCAGCAGTTCCTGCGCGTCGATGCGCAGTTGCGCGTCGCGGGCGAACGCGGGCAGCACGGCCACGTAGCTTCGCGAACCGAGCAGCACGCCGGGGCGCGCGCGGCCACCCGCACGCATCGCGAGCAGGCCCACGTGCGCGGCAATCGCCTGCGCCATCAGTTCGATGCCGATCCATGCGGGCATCGCGCCGTCGGCGTCGACGTACCACGCTGCCGGATTCACCGTCGCGTGCGCGGTCAGCTGTTCGTTGCTGCAGGCGCTGACGCGGTCTAGCAACAGCATCGTCCCGCGATGCGGCAGGATCGCCTCGATCGGCGGAAACGCGTCGTGCGCGAGAGTCGGGGCGGTGTCGATTGTGTGGGTCATGGCGGTATTCATCGACCGAGGATCAGACTGACGTTGCTGCCGCCAAAGGCAAACGAGTTGCTCATCGCGTACTGCCGTCCCCCTGTGCGCGGCATGAAGCGCTGGTCTTCGACGAGATCGAGCGTCGGGAGCGCGGCATCGGCTTCGCCATCCCACAGATGGAGTGGCAGCGCGACGTCGTCGCGCGCCAGCGTCAGCCATGCGAAACCGAGTTCGGTCGCGCCTGCTGCGCCAAGCGAGTGGCCGGTCAACGGTTTCGTCCCGCTTGCCGCCACACCGTCCGGAAAGACTCTCGCCATCAGATGCGCTTCCATCTCGTCGTTCTTGCGCGTCGCGGTCGCATGCAGGTTCACGTAGCCGACCGCCGACGGGGCAATGCCCGCATCGGCGAGTGCCGCGCGCAGCGCCAGTTCGCCACCGGTGCCGTGCGGATCGGGCGCGGAGATGTGATGCGCGTCGCTCGATTCGCCGGCGCCTGCGAGCATGACCGGGCCTTCTTCGCGGCTCATCAGAAATACGGCGGCCCCTTCGCCGACGTTGATCCCGCAGCGGTTAACGCTCATCGGATTGGTCCGCGCCACGGTCGTCGATTCGAGCGAGCCGAAACCCTGCACCGTGAGTTCGCACAGCGAGTCGACGCCGCCCACAACCACCGCGTCGCACAGCTTCAACTGCAATAGACGGCGTGCCGACACAAACGCTTTCGCACTCGACGTGCACGCAGTCGAGATCGTGAACGCCGGACCACCGATGCCGAGTGCGGCAGCCGCGAACGGCGCAGCGGTGCCGATTTCCATCTGCCGGTAGCGGAATGCGGACGGCAGCGCGCCCGTCCGCGCACGCTCTGCCAGCGCGGTCTCGGCGACTTCGATGCCCGACGTGCTGGTGCCGAGCACGACGCCGATCCGATGTGCGCCGTAACGTTCGCGAGCCGCGTCGAGTGCCGGTGCAATCTGCGTGAGTGCCGCGAGCAGCAGACGGTTGTTGCGGCAGTCGTAGTCCGCGAGCGCGGGCGGCGGCGCGAAATCCAGCGACGTAAGTGACGCGAGCACGCGACCGACGAACGCATCGCCGTTGCTCATCGACACGACGCCCATGCCGGGCGCGTCGCTCGCGGCGAGTGCGGGCACGATCGCGTCAACGTCGTTGCCGAGCGCGTTGATCATCCCGAGTGCGTGCAGATAGACAGGTGACGCGTTCACGCGATTCTCCTCGTCGTCGACGGCATGCCGATCGGCGCCAGCAGCACCGATACGCCGATACCGAGCGCAAGCGTGCCGCCGAAACTTTGCAGCGCGGGCATGTCGCTCATGCCGAGCAGGCCGAACGATAGCAACGTCGTCGCCGCCGACAGCAGCACGCCCGTCCATACCGCACCGAGATCGGCGTCCGCGCGGCGCGCACCTTCGCGCAGGAACACCGCATAGTTTGCACCGACGCCCAGCACCAGCATTAGCGCCAGCCAGTTGAACAGTGTCAGCGGGACGCGCGCATAGCCGAACACCGCGAGCGTGATCGCCACCGCCAGCAGCACCGGCAGCGCGGTGGCGATGCCGCCGCGCGGCGTGTAGCGCCACATCAGCAGACCGGTCACCAGCACGAGCGCGCCCGCGAGCCACAGTCCGCTGTCGACGCGATACGCACCGAACAGGCGCGACACGCTTGCCGCCTTGTCGACGAATACGACGCCTTGCACGTCATGTGCAACGTCGCGCAATGACGCTTCGTTCGCGGTTGTCACGCGTTGCGGGATCACCACGGCGGCGTAGATGGCAGCATGCCCATCGCCGGTGCTGCCCATATTGCCCAGCCACAGATGACGGAACGGCTGCGACCACGGCGCGGCGAGCCAACGGTCGACGTCAAGCGTGGCACCCGCCGAGCGCCCAAATGCCGCGAGCCACGAGTCGGCGACGTCGTCGCGAAAGCCCGCGTCGGCGAGCAGCGCGCGCAGCTTCGCGGGGTCGGCGAACACGCGCTGCGCGAGTAGCGCACGGTCGCTTGCCTGCTGCCGCGCCGACGGCACGAACGACGTGACCGATTGCCATCCGCCGGTCTGCTGATCGCCGGTCAGTGCATCGAGCTTCGCGCCGAGCGCTTCCGCGCGTTCGAGCACGGCTTCGGGCGTGTCACCCCGCACGACGAAGAACTGCGCACCACTGTCGATGCCGATCGCAGCGCGCACTTGCGCTTCTTCGGCGACGAGCGTCGGATCGCGATGGATCAGCAGATGAATATCGTCGTCGCTCGTCAGCCGCAGCCAGCCCGGCACCGACACGACGAGAACGAGCAGCGCGACGAACCACGCGCGGCGTCCGCCAATCGCGGCGTGCCAGCGCGCAAGCAGTCGAGCGGCCGTATGGAACAGCGCCTGCGGACTGCGTTTCGGCGGTGCGACCAGAAGCGCGGGCAACAGCCACAGCACCGACGCGAATGCCGTGCAGATCCCGACGATCGCGAAGCACGCGATCTGCTTCAGCGCAGGGAACGGCACGCACGCGAGAATCGCGTAACCGAGCAGGCTCGTCGACAGCGCAACCGCGAGCGCGGGACGTACCGCACGCGCGCCGCGTCGTGCGTCCCAACTGAGCTTTTCGCTCGCACGAGGTGCATCGAGATAGACCACAAAATACTGGATCGAATAATCGACCGCCTCGCCGATCAGGCTAGCGCCGAACACGAGCGTCAGCAGATGCAGCTGACCGAACACGGCAAGCGTCGCGGCTAGCGCACAGACGATGCCGAGCGCGGTCGACACGAATCCCGCCAGCAGCAAACGTGGCGAGCGGAAGACCCACAGCATCAGCAACGCGATACCGCATGCGGACAGCGTGCCGATCCGGTGCACCTCGCGCTCCGCATCGCTGCGCGCGGCCTGTGCGTAGAACACCGCGCCGGTCCGCGCGACCGATACGTCGGCATACGCATGAGCCAATGCCGCTTCGCTTTGCGCGACCGCTGCGCGTACGGCTTGCTGTGTCTTCGCGTCGTATGCCGACGCGGGCAGCGTTGCGAGGACCAGCACCGACGTCGCGTCGCCGCGATGCGCGACCAGCAGCCCGTCTTCGAGATCGAGATTCGACGTCGCGAGCGGCAGCGTCGCGAGCCAGTGTTCGAGCCAGCCGAACGGATCGTCGGCGAGTGGTGTCGCAAGGCCCGCGTGCACCGGGTTGTACAGTCTTGCAGCGAGTGCGTCGTGCAGCGACGTCGACGGATCGGCGAGTGCGGCACGATCCTCTGGTGCGAGCAGTCCGAAGCGGTACGGCAGATAAAGCCCGGCGATGGCGGACAGATTGAACGGCGGCACGTCGGCCGTGACGGAACGGAACGCACCGCTCGCCGCCAGCGATGCACGCAGTTGCCGCGCCGCGGACTTCGCGTGCGCCGCATCGCGGCTCGTGACAAGCAGCACCGTGCGATCACCCAGCGCGGCAGCGAGCCGGTCGACCGCACGCTCGGCAATCGGATCGGCTTCGGTGGCCGGCAGCAGCGCGAGCAGATCGGTCTGCAGCGGCGACGATCCCGCGAAACGCGACGCGCAGTAGCCTGCCGCGACGAGCGCGAGCAGCAGCCACGCGATGCGCACGGCCCAGATCTGCTTCGCGGACGACGTCGAGGACATCATCGAGCTCCGAACAGCGCGAGTTCGGCGGGCGTCGGTGTATCGACGGTCGTTGTGTCGGCGAAATCGAGCTGCGTTGCGTCGCCGTTCGCGAGCGCGATATGCAGCGTCTGCAGATACGCGCCGCCTTCCATCTGCAAACCGTGCAGCGACTGCGCGATCTGCGGCTGGTTCGGCGTCAACTGCATGCGCCACTGCGCGGGCGTGCCTTGCGCGCGTACGTCGAACTGCGCGTACAGCGCCGAGAGATCGCCGCCGAGCATCGCGCGCATCATCCCCGATACCTGTGCGACGCCGCGTGAGCCGCGTGGGTTCTTCGTGTCGATGCGCCGACCCTGCGCGTTCACTTCGGTGACACCGGCGTCGGTAATCACGTAGGTCGTGCGATACGGCGCGTCGATCTGCCAGATCACGCCGCGTTCGCGAAAAAACAGCAGCGAGCCGTGGCTGACGAGCGGCTGCTTCATCGCGGAGAGTGTTTGCGTCTGCGTGAAGCGCGCGCGGATGCCCTTCGCCTGCGCGAGATGCGCGGCGATCTGCGACACGAGTGCGGTGTCGGCGGTGGTCTGCGTAGCCGGTGCGGTCTGTGCCTTTTGTGCGGCCGGTTCAGCGGCCAGCGCGACGGTCGTCGCAGCGCACAGCACAATGGCCAACGCCCGGATCAGCGCCCCCATATGCGCTCCAGCTTTTCGAATACGACCGGCGGCGACACGAACTGCAGCTCCTGCGTGGCCGCATCGATCGCTACCTGGATCGTGTACCCCTTGGTCAACCGTTCGCCGGAGGCACAGTCGACGATCTCGTAGCCGATCTTCAAACGGTTCTCGTATTCGAGCAGTTCGGTGCGCACATCGACGCGCTGACCGTACACCGCCGGCCTGACGTACTTCAGATGCGCCTCGACGATCGGCCATAGATAGCCGGATGCCTGCATCGCCGGATAGTCGTAGTCGAACGCGCGCAGCAGCGCAGCGCGGCCGATCTCGAAGTACTTCAGATAGTGGCCGTGCCAGCACACGTTCATCGCATCGACGTCGTGGAACGGCACTTCGACGGTGGCGCTGGCGGTCAGCACGCGGTGGGAATCAGGCATGCGGCGCCCCTTGCTGCGCTCCATCGCGTGACGCGCCGTCGCCGAATGCACCATCAGCTATTGCAGCCGTCAGTGCACGCAGGTCCGGCTCAAGCGCACGGTCTTCGTCGACGAAAGCCGACTGCGCCCGCACATCCGCGATCAACGCGCGCAGCGCGACGGGAACCGGCTCATCGTTGACACGTCGGCGCAATTCAACCGCCTGCACCGCCGCGAGCGTGTGTGCGGCGGCTACCTGCTCGGTCAGTTGCAGCACGCGCAAACAGTCGCGCGCGGCGATCGTGCCCATGCTGACCTTGTCCTGGTTGTGCGCCTCGGTCGAGCGTGAAAACACGCTCGCGGGCATCGTCAGCTTCAGCGCCTCGGCGGTCCACGCGGACGACGAAATCTGCACGGCCTTGAAGCCATGATTGATCGGCGCACGCGCAGGCGACGCACCGGTCAGATTGCGCGGCAGGCCGTTGTTGAACTTGTCGTCGACCAGCAATGCGAGTTGCCGGTCCATCAGGTCCGCGAGATTCGCAACGGCGGTTTTCAACGCGTCCATCGCAAATGCAATGTGTCCGCCGTAGAAGTTGCCGCCGTGCAGCACGCGCTCACCACCGGGATCGACGAGCGGATTGTCGTTCGCGCTGTTGAGCTCGTTCTCGACGTCACGACGTATCCACGACAGCGCATCGCGCGCAACGCCGATCACATGCGGCGCACAGCGAATCGAATAGCGATCCTGCAGACGATGTCCCGGCGTATCGTCGCGACCAGCGAGATCGGCGCGAATCCACGCGGCCGCTTCCATCTGGCCGGCGTGCGGCTTCGCCTCGAACAGCAACGCGTCGAAGTGCGCGGCGCGGCCGTCGAGCGCCACCGTGCAGAGTGCGGTGAGACTCGCGGCGAGACGCGTGAGCTGCGCGGCACGCGCGTAGGCGAGACACGCGAGGCCCGTCATCACCGCCGTGCCGTTCATCAACGCGAGCCCTTCCTTCGGTGCGAGGACGAGCGGCGCATGGTCAAGCTCGGCCCAGACGTCCGCTGCATCGCGCAGCGTTCCGTTGAACAGCACGTCGCGTTCGCCGACGAGCGCCGCCGCGACATACGACAGCGGCGTCAGGTCGCCGCTCGCGCCGACCGAACCCTCGGACGGAATGCGCGGCAGCACGCGATGATTGATCAGATCCGCGAGCCGTTCGAGCAGCACCGTCCGCACGCCCGAGTATCCGTACGCGAGCGAATTGAGCCGCGCGGCGATCACGGCGAGCGTCTGCGCATCGTCGAGATGCTCGCCCATGCCGCAGCCGTGATAGCGCGTGAGCTGCAGCGGCAATGCTTCGACGAGATCGGGCGGCACGTCCACGACGCACGCGTCGCCATATCCGGTGTTGACGCCGTAGACGGTCGCACCGGCCGCGAGGTGTCGGCGCAGAAACGCAGCGCCGCGTTCGATCCGTGCGCGCCACTCAGTGTCGCTGCTGAGCGCGACCGGCACGCGCCGTCGAGCGATCGCGACGACCTCTTCGATCGTCAACTGGCGGCCGCCTATCGTGACTGCGGTGACTGCGGTTGCCGCGTCGCTATCCACGTCGCAGCTCAGATCATGTTCGGCCATTCGCGCCTCCGTTCGCCTGTCCGGTGGTGCCGGAAGGAACGACCCTCGGCGCACGCGCCCAGAAATCGAAGAAATTGAACCATTGATAGGGAGCCTTGCGGCAATAGTGTTCGAGCCGTGCGGCGTAACGCTGCGCCCAGGCGGCGATATGCTGCGCGCGCTCGCGGCGCGGCAGTGCGATGCGCTCGGCGAACGGCTCGAAATACAGACGGTAGCGTTCACGCTCGCCGTCGTGCTCTTTCAGACAGAAGAACAGATAGACCGGGCAGCCGAGTGCATGCGCGAGCACGTACGGCCCCTGCGCGAACGGCGCGGTCGCACCGAGAAAGCGTGCGTCGGTGGTGCGGCCGGACTCGCGCGCGGGCACGCGGTCGCCGACGATCACCAGCAGTTCGCCCGCGTCGATGCGCTCCTGCATCAGCATCGAAGTTTCCGGACCGAAATCGCCGACCTCGACGAGGCGTCGTGAGAACTCGCTGTTCGCCGACGCCAGCACGCGATTGAAGCGGCGCGCGTGTTCGGTGTAGACCACCGCCGTGACCTTCGTGTGCGCGCCGCGTGCAGCAAGTGCGCGCGTCATCTCCAGGTTGCCGAGGTGCGCGCCGATCACCAGCGCGCCGCGACCGCTCGCGACGAGCGCGTCGAATGCGGTGGAATCGTCGAACGCGACATCGGACGAGTCGACCCGGCCCGACCATGCGGCCAGCTTGTCGAGGCCCGAACGCGCGAACGAAAACATCTGCCGGTACGCGCTCGACCAGCCGGGACGTGGGGTGGCGAGGTCCGGTGCCGCTTCGGCGAGACGCGTGAAGTAGAGGCGCGATGCGTCGCGTGCTGCGCGTCCGGTCAGCAGGAAATACGCGACGACCGGATGCAGCCACAGCGCGGTGAAACCCATGCCGAACCAGCGGCAACTCAGCGCGAGCAGTCCCATGCCGAGCGAACTGCCGCGTTCCGCGATGCGCCACCAGTGTTGTGTGTTGTCGTCGGGCTTAGCCGTGTTTCGTTGACGCGCCGGTAGCACCTTGCGCGCGAGCAGTATCGGCAGCCGCAGCAGCATGCCTGCGACGAGCCGCACATGGCCGCGGCTGATGCGCACGTTGTCCCATAGCACGTCGAAATGCGACACGCCGTCGGCAGCGTAAGTGACGCGTGTCGGGATCGAGCGGAACTGCACGCGTCGCCAGTGCAGCCGCACCAGAATTGCTATGTCGAAATCCATCCGCGTCGGCAGCGCAACGGCCTCGATCAACGCGCACACGACATCCAGCGGATACAGACGAAAGCCGCACATCGAATCGCGGATCGTCAGCGACAGCGTTTCGATCCACACCCACACGTGCGTCAGATAGCGGCCGTACAGGCGCGCTTTCGGTACGCTCGCGTCGTAGACCGGGCGGCCGAGGATCACTGCATCGGGCTCGGCGCGCGCGGCGTCGATGAAACGCGGCACGTCGTCGGCGTCGTGCTGGCCGTCCGCATCGATCTGCAACGCGTGCGTGTAACCGGCCGCGCGGGCGGCGCGCAGACCGGCCATCACCGCCGCACCCTTGCCGCCGTTTTGCGGCAGGCGCAGCAGCGTCAGCGATCCGGCGTACTGCGCAGCGTAATGCGCGGCGAGACCGGCAAGCACCTGCTGCGTCGCTGCGTCGCTGCCGTCGTCGACGACGAAGAACGGCAGGCCGTGCACCGCAAGACGCGCAAGCGTGTCGCCGATCGCATCCTTGTGGTTGTAGATTGGGATCACGATGCATGGCGTGAAGCTCATGCGTCCTCCCGATAGACGATCACACCCGACGCACAGTCACGTTCGCCCAGCCGGTAACCGAAGCGCACGCGACGTTGCGCGGCGTCATGCTCGAGTGTCAGTTGCAGCACCGCGCCAGGCGGAACCGGCGCAAGAAATTTCAGGCGGTCGATCGATGCGACCGCGCGCACGCCGGCAATATGCGTAGACGCGAGACGGATCGCCCAGTCGATCTGCACGACGCCCGGCAGAATCGCCAGCCCGGGAAAGTGGCCGGCGAAGTGCACGAGCGTCGGCGGTACGCGCAGTTCGAAATGTAGTGCGTCGTCGATACGCGTTTCGGCCAGCAATTCGAAGCCTTCGGTGCCCACATCGAATGCGGCTGCTACGGCGGCGGCCGGCAGCTTGCCGCGCGCATCGAACGGCAACGTATCGCGGAACCGCCAGTAGCGCGGCAACGCGACGACGTCGACATACGCGGCAAGATGGCGACGCAAAGTTTTCGCGAGCGCGACGCGGCCGTTCGCGCGCAACGCGTCGCGCCCCTGCGGCGTCAACGCGACCAGCGCACCGATCCGCTCGCGCGTTGCGCCGGCGAGTCGCGCGATGGCCGCCTGCGCGACATGCGGATGGCGTGCCAGCAGCGCTTCGAGTTCCGGAAGCGATACGCGCTTGCCGTCGAGCTTGATCACGCGATCGAGACGGCCCTGCAGACGAAAGCGCCCGTCGTCATCGAAGACGATCGCGTCTTCGGTGCGATGCCAGCCGTCGTGGTCGAGGTGCGGTGAACGGACGGAAAGCGCGCCGTCTTCATCGCGACGCACATCGACGCCCACGACCGGCTGCCACGCATCGGTGTCGCTCTGCCGACGCCATGCAATGCCGCCGGTTTCGGTACTGCCGTAGATCTCGATCGGCGCGGCACCGAACGTCGACGCGTAGTCGGACGCGGTGCGCGGATCGAGCGGACCGCCCGACGAAAAGAACGCGAGCGGCGCGGGTGCGAGCGAAGCGAAGCCTTCAAGGGACGGCCAGC
The DNA here is from genome assembly GCF_004359985.1 of Paraburkholderia flava. Taxonomy (NCBI): domain Bacteria; kingdom Pseudomonadati; phylum Pseudomonadota; class Betaproteobacteria; order Burkholderiales; family Burkholderiaceae; genus Paraburkholderia; species Paraburkholderia flava. The sequence continues at coordinate 600,276 of NZ_SMRO01000002.1, read as the reverse complement.
GCGACAGCTGCGCGGGCGTCGACACGACGAGTGCGCTGCCGCCTTGCGCGAGCCGCGCCTGCAATTGCGACGGATCGGTGATTAATGTGCGGTCGAACGCGCGACCCGCCGCGAGCGGCCACAGCACGCGGAACAGCAACCCATAGATATGATGGTGCGGAACACTTGCGAGCATCGTGGCGGTACCGGCCAGCGCACCCCATTGACGTTCGAGCGTGTGGACCTCGGCGTCGAACTGCGCGAGCGTCTTGTGAACCGGCTTCGGCGTGCCGCTGCTGCCGGACGTGAAGAGCACGAGCGGCGCATGCGGATCGATCGCGATGGCAGTTGTAGCTGCGGGTAGCGGCGACGACGCGTGCGCGATGAGCGCGGGCACATCCGCATCCGTCAGCAGCGCATCGTAAGCGCCCGCCAGATCAGCGAGGTAGCCTTGCGTCGAATTCGCCGGCACTACCGGCGTCTTGCCGCACGCGAACAACGCAAACAGCACGCACGCAAAGTGGAAGGGATCGTCGATGCAGAGGGCGACGCGTTGCGCGGTCTGCGAGCGCAATACCGCAGCGGCATTCAGCACGTACATGCGAAACGCAGCGGCGTCGTGCATCGACGCACCGTCGCGGCACACCGGCGTATCGTCCGCATGCGGTGTGCCCAGCAGTTCGTGCAGCGCGATCATGCGGTCCCCGAGCGCGCCGCACGCGGCAGCACGACCAGATAGCGCCATACGATCTCGCCGCCCAGCAGCACGCCGATCAACCCATACGAGATCGCGCCGTTATACAGCGACCACGCGCCGCGCGACCACGCCAGCGCGGTGTACGCGGAGAACGCGCCGTTCAGTGCAAAGAACGCGCACCAGATCTGCGTGACGCGGTACGTATGCTGCACGGCGGCCGGGCTCAGATCGGGATGGCGCAGCCGCGCGAACTTTTCGATCATCGACGGGCCGCGCACGAGCGTCGCACCGAACGCGACGAGCAGCCCGAGATTGACCAGCGACGGATACAGACGCAACAGCATCTCGCTGTTGGTGACGACGATGGCCGCCGACGCAACGCTCAGCACGCCTGCCACGCACCAGTCGATCGTGGTGAAGCGCCGCAGCGAACGGGCGATGCTGCCGCGACCGATCCAGCGCTGCAGCCACAGCACCGCAAGCAGCATGCAGCCGACGTAGCGCGGCGCGTTCCAGTGCCACGCACAGAGGATCAACGCCGGGTAGGCCAGCGTCAGCGTCACCTGGACGATGCCGCCGAGTATCCGCGTCGACTGCATCAGTCCTGCGCCGCGAGTAGCGACTCGACCGCGCTGATGACGTCGCCGACGGTGCGTACCGACTTGAACTCATCCGGCTTGATGCGGCGGCCGGTCATTTCCTGCAGCTTGATCGCGAGATCGACGGCGTCGATGCTGTCGAGATCGAGTTCTTCGAACAGGTGAGCCTCGGGCGTCACGCGCTCCGGCTCGATCGCGAAGTTCTCCTTGAAGATGGCGCGGATGCGATCAAGAATCTCTGCATCGGTCACGATTCATTCCCCTTTCGTGGCGGTTTCGTTCATTGCATGGCCCGTATCGCGCTGGCTGGCGATCAGTGCCGCAAGTGTGTTGATCGAACGGAAATGCTCCCGCGTGCGCTCGTCGTTCGCTGCGATGGTCAGCTGATACTTCTTGCGCAGCACGATGCCGATCTCCAGTGCGTCTATCGAATCGAGGCCGACACCGTCGGTGTCGAACAGCGGCGCATCGTCGTCGATGTCCGCGGGGCTCAGATCTTCGAGATCGAGCGCCTCGATCAGAAGCTGCTTAATTTCCAGTTTTAAAGAATCCATAGTCGAACAGATGCCGGGTAATGTGAGCTTCGACCGCGCGCGTCACGGTGCGCGCGGCGAGTGCAGGCGAGGTGTCGTCGGCCGCGAACTGTTCGACGCCAAGTGGCTCGAGCACATTCACGCGCATCCGGAACGGACGCGGCGGCACGTCGTACCAGCGCATCTGCCGCGTAAACGCCGGGGGATCGCAGTCCATCAGGACCGGCAGGATCGGCGCATCCACTTTCAGCGCCATGTGGGCGAAGCCGCGCGAGAACACGTGCATGCGGTTCGGCGCGGGGCTGCGCGTGCCCTCCGGAAAGACGATCATCGTGTAGCCCGCCGCGAGTTGTCGCGAGCCGGCTTCGACGAGTTCGACAGGGTCGGCGTTGCTCACGTATTCGGCTGCCCGCACGATACCCCAGAAACACGGGTTGCCCCAATGCGCGTTTTTCACGACACAGCACGCGGCGGGCGTGAGCGACAGCAACACGACCACGTCGAGGTAAGTGGGGTGATTCGCGACGACGATGGCCGGCCCGCGCGTGCGCAACGCCTCGGCGCCGCGCACGTCGAGCTCCATCACACCGATCTTCTGCAACGCGGCGACAAGCGCGCGAAAAAAATGATGGATCGTGAGCGTGACGACACGCTGCCGTGACGCGCGGTGCGGCCACAGCCACACGAGCGGAAACACCAGCAGCGAAAACGCGAGACCGCACAGGCCGAATACGATGAAGCTCAGCCCTGTCGCGAACAGTCGCCAGTAGTAGCCGATACGCGTCGTCATGCTGCGGCTCCGCGCCAGTGCCATTGCCACGTCGAACGTGCGCTGCGCCATGCGGCCGGTTCGCGCTGCGACAGGCAGTGCAGTACCGCCTCGCCTTGGGTCGCGAAGGATGTGAGCGTGGCAGCGGCGGATGCGATTTCAGTCGTGTTCGTGACGACCGTGCATTCGAGTTGTGCCGGAGGTTGGTCTGCAGGAACGGCATCGAGCAGCACCGCGATCGCACCGCCCTGCACTTCGTCGTCGACGGGACCGTAGACTGCGTCGGCGGGTTCGTCGGCGTAGACGAGCAGCACAGGCCCTGACGGATCCGCCGCATATTGCGCATGGGCTTCGAGTAACGCGTATCCGAGCGTTTCAGCACCCGCCGACACCGCATTCGCAGGCGAGCGATCGCCGCGCGCAATACCGAATACGCCGGACATCGCGTTCAGCACGGACAGACTAAAGGCAGTCGGCGATACGGGTTCGCCGGTCGTGATGGATTCGAGAATATCGGTGGTGCGCCGCAACTCGCCGTGGCGAGACGCAAAGACGACGCGGACTTCGGGATATTGCGCCACACAATCATGCGCGACCTTCAGTGCGATACGTGACAGAGTGCTCAGACGACGCCGGACCATCGGCTCGATAAAGCCGATATCGGGCGCTGCGGCTGCGGCGACGGGCCAGGAAGACCAGCGGGCAACCGGAATAGTCCAGTGCAGATCGGGCATATCGGTTCACGCTTAGGTTGGCTGCTGGTGCCTGACGGAGCGTGCCCTTCGCGATGCACGCCTTAAGGGCGCAACGCTCGCGGGACAATTGCTTCCGGAGTCGATCCAGTCTTTTTCTATGGTTCAGCGAATTAACGGCACATTGCCCTGTTTATTTAGGCAGCACGTCCAGCGTGTCGCACTTTCTCGCACTTACTTTATGTACCCCGTATGCGCGGAATCATACTGAATATCCCGCAGTAAATCAGCTTCAATAAACGTGTAGGTATGCATTCGTGTCGTCAGCGCGACGAAATGTCAAAGCAACGTGAACACTTAACAAAGAACCTCTTGCGGCCATTGCAAAAGACCTGGCAATTTCCCCCACCCAAAGCTTTCAGAGACCCGACAATCACGCGTAAAACTCCGCTATCCGGTGCAGTGCGAAACCTCTTCCGGACACACTGCGCGGCTCACCGGCTTCGTACCGATACGACAAAAACCGCGTGCTATACTCCGCCCTTCATTGGGGAGTAGCCGCCCCGCAACGCGTCAGCGCCATCTGCTTCACCGGGCGCACGGCACGCGATTCGCGGGGGCGTCTGTCAACAAACTTGGCCTCACGGCCATGGCAGACGCAGCCTCGGGCCTGGCGAGACCGATGATCCATGACCGCCGTCACAGGGCCCGGTGCGTCGTGGATCGTCGCTCGCACTCATCTCGGCCCGGAAGACAATCACACGTGGAACAAGCCTTTCTGATCTCAACAGGCGCAGTCGCGCTTGCCGAAATCGGCGACAAGACGCAACTGCTGTCGCTCGTCCTCGCGGCCCGCTATCGCAAACCGCTACCGATCATTCTCGGCGTACTCGTCGCGACGATGGTCAATCACGCAGGCGCCGGCGCGCTCGGTGCGTGGCTCGGTTCGCTCGTCACGCCGACCATCATGCGCTGGGCGCTCGCTGCATCGTTCATCGGGATGGGGTTATGGATACTCGTGCCCGACAAGCTCGACGACGAAGAAGCGAAAGCGACGCGCACCCGGCTCGGCGTGTTCGGCGCAACCGTGGTCACGTTCTTCCTCGCCGAGATGGGCGACAAGACGCAGCTCGCGACGGTCGCGCTCGCGGCGCGCTTCCACGACTTCTTCGGCGTGGTCGCGGGCACGACGCTCGGGATGATGATCGCGAACGTGCCGGCGATCCTGCTCGGCGACCGCTTCGCGCATCGCCTGCCGACGAAGCTTGTGCACGGCATCGCGGCCGTGATGTTCGTCGTGCTCGGCGCCCTCGCGATCATGGGTGTCGGTCTCTAACGCTTTAACGCTGTCCCCGCTGCACCACGTATAAAGACGTCCTCACAGATTCTCAGACACCGCAAAAAAGAACGGCCTCGCAGGTTCACCCTGCGAGGCCGTTCTTTTTGTACAGCCGTTCACGCCGGCTGCACACGCAAGACTGGCAAAAGAAAAACCTACTGCACGACCTTCGGTGCGGACGCTGCCGCAGGCGCCGCGGCAGCCGGCGCACCGGACATTTCGTTCGGCCGCCCACCGTTTTTATCGAGCGGAATCTTGACCATGCGCACTGTGCCGTTCGCGAGCGGGAAGTCGGCGAGCGCGCTGCGCGCGAGGTACGGCATCGCGCCGACCAAAGACGGATCATCACCACCGGTGCGCGCCGTCACGTTGTAGACCTCCTTGCCGGTCATGCGCTCGGTGATCCGGATGCCGAGCGTGTGCACCGACACCGGATAGGTCTGATTCACGTAGCCCGCCGGGAACGGTGGCCCGAACGGCCCCCACGGATCGAACGGACGGCCCCAGTAAGGACCCGGCCACGGGTTGTAGTAGACCGGCTGCGCGATCGTCATCGTGTCGGCGTGCGTCGAATACGTGAGTCCGACCAGATAGCGGGCCGCAGCCGGATCGACGCGGCGGAAAGCATCGCTCGCGAGTTCGTCGGCGACGATCCGCTCGTAGGTGCCCTGCTCGAGATTATTCTGCTGCTCTGCCGTGCGCGTGAACGCATAGGTCCGCGTCGCGTCGCTGCCGTTCCAGTCGGAGAATGCGGTCACGCGGCTCGCCACGTAGGTCGTGCAGCCGGAAAACAGTACGCTCAGTGCCGCCAGCGTCAGTGCGGCGTGGCGGGTCCATCGATCGAGCTTCATGGTCGTCCTCGTATTGCTGTCGTAAGCCACGCGTCGCGCGGCGGGCCGATAATACGCTGACTGCGCGAGGCGGTAAAAAGTTCGCCCCGCAGGAACCGTCGAGCCTTTGTACAATGGGCCGACATGTCCGGTTCGCGTACCCCGCGAACCGGCTCCAAATCCCCCTCTCTCATCCGAGACCATGGCCGATACCGCAACTCCCGTCGTGATCCACCGCGCCGACTACGCGCCGCCCGCTTTCCTGATCGATACCGTCGCGCTCGAATTCGATCTCGTCCCCGAACGCACGATCGTCCGCAGCACGATGCGTGTGCGCCGTAATCCGGACGCTACCCGTGGCACCCGTGCCGCCCACTTCGAACTGATGGGCGAGCAACTGGAGTTCGTCGGCGCGACGCTCGACGGCGCGCCGTACACCGCTGTGCGTCCGCACGAGCACGGTCTGTCGGTCGACAACGTGCCCGACGCGTTCGAACTCACGCTCGTCAGCGCGTGCAATCCCGCTGAGAACACGACGCTGTCCGGCCTCTACGTATCGAGCGGCAACTTTTTCACGCAGTGCGAGGCCGAGGGCTTCCGGCGCATCACGTATTTCCTCGATCGCCCCGACGTGATGGCCACGTACACCGTCACGCTACGCGCGGACAAGACCGCGTACCCGGTGCTGCTGTCGAACGGCAATCTGCTCGAAACCGGCGATCTGCCCGACGGCCGCCACTTCGCCCGCTGGGAAGATCCGTTCAGGAAGCCGAGCTATCTGTTCGCGCTGGTCGCGGGCAAGCTCGTCGCGCTCGAGGAACGCGTGCGCACCGGTTCGGGCAAGGAAAAGCTGCTGCAGGTGTGGGTCGAACCGCACGATCTCGACAAGACGCGTCACGCGATGGATTCGCTGATCCACTCGATCCAGTGGGACGAAAAGCGCTTCGGGCTCGAACTCGATCTGGACCGCTTCATGATCGTCGCGGTCGGCGACTTCAACATGGGCGCGATGGAAAACAAAGGGCTCAACATCTTCAACACGAAGTACGTGCTGGCGAATCCCGAGACCGCGACCGATACCGACTTCGCGAACATCGAGGCCGTCGTCGGGCATGAGTACTTCCATAACTGGACCGGCAATCGCGTGACGTGCCGCGACTGGTTCCAGTTGAGTCTGAAGGAAGGTCTGACGGTTTTCCGCGACCAGGAATTTTCCGCGGACATGGCCGGCGGCGCGACGGACGAAGCGGCACGCGCGACCAAGCGCATCGAGGACGTCCGCGTGCTGCGCCAGATGCAGTTCGCCGAGGACGCGGGCCCGATGGCGCATCCGGTGCGCCCCGAAAGCTACGTCGAGATCAACAACTTCTACACGATGACGGTCTACGAGAAAGGCTCGGAAGTCGTGCGGATGTATCAGACGCTGTTCGGCCGCGAAGGCTTTCGTCGCGGGATGGATCTGTACTTCCGCCGCCATGATGGCCAGGCCGTCACGTGCGACGATTTCCGTCATGCGCTGGCGGACGCGAACGATCGCGATCTCGCGCAGTTCGAGCGCTGGTACAGCCAGGCCGGCACGCCGCGCGTCACGGTGCGCACGCACTACGACGCCGCGCAGCGCCAGTATCGCGTGACGCTCGCGCAAAGCTACGGCGACGCGGCCAGCGTCACGCCCGCCGTGCGCGACACGCAGACCGGGCCGCTGCTGATCCCGTTCGCGATCGGGCTGATCGGCGCGAACGGCATCGATCTGCCGCTGCGGCTCGAAGGCGAAACCGCCGCGCACGGCACGACACGTGTGCTCGAATTCACGCAGGCCGACCAGACCTTCACGTTCATCGACGTCGCGGAGAAACCGCTGCCGTCGCTGCTGCGTAATTTCTCGGCACCGGTGATCGTCGATTACGACTACTCGGCCGACGAACTCGCGTTCCTGCTCGCGCACGACAGCGATCCGTTCAACCGCTGGGAGGCGGGCCAGCGGCTCGCGACACGCGAACTGCTCGGGCTCGCCGCGCGTGCGGCGTCGGGTGCGCCGCTGCAGTTCGACGACACGGTGATCGGCGCATTCGCCCGCGTGCTGACCGACGAAACGCTGTCGCCCGCGTTCCGCGAGCTGGCGCTGATGCTGCCGTCCGAAGCGTATCTCGCCGAGCAGATGACCGAGTCGAATCCGGCCGCGGTTCACGTCGCGCGGCAGTTCGTCCGCAAGCGTCTCGCCGATGCGCTGCGCTCCGACTGGCTGACGATCTACGAACGCCATCAGACGCCCGGCGCGTACGAAGCGACGCCTGACGCGGGCGGTCATCGCGCGTTGAAGAATCTCGCGCTCGCGTACCTCGCGGAACTCGACGATCCGGCCGACGCGGTCCGTCTCGCCGGCGCGCAGTACGACGCGGCGAACAACATGACCGACCGGTCCGCGGCGTTGTCCGCACTGCTCACGGCATCGGCGGCCGGCGACAGTCACGCGGTACAGCGCGCGCAGGACGCGCTCGCCGATTTCTATCAGCGCTTCGAGAAGGAACCGCTCGTCATCGACAAGTGGTTCGCGCTGCAGGCCACCCAGCGCGGTTCGGCGCAGCGTCCGGTGATCGACATCGTGCGCAAACTGATGTCGCATCCCGCGTTCAATCTGAAGAATCCGAACCGCGCGCGCTCGCTTATTTTCAGCTTCTGCGCGGCGAACCCGTCGCAGTTCCACGCGGAAGACGGCTCGGGCTACGCGTTCTGGGCCGAGCAGGTCATCGCACTCGATGCGTTGAATCCGCAGGTTGCCGCGCGGCTCGCGCGTTCGCTCGAACTGTGGCGCCGCTTCACGCCGGCGTTGCGCGACAAGATGCGCAGTGCGCTCGAACGGGTTGCAGCACAGGTGAAATCGCGCGACGTGCGCGAGATCGTCGAGAAGGCGCTCGCGTAGGCGGAGCGGTTTGCGTTGCATCGAAAGCCGGCACCTGTGCCGGCTTTTTTGTGCCTCGCTCGCCAATCGCACACCGGCTGCCACCGCGCGATCGCGACAAAACCCGGGAAAACACGGAGCACCCGATCCGAGCGGGTAAAATCCCGACTGTCCCCTTCGCCTTTCCGGAGTAGAGCAATGGCCTTGCAGCGTCGTACCACTCTCACCAAGTATCTGATCGAGCAGCAACGCGAGAACAACAACCTGCCGGCCGACCTGCGCCTGCTGATCGAAGTCGTCGCGCGCGCGTGCAAGGCGATCAGCTATCACGTCAGCAAGGGCGCGCTCGGCGACGCGCTCGGCACCGCCGGCAGCGAAAACGTGCAGGGCGAAGTGCAGAAGAAGCTCGACATCCTGTCGAACGAAATCCTGCTCGAAGCCAACGAATGGGGCGGCAACCTCGCCGGCATGGCATCGGAAGAAATGGAGCAGTTCTTTCCGATCCCCGCGAACTATCCGAAGGGCGAATACCTGTTGGTGTTCGATCCGCTCGACGGGTCGTCGAACATCGATGTGAACGTTTCCATCGGCACGATCTTCTCGGTGCTGCGTTCGCCCGACGGCCAGCAATCCACCGAGCAGTCGTTCCTGCAACCGGGCACCAAGCAGGTCGCGGCGGGCTACGCGGTGTACGGTCCGCAAACCGTGTTCGTGCTGACCACCGGCCACGGCGTGAACTGCTTCACGCTGGATCGCGAGCTCGGGTCGTGGGTGCTCACGCAAAGCGACATGCGCATCCCCGTCGAGACGCGCGAATTCGCGATCAATGCGTCGAACGAGCGTCACTGGTATCCGCCGGTCCAGCAGTACGTCGGCGAATTGAAGGACGGCAAGGACGGCGCGCGGCAGGCGGACTTCAACATGCGCTGGATCGCATCGATGGTCGCCGACGTGCACCGTATCCTGAACCGCGGCGGCATCTTCATGTACCCCGCCGACATGCGCACGCCGGACAAGCCCGGCAAGCTGCGCCTGATGTACGAAGCGAACCCGATGGCGTTCATCGTCGAGCAGGCGGGCGGTGCGGCAACCAACGGCCACAAGCGCATTCTGGATATCCAGCCGAAGAGCCTGCACGAACGCGTTGCCGTGTTCCTCGGCTCGAAGAACGAAGTGGACCGCGTCACGCGGTACCACCTCGAGTCAAAAAATTGAGCGCGGGACTTGCCAAGAGCCGTAAAACGTCCCTATAATCGCGGTTCCCTGATGCCGGAATAGCTCAGACGGTAGAGCAGCGCATTCGTAATGCGAAGGTCGGGGGTTCGATTCCTCTTTCCGGCACCAAACAGTTTCAGGCAAAAGCCCAGTCATCGCGACTGGGCTTTTTGTTTTTCTGGATTCGCCGACACGTCGGGCGTCGCACGTTACGGCTCTTCAACGGGGCAGAGGCCGGTGCGCTCGTCGAACGCGTAGCGTCGTCGACAATCCCGAAACGAACGCGTAGCCGATATCCGCTCGAACGTGTTGCCGTCGATCGCCGTGTGCCGGACGTGATAGCGATGCTGAGGTGGCTTGCTGTCGTCGTACGCGACGTTCCACGCCGAATCACCCATCACGACAAGCGAGTCGATGGAGCTGTCCACAAATTTGTAGATGCTGGGGGTATGGCCTTTGCAGTACGCGAGAGCCTGCGGCATCTCGCCTGAAAATATATTGCAATGCCATAGCAGGTTCCCGTCGGTGTAGTAGTCGTCGCACAGCGCGCGCATCGTGCGGGGATTCGCGCCTTCGAGGAAATAGAGCGCGTCGGGTGTGCGCTCCATTCGCTGGCCATCGGGCGCGTCGGGATCGTCGACGTAAAACGACTTCCCCGCTACTGACGCATAAACCTGCTGGCCATCCGTATAAAGCCAGCCTATGCGAACCGGCCGCTCGGGGCTCGCCTGCTGAAGCAGTGCATTTTGTCGAAGCTCATCCAGGATCAATCGATCGATCCACTCCATCTGGCTCTCGAACGGCCCCAACGTGGCCAGCGCCGAGGTCCACGCGGCGAACCATTCCGGCGTGACATCGACGGGGTCTTTCTCGAGCGAAGCCATGCGCCCTTTATCGACGTCCTGCGCCGGAGGCCAGTTAAGCTCATCGAGCTCCGCCACGATGTACCCGCTCTTCGCGTTACCACGCTGACACGCGATCGCGGAACGCGCTATCGCAGCGAGGCGGTGCGCGTCCTCTCGCGCGTCCGCCGTCGAGCCGTCGTAGAGGCACGCGGCGAATTGCAGAGCCTTCTGTGTCCGGTCGTAGCGGCACATCAGGTAGTTGCCTGTAGCGGGATCGCATGCGCCCTGAATGTACGACGCGATCAACCCGCAGATGCTACCGACGAAATTTTCTGCACCAGCGGCCCGATCGCTTTCTACCGACGCGGACGGCAGCGCCAGCCATCGCTTGAACGCGGCAAAAGAAAGAGGGACTTCCGAGTAGATCAATAACGGCTCAGCCATTGCACATGGTCCTCCTTATCTATCGTCGGTCACGATACAGGCCAACGGCCGCGATGCGCAGCCGAAAAGCGCATCCGACAGCGATCACGTATCGAAGTCTCGTCATCGTCGTCGGGATAAAAAGCGACCGCGAACTTTCCGGCACCGCGTTCCAATGTCCCATCGCGCATCATCGCCGCGCCCCACCGCCGCATCGCGCTCCAGAAGTGAGAAAGCGTGAGCAACGCGCCGACTCGCGCCAACTACCATTCCCCAACAATCCGATTACGAGGGGACATGATGGCACTGCGTTCGACCGGTTCACTGCATCTCTGGATCACCGCACTCGCGGCCGCCGCATCGCTTGCGGCATGCGGAGGAGACAACGGCAGCAGCGGCTCGGGTGGTGCCGCGACCGCGAACAAGGCCGTCGAAGCGAAACAGGACACGCCCTCCGCCGCTAACTCGCCGGATGCGAACGGCGCACCGAAGCTCTCGCCGTCGGGCGTGCCGTACGCGGACATCACGAGCGGCAAGTATCGCGCGGTCATCAAGGACGGTCAGGTGCAGCCGTCGCTGTCGGGTAACACGATCGCAACCGATGCGTGGGTCGACACGCCGGTCGATTCCGACGGCGACGGCACGAAGGACCGCATTCACGTGCATATCGTGCGGCCGTCCGAAACCGCCGACGGTGCAAAGACGCCGGTCATCGTGCTCGCAAGTCCGTACAACAACGATCTCGCCGACGCGCCGGATCACGATGTCGATGTCGAACTCGACGGCAGTCCGCATCCCGCTCCAGGCGTATCGACGCAATCGTCCGCACGCGTCCTCAAGGCCGCGCCCTCTCCTGTTTCGCATCTGCGCGAAGAAGCCAGCATGGCCATGGCTGCGCGCTCATGGATCGAGTCGTACTTCGTGCCGCGCGGCTTCACGATCGTCTATGCGGATTCGCTCGGCACCGCGGGCTCCGACGGCTGCCCGACGATTCTCACGCACGAAGAATCGGTCGCGATGGCATCGGTGATCCGCTGGCTCGGCCGCGATGCGGTCGCGCAGGACAGCGCGGGCAAGCCGGTCGTCGCGGACTGGTCGACGGGTCACGTCGGCATGTACGGCGTGTCGTACGACGGCACGCTGCCGAAGATGGTTGCGGGTCTGCGCACACGCGGACTCGACGCAATCGTGCCGATCGCGGGCCTCGACAACATGTACGGCTACTATCGACAGGCCGGGCTCGTGCGCGCACCCGACGGTTATCAGGGCGAAGACGTCGACGTCTACCTCAAGGCACTGCTGACCAACGCGCATCCCGAACGCTGCACGCATCTGATCGACGAAGCGTATCGCGACGAAGACCGCACCACCGGCGACTACTCGGCATTCTGGGCCGCGCGCGAAGTCTCGCCGCGCAACGCGGTCGCGCCCGCGCTGATCGCGCAGGGACTCACCGACGACAACGTCAGAACCGATCAATCGATAGGCTGGTATCAGTCGATGCGGCGGCAACACGTACCGACGCAACTGTGGCTGCATCGCGGGACGCACATGGACCCGCGCAACCGGCCGGCGATGGGCGCCGCGTGGACGACCGAAGTGAACCGCTGGTTCACGCGTTATCTGCTCGGCAACAACAACGCGATCGAACGCGATGCGGGCGCGGTGATCGAGCAGACCGACGGCACGCTGCTGAAGGAAGCGCAGTGGCCGGCGAGCAGCGCGCGGTCCATCCGCTATTTCGCGGGAGGCGACGGCTCGCGCGACGGCGTGCTGCTGCGCTACGCGAGCGGCGGCCCCATCGTGACGTTCACCGACGATGCGCAAATCATGGCGCTCGATCTCGCGAACACCGACAGCGGCGCGCATCGCGGGCGCTTCGACACGGCTCCGCTCGCGACCGCGAGCCGTCTGTCGGGCACGGCGACCGCGAAGGTGCGGCTGGCGTTCTCAGCCGTCGCGAACGTGACTGGATTGCTGATCGACCGCGCGCCCGACGGCACCGCGACGATCATCACGCGTGCGTGGACCGATCCGCGCAACCGCGCATCGATCGGTGCGTCGCAGCCGGTCCAGCCGGGCATGCAATACGATCTGCAGCTCACGTTCATGCCGCGCGACTACACGCTCGCGGCGGGTCATCGTCTCGGCTTCGTCGTGCTGTCGAGCGACTACGAAGCGACGCTGCGTCCGGAAGCAGGCACCGAATTGAGGCTGGACCCGGCGGGGACGTCGCTGACGGTTCCGCTCGGCGCCGCGACGTAACTTGTCCGCCACCGAGTCAGTCGGGTAGCGCGACGCCCGACAACCGCTCGCACGCATCGAGCAGACGATCCTGCACGTCGGGATCGTCTGCCGCCGGATGCGTGGGACGCGGCTTCATGTGATAGAAGTACTGCCCGCTCACGCGCGCCGCCGCATCGTCGCTCACCGCGAGCCACGCCTGCGTGCGCGGTGCCGCATCGAGATCGTCGGGCGCGCCGGGACCGCCCATCTTCGTTGCGACCCAACCGGGCTCGAGCGCATTCGACAACACGTGCGGCCAGCGCCGTGCCACCGCGAATGCAAGCAGCAGGTCGTGCAGTTTCGAATCCGAATACGCGGCCGTGCCGTCCCAGCGCCGCGCTCGCCACTCGAGATCATCCAGACTCGCATCGCCGCTGCGATGCAGACCCGAACTCAGATAGACGAGCCGCTGCGGCGCATCGATCAATGCGGTCAGCACGTACGGCGCGAGCGTGTTGATCGCGAAGACGTGCGGCAGGCCATCCTCTGTTTCGATGCGTCGTTGTTCGCGGTACCCCACCGCCGCGTTGTGGATGATCGAATCGAAACGCCCGAGGCGGTTCGCCTGAGCGGCGACGTCGGCCATGTCGCGAAGGCTCGACAGATCGCCTGACACCACGGCCTCCGCGCCCGGCACCGCATCGAGCGCCTGCTGCGAGCGCGCCGCGCTCCGACCATGCAGCACCACTCGATGACCCTCCGCGACGAGCAGACGCGCGGCCATCTGGCCGAGCCCGTCGGCAGATCCTGTGATCAATACTCGCATTGCCTGACTCCTGTCGATCAGTGTTGGGGCGCGGGTCCCGCGCAAGATCGTTGCTGTTGTACGTATCACACGCGCCGGCTCAATGTGTTCGGACCAAACGTTGAGGGTTCGCTCCGGCGCCTCGCATTCGATCCGTCTTTCGTTGCAGCCACCGCGCGTCCGGATGCGCGACAGCGAATGCTTTCCTTATCCCCCACGACGCGAACCGAGTTTCCCATGTGTCGCGCGGCATCAGCTGGTTCCCGAGGGCGAACGCAAATACGCGGCGGAAAAATTTCGCCCGTTGATGATGATTCATATGACGGAAGCGCGAAGTCAACCTGTGCGGTGAGTTGATCTTCAACGCGCTACGCGATCGCGCCGGGAAAAACGCACGGCCGATCGGCAAATGGAATGTGGATTGCGTGGAGGTTAGCTCGCGAACTGCGGGAACCACCAGCAACGAGCGATGACGAACGAATGCACGTCAACGCAGACAGGTGATCATTCGTTATCAAAGAGATCGGCGACTGAAATTTCGAGCGTGCATCCCGACGGGCGGAATCTACAAATTTTATTTGGACGGCTTTGAATTAATCCAGCGCTGTGCCGTTAAAGCAACAGAGGAGTGGTGAAAGCAACATGACGGCTTCGCAGCGCTGGTGCAAATCGGCGGTCGAGGCAGATAATCGGTTTGCACAGGAGAACTATCATGGATACCAAACCGCCGAGAGTCCCGAGCCCGGACAAGGTATTTAGTCCGGACCCGGAACCCGCAGGCGTCGAATTCCTCGGGGCCGAATTGCCGCAACACGTTCGTGCGTTTCTCGACGAGCAACGCAAGACGTGCGAGCAAAAGTAAGCGCTTGTCGCGACGTTGCGACCGCCGCAGTTTCGATGCTGCGCTGCGGTAACTCGCGTTTGCGCGCACCGCTGGAATCGCGCATGCGGGTTGTCGCCCGCTGATCGTCAGTAGCCCATCGCGCTGACGTGTGGGTTTGCGCGCGCGTCACGTTCCTCCCCTCCGTTTTGCCTGACCGGCGCACGCTCCTTCGGCGCTTCGTCTATCCTTCCGCTTTCCGGTCGCTCCCGTACCGACATCTATTCTCTCCCGATGAAAACTTCGTCTCGCTTTCGAGCGCTCGGCTGTGTGCTCGCGCTGTTCCCCGCTGTTGCGTTCGTACCGGCATCGGCTCACGCGGCCGACGCCGATGTCGCGCTGACCAATCTGATCGCGCTCGCGTCGCAGCGGCTCGCGCTGGCTGAACCGGTCGCGCGCTGGAAGTGGGCGAATCATCGGTCGATTACCGACACGCCTCGCGAAGCCGCGTTGCTCAAGGATGTGGAAAAGCGCGCGGCTGCGGCAAACGTCGATCCGGCATTCGCGCACGCGTTTTTCCAGGACCAGATCGACGCGAGCAAAGACGTTCAGAACGATCTGTTCAAGACGTGGCAGACGACGCGTCCGCCCGAAGGTCCGGCACCGGATCTCGCGACCACGACCCGGCCGCAGCTGGATGCATTGACGGTATCGCTGATCGCTGGGCTCGCACGCGTGCAGCCGTTGCGCGCGACGCCGGACTGCCCGACGCGGGTCGCGGATGGCGTTGCAAACTGGAAATCGCTGACGCGCTACGACGCCGCTTACTCGCAGGCGCTCGTGCACGCGCTGGGTCATGTGTGTGAATCGGGCGGTGTCGGAGCGACCGGCTAACGGCTGATTGCTGGGATCAGCCGTATCGATGTTATGCCGCGGCGGACGCGGTGCCCGTCATCGCGGACTCGGGTACGGCAAGGGGCATCACGCGCAGACCGCGCGCGAGATGCGTCTGCAGGATCCGGTAGGTGGACAGTTCGAACGTGCCGGCCGTGGTCGTGGTCGTGGTCGTGGACCATAGCGCGGCGGCTGCGGTGAGCGAAGGTGCGCTGCCGAGGTAGCGCCACCGGTCGACGACATGAAACGTGCGCTGCCGTTGCGTGTCATCCCGCTCCTCGCGCTCCTCGAAGGCGATCGCCCCGTCGTAGGGCCACGGTGCATCGACCGGATCGCTCCTCGAGCTACGCGGCTTCTTGTTATGCACCGGACCAAACGTCGCGATCCACTGCGCCTCCGCGAGCAGCGCACCGACCTCGCCGCCCGTCGCGCGCCATTCGACCCGCCGCACCTGCTGCGCAATGCGCATTTCACGCGACGACCGACGCTCGCCCGTCAGATGCGCGCGTAGCCGCTGACGCACGCGCACGCTCCTGCCGACGTAAAGCGGCACGTCATCGTCGCCGTAAAACATATAGACGCCACAGCCTGCCGGTGCGGCATCGAGATGATCCTCGGTGATGTCGCCGGCAAGCCGATAGCGCTGCATCGTGCGCTCGATCTGCGCGCGCAGTGCGTCCGTCGGTACCAGCGTGTGAAGACGCTGCCAGAATTGCCACAACAGATCGGCGTCGGCGAGCGCGCGGTGACGGTCGGCGGCGACCAGCGCATGCCGCAACGTCAACGCATCGAGTCCGTGCCGCTTTTCGGCGGGAAACAGCGCGCGCGACAGTCGGACCGTGCAAAGCACGTCCGGATTGAACGCGAAGCCCACGCGCGAGAACTCGCTGCGCAGGAAGCCCCGGTCGAAGCCGGCGTTATGCGCGACGAACAGCTTGCCGTTCAGGCGCTCGAAAAGCCCCGGAGCGATGGCGTCGAACGTGGGCGCGCCGCGCACCATTGCATCGGTAATCCCGGTGAGCTGCTGAATGAACGGGGGAATCGATCGCCGCGGATCGACCAATGCACTCCAGCGCGACACACCGCCCGGTCCGATCTCGACGACGCCTACTTCGGTAATGCGGTCTTCGCCCGCGGAACCACCGGTCGTTTCAAGATCGACGAAGACGATTGGCATGTCGATCGCAAGATTGGGTGGAACAGGCTCGGACATGGGAAATTCGGAAAGTGGCATTGGAGGAGTATGCCATTAGTGAGCGGCTGGCCGGACGGGTAAGGTGGCCGGCTGGGTGGTGCATAGCGGGAGCGAGCGGACTTTCGGGGCACCGATATTCGATTATCGGTTTTATAAACCAGTTAATCGCCAATCAAAATAAAAAAAGCCTCCTGAAAAGGAGGCTTCCAATATGCCGCAGTCGACTCATGCGGCTACAGGCATTTACAGCGGCTGGATGTTTGCAGCCTGCTTGCCTTTCGGGCCCGTCTTGACTTCGAACGAGACGCGCTGGTTTTCCTTCAGCGACTTAAAGCCTTCCGAGCGAATTTCCGAGAAATGCGCAAACAGATCTTCGCCGCCTGCATCCGATGTAATGAAGCCAAAGCCCTTAGCATCGTTGAACCATTTGACGATACCGGTTTCCATGTTCCAGTTTCCTTCAAGATTTAATAAAAGCGGGCAATGCCCTCAAGCCGATCCACGATGCTCATCCTCTGTTGCCGGAGGCACGCATCGACTTTGAATGCCGGTGCGTCTGTCAATCGAAAATTCAGCATTGCCGTTATACGGGCGGCGGCGAACCGTCGTCAAGGAATTTTTTGGAAGAAACAACGTCTTGAATGAACTTTCCGATGCGCACCGCATCGCGCCCATTTCGATCACGCTTCTCGGGTGTCATGACTGCTATAAAAGCGTCATTATTACTTACCGGAACCGGATATACGATTAATCCAGGAAAATATTTCCGAGAAGTAATGCCGTGAGTTTTTGATAAGTGTTTGTCCGGGTTGTACAGGCGGAACATCCCTTTCAAGATCGATTTTACAAAGAGATCAGGGAGACCAAAAAATGCTGAACGAACTCCGTCGCCTCGTCGCGTGGTTTACGCGACCCAAGGCAAAAGTCGCACGCGCGGCGCCCCCTCTTCCCGCCTTCGCATTCGATCCCGTCTGGCACGGTGATCACTGGCAGAACCTGCTGTCTTCCCCTATGGACGCCCGTCACTATGTAATGGAAGATTGGGCCCTGTCGTCGGCGCTCGATCCCTTCGCAACAGCCGGTTCACAGAACGGATGACGGAGCTGGGGCTCGACGAGGCAAAAAAAAGCGCGACTGGGAAGTCGCGCCGACAAAGGTTTGGAGATCTTTTTCGTCAACGAAAAAGTCTGCTTCGGAAAGCAGAAATTTCAGTATAGCGCCGGCAAAGCAGACGATTACCAGCACGAACAACAAACATCTATTCCTTATACGGCAACAATCCTTTTATACGTCTTTTTGCGTTGTTTTCGCGCCCGGTTTGTTGTAGCAATTGCACAACGCCTGTTGGTTGACACACCCTCCCCGTAGCGGCACTCCTCCCGCAAAGCCTTTACCAGCAAGGCTTACGCCCCGATTCGACATCATTTCCGATCACGTAATACTTTATTGCGCAAATCGGAACGCCCTCTGCGGCGCTTGCCTCTCTACACTTTGCCTGTCCGGAAACCGGCGCGTCTGCAGCACCGCGCGCTTCACGCGAATTTCGCCTCTCGCAGCGCTCGCGTGATGGTTTCCTTCAAGCCTGGGTTGCTAAAGCCCATCCTGTTCTCGGAGTTACAAAGATGAAAAAGACTCTCATGGTCGCTGCCCTGACGGGCGTTTTTGCTACCGCAGCGCACGCCCAAAGCAGCGTCACGCTGTACGGCCTGATCGACGCGGGCATCACCTACACGAACAACCAGCACGGCCACTCCAACTGGCAAGAAACGAGCGGCTCGGTGAACGGCAGCCGTTGGGGCCTGCGCGGCGCTGAAGACCTCGGCGGTGGCCTGAAGGCAATCTTCACGTTGGAAAACGGCTTCGGCATCAACGACGGCACCCTGAAGCAAGGTGGTCGTGAGTTCGGCCGTCAAGCATTCGTCGGTCTGTCGAGCAACCAGTTCGGCGCTGTGACCCTCGGCCGTCAATACGACAGCGTGGTCGACTACGTCGCTCCGCTGGCTCTGACGGGCACGCAATACGGCGGCACGCAGTTCGCCCACCCGTTCGACAACGACAACCTGAACAACTCGTTCCGTGTTAACAACTCGGTCAAGTACCAAAGCGTTAACTACGGCGGCTTCAAGTTCGGCGCGTTGTATGGCTTCTCGAACCAGGCTGACGGCTTCGCGAACAACCGCGCATACAGCGCGGGCGCGTCGTACAACTGGGGCGGCCTGAACCTCGCAGCGGCTTACCTGCAACTGAACAGCAACGCTGGTGCACCGGGAGCGCTCAACACGTCGGGCGCAGTTTCGAGCGACAACACGTTCTTCGCTGGCCGTCAGCGTACGTGGGGCGCAGGTGCTAACTACGCGTTCGGCCCGGCAACCGTCGGCCTCGTGTACACGCAAACGAACCTGTCGCAACTGACGGGTATCGGCTCTGGCGCTTCGGGTCAAACCAACGGTATCGGCTTCGGCGGCGGTAGCGCACGCTTCCAGAACATCGAAGCGAACGCTCGTTACGCCCTGACGCCGGCTCTGAGCGTCGCCGGTTCGTACACGTACACCAAGGCAAGCCTGGATGGTTCGCATCCGCACTGGAACCAGTTCAACCTGCAAACGGCGTATGCGCTGTCGAAGCGTACCGACGTGTACCTGCAAGGCGAATACCAGCAAGTCAACCAAAGCGCTGGCATCGATGCAGACATCAACGGTCTGGCTGCTTCGGGCAACAACAAGCAAGTCGCTGTGACGGCTGGTCTGCGTCACCGCTTCTAAGCGACTGGCAGTATCCGCAGTATCGAAAGGCGCCGCTTGCGGCGCCTTTTTTCATTGTTTTTATATTCGACGGACCTACATCCAGCCGCGAACAACGCGGTGTCCGGCAGCGTTCACACCGCAACATCTGGCGGCGGATATTTCACGTCAAGCACATCGATCGGCTCAGGACCCACAGGCGTATGGAGTGTCACCTGATCGCCGATCCGCGCTTTTAACAACGCACGCGCCACCGGCGAAATCCAGCTGACGTGCCCCCGATCGAGATTGACCTCATCGACGCCGACGATCGTCACCGTGTGCTCACCGCCATCTTCGGTCGCATAGTCGACGGTCGCGCCAAAAAACACCTGGTCGACATTCTCCTGCCGACTGCTGTCGACTATTTCGGCAAGATCGAGCCGCTTGGTCAGAAAGCGGATGCGCCGATCAATTTCACGCAATCGCCGCTTTCCGTAGATGTAATCGCCGTTCTCCGAACGATCTCCATTCGACGCAGCCCACGACACCAGTTTCACGACCTCAGGCCGCTCTTCGTCGATCAGATGCAGCAGTTCATCACGCAACCGCCGATAGCCGGCCGGCGTGATGTAGTTCTTTGCCCCAGCGGGCATCTCGGGCTGAGCGACGTCGGGATCGTCGTCGTTCTCGTCACTCGATTCTTTGACAAAAGCCTTGTTCATCGTAATCCAGTCAATACTCCAAACGTTCTGCTTCAAGGTTACACGATACCCCTCAGCGGACAAATCCGCGTTTGTCGCTTCCCTTTTTTTGAAGCTTTGCTATAATCTCGTTTCTGCGTGCGGCTGTAGCTCAGTTGGATAGAGTACTTGGCTACGAACCAAGGGGTCGTGGGTTCGAATCCTGCCAGCCGCACCACTTTTTTGAGGGCCTTCCTCCATGGAAGGCCCTTTCGTTTCAAGGTGTTGTAAGCGCGTCGTGCACGCTTCCACCCGTACCGCTTACGTGCGGCTGTAGCTCAGTTGGATAGAGTACTTGGCTACGAACCAAGGGGTCGTGGGTTCGAATCCTGCCAGCCGCACCACTCATGAAGGGCCTTCCATTGCGGAAGGCCCTTTTTGCTTTTGCGCTCGGATATCGACGCGCATGTCGATGGCGTTAGCGCGGTGCCGACTTGATATCGCCGATCCGGCCATCCGGATCCGGTGTTTCGACGACCGCAGATGCTGTCGTCTGCTCGTCGACGGGTTCGGCCCTCGTGCCGAGCAGCGCCTGCGAATGCCGGAGCACGTCGTCAACAGACTGACCAAAGCGGCTCCCGACAAACGCGCGCAGCAACGCAATCCGCAGCGACTCTCCCCGCCCTTCGATCTCCCCTCCACTGCCATCGAATTCGACGACACAAACCGCACCATGCGCGGACTGCTCGCGTACTTCCAGCCGCCGAACACGCTCCAGCACAACGGCGGCCGCTTCCCACGAGCGTGACGGCGTGAACCGCCCATCCCACGGCCGCCCGCGATCGTTGCCGCGAATCGCGATGGTACGTCCGCTGTCGGTGAAATAGATTTCGCGCACGAAGTCGTGCAGGCCACGCGCGGCCCAATAGTCGAGCGCGTCGTCCTTCAGTTCGGCTACGTTCATGGTGTGTGTCGCTCCTCGACGATGGAGCGGCAGCGAAGCAACGCCGCGGTCAGTAGTCCGCGCGTTCCCGATCGATCCGCATGCCGCCGTCGTGACGGTGATGCTGCTCTTCGCTGGGCCGCTCGCGCACGATGCGCATCACGTCCGGATTGGTCCGCACGCGGCGCATCACGTTGGCCAGATGCACGCGGTCGCTCACCTGGATCACGAACCGGAGCACGGTGGATTCCTGCGACAGATCTTCGTCCATCGCGATGTGGACGATGTTCGCATCCGCCGACGTGATATCGGCCGCCACGCGCGCAAACACGCCCTTGGTGTTGTTCACGAGCACCTTGACGGCCACATCGAACAGACGGCCCGGCTGCGGCGCCCAGGCGACATCGATCCAGCGGCCCGGATCGCGCCGGTGGATACGTTGTGCAACGCGGCAGTCGGTCGTATGGATCGCCATACCGAGCCCGATGCCGATGTAGCCCATGATGTCGTCGCCGGGAATCGGGCGGCAGCACGCGGACAACTGCACCGACATGCCTTCCGTCCCGGTAATGACCACCGGCGGCGCAGTCGATGCCGCTGACGCTTCCCGCGAATTATCGTCGTCGCCGTCGAGACCTCGCATCAGCACCTCGATGCGCTTCGCCATCACCGCAGCGACACGTCGACCGAGCCCGATATCCGCGAAAATCTCCTGACCGCTCTTGTTGCCGGTCCACTGCACGAGCTTTTCCCAGACCTCCGGCGTCACATCCGACAGCGCGAACCCATACCCCTTGAGCGCCTGCTCGACGAGGCGTTCGCCGAGCTGCACCGACTCGTTGAGCCGCATCGTCTTCAGATAATGGCGGATCGCCGAGCGCGCCTTGCCGGTACGCACGAAGCCGAGCCAGGCCGGATTCGGCTTCGAATACGGCGCGGTAATCACCTCGACGATATCGCCGCTCTTCAGCTCGGTACGCAGCGGCAGCAGCTCGTTGTTGATCTTCACCGCGACGCACTGGTTGCCCAGGTCGCTGTGGATCGAATACGCGAAGTCGAGTGCGGTCGCGCCGCGCGGCAGCGCCATGATTTTCGACTTCGGCGTGAACACGTAGACGGCATCCGGGAACAGATCGATCTTCACGTGCTCGAGGAATTCGCTCGAATCCCCCGCTTCGCTCTGAATGTCGAGCAGCGACTTGAGCCACTGATGCGCGCGCTTCTGCACATCGTTCAGATCCGCGCCGCCGTTCTTGTACAGCCAGTGCGCGGCGACGCCGGCCTCGGCGATCTCGTGCATCTTGCGCGTGCGCACCTGGAATTCGATCGGCGCACCGAACGGTCCCACCAGCGTCGTATGTAGCGACTGGTAGCCGTTCACTTTCGGAATCGCGATGTAGTCCTTGAACTTGCCGGGTACCGGCTTGTACAGCGCATGCAGCGCACCGATACACGTATAGCATTCGAGCGCGCTCTCGACGACCACGCGAAAGCCATACACGTCCAGCACCTGCGAGAACGACAGCTGCTTGTCGCGCATCTTCTTGTAGATGCTGAAGATGGTCTTTTCGCGGCCGGTCACCTCGGCATCGAGCTGCGCGTCGGCAAGCGCGCGCTGCACCGATTCGAGAATCTTGCCGACCACTTCGCGGCGATTGCCGCGCGCCGCCTTCACCGCTTTTTCGAGCGTCGCGTAGCGATGCGGATTGAAGTTCGCGAAGCTCAGATCCTGCAGCTCGCGATACGTATTGTTCAGGCCCAACCGATGCGCGATCGGCGCATAGATGTCGAGCGTTTCGCGCGCGACGCGCCGGCGCTTTTCCGGCGGCACCGCGCCGAGCGTGCGCATGTTGTGCAGCCGGTCCGCGAGCTTGACGAGAATCACGCGCACGTCGCGCGCCATCGCGAGCAGCATCTTGCGGAAGTTTTCCGCCTGCGCTTCCTCGCGATTGCGAAACTCCATCTTGTCGAGTTTCGACAGGCCGTCGACCAGTTCCGCGACCTTCGCGCCGAAGCGTTCCGCGAGCTCGGCCTTGGTCACGCCCTGGTCTTCCATCACGTCATGCAGCAGCGCCGCCATGATCGACTGCGCGTCGAGCTTCCAGCCCGCGCAGATTTCCGCGACGGCAACAGGATGCGTGATGTAGGGCTCGCCGCTCTGGCGATACTGACCGAGGTGGGCTTCGTCGCTGAAGTGGAACGCGGCCTTGACCTCCTTGATCTCGTCGGCGGACAGATAGCCGGCGAGTGCGGAGGTGAGTCTCGCGATCGAGACGACGTCATGCCGGCGCGGTTGCTCCGGCGTGGCGGTCGGCCCGAACAGATGGCGAAACGACTGTTCGAGGACCGCGTCGATGTACTTGCGTGCGGACGAGGGGGAGTCGGACTCCCGCTCGATTTCCGTGGCGTCGGTGGGGGGCGAAGGATTGGTGCTCATGTTCGCCTCCTTATCGACGGTCCGCGGTCTGCACGCGTGGGATCAAAATTACACGGCGTTCGAAAACGGACGAGGTGCCTTAGACCGGCACCTTCTTCAGCATTTCAACGCCGACCTGGCCTGCCGCGATTTCGCGCAGCGCGACGACGGTGGGCTTGTCGCGGCTTTCGATCTTCGGCGTGTGACCTTGTGCGAGCTGACGCGCGCGATAGGTTGCTGCCAGCGCCAGTTCGAAACGATTCGGGATCTGTTTCAGGCAGTCTTCAACGGTGATGCGGGCCATGTCTTGGGTTCCTTCTCAGTATGTCGCTCATTCTACCTTATGTGCACGGCATCCCGCCGTCAGCCGCCATGCGGCAGGTGGATGCCGAGCTGCATGAAGAGCTCCGTGTGACGCGCGTACTGCGATGCGAACCGCGAACGCGTCGCGCCCACCAGGCACTGCAACTCCGCGAGCGCGCGATCGAAGTTCTCGTTGATCACGACATACTCCGCTTCCGCCGCGTGCGCCATTTCGCTACCGGCCGCGAGCAGACGCCGCGTGATCACGTTCGGTTCATCCTGACCGCGCTTCTTCAAACGGTCCTCAAGTGCTTCGAGCGACGGCGGCAGAATGAAGATCTCGACTGCGTTGCGAAACTGCTTCTTCACCTGCTGCGCGCCCTGCCAGTCGATTTCGAGCAGCACGTCATGGCCGCTTTTCATCTGCCCTTCGATCCACACGCGTGAGGTCGCGTAGTAGTTGCCGTGCACCTCTGCGCTTTCGAGAAACTCGCCTGCTGCGTGACGCGCCAGAAAATCATCGACGGTGGTGAAGTGATAGTGCTGGCCGCCCTGTTCTTTCGGGCGCGGCGGACGCGTCGTGTACGAGATCGACAGACGGATCGCCGCGTCGCGCTCGAGCAGCGCATTGACGAGCGTCGACTTGCCCGCGCCCGACGGCGCGACGACCATGAACAGGTTGCCTGGGTAGACCCCTGCGTACGGATTACGCGGCGCGTGGCCGTCGTGTGTGTGGTCGGTCATGCTCGACTCCGGATGTTCTGATTATTCGAGATTCTGCACCTGCTCGCGCATCTGTTCGATGAGCAGCTTCAACGTCATCGACGAATCGGCGAGTTCCTTAGCCGCCGCCTTCGACCCGAGCGTGTTCGCTTCGCGATTCAGTTCCTGCATCATGAAGTCGAGCCGCTTGCCGACGCGGCCACCCTTCTCGATCACATGACGCGTTTCGTTCAGATGCGCGGTGAGCCGCGACAGTTCTTCCGCGATATCGATACGGATACCGTACATCGTCACTTCCTGGCGGATCCGTTCGCTGATTTCCTCGCGCGACACGATCGTCGCGGCAGCGTCCGGTGCCGCGAGACCGAGCGCTTCCTGCAGACGCTCGACGATCTTCTGCTGATGCTTCGCGATCAGTTCGGGCACGAGCGGCGTGATCTTCGTGACGATCGCTTCCATCTCGGTCACGTTGTTCAGCAGCATCGTCGCGAGTTGCGCGCCTTCGCGGCCACGCACGTCGATCAGATCGGCGATCGTCTGCTTGCCGCAGCCGAGCACCGCGTCGCGCAGCGTGTCGGCAGCAACGCCGCTTTCCGCGAGCACGCCGGGCCAGCGCAGGATTTCGCCGGTACGCAGATGGCCTGCATCGGGGAACGACTGCAGCACTGCCTGTTCGAGCACCGCGAGCTGATCGAGCGCATCGCGGTTCAGTGCGCCTGCGTTCGCCGACTGCTCGCTGCGCTGCACGTTGATGCGGATGTCGACCTTGCCGCGCGACAGCTTCGTCATCAGCATTTCGCGCAGCGTCGGTTCGCAGACGCGCACGTCTTCCGGCATCCGGAAGTTCAGATCGAGGAAACGCGAGTTAACGGTACGGAGTTCGACGGACACGCTCACGCCACCGTTGCCCGAGGCCGCGACGAGTTCGCGCGTGGCGCTCGCATAGCCGGTCATGCTGTAGATCATCGTTCGTCTCGCGAGAAAGGCCGCAGAACGACCGCCAGGGATCGTCCGGATGGCCCGTGGATCGAGTCGCCCGGCGTGTACGGGACGCGGGGCGGGGAACGCGCATTATCCCATCTTTCGCTGCGTGCCCTCGTTGAGCGAAGCCTGCGCAAACGCCGCCCACTCCGCCGATCGGCGGTAAAATCGCGGTTTCCTCCGCCCCCACCTTCCCTGCCACGGTCCCGACGATGAACGACACCACGAAACGCCCCAGCGGCCGCCCCGCCGATCAGCTGCGCGACGTGCGCATCACGCGCCATTACACGAAGCATGCAGAGGGCTCCGTGCTCGTCGAATTCGGCGACACGAAGGTCATCTGCACCGCGAGCATCGCCGAACAGGTGCCCTCCTTCCTGCGCGATCGCGGGCAAGGCTGGCTCACTGCCGAATACGGGATGCTGCCCCGCGCGACGCACACGCGCAGCGACCGCGAGGCCGCACGCGGCAAGCAGACCGGCCGCACGCAGGAGATCCAGCGCCTGATCGGCCGAGCGCTGCGCTCGGTATTCGATCTCGAACGCCTCGGCACACGCACGCTGCACATCGACTGCGATGTGATCCAGGCCGACGGCGGCACGCGCACCGCGAGTATCACCGGCGCGTTCGTCGCCGCGCACGATGCGATCGCGAAGCTGCTCGCCACCGG
The DNA here is from genome assembly GCF_004359985.1 of Paraburkholderia flava. Classification (NCBI taxonomy): domain Bacteria; kingdom Pseudomonadati; phylum Pseudomonadota; class Betaproteobacteria; order Burkholderiales; family Burkholderiaceae; genus Paraburkholderia; species Paraburkholderia flava. The sequence goes on along the minus strand of NZ_SMRO01000002.1, from coordinate 574,077 downwards.
CCGCATCGAAACGTCGCCGATCACCGATTACGTCGCCGCGATTTCGGTTGGCGTGTACAACGGCGTGCCGGTACTCGACCTCGACTACGACGAAGACTCGCAGTGCGACACCGACATGAACGTCGTGATGACCGGCGACGGCGGCTTCGTCGAGATCCAGGGCACCGCCGAAGGCGTGCCGTTCTCGCGCGCCGAAATGAACACGCTGCTCGATCTCGCGCAAGCCGGCATCGAGACGCTGATCGCGAAACAGAAAGAAGCATTGGGGTTGAAGGATGAGTGAGCACCTCGCGCCGGCCGACCCGCTCGCCAGGGTCGTGCTCGCGTCGAACAACGCCGGCAAGCTGCGCGAGTTCGCAGCGCTGCTGGAGAATGCCGGCATCACGCTCGTCCCGCAGGGCGAGCTCAATGTGCCCGAAGCGGAAGAGCCCTATCCGACCTTCGTCGAAAACGCGTTGACCAAGGCGCGTCACGCGGCGCGGCTCACCGGCCTGCCCGCGCTCGCCGACGATTCCGGCCTCTGCGTGCGCGCATTGCGCGGTGCACCCGGCGTCTATTCGGCACGCTACGCACAACGCGCGGGCGGCGAGAAAAGCGACGCGGCGAACAACGCGCATCTGGTCGCCCAGTTGCAACATAACGACGACCGTCGCGCGTACTACTACTGTGTGCTCGCGCTGGTGCGCCACGAAGACGACCCCGAACCGCTGATCGCCGAAGGCCGCTGGCATGGCGAAATGCTCGACGCGCCGCGCGGCGCGAACGGCTTCGGCTACGACCCGCTGTTCTTCATCCCCGAACTGAACGCGACGGCCGCGCAACTCGACCCGGCCGTGAAGAACGCGAACAGCCATCGCGCGATTGCGCTGCGGCAACTGCTCGCGCGTCTGCGGGAGGATGCATGAGTACTGCATCGACGGGCGCCGGCGTGATCCGCGCGTTCACCGCACCGGGCGGCATCCGGTTGACATCGCTGCCGCCGCTCGCGCTGTACGTTCATTTTCCGTGGTGCGTGCGCAAGTGCCCGTACTGCGATTTCAACTCGCACGAATGGAAGGGCGACGCGTTTCCCGAAAACGACTACCTCGATGCGCTGCGCGCCGATCTCGAACTTGCGCTGCCGCTGGTGTGGGGACGTCAGGTGCATACGGTGTTCATTGGTGGCGGGACGCCGAGCCTGCTGTCGGCGGCCGGACTCGACCGGCTGCTGTCCGACGTGCGCGCGCTGCTGCCGCTCGATGCCGATGCAGAGATCACGCTCGAAGCGAACCCCGGCACGTTCGAGGCCGCGAAGTTCGCGCAGTTCAGGGCGAGCGGCGTGAACCGGCTGTCGGTCGGCATCCAGAGTTTCAACGAAGCGCATCTGAAGGCACTCGGGCGGATTCACGACGCGACGCAGGCACGCCAGGCCGTCGAGGTCGCCGCGCGCACGTTCGATAACTTCAATCTCGACCTGATGTTCGCGCTGCCGCAGCAGACGCTCGCCGAATGCCAGGCCGACATCGAGACGGCGCTCGCGTTCGCGCCGCCGCATCTGTCGCTGTACCACCTGACGCTCGAGCCGAACACGCTGTTTGCGAAGTTTCCGCCGGCCCTTCCCGACGACGATGCATCCGCCGACATGCAGGAGTGGATTCACGAGCGAACGACTGAGGCCGGCTATGCGCGCTACGAAGTATCGGCGTATGCGCAGCCGCATCGGCAGAGCAAGCACAACCTGAACTACTGGCGTTTCGGCGATTACCTCGGGATCGGCGCTGGCGCGCACACGAAGCTGTCGTTTCCGAATCGCGTGCTACGCCAGGTGCGCTATAAGCATCCGACGACTTTCATCGAGCAGGCGAAAGCCGGCACGCCGGTGCAGGAAGAACATGAGGTCGGGCCGCACGATCTGCCGTTCGAGTTCATGCTGAACGCGCTGCGACTGGTGGAAGGATTTCCGGTGCACCGCTTCATCGAGCGGACGGGATTGTCGATGACGTCGATCGAGCCGGCGCTGCAGGAAGCGGAGCGTCGCGGGTTGATTGCGCGGGATCATCAGCAGATTGCGCCGACGCCGCTCGGGCAGCGCTTCCTGAACGATCTGCAGGAGCTTTTTCTGAACGACGCACGGTGAGCGGAGACCTGGGACGTCGCTCGGCGGCGATGTTCCAGGGTACAATTCCGCCTCCCGGAGGTGTGGCAGAGCGGTTGAATGCACCGGTCTTGAAAACCGGCGAAGGGGCAACCCTTCCGTGAGTTCGAATCTCACCGCCTCCGCCAGAAGATCTTCAACTGGAATCCGCTCGCTTCGCCCAGCCTGGCCGACACACTGCGCAAAGACCTGGTCGAATTCACGCCCCCCAATCCTTCCAGACATGGCACTGCTTTTTAACAGGCAGGAATTGCCTCGCCCCGCTAGCTGCGATTTGCCGATCTGGAGTCCCGCCGGTCGAAGGAGTCGAGGAAAGCGAACAGCCTGTGACGAACCCAGGTTGAAAGACCGTCTTCAAGCAGCACGTTCGCGATACTCGCGATGGCAATAGCGAAGACCGTCACTGCAGCAGCACACCACCACGTGGGTATCAGCCGGCCAAGGCTCACTGCACTCATCAAGCTCTGCAGCCCCTCGCTTGCCAAGGGGTGGAAAAGGTACAGTGAATACGAGATACCGCCCAACCATACGAGCACCGCAGGTACCTGAAAGTGCACCCTCTTGCTCGCCAGAGCCAGCACGAGCAGCGCGAGCGGAAGAGGCGCGCCCCATTGATCCAGTCCGTTAAACGTTCCGTGCCACGTGAAGTCGTACCAGGCAGCGAAGACAATCGTGGAAACGATCAGCACATAGGTGACGGGATGACGCGGCAGATACATCGATCCAAGATACAGGCGAGCAATCACGACGCCAACTGCAAACTCCCAGACAATCGGGTTTGAAATGAGGGCGATGTACGCGTGTGTTATCCCATAATTCTGCCGGACGTCGAGGCCGACGTGCCCCGACGCGATCAGCGGGATCGCGACGAGCGTGAAGACAAACCACGTCGAGAGCGCCTTCCATCGGTGACGCCCGAAAAGCATCGATAACCCAAAGACGAGATAGAAGTACAACTCGAAATTAAGCGTCCAGCCAACATCGTAAGGTGTATCGAAGAACGGGGCCTTACTCGCATCGATTGGGATGAAAACGAGACTCTTCAAAATGGCAAGTAGCGGCGGGAACACCTTTGCCGTAGATATCAGATGCATGCGAGCAAGCAGCAGATCTGCCAGCACAGCAACCACGTACACCGGCCAGACTCTCGCAAAACGCTTGATCAGAAACGACGCCGTATAGCGAATCGATCCGTCGCAGGCGGTAGTCGTATAGACCATGATGAAACCTGATCATGAAGAACAGATCGACACCGAGGGCGCCTGGCGTCATCCAATGCTCGGAAATCGACTCCCAGGGTGTGCCGCGTAACACGATCCGCGCGTGACAGATGAAGACCAGCAATGCTGCGATGCCTCGTAGCGCTTGAATCCAATCAAGCTCGCGTCACACTTTGTAGAACCTTGTAATTTTGAAAAAACCATTTTACGTGAGGTGGAGCAACGCATGGAGCATGCATGACCGGAGAGGACAATCGATCACCATGGTTACCCTCATCTTTCCGGGGAATCACTTACTTATGACTGAATAAACATCGTGTAAGATTTTGCGCGTGACGAATCGTGAACCCGGGTGAGCGAATGAATCTTGATCGAGGCGTGTTGGCACAACTCGGAATTCGTCCGCTGTATCCGTTTTCAGCAACGCCCAGTGACATTCACGAAACGGAGAATGGAAGTCTCCACGGTGTCTGCAACGTATGCGGAACAACTATTACGTTTGTCGACTTCCGCCACGATGCCGAGCGAGAGTCTGGATTTTGCACGACGTGCGGGTCCTTTAACCGACAGCGGCAAGTCCTGGCGGTTCTTCGGTATTTGTGCGGCCAGACCAGTACTGGGCCACTTCAATTTCCCGAGGGTTTTTCGCTCTATAACACCGAGTCGACGCGAGCGGTCCACAATCTATTAAGCCCCCTGCCTGGCTATGTATGCTCCGAGTACTTCGGGCCGGGATTGCCATCGGGTCCATACCACGGCGACACTCATCACGAAGACTTGCAACACCTGTCATTCGGCAACGACTCGATGGACATCGTTCTATCGAGCGACGTGTTCGAGCACATCCCTCATCCGTATGAAGCGCACAGAGAGGTCTACCGGGTTCTGAAACATGGTGGGCACCACATCTTTACGGTTCCGTTCCTGGTGAACGCGGAGTTGGACAACGTGCGCGCCACCGAAGCAAACGGCGAAGTCACGTATCTCGCAGACAAGATCTACCACGGCGATCCAGTCAACCCGAATGCCGGTGTACTGGTTTGGACGTTTCCTTCGCTCGAAATGCTTGTAGAGCTGGCCAAGATCGGATTCAAGCCCGCGGTCTATCAACTGCATATGCCGGAACACGGCATTATCGGACCGTGGAATCTGGTCTTCGTCGCATCGAAGCCGTAACCCGGAATCACGGTTCGACTGGTCAGCAATAGCTGATGACAGACAAGCAGACTCGACACACACCGCCCCTCAAACCGGCGGCGGATCCCCCAACCACCTCCGCGCCCCCGGCCCCGCCTTCCCCGACCGATCCTCAGGATTAGTCAGCTTGCAGCGCTTCAACGACAGACACCCGCATCCGATGCAGTGATCGAGGTCCATGTCCAGCCGCTGCAGTTCTTCGATCTTCTGCGTCACCCGCGCCTTCCATCCGCGTGACAGCCTCAGCCAGTCCTTGTTGGTCGGCAGCGTGTCGGTCGGCAGGCTGGCCAGTTGCTCCGCGATCTCGTCGAGCGAATAGCCGATCCGCTGAGCGAACACGATGAACGCCAGCCGTCGCAAGCTCGAGCGCGGGTAGTACCGGTGGCTCGAGCCGCTCCGGTACGCGACGATCAATCCGCGCGCCTCGTAGAAACGCAACGCCGACGCCGCCACGCCGCTGCGCGCGGAGATTTCGCTGATCGGAATCAGCGGGTCATTAGCTTCACCAGTGGAACGCATCGTTTCACCTCAAATAGCTTTACTTCAAGTTAACTTCAATTTGTAGACTTCGCCCAGTCTAATTCAGAGCGATGTCAAATGCACCCTTCTCCCCCTGTCGGCACGTGGCCTGGCACCGTCGCCGCCGTACTCCTCGTGCTCCTCACGCTGTCCGGCTGCCATCGCGGACAAGACGACAATGCCGCGTCCGCCCCACCCGAGGTCGGCGTCGTCAAGGTAACGACGCGTGCCGTTCACCTGGCGGACGAATTCAACGGGCGCGTCAATGCAGTCGATGCGGTCGATCTGCGTCCGCGCGTCAGCGGCTACCTGCAACGCGTCGCGTACAAGGAAGGCGATCCGGTCGCGCAGGGCGCGGTGCTGTTCGTCATCGATCAGCGTCCCTATCGAATCGCGCTGGAGAAAGCCGACGCGCAGTTCGCCCGCGCACGCGCCGCGCAGTCGCTCGCGCAGACACAGCTCGCGCGAGCGCAATCGCTGATCGGCGTGCATGCGGTGTCGCAGGAAGAGCTCGACACGAGCCGCGCGACCTACGCGCAAAGCACGGCGGACCTGCATGCGGCTGAAGCCGCCGTCGATGCCGCGAAGCTCGATCTGAGCTTTACCGAGGTGCGCGCGCCGATCGCCGGACGCGCGGGCCGCGCGCTCGCGACCGTCGGTAATCTCGCGAGCGCCGACCAGACGCTGCTGACGACGATCGTTTCGCAAGACCCCGTCTACGTCTATTTCGACTGCGACGAACAAAGCTATCTGCGCTACAACGCGCAGCGCACGCACGGCGAGCACGACGCGATCGCGGCCAACCAGGTGCGTATCGGCCTCGCGAACGAAAGCGGTTTCCCGCACACCGGCACGGTCGATTTCCTCGACAACCGGCTCGACTCAGCGACGGGCACGATCCGCGCGCGCGTCCGGTTACCGAATGCCGATCGCTCGTTCATCCCCGGTCTCTACGCGCGCGTGCAGCTGTTCGGCGCGCACGACGAAAACGTGCTGCTCGTCGACGACCGCGCGGTGCTCACCGACCAGGACAAGAAATACGTGTACGTGGTCGGCCCAGGCGACCGAGCGATGCGTCGCGACGTCACGATCGGCCGTGCGATGGGGAATCAACGGATCATCGAATCAGGGCTGAAGTCCGGCGACACCGTCGTCGTCGAAGGCGTGCAGCGCATCTTCTACCCCGGCGCGCCGATCAAGCCGAAAACGATCGCCGTCGAGTCCGCACGCTCCGCTGCGTCAGACCCGATCACGACCCCGCCGGCAACGGCGCAGTAACCCGCGAGCTCTCATGGATTTTTCCAGATTCTTCATCGACCGGCCGATCTTCGCGGTCGTGCTGTCGATCGTCATTTTCGCGGCCGGCCTGATCGCGATTCCGATGCTGCCCGCCGGCGAATATCCCGAGGTCGTTCCGCCGAGCGTCGTCGTGCGCGCGACCTATCCGGGCGCCAATCCGAAGGACATCGCGGAGTCGGTCGCCGAGCCGCTCGAGGAAGCGATCAACGGCGTCGAAGGGATCATGTACATGAAATCGGTGGCCGGCTCGGACGGTAGTCTGCAAGTCGTGGTCACCTTCCTGCCCGGCGTCGATCCCGACACGGCCGCCGTGCGCGTACAGAACCGCGTGGCGCAGGCGCAGTCGCGCCTGCCCGACGAAGTGCGTCAGTACGGCGTCACCACGCAGAAGCAGTCGCCCACTCCATTGATGTACGTGAGCCTCTATTCGCCGGACAACAGCCGCGATTCGCTGTACCTGCGCAATTACCTGACGCTGCATGTGAAGGACGAACTGTCGCGCATCCCCGGCATCGGCGACGTCGGGCTGTACGGGTCCGGCGACTACGCGATGCGGATCTGGCTGGATCCCAACCGGCTCGCGTCGCGCGGACTCACCGCAAGCGACGTGATCAACGCGGTACGCGAACAGAACGTGCAGGTGTCGGCGGGACAGCTCGGCGCGGAACCATCGCCGAACACGACCGACTTCCTCGTGTCGATCAGCGTGCGCGGCCGTTTGCGCACCGTGCAGGAATTCGGCGACATCGTGATCAAGAGCGGCGCGGACGGTCAGGTGGTCAAACTCTCCGACGTCGCGCGCGTCGAACTTGGTTCCGGCGACTACACGCTGCACGCACTCTACGATGCACAGAACCAGGCGACAGCCGGCATCTTCCTGTCGCCGGGTGCCAACTCATTGGCAGTCGCGAACGCGGTGTACACGAAGCTGCACGAACTCTCCACGCGCTTTCCACCGGGTCTTGCGTATCGCCCCGTGTGGGACCCGACCGTGTTCGTGCGCGAGTCGATACGCGCGGTTCAGCACACACTGATCGAAGCGGTGGTGCTGGTCGTGCTCGTCGTGATCCTGTTTCTGCAAACCTGGCGCGCGTCGATCATTCCGCTTGTCGCGGTGCCGGTGTCGGTCGTCGGCACGTTCGCGTGGCTGTACATCCTCGGTTATTCGATCAACACGCTGACGCTGTTCGGTCTCGTGCTCGCGATCGGCATCGTGGTGGACGATGCGATCGTCGTCGTCGAGAACGTCGAGCGCAACATCAGCCAGGGTCTGAGTCCACGCGACGCCGCGCATCAGGCGATGCGTGAAGTGTCCGGCCCGATCATGGCGATCGCGCTGGTGCTGTGCGCGGTGTTCGTACCGATGGCGTTCCTCACTGGCGTGACCGGCCAGTTCTACAAGCAGTTCGCGGTGACGATCGCGATCTCGACGGTGATCTCGGCAGTCAATTCGCTGACGCTGTCGCCCGCGCTCGCAGCAAAACTGCTGAGGCCGCACGACGCACCGAAAGACCGGCCCACACGTATCATCGATCGTTTGTTCGGCTGGCTGTTCGGTCCATTCAATCGATTTTTCCAGCGCAGCTCGGACGGTTATCACGGCGCGGTGTCGCGTTCGCTCAGTCGACGCGGCGTGATCTTCGGCGTCTACGCGGTGCTGCTCGGCGCGACCGCACTGCTGTTCCATACGGTGCCGGGCGGCTTCATCCCGACGCAGGACAAGCTGTATCTGTTCGCCGGCGCGAAGCTGCCTGAAGGCGCATCGCTCACGCGCACCGATGCGGTGACGCGGCAGATGGTGCAGATCGCACGCGGTGTCGACGGCGTGTCGGTGGTTCCTGCGTATGCCGGTCTCAACGCGTTGCAGGTGGTGAACACGCCGAACATCACGAACTCGTACATCATCCTCAAGCCGTTCGATGAGCGCCATCGCAGCGCCGCGCAGATCAACGCGGAACTCAACGCGCGCTTCGCGCAGATCACCGACGGCTTCGCGTTCGCGCTGATGCCACCGCCGATCCAGGGGCTTGGCAACGGCTCCGGTTATTCGCTGTATCTGGAGGACCGCGCGGGCCTCGGCTACGGCGCGTTGCAGAATGCGCTCGGCGCGTTCCAGGCCGCCGTCGCGAAGACGCCGGGGATGCGCTATCCGGTGAGTTCGTATCAGGCGAACATTCCGCAGCTCGAGGTCAAGGTCGATCGCGTGAAAGCGAAGGCGCAAGGCGTCGCGCTCACCGATCTGTTCAGCACGCTGCAGGTCTATCTGGGTTCGGTGTACGTGAACGACTTCAACCTGTTCGGCCGCGTGTACCGCGTGATGGCGCAGGCCGACGCTTCGCATCGGCAGACGGCCGCCGACATCGGCAATCTGCGCACCCGCAACGCGAACGGCGAGATGGTGCCGATCGGCTCGATGGTGTCGGTTGCGCCGAGCTACGGCCCCGATCCCGTGGTGCGCTACAACGGCTACCCCGCTGCCGATCTGATCGGCGAATCCGATCCGAAGATGCTGTCGTCGGGCCAGGTCATCGCGAAGCTCACGCAGATCGCGAAGGACGTGCTGCCGCCGGGCATCACGCTCGAATGGACCGACCTGAGCTACCAGCAGGTCACGCAGAGCAACGCTGCATTGCTCGTGTTCCCGCTCGCGGTGATGCTCGCGTTCCTCGTGCTCGCTGCGCTCTACGAGAGCTGGACACTGCCCCTCGCCGTGATCCTGATCGTGCCGGTGTGCATGTGCGCGGCGCTGTTCGGCGTGTGGCTGAGCGGCGGCGACAACAACGTGTTCGTGCAGATCGGACTCGTCGTGCTGATGGGGCTCGCGTGCAAGAACGCGATTCTGATCGTCGAGTTTGCACGTGAGCTCGAAATCCAGGGAATGGGTACGGTCGAGGCCGCGCTTGAAGCGTGCCGTCTGCGGCTGCGTCCGATCGTGATGACGTCGGTCGCGTTTATCGCCGGGTCGGTGCCGCTGCTGACCGGCAGCGGTGCCGGCAGCGAAGTGCGTGCGGCCACCGGCATCACCGTGTTCTCGGGGATGCTCGGTGTCACGCTGTTCGGTCTGTTCCTCACGCCGGTGTTCTACGTGACGATCCGCAAACTGGCTCGTGGGAATCCGACTGTGTGGAAGGAGCAGCACAGTACGCTGCAAGGGGATCGTTCATGAACGCACCGGCACGTTTGTCCGCGCTGACGCTCACTTTGATTCTGAGCGCGTGCGCGGTTGGGCCTGACTTTAAACAGCCGGCGTCGGTGGCGCCGGATCGTTTTGCGCGCGCATCGGTTGCCTCCGCGCAAACCGTGCGCAGCGACGATACCGAAACCGCATCGCCAATGTCGGGCAGCGACGGCACCGCAACCGCGTCGCAAACGCTGGCCGGCAGCGGTAACGCAACTACATCGCAAACGTCAACAGGCAACGGCACTGCAACCGCATCGCAAACCGCATCCGACGAAACCTTCTGGCGCAGCTTCGGCGACCCGCAGCTTAGCGCGCTGATCGACCGCGCCCTCGACGCGAACAACGATCTAAAACTCGCAGTCTCCCGCTACGACTCGTCGAACGCGATGCTGCGCAACGCACGCTTCGATCTCTACCCGACCGTCACCGCGAGCGCGCAGATCGGCCATCAACTGACGAGCAAGGATCAGGCATTCGGCGCACCGCGCGATCAACGCGATACGCCGTTGTCGGGGACCAGCATCAACGCGAGCTGGGAACTGGACCTGTTCGGCCGCGTACGTCGCAACGTCGAGGCGCAACGTTCGGAAACAGCAGCGAGTGCCGCCGATATCCGCGCGGTCCGCGTCGCGATTGCCGGCGACGTCGCCGCTGCGTACATCGATCTGCGCGGCCAGCAGGAACGTCTGCGAATCGCGCGCGACAACGCGGTCAATCAGCGGAAGACGCTCGATCTGATCGAAGCGCGCCTCGCCGCCGGACGCGGCACCGATCTCGATGTAGCCCGCGCCCGCGCGCAGTTCGAATCGACGTCGTCGCGCATCTCGGTCTACGAGGCCGGCATCGCCGTCGACGAGCATCGGCTCGCGGTGCTCACCGGACAGCCGCCCGAAGCGCTGATCGCCGAACTCGATGCGCCCGTGCCGTTGCCGCAAACGCCCGAAGGCATCGACCCCGGCACGCCGGGCGACGTGCTGCGCCGCCGCCCCGACGTCGCGGCCGCCGAAGAGCGGTTGCACGCGGCCACCGCGCGCGTCGGTGTAGCCACAGCCGATCTGTTCCCGCGCCTGAGTCTGTCCGGCATGCTCGGCAGTCTCGCGTTCCAGTACGGTCCGTTCGCGGCGGGCAGTGCGACGAACCAGGTATTGCTGGGCGTCGACTGGTCGTTTCTCGACGTGGGCCGCGTGCGTTCGCGCATCGCGGCGAGCCGGGCCGATGCGGCCGGCCTCCTCGCGCAGTATCAGCAAACCGTGCTGCTCGCACTCGAAGACACCGAGAACGCGTTGATCCGCTACAGCCGTACACGCGACGAAGCCGCACATCTCGATCGCGCGGCGAGCGACAGCACGCAGGCCGCGCAACTCGCGTTCGTCCGTTTTCAGGCGGGAGCAATCGATTACTACGAGGTGCTCGATGCACAACGAACCGCATTGCAGGCCCAGGATGCCGCGGCCGATAGCCGCACGCGCAGCGCGGGGACAGCGGTCGCGTTGTACAAGGCGCTCGCGGGTGGATGGCCATCGCCCGCACCTGCACCCGCAACGCCAGCCACACCACTGGCGCTACGAGACCGATGACGAGCTGGACCCCATCGAGTCCATCCCTCCCCTGCCGCTCGACGAAACGCCCATTGCAAAGGAACCCATGAACCGCGACACGATCTCGACGTTGCTCTGCGCGCCCTCGACCGCGCTGCTCGCACGCATCCTGCTGACCGCTCCGTTCTGGATCAACGGTCTCACGAAGGCGTTCGATTTTGCCGGCGGCGTCGCGGAGATGGAGCACCTCGGGTTCGCACCGGGCGTCGTCTACTGCGTACTGACCATCGTGCTGCATCTCGTCGCCTCCGCGCTGATCATCGCGCAACGCTGGACCTGGATCGCTGCGGGCGCGCTCGGCGTGTTCACGCTGCTGACCATCGCGCTCGTCCATCGCTTCTGGATGTTCGACGGCCTGCGTCACACGATCGCGCTCTACACCGCCGAAGAACACATCGGGATGATCGGGGGACTGATCGCGATCTCGATCCTCGCTGCGCGCGACCACCGGAGAATGCGATGAACATCCCCGATACCCGCGCTGCAGGAGCTGTGAGCACTGCACGCGTCTCGCTGCAAACACCCTGGTGGGCGATCGCAAACGTGCTGTTTGCCGGCGTTGCCGCCGCGCTTCACGTCGGCAAGGCATCGATCGCGCTGCCGCAGTTGCAGCACGAGTTCGGCCGATCGCTTGCATCGCTGAGCTGGGTGATGTCGGCGTTTCCGCTCGTCGGCGTGGTCGGCGGCATCGCGGCCGGCGTGCTCGTCCAGCGATGGGGCGACCGTCGACTGCTCGGACTCGGGCTCGTCGTCATCGCCGCCGCGAGCGCGGCCGGCTCGCTGGTGCATGACTACGCGTGGCTGATCGGCAGCCGGTTCGTCGAAGGGCTCGGCTTCCTGATCGTCGTCGTCGCGGCGCCCGCCGTGCTCAATCGCGTGGCCCGGCCCGGCACGCACAACGTCGTGTTCGGCATCTGGAGCACCTTCATGGCGATCGGAATGTCGGTGTCGTTGCTGGCCGGTCCGTTGCTCGGCGGCTGGCGGTCGAACTGGCTCGTCAGCGCGGCGCTGTCGCTGCTCGCTGCGGTGCTGTTGCCGCTGACCGTTCCGCGAGCGCAGTTGCTCCGACGCGCACCGTCGTCGCAGGGCATGTTGAACGCGTTGCGTGATCTGCTGCGTAGTGCGCCGTCCGTGCTGCTCGCACTCGCATTCGCCACCTACACACTGCAGTTCACCGCGCTGACGACCTTCCTGCCAATCTTCCTGATCCAGCGGATGGGGATGACAGTCGGCAGCGCGGGCACCCTCAGCGCGGCGATCGTCGCGGTCAACATCGTCGGCAATGTTTCCGCCGGCCAGTTGCTGTCGCGCGGCATGCGACCCGCCGTGCTGCTGGCCGGCGCCAGTCTCGCGATGGGCCTGGCCGGCGCGGGCGTGTTCCAGTCCGCGCTGCCGGGCGGCGTCGCGATTCTGCTGTGCTTCGCGTTTTCCGCGATCGGCGGGATGCTGCCGGCCGCGATCCTCACGTGCACGCCGCTGGCATCGCCCGCGCCTGCGCTCACGCCGTTGGGTCTCGGGCTCGTGATGCAGGGGAATTATTTCGGCCAGGTGCTCGGGCCGATTGTCGTGAGTGTGGTCGTGGCGTCGATGGGCTGGTCTGCGGCTGCGCTGCCTGTGCTGGTTGCGGCCGTGCTCGGCGCAGTGCTGGGTGGTTTCGTGAAGCTAGAGCGAAGCGCCAGGCGTTAGGGCGTTTGACGTGCGTCGGTGCGGAGCAAGCATGGCGTCGCGACTCACCGCTCCCGAAAACTTTTTGCTCATCAACCGTAGCCGGGCGCAGCAGCCAATCCCGCGCCGCAGCAGAAATTCGCGCCACGGCTCAATAATCCGGCCCACTACCTAGGTATAAACCCTGATAACGAGGTATCATATCGACCCTCAAGGGAAGATATCCACATGCCGCACCGTTATCAGTTACTCGAAAAGATCGCGTTTTCGCTGGTCGTCCTGTCCGCGGTCGTTTGCTCGACCTTTATCGCCTACGAAAGCTCGCCTGGATTCCGCGACGGCCTCGAAGAAGGCAAGCAGTTGATCGCGAAGAGCGGCCAGTATTCGTACGCCTGCACGACGCTGCCGACCGATCCCTGCACGCAGATGTCGCTCCAGTAAGTCCTCACTCGCGTCGCACATGCCGCGCCCCAGCAGCGCGGCGATGACCCGCAGACGAAGTCCGGATTTCAACGCAGTGCCAAAGCAGCGTGTTTCGACTAGCATTCAAAGCACCGTAGCTCGTACGCGTCGCCGCGATGTCCACGCGCTTTTTCTTTGCCGTCGTCGTTCGCATTCGCGGGTCGATCACTGCGACGGCCACTTTGCGCGGTAGCGATCGCGGTCATCGCCGGATCGCCGCCCTGACCGCCGCGATCGTCGCAGCCACGCTGACCGCCTGCACGATCACCCCCCCGCAACGCCCCCTGCTGATCACCCCTCCGGCCGCTATCAATAGCGCCGCGCTCGATCAATACCGCAGCGCAGTCGCGCGGCGCATCCTCGATCGAAATCCCTCATATGTTCTGGCCGGCACGCCGCAGGCGATGCTGCGCTCGCTCGTCGTCGTCGCGTTCACGGTGGATCGCGACGGCCGCGTGGTCGCTTCTTCCGTCTACCGGACCAACGGCGACGACGAAGCCGAAGGCACCGCGCTCGCGTCGCTGCGCCGCGCGTCGCCGTTACCGCAGCCGCCCGCCCGACTGCTGAACGGCCGAGGCCAGATCGAACTGATGGAAGACTGGCTCTTCAACGACAACGGCAAGTTCCAGCTGCGCACGTTCGCATCGCCGCAGGCCGACACGATCGACTGAACACAGCCGCGCTTGCTGCACCGCATCGTCGCTCGCTATAATTTTTCGATCCTTCGCCGGGCCGCCGGCATCGTTCGCGGCGCGCGCCAACTTCGCGCTCCGTGCACACGACAACGGTGTCGTCGCCATCCGCACACACGCCGGACTTTTCCGCAGCATCCGACGTCGGGCCCGTATCGCACCCGATGATCCACAGGTCGCGCACCGTGCCCGCCCGATGTAACCTGTCGGGCGCACGGCAACACAACGCACGAAGCACCTCACGACGTCCGCTTCGTGCCTTACCCATACCGCCGACCATAAGACCCCGCCCATTGCAAGCACGAGGCGGCGTCACGACAACTGGAGACTTTGCATGTCCACTTCGCCGATTTCCACCGCGCAGCCAGGCCAGCCCGAAACGGCCGGGCAGAACAGCGCGGCGCGGGTCATCTTCGCGAGCTTCATCGGCACCGCGATCGAGTTCTACGATTTCTACGTGTACGCAACGGCCGCCGCGCTCGTCATCGGGCCGGTGTTCTTCCCGCATGGATCGGCCACCGCGCAGGCGCTGTCCGCGTTCGTCACGTTCGGCATCGCGTTCGTCGCGCGGCCGATCGGTTCGTTCCTGTTCGGCCACTTCGGCGACCGCATCGGCCGCAAGTCGACACTCGTTGCATCGCTGCTGGTGATGGGTCTGTCGACCACGCTGATCGGCTTCGTGCCCGGCTACGATTCGATCGGCAGCCTCGCGCCGATCCTGCTGTGCGTGTTGCGCTTCGGTCAGGGGATCGGCCTGGGCGGCGAATGGGGCGGCGCCGCGCTGCTCGCCACCGAGAACGCGCCGCCCGGCAAACGCGGCTGGTTCGGGATGTTTCCGCAACTGGGACCGTCGGTGGGTTTTCTGGCGTCGAACGGATTGTTCTTCGGACTCGCGCTCACGCTGTCGGACGAGCAGTTCCGCAGTTGGGGATGGCGCGTGCCGTTCCTCGTCAGCGCGGTGCTGGTCGCTTTGGGCCTGTACGTGCGCCTGAAAATCGCCGAGACACCTGCGTTCAAGGCCGCGATCGAACGCAAGGAACGCGTGCGCGTACCGATCGCGACGCTGCTGTCGCAGCACTGGGGCCCCACGCTGCTCGGCGCGCTCGCGATGGTCGTCTGCTACACGCTGTTCTATAACGCGACGACGTTCTCGCTGTCGTACGGCGTCGGCACGATGCACATTCCGCGGCAGACCTTCCTCGGGCTGCTGTGCATCGCGGTGCTGTTCATGGCGCTCGCCACCCCGCTCTCCGCATGGGCCAGCGACCGCTTCGGCCGCAAGCCGGTGCTGATCGTCGGCATCGTCGCGGCGATCCTGTCGGGCTTCACGATGGCGCCGCTGCTCGGCAGCGGCTCGATCCCGCTCGTGCTGCTGTTCCTCGTGATCGAACTGTTCCTGATGGGCGTCACGTTCGCGCCGATGGGCGCGTTACTGCCCGAACTGTTCCCGACCAACGTGCGCTATACGGGCGCAGGCGTCTCGTACAACCTCGGCGGCATTCTCGGCGCTTCGGTCGCGCCGTACATCGCGCAACTGCTCGCCGCGCACGGCGGATTGACGTGGGTCGGCGGCTACATCTCGGTAGCGGCGTTCGTCAGTCTGATCGGCGTACTGCTGATGCGCGAAACGCGCGATGCCAGCCTGATGTGATGCGACGACTCTGTAGCGCTGCCGGCGAATGAACGGCGGCGCTGTGGAGGCGCACGGATAGAAAGCTCAACGAAGGAATCGCGAACCACACGACTCTGCGGATTTTCCCGGTCTTGCGCGGCTTTTTGACCTGCCTATACTGAAGGAAGGTCGACACTCAAAGCCGGGAGACCCCATGAGCATCCATATCGACAATGCAGACATCGTGATGATCATCGCGCTCGCGTTGATCGGTTCGCTGCTTCTGGCCGCGCGTTTCAAACCGGCCACATGGAAAGGCATCGTCGTCGAAGCGGTTGCGGCGAATATCGCGGCGATCGTCGCGGTCGTCGCAATCGAAATGATGCTCGCGTAGCGCGGTTCGTCGCACACATCGAACCTGCCGCGAGCCCGGCGGACAGCGTCACGTACAACCGCACGCGACGCTCCGTCCATCAGCGATAGTAGTACCCACCACCGTGATGGTAGTAGCCGCCGCCACCGTAGTAGCCCGGCGCCGGTACGACCACGCACCCTCCCAGCAGTGCGCCCGCAATCAAGGTCAGCGTCAAGCGTTTCACATCGTTCTCCCAATCGTGTCAGTGTTATTCGATCGATCTCGCGATCTCGAACACTTCCGATTGAACACGACGCGATGCCGTGCGAACGTTGCAATTTGTAAGCGAACTAGCGGCCTGTGTTACACGAAACGCATCGAACCGGCCTTCCGCCACGTCCGCGCTGATGATCAGCGACAGTTTTAACAAGCGTGTAATGAATCGGACGAGGTTCGCGGCGCCTGCCGCGCGAAGAAACTCAGGCTGCGGCAGCCGACGTAGAGATCGATGACGCCGGAGACGACACCGGCGGCACCGTATGAACGTGATCGATGGCCTGCAGCGTTTCGTCGATGCCGGGCACGCGATGACCGTCGCCGACCGACACCGAACGGTACGGCACATGATTGCCGAAGTGTTCCGCCGACGTCGTGATGAAGATCATCACCGTGCGTTTCTCGAGCGCATGCGCGAGATGCACGAAGCCGGTATCGACACCGACCACCAGCGTGCTGTCCTGGATCAATCGCGCGATGCCGGTCAACGTCATCTTCGGCAGCAGCGTCGCGGACGGCACCTGCGCGACGATCGCGGAAGCCTCGCTGTGCTCCGCGGACGAACCCCACGGCAACGCGACGCGATAGCCGCGACCGAGCAGATTCTGCGCAACCGCGACCCAGTGCGACGTAGGCCACTTCTTGTCGTCTTTCGACGCGCCATGGAACAGGATCGCGAGCGGCGACGGATCAACTACTGCATTCGCATCCGGCAGACGGGGGATCTCGAGGTTGTAGACGGCGGGCTCTTGAAGCGGATAACCGAGCGCCTGGCTCGCGGCCTTGCGCATCCCGTACCACGCATTGACTTCGCCACGCGGCGCGAAGCGGCCGGTATACGCGAAGGCCGCACCGCGCTCGCCGAGATCCTGCGACTGGTAGCCGAGCCGCCGCGACGAACGCGTGAGAAACGAAATGATCGCGCTCTTGTAGACGCCGTGAATGTCGAGCACGACGTCATAGCGTTCGGCGCGCAGTTCGGCAATCGATGCCCAGATCGCCTTGAACGCGGCCCAGCTGCGCGCTTTCTTGAAGCCGCGCAACGGCGCGCACAGCACCCGGTCGACGCGCGGGTTCCAGCGGGCGATTTCCGCAAACGCTTCGTCGGCGGCCCAGTCGACCTTCACGCCGGGAAACGCGCGCTTCAGATCCTCCACGACCGGTTGGGCCTGGATGACGTCGCCCATCGAGGTGACCTTGACGATAAGTATTCGCTTCATGGTGTCCATTACCGTAATCGGTCGCAGCCGCAATTTTAGCCGACGATGCATCCGGTTCGCAGGATAAGCAACAATGGACCGCTCGCTAAGCCTGCATTCGCGTTACTACAGGTTACGCCGGACGGCCCGCTCCTCGATTTCAACCCGCTTTCACAGGCCTTGTGCGCGGACTGCGCCGTTATACTCGACCCTTTACATCCGCCGATCTGCCATGTTCCCGGCCCTGCCTGTCCTGTCTTCCGGCGTCGTACGGCGCGTGCGGCGCCTGTGGCGCCAGTACGGTGTGTTCTGGCTCGGCGCGGTCGTCGTCGGCCTCGTCGCGGTGCTGTACGCGAACCTGATCGACTGGGGCTACAACACGTTCCTGTCGCTGCAGCATCGCTACGCGTGGCTGCCGCTGCTGCTGACGCCGGCCGTCGCCGCTTCTGCCGTGTGGCTCACACGACGCTTCTTTCGCGGCTCAGAAGGCAGCGGCATTCCTCAAGTCATCGCCACCTTGCATGCGACCAGGCCCGGCGAATCGGGCGCGCGTCTGCTGTCGTTCAAGATTCTCGCGGGCAAGATCGCCGTGTCGTTCCTCGCGATTCTCGGCGGCTTCACGATCGGCCGCGAAGGACCGACCGTGCAGGTCGGCGCCGCGCTGATGTTCAACCTGCGCCGCTTCTATCCGCGCTCGAATGCGGTGATCGAACGGCAGCTCGTGCTCGCGGGCGCGGCGGCGGGTCTCTCGGCGGCGTTCAACACGCCGCTCGCGGGCATCGTGTTCGCGATCGAAGAACTGACGCGCAGCTTCGAAGCACGCGCCAGCGGCGTGCTGATCACCGCGATCATCATCGCGGGCGTGATCGCACTCGGGCTCAACGGCAACTACACGTACTTCGGCACGATCGAGATCGGTGCGCATTTTCCAAAGCTGCTGGCGCTCGCCGTCGTATTGACGGCCGTCGTGACCGGCATCGCGGGCGGCATCTTCGGCTGGCTGCTGCTGAACACCGCGCGCTGGATTCCCGCGCCGCTGCGGCAACTGCACAGCGAGCGTCCGGTCGTGTTCGCGGCGCTGTGCGGCTTCATCATCGCGGTGGTCGGGTTGGTGTCGGGCGGTACGACGTTCGGCAGCGGCTACGCGGAAGCGCGCGGGCTGCTCGACGGAAAAGAGCAGCTATCGCTCGTCTATCCGTTTCTGAAAATGATCTCGATGGTGGGGTCGTACTTGCCTGGCATTCCGGGCGGCATCTTCGCGCCGTCGCTGTCGATCGGCGCGGGCTTCGGCAATCTGCTGCACACGATCTTCAGCGGCATGCAGTTGCAGATGCTGATCGCGCTCGCGATGGTCGGCTATCTCGCGGCCGTCACGCAATCGCCGATCACGTCGTTCGTGATCGTGATGGAGATGATCAACGGTCACGCGCTCGTGATCTCGTTGATGGCAACCGCGCTGGTGTCGAGCCGCGTGTCGCGTCTGTTCGTGCCGCCGCTGTATGAATCGCTGGCGGAGCGCTATCGCGCGCCGTTGCCGCAACCGGCGCCCGCGCCCGTCCCCGAAGTGCCCGAGGCATTGATCGACGACGAGCCGCAAGCGCCGGCGTCCGAAGACACGCCGCGTCAATAGATGACGACAGGCGCCGGACGGTAGTACGCGGGCCGTGCCGGCACCACGATGCAACCGGCGAGCGTCAGCGCCAGCAGCGCGGCTGCGAGCAGTCTTGTTTTCATTGCATGCTCCTGGGAAGGCGGCGCGCTGGACGGCGGCCGCCGGAGTCGTTATCGATTCGTTAGCGTGTGGACTAGCAATCCGCGCTCAGGCCCAATGCCCGCCGATCCAGCGCCAGCCGCCCGGACGCGCGGCCCAGTGCCCCGCCACCCAGTGATAGCCGACCCGTTCGGCCTGCCAGTGACCCGCGTCCCACACGTAGTGACCGCGATCCCAGCGCCAGTGGCCGCGATCCCACACATAGCCGACGCGCGCGGCGGGCACCACTTCGTAACGCACCGGCGGCGGCGCGGACGGCGCGACGACGATCACTTCCGCAGCCATCGCCGACGACGCGACCGTACCCACACCCGCGACGACAAAAACCGCACTCACTAACAGCGCACGCAAAGACTGGTTCATCAGATTCCCCTCTGGAAAAGACACCGTTGACGGCGTTATCCGTTCAATGCGCGAGGGGACAAACGCGCCGACATGCGTCGTGTAACGGCGCAGGCTGAAGTGCAACGGCTTATTTCACGCGTAATGGAGCGACGCGCGAAGCAGCATTAAAACGGGGGAGCGGGGGGAGCGAGGCAGCGAAGGAAGCAGAGGCTGCCTGCCATTCGCTGCACAACGCGGCGCTTGAAAACACGACGCCCGTGGCAACCAACAGCAGACAGCAAAAAACAAAAAGCGATCAGGCCTGCGGAATCTCGATCTTGACCTCGAGCACTTCGAGATCGTCCTGACGCTCGAGGCTCACACGGATATCGTCGTCGGAGATTTTCACGTACTTCGAAATCACCGCGACGAGTTCGCGTTGCAACGCCGGCAGATAATCGGCGGGCGCCTTGTTGCCGCCGCGCTCGTGCGCGATGATCAACTGCAGGCGCTCCTTCGCTACCGACGCGGATTTCTTCTTCTCGCCCAGCAAAAACGAAAGAATCGACATGAGGTGCGCCCCCTTACTTGGTGCCGAAGAGGCGCTGCAACAGGCCCGGCTTCTGGTAATCGGTGAAACGAAGCGACTTTTCCTCGCCGAGGAAACGCGACACGATGTCCTTGTAGGCTTCCGCGACGTCGGTGCCTTCGAGGTGCACCGCGGGCAGGCCCTGGTTCGACGCATGCAGCACCGCTTCCGATTCCGGCACCACGCCGATCAGTTCGATGCGCAGGATTTCCTGGATGTCGGTGAGCGACAGCATCTCGCCTTCGCTGACGCGCTTCGGGTTGTAGCGGGTGATCAGCAGATGCTCCTTGATCGGCTCCTTCCCTTCGATCGCGCGCTTCGTCTTCGACGACAGAATGCCGAGAATGCGATCCGAGTCGCGCACCGACGACACTTCCGGGTTCGTCACGATCAGCGCTTCGTCCGCGTAATGCATCGCGAGCAGCGCGCCCGATTCGATGCCGGCCGGCGAATCGCAGACGATGTATTCGAAGTCCATCGCAAGAAGATCATTAATGATCTTCTCGACGCCTTCCTGCGTCAGTGCATCCTTATCGCGCGTTTGCGACGCGGGCAGCACGAACAGGTTCTCGCACTTCTTGTCCTTGATCAGCGCCTGGTTCAGGTTCGCTTCGCCATGGATCACGTTGATCAGGTCGTACACGACGCGGCGCTCGCAGCCCATGATGAGGTCGAGGTTGCGCAGGCCGACGTCGAAGTCGATCACGGCGGTCTTGTGACCGCGCAACGCGAGGCCCGATGCAAAACTCGCGCTTGTGGTCGTCTTGCCAACGCCACCCTTGCCCGAAGTCACCACAATGATTTTTGCCATTTAGCCTTACCTTGCGTTCGTCAATTCTTCAAATGTGCGCTGGCTTTAGACAGTTCGCCGGCACGCAGCGTGTTCTTCAGGTGAGCCGCAACGGCTCGATCAGCAGTTTTTCTTCGTCGAGCCAGATCTGTACCGCCTTGCCGTGCACGTCCGGGGGCAACGGCGTTTCGGTCGTACGGTAGATGCCCGCGATCGAAATGAGTTCCGGCTCGAGACACGTGCAGAAGATCCGCGCGTCGTGATTGCCGTGCACGCCGGCCAGAGCCCGGCCGCGCAACGGCGCGTAGATATGGATGTTGCCTTCCGCGATCACCTCGGCGCCGTAGCTCACGATGCCGAGCACGACCAGATCGCCTTTTGCGTAGATGCGCTGACCGGAGCGCAACGGCTTGTCGACGACCAGCGTCTGCGACGACGGTCCCAGAGGAACGGGTTCGGCGGGGATAGTGTCGGGGGCGCTTGCGGTCGCGGTCGGGGCTAACGCCAGAACGCCCTGCGCTTCGGCGTGCGGTTCGACGTGCGATTGCGCGTGAGATTCGGCAGCCTCTTCGGCGCCCGACTTGCCGGCACCGCGCCGGTCGCGCGCTTCGAGCAGCGGCAGGCCGCCTTCCGTCGCCCACGGATGCTGCTCGGGCAACGCGACGACACCGACCGGACGCATCCGCACGCTGTCGAGCATCTGCGCGACGTCGGCGAGCGGCACGCGCTCGTCGGCGGCGAGACGGCGGACGTCGATGGCCACGACGTCATTCGCGAAAAACTCGGGGGTCGCCTCGAAGCGCCGATTCAGCTCGGCACGCATCGCGTCGAGGTCGGTGGTCTTCACGACGAACAGAAGCGTGTCGACAGCGCCGCTGCGTAGTTCGAAAAAGGGCGATTTCTTGGGCGACATAGCGTTCGACGAAAAATTTTGCGTATTTTACAGGCGTCTACGCGCGCGGCCATTTTTTTTGAAACCGCACGGTCACACTGCAAATACGATCGGCGAACGACTGACGGCCATGCGGCGCGCGAAGTGCCTCGCGACAGGAAGCGTTCAAGCGCCTGACGACGCAGACGCCATCGGCCTGACGTGATGCACAAGCAGCGTCTCGCCCTGCTCCGGCGCACGTTCGATACGGCGATGCTCGCCGGTCGGACCGAAGCTGAGTGCTTCGTAGAAGCGCATCGCGTTGCGGTTCGCGTCGGCGATCCACGCGTAGATCTCTTCGGCGCCGCCGCTCGCGAGCCAGGCGCTCGCGGTATCGACGAGCAGCACGCCGCCGCGCAGATGACGCACCGCAGGCGCGACCCACAATTCGCAGACGAATGCGCGGCGCGCGGCCGAGCCGTCGCAATAGGCGCCGATCAGGCCGGCCGGATGACCTTCGGTATAGAGGATGAACGAGGCTTCGGTGGGAGATGCCGCATGACGGGCGGCGGTTTCATCGAACGACGAGGCATCGGCGGAAAGAGCGTCTTCCAGCGTGTCGCCGAACGCATAGGGAGCCTCGCGCAACGACGCGGTACGGAGTTCTCGCAGGACTGCGCCTTGATCGGCAGCGATACGGCGAACGGTCAGAGACGGACTCATGCAGACGAAACCTCTTTTGATGCATGGCATAGCTTTAACCGAACCGCTTCGCGAGTCAAATCCTTATTTTCGCGATATACGGCCGGTCACTGAGCGGCGCAGCACGGCGTGTGCCCGCGCTGCGCGTGGCGTGTTTCGTCAGGGTGACGCGTAGGATCCGGTGCCGTCGGGCCAGGGAGTCAGCAGTTCGTAGCCGTCGTCGGTGACCGCGAGCATGTGCTCCCACTGCGCGGACAACGAGCGGTCCTTCGTCACGACGGTCCAGCCGTCGCGCAGCACCATCGTGCCGGCCCGGCCCGCGTTGACCATCGGCTCGATCGTGAAGACCATGCCCGGCCGCAGCTTCACGCCCTGCCCCGGCTGACCGTAGTGCAGCACCTGCGGCTCTTCGTGATAGACCTTGCCGATGCCGTGTCCGCAGTAGTCGCGGACGATCGAGAAACCCGCGCGCTGCGCGACCTGCTGGATCGCGTGACCGACGTCGCCGAGCGTCGCGTCCGGCTTCACCTGGCGAATCCCGGCGAGCATCGCTTCGTAGGTCGTGTCGATCAGCTCGCGTCCCACCGTGCTCGGCGTGCCGACGCAGTACATGCGGCTCGTGTCGCCGAAGTAGCCGTCGCGGATCACCGCGACGTCGATGTTGACGATGTCGCCGTCCTTGAGGATTTCGTTGCGGCTCGGAATGCCGTGGCACACCACCTGGTTCACCGAGATGCAGACGGTCTTCGGGAAGCCCATGTAGCCCACGTTCGCGGGAATCGCCTTCTGCGTGTTGACGATGAAGTCGTTGCAGATCGCGTCCAGCTCGCCGGTCGAGATGCCGGGCTGGACGTGCTCGCCGATCATCGCGAGCACGTCGGCGGCGAGGCGGCCGGCAATGCGCAGACCCGCGATATCGGCGGGCGTTTTGTAGGTGATGGCCATGATGAAACGGATACGGAAATCGGTGAGAGCGCAGCGATATCCCGCGACGGTCCGCTTGTCTGTGACGCGCGTACGCCGAACGGTCTCGGGATGCCGCCCCGGGTTGTTTGACGGAACTATTGTACAGAGGATGGCTGGGAGGCCGCCTGGAGGCGGGCCTGCGCACGCGGTTCGCAGATCGCGCGGTGTCAGCGGCGCGTCGATGTCCGTTTCGCTGCGCCACCGGTCGCGGCGCACTGCGACAGTGCAGCGATCGTCTCACGCAGCGCCCAGCTGAGCGGCTTGTCGCGTCGCACGATGATCGCGAGTGTGCGGCTCAGTACCGGCGACAGCGAACGCACGACGAGCGTACGAGTGGACTCTGCAGGCTTCATCGCCATGCGCGGCAGCACCGCGCAGCCGAGGCCGGCGGCGACCAGTTCCTTGATCGCCTCGACGCTGCCGAGCGACATCGACGGCACCAGACGATGCCCTGCACGCTCGAACCACGCATCGACGAGCGAACGCGTGCGACCGCCCGATTCGTACAGCAGCAGCGTGCGGCGTGCGAGTGCGTCGGCGGTGACGCGCGCGGGCAGCGGATCGATGTGCGCGCCGCGCGTGGGTGCCGTGCGTTCGATCGCGACGAGTTCATCGTCGAGTACCGGCGTCACGTCGAGCATCCGACCGGACACCGGCAACGTGACAAACCCGACGTCGAGGCGGTTCTCCTCGACGGCCTTCGCGATGTCCGGCGTATCGCCGGTCCGCACCGCGATGTCGAGATCGGGAAACGCACGACGTAGACGCACGAGCACCGGTGGCAGCAGATGCATGCACGCGGTCGCTCCCGTGCCGAGACGCACGCGGCCAGCACCGCCGCTCGTATGCCGGCCGAGATCCTGAAGCGCGGCGCTCACGGCAGCGTCGATATGGCCCGCGTGCTGCAGCAGGTCGGTGCCTGCCGGCGTCGGCATCGCGCGACGCCCGACCCGTTCGATCAATTTCACGCCGAGCCGCTTCTCCAACTGGCGCACCTGCAGGCTCACTGCGGGTTGACTCAAGCGTCGACGGTCGGCGGCGGCTGAAAAACTGCCGAGCTCGACGACGTCGACGAATGCGCGCAGCTGGTCGAGATTGAGCGTTTCCATGATCAAAGTTTTCCTTATGCGTTGCATAAACGGACAAAGATTAATTCATGAAAAATTCCGGCGCAAAATACTGCTTTATCCGTTCGACTCTTCGGCTCTTCCGCCCGCACGACGCAAATCCCATGTCTTCAGCCCCGCTCACGAAACCTGCCGTCGCGATCCGCGATGCGCTCGATACCGACGTCGACGCGATCCGCGCGATCTACGCGCACCACGTGCTGCACAGCCTCGCGACGTTCGAGGAAGTGCCGCCTTCAATCGATGAAATGCGCCGCCGCAGGCAGGCGATCGTCGAACAGGGTCTGCCGTATCTGGTCGCATCGATCGACGGACAGGTCGCCGGATACTGCTACGCAAGCCCGTACCGGCCGCGCAGCGCATACCGTTATTCGATCGAGGATTCGGTGTATCTCGATCCGCAATGGCATGGACAGGGGATCGGCCGGGCCCTGCTCGTCGCGTTGATCGAGCGTTGCGGGCAAGGTCCGTGGCGGCAGATGATCGCGGTCGTCGCTGACAGCGGGAGTGCCGCGTCGCTGACGCTGCATGAGCGGCTGGGGTTTCGTCGCGTGGGGACGTTGAAGTCGGTGGGGTTGAAGTTTGGGCGGTGGGTGGACACTGAGCTGATGCAGTTGCAGCTGGGTGCGGGTGCTGAGGGGTTGCCGGCGGATGGTGGCTGAAGAAGTCGTGCGAAGCGTGCGCTGGATTGCATTCCCGATAGCCGACCGCGCATGCCGATACAGCACGCGACGCAAGCGTCGCGTTCACGCTATACCTGCTCTACCGCTCTACTGCGTTGCACGCGCCGCATCATCGTCCCGACACGCGGCAGCCGGCTGCCCATGCGCGCGACAAAACCGCGCGAAATCCTCCGCACGATTCGCATGCTCGACACGCGCCTGTTCGAGCGTCACGTCGGCGATCGGGCCGCCTTCGCCCTGGACTTTCGCAAACGATGCAAGCGGCGCGAACAGCAGTGCGCCGAGGAAGAAAGAAACAGTCATGCGACTCATGATCGTCTCCCGTGTCGATCCCACACACGTAGTCCCATTCCAGTGACGGCGCGTCGCCCGAAGCGCCGTCTTTCAACGATACTCGCTGCAGTTAACTGGAAGCTGACGGTCAGATGAAGTAACCGTCATGCGGGGGAAACGTCGAATGAATCGCTGTCCCTGACGCTCGCGGCAAGAATCAGAACTTGTGCCTGATGCCCAACCTGACCGTGGCGGCGTGGTTGTTGCTCGAAGGCGTCAGGTTGTTCAACGAAGCCACAGCGGTAACGTCGCGCGAATCGACACCGGACGCCTTCTGATAGACGCCGACACAATACACATCGGTGCGTTTCGACAGAAAGTAATCTGCACCTACCGACACCTGGTGATAACTGGCAGCAGGCTTTTCGCCTCCCTTGGCGGCAACGCTGCCGCCATGCGTATAGTCGTAGGCCGCACCGATCAGGAACGCGGACGTAAGCTGATACTGCGCGTTCACTTCGGCGTTGTTGAAGACCGCCGTGCCCGAATAGCCATGCGGGTTCGCGCCCGCCGACAGATCGCCCAGGTTGCTGAAGCGCGTATTCGAGTAGGTAAAGCCCAGCGTCGCCGAGCCGAACACATAGGAGCCCGCTGCGGCGGCAACGCTATAGTCGCGGGCAGAAATAAAGCCGGTGGTAACCGGTGACGCAAGCGATGTGGATGCCGGCGTGACCGCGGCGGCCGCGCTATTGCCGAAAAATCCGACGTTCGGCGTCCGTGCGTTCAGGTACGCGGCCGCAAGATTGAGTGGGCCGTTGACATAGTTCGCGCCGAGCGACCACACCTGGTTACCGGTGAAGTCTCCCGCCTGACCGCCAAGCGCATACATCCCGCTGAAAGAGAAACCGCCGTACGTATTGCTCACGTACTTGACCGCGTTGTTGGTGCGGACCGTGTTGTTGAAGTTGTCGAGATCGCCCGGATGAGCGGTGATATAACCGCCCCACTGGTCCCCGACTGCGAACAGCCCGATCGAGGTCACAACGGAATCGTACTGTCGTCCGAGCATCAACGTCCCGTACTGGCTGGATGAAAGACCGACGTACGCTTGCCGCCCGAACATCCGCCCTCCTTGCGAGAGTGTTCCGGCATTGATGTCGAAACCGTTCTCCAGCACGAACAGCGCACGCAAGCCTCCACCGAGATCTTCCGTTCCCTTGAAACCCCATCGGCTGCCCTGAAGGACGCCGCTCGACAGGTTATAGAGCGCGTGTCCATTGGCATTGGATTGATAATTGATGCCCTCGTCGACGACGCCGTAGAGCGTCACCGAGCTTTGTGCGTGACTCACCGACGAGATCAACATCGATGCCGCCATACCCACTATCCCCGCAATCCTTTTGTCCATTCTCCTCACCTCATTGTGTTGATATGTGTATTTAAATTAGTCATCCGAAATTATGTGTCGTAACCCTCTCATTCTGGACAACGACATGCTATCTAGCGCGTGGCAGCCACTTCGCTCGACGGCTCCATCGCCACGCGTTTGACAAAGACCAGCGCGAGCGTCGAAAGCACGATGCAACCGGTCACCGCAATAGCGGGCGACAGTCTGTTCCCTGTCGCATGAATCAGCCACACGGCAACCAGTTGCGTCATCCCGCCGAACAGTGCGACGCCGACGCTATACACGGTGCCCGTCGCAGTGGCACGCAGCGCCTTCGGGAACATTTCGGGAATCAGCGTGATCGACGGTGCGCCCTGTATCGTGAAGAAGATCGACAGACCGACGACAACGATGAACAGACGGGCCACACTGGGATTGCTCGTCAACCATGCGTCGGCGGGATAAAGCAGAAGGACGAGGACGACCCGTGCAGCAACGATCGGAACCATCCGGCCGAATGCATCGGCCATCTTTCCGGCGATGGGCGACAGGAAAGCCATCACCAGACCGGACGCCACCGCGCACGCGTACGAAGCGGATTCATCGAGCTTCAGTTCGCGAATCGCATAGGTCGGAATAAAGAACAGGATCATGTACGCGGTGACAGTACCGCCCATGATGAGGAGGATACCGACGACGACGTTGCGTGCGTGACCGCCCAACATGGCGACCATGGGCGAGCGGCGGCCCGATTCGTCGACTGTTCCTCGCGGTGGCGTGACTTCCAGCCCGGTCAACTGACGGCGAATCGCGATGCCGATCGGAAGAATCACCGCGCCGGCGAGGAACGGCAGCCGCCAGCCCCATGCATAGAGCGCGTCGTGTGGAAGAAGCCACGCGAGCAGTGCCGCCGATGCCGCGCCCGCTGCGATACCGAGCCCCTGACTGGCCAGTTGCCAGCTCGTGTACCAGGCCCGCGCACCGGGAGGTGCATGTTCGAGCAGCACGGTCGTCGCCGGGCCGACTTCGCCGCCTGCGGAAAATCCTTGAATGAGCCGCGCGACGACCATGATGATCGGTGCAGCGATCCCGATGTCGGCGTAGGTCGGCGCGAGGCCCGCGAGACAGACGCCGAGTGTCATCAACGACAGCGTCAATGTCATCGCCGCGCGCCGGCCGGCACGATCGGCGTATATCCCGATCAGCACGCCGCCCACCGGGCGCATCACGAAGCCAACGCCGAACGTAGCGACCGACGACATCAGTTGCCCGTCAGCACTGAGCGGCGAGAAAAACTGATGGCCGATGATGATCGCGAAGAAGCCGAATACGGTGAAGTCGAAAAACTCCAATGCATTGCCAATGGTCGTCGCGATCAAAAGCTTCGACCGCGACGGACGGGCAGTTTCGGGTGTAGCGATGCTCAAGTAGTCTCCCATGATGTCTCTCTGATCGAAGCTGGGTGGAGGGGCAGCGATGCGATGCTTCACGCCTGCGACGCTCCCTGCGTCGCGGCAAAGTCCTGAACGGGATAGCGCGCGAGTTCGTCGAGCAGGAACGTCCACCCGCGCAGCCCTTCGCCGATCGATCGAAGGTGGAAAAATTCATTCGGCGCGTGCACATCCTCGTCGGGCAGGTTGTAGCCGAACATCAGCGTGTCGACGCCCAGCATCTCCTTGAAGATCGAGGTAATCGGCACGCTCGCGCCGAGCCGGACGTGCGCGGCTCGGCGGCCCGTTTCGTTGAGCAGCACGGTTTCCGCCGCGCGGACGAGCGGATGATCCGGCGACAACGTGGACGCGGGCGCTCCGCCGTGCGTCGCCAGAATCTCGAGCGATACGCCGTGCGGGCAATGGCGCCGCAGGTGCTGCACGACCGCGTCGAGCACGTCGACCGGGTTCTGCCCTTCCACCACCCGCACGGTGAGTTTCGCACTCGCGATATTCGGGATGATCGTCTTGCCACCGGTGCCGGTATAGCCGCCCCACATCCCGTTGACGTCGAGCGACGGACGTATCGTCATCTGCTCCCTGACCGTGAAGCCCGGCTCGCCGTGATGCGTAGCCGCGACGTCGGCAACATAGGCGTCGGCATCGAATGGAAAAGCGGCGGTGTCGGCTCTCTGCGCGGACGTAAGCGGAGCGACGCCGGCATAGAAACCCTCCACAGCCAGCGCGCCGCTTTCGTCATGCAACGATGCGACCAGCCGCGCCATCTCATGCAGCGCGTTACGGACAAGACCACCGTAGCGCCCCGAATGCAGATCCTTGCTCGCGGTGCGCACGCTGAATTCCAGTTGACCGCTACCGCGCGCACCGGTGTTGATCGTCGGCACCGCCGCGCTCGCGCGACCGCCGTCGGCCGACAACACCGCGTCGACACCGAGCAGATCGCGATACCGCTCGATGATGCTCCTGAGCGATGGACTGCCCGTCTCCTCTTCGCCCTCCAGAAACACCTTGATGTTCACCGGGCACTGCCCCGTCACCGCGAGAAAACCCGCAACCACCTCCAGCGCGATCGTCGTCGAGCCTTTGACGTCCGACGCGCCCCGCGCAAAGAGGCGCCCGTCCCGCTCCGTCGGCTCAAACGGCGGACTGTTCCACAGTTCGAGCGGATCGGCAGGCTGCACGTCGTAGTGCCCGTAAATCAGGATCGTCGGCTTGCCCGGCGCACCCAGCCATTCGCCGTAGATCGCCGGCTCACCGCCTCCGTCCAGCTCGCAGACATTGTGCAGACCGATCTCTTTCAACCGCGTCGCCAGGTATCGTCTCGCTTCGTCCATATGCGGCCCGAACGCCGGGTCCGCGCTGACACTGGGAATACGGAGCAAGGTCTTGAGCCGCTCCAGGATGGAGTCGTGCTCCGCCTGAAGATAATTCACTACACGTTCGATCATAGGTATTCCGGTTTCGTCGTCTGCCTGGCGGGCTGCTCGCGCAGCCCGCACGTTGTGTTGTGCCGCATCAGTAGATCGGAGGGAAAACGCCGGGGCCCCACAGCGTGCTGCACTTGTGCACCGTTTCGAATGCGGTGTTCGAGACGGTGATCGACGGAGTCGTCAACTCGATCGTCTCGCGATCGCTGGGACCGGCATAGCGCGGCCAGCGCGGCAGTGTCGAATCCGTGCCGGTGCCGTTCGGATCGCCAAGGCGAACAAAGTTGCCGAGATATTTCTTCATCTGGACACCGAGCGCCTGCATCGCGGGCGCCGGGTCGCTGCCCGCGACATCGGACGGGCCGAGCCAGTAAGCGGTATCGGTGCCATGCGATGTACCCAGATAGAACGTCTTCGGGTCGGTCGGGAACGACAGCGTCGGATCGGTGAATTCCCATCCATACACCGGTACCCATGCGGCGAGCTGGTCGCGACGGGCGCTGTTGCCACAGCCATACAACGCATCGCCCATTGCGCGGGCCAGACCTTGCGCGGGTACCGCATAGTTCGCCAGCGGATAGGCTGCCTCGATACCGGAGGTGTCATAGCCGGGCGGCGCAAGTGACGCGATTGCCTGGGTATAGACCGATGCCGGCATCGTGGGATCGACGAACAACGTGCCCTCGTCGTACACGCCGCCGATCATCACCGGCACATGGTTGAACGTACCGGCGGCGAACGAATCGGCCGGCACCTGCGTGACGACCTTCCCGTCGACGGTCGGACGCCACTTGCCGGCTGTCTGCGCCGCCACGAGATCGTCGGGTGACTTGCCGCGCAGACACGCGACGACATCCGTCGCGCTACTGCATCCGACGGCCGCGATCAACGTATCGCCTTGTGCGGTCGCGGTGGAAGGCAAGAGATTCGAATACGCACCGCCGCCGCCGCTTTGCATGACCGCCTTGCTGAACAATCCCTTCGATAGCGGCGACTGCAGCAGCGTGAACGTCGACGTGGCGCCGGCCGACAGGCCCCATACCGTGACGTTAGCCGGGTCGCCACCGAATGCAGCGATGTTCTTCTGCACCCACTGCAGCGCGGCCTGCTGGTCCATCACGGCGAAATTTCCCAGGCTGCTGTCGCCCGCGGATGCCTGTAACGCTGTATTCGCCAGATAGCCGAGCGCACCGAGCCGATAGTTGAAACTGACGAACACCAGGTTGTCCGTCGTCGCAATCGCGCTGCCATCGACCTGCGCGCCCGAGCCGATCGTGAACGCTCCGCCATGGATATAGACGAGCACCGGCAACTTACCGGTGGCCCGCGCGGACGCCGGTTCCTGCACGTTGATGAAGAGACAGTCCTCCGACATGCTGCTCGCCGGGATGTCGTTTTGCGCAGTCGGCTGCGGGCACGCGTTGCCGTAGGCCGTGGCCGTCAGCGTGCCGGTGCGGGACGCCGGCGCCTGCGGCGGCCGCCAGCGCAATGCGCCGACAGGCGGCTGCGCGTATGGCATCCCGAGCCAGGCGACGACATCGCCGCTCTGCGAACCGGTAACGGGGCCTTCCGTCGTCTGAACCTTGAGACTCGCCGTCCCATTCGCGTCTTGCTGAACCCCTCCACCACATCCCGCGAGCGCAACGGCACACGCAGCGGCAAGCACCGTGGCGAACCGCGCGAGGCCAGGCATCCTCCATTTGTCTGCTTTCATGTCTCCTCTCATTCGTGTCTGCATGTCTGTATCGACCGAGCCCGATAGCCAGTCGATGACGCATGCTAGAAATCCGAAATTCATATGTCCAATGCATTGTTTTTTTGATTATCATTACATTCTCTGATAGACAGATTTCAGCAATACATCGACGAATACGATCTCTGCACAAGGATTCACGATGAACCTGCATCACCTCGAGCATTTCCTCGCACTCGTTGAAACAGGCTCTTTCAGCAGGGCGTCGGAAGCACTCCATCTCACGCAACCTGCGCTAAGTCGCAGCATCCAGATGCTCGAACAGGAGCTCGGCACGCGGTTGATCGATCGCATCGGCAAACGAAACGAACTCACGCCGTTCGGCGTCGTGGTCGCGGAGCGCGCACGAAAGATCGTGTCCGATGCGGTGGATCTGAAGCACACCGCGCAGTTACTGATGCAGGGAGAAGGAGGGACGGTCCGGCTTGGGTTGGGGTCCGCGCCGAATGCGATGTTTGCCGGGCCGTTGCTGTCGTATATGTTGAGCAGGTACCCGCGCGTTGGCGTTCATCTGCTGACCGGCAGTCCCGAAGCGCATGTGGCGGCTTTACGGGAACGTGAGTTCGACGCGCTGCTGATGCATTCGCGCTCCATCGCGCCGCAGGAAGATCTGCGCATCCAGTTGCTCGGCCGGGTGCAGTCCGGCTTCATGTGCCGAAGCGGTCATCCGCTGGCAAAGCGCAGTCGTGTGGAGTTCGCCGAGATTGCCGGGTACCCGGTCCTTGCGACCAAGTTGAGCGACGACGTGACGCGCGCGCTGATCGAACGTTTCGGGGCCGCCGCTCATCCTGCCCGCTTTCTGCGCGCATCGTCGGATTCCGTCGCGGCATTGATCGAGGCAGTCCTCGCGACGGATGCGATCATGCTCGGCACGCTCGCCACCGCGCGCGTGTGGCTCAGCAGCGGGGAGATCTCGGTCGTGCGGCTCGATCTGCCGCCCGAAGCCACGGCGCAATACGCGTTCGTCACGCTCGACGGCCGCACCGAGTCCCCCGTGCTCGAAACGGTGCGACAGTTCTGCGTCGAGCTCGCGCTCGGCGAGGCGAAGCAGAAGGTCAGCGGTCGGAGCACGAAACGCGGCCGCTGATCCGACCGCATGCTGCCACGCTCATCAGCGCGCTGCTACGCCACCATCCCTCCCGACACCTCGATCCGCTGCGCGTTGATCCAGCGGTTATCGTCCGACAGCAGCGAAGCGATCATCGGACCGACGTCGTCCGGCACACCCACGCGACCCAGCGCCGTCATGCTCGCGACGCGTTGATTGACCTCGGGGTTATCGCGCACCACGCCGCCGCTGAAATCGGTCGCGATTGCGCCGGGCGCCACCGTGTTGACACCGATACCGCGGGGGCCGAGTTCGGTCGCAAGCACGCGGGTCAATACTTCGACCGCGCCCTTCATCGACGCATAGCCCGTCACGCCGGCCATCGAAAACCGCGTCAGCCCCGACGAGATATTGACGATCCGCCCTCCATCCGCGATCAGCGGCAGCAGCTTCTGCGTCAGAAAGAACACGCCCTTGAAATGAATCCGGTAGAGCGTATCGAGTTCGTCTTCGGTCGTCTCGGCGAATGCGTGGTGCAACGACGTGCCCGCGTTGTTCACCAGGTAGTCGAAGCGCTGCGCGCCGAGCGTCGTCAGCGCCTCGCGGACCTCGCCAATAAATTTATCGAACGACGCGGAATCGCCGGTATCGAGCGGCAGCGCCACCGCGCGTGCACCAGCCTCGGCAACCGCTGCGACGACCTGGTCCGCTTCTGCCCGATTCGAGCGATACGTAAAAATCGAATCGACGCCGCGACGGGCGAGGCTCAGCACCGTATTGCGGCCGATCCCCCGGCTACCGCCGGTAACGATCGCGATTTGGGCCCGTGAATCCTGTGTGTTTTGAGTCGGCATGTCTTGCTCCTGTAGGTTTGCCTGGAGATCAAGATAGCCGTCGCACCCCGCCGGTTGAATACCGAAACTCGCCCGGTTCTTGCCTGATCCTGCTCGACTCGCTATAACATGGGGAGATCGGCAACACCGCAAACCCACACCCTGGAACCCACCATGTCAGACGCGCTAGTCGAGGCCATCGCCCGCTACACCAACGCGCAGCCCGGACCCAACCCGTTCATCACGGCAATCGACGGCCTCGTGCTGCTGCGCTCGCCGCGCGAGCAGCGCCCCGTTCACCGGATCTACCGGCCCGCGCTGTGCATCGTCGCGCAGGGCAAAAAGTGGACGACGTTCGGCGACAGACGCTTCGAATACGGCCCCGGCCAGGCGCTCGTCGTGAGCGTCGAAACGCCGGCGTTCGGCCGGGTCGTCGAGGCGAGTCCCGACAAACCGTATCTTGGCGTC
This sequence comes from Paraburkholderia flava, assembly GCF_004359985.1. Taxonomy (NCBI): domain Bacteria; kingdom Pseudomonadati; phylum Pseudomonadota; class Betaproteobacteria; order Burkholderiales; family Burkholderiaceae; genus Paraburkholderia; species Paraburkholderia flava. The sequence continues at coordinate 540,205 of NZ_SMRO01000002.1, read as the reverse complement.
ATCATCGAATTCGATCTCGCGATCATGCGCGAGGTGATGGAAGGACTGGACCATCCACCGAAAGCGGGAGGTGAAAGCGGCTCGGGAATTTTCGTCACGCACTTCGACGGCCCGTTCGCCGATTGCGCGCTGCGTCTGGTCCGTCTGCTCGACACACCCGACGCGATTGCCGCGATCCAGCCGCTGATCATGCGCGAAATCGCGTACTGGCTGCTCACGGGTCCGCACGGCGGAGAGATCGCGCGGCTCGCACTCGCGAACAGCCACGCGCAGCGCGTGATGAGCGCTATCCACGTGTTGCGCGAGCGCTTCACGGAATCGATCCGGATCGAAGAACTCGCGTCGATCGCGCAGATGAGTCCGTCCGCGTTTCATCGACAGTTCAAGACGCTGACATCGATGACGCCGCTGCAATATCAGAAGCAGATCCGGCTGATCGAAGCGCGCCGGATGATGCTCGCCGACGTCGCGAACGTCGAGACCGCGGCGTTTCGCGTCGGCTATGAAAGTCCGTCGCAGTTCAGCCGCGAGTATTCGCGGATGTTCGGCGTGCCGCCGCGACGCGACATCACCGTGCGCAGGGCGGCGGCATGACGAATGCGGCGTGGACACACCATCGCGCGTCCACACCCCATTCGAAACACCACCCGCTCAATGCGCCTTCTTCGCTTCCGCAATGATCGCGGCAGCGACCACCGCCGGATGACTCACCATCGCGACGTGGCTCGAATCGACGTGCGTCACGGTCGCGCCGATGTCCTTCGCCATCGCGGCCTGCAGATGCGGATCGATCATATGATCGCGATCGGCAATGACGAACGCCGACGGCTTGCTGTGCCACGACGCGGTCGTGACCTTCTGACCCAGCGCATCCGACGACCACGGTCCCTGCGTCGCGGCGATCACGCGTGCTTCCGACTCGGGCACGTCCTGCGCGAACTGATGGATCACCGCATCGGTGGACAGCGTCAGAAAGCCGCCCGAATCCTTCTTCAGCTGCGACGCCCATGCAGGCGCCGGCTTGTCCTTCAGGATGTCGTTGATCGACTGGCCGCTGTCCGGCGCGAACGCCGCGACATACACGAGCGACTCGACCTTCGGATCGTTACCCGCTTCGGTGATCACGACGCCAGCCCACGAATGGCCGACCAGCACGACCGGACCATCCTGTGCATCGATCGCGCGCTTCGTCGCCGCGACGTCGTCCTGCAGCGACGACAGCGGGTTCTGCACCGCGACGACGTGCGCGCCGTGCGCTTCGAGGATCGGCACGACCTTGGCCCAGCTGGAACCGTCGGCAAACGCACCGTGAACCAGCACGATGTTCTTGCCTTTCAGATCCTGCGGCGTAGCGGCCTGCGCGGTAGCGGCGAAGAGCGCGCCGCCGATCAGCAGTGCGGACATACTTTTCTTGAGGAGATGTGTCACGATTGGCACCCTTGTTTCGTCTGAGAGGAGAGACGCCAGAATGATCGATTTCGGCCACTGCGGGCATCGGTCGAATGACCGATGCCCCGTCTGACCGCCCCCTCGTCCTCTTCCTCTTCCCCTTCCGATGGAGATTCGTGAGCATGCCGCAACAGCGTAGCCCGGTGCCGGTTTTCGATGCGATGAAAGCGCTCGCGTTCGTCGGCGATCTGAGCATGGGCCAGCCCACCGACCACTCGATCCGCACCGCCTGCCTCGCGGGCCGCATCGCGCGCGCGGCGGGCTTCGACGATGCGGCGGCGCACGCGGCGCAGGATGCCGCGTTGATCCGCTGGTCGGGATGCACCGCGAATGCGCCGAACATCGCGGAGCTGCTCGGCGACGACGTCGCCGGACGCGAAGCGATGCTTGCCGCGCGCGCCGGCTGGTCGGCGCCGCTCGAACAGCATGGCGGCGTCGCGGCGGCGTTGAAACCGGTCGCGGAGATTCACTGCGAAGTGTCCGGAGAGGTCGGTGCGTTGCTCGGTCTGTCGGGCGGCACGCAGGCGATCCTGCGCAACCTCTTCGAAAAATGGGACGGCAGCGGCCTCGTGTGGCAACGCGACAGCGCGTCGGTGCCGCCGGGCGTCTTCGCCGTCGCGCTCGCGGGTGATCTGGAAATCTTCAGCCGCACGTATGGCGCCGCCCGCGCCCGGGATATGCTCTCGCGCAACGGCGGCTCGGTCTATCCGCCCGATCTCGCCGCGATTGCGATCACCGAAGGCGAGCGCTGGGTCGCCGAACTCGACGCGCAAGCTGCAGCCGCGCGCGCCTCGTCGCTCGCGGCATCGCATGCCGAACGAACCGCCGCGATCGAACCGCTCGCGGACATCGTCGATCTGAAACTCCCATGGATGACCGGTTACTCGCGCGCGGTCGCCGCTGCGGCCGCACAGTGCGCGGCGCATATGGGCTGTGCCGATAGCACCGTCGAAACGATCTATCGCGCGGGACTCATCCACGGGATCGGACGCGCGGCCGTGCCGAATTCGATCTGGGAAACACGCGGTCCGCTGCCCGATGCCGCGTGGGAAAAAGTGCGGCTCGTCCCGTACTGGACATCCCGCGCGGGCAGGCAGTCGGGCGAACTCGCCGAGGCCGCCGAACTCGGCTCGTACGCGTACGAGCGAAACGACGGCAGCGGCTACTTCCGCTCGCTCGGCACACCGGCGATCGGCATCGAAGCGCAGATTATCGCGGCGGCTGTTGCGTGGGTTGCGCTGCGATCGCGTCGGCCGTGGCGCGAGGCGTTGCCGGACGACGAAGCCGTGAAGTTGCTGCGTGATGAAGCGGCGCGTGGTCGCTTCGACCGGAAGGTGATCGACGTGCTGGTGTCGGACGGTCGCGCGGAGAGCATCGAGCCGCACAAGGATGCAGCGGGCGGCGTACTGACGCCGCGCGAACTCGACGTGCTGCGCGCGATCAGTCGCGGCGGCAGTAACAAGGAAGTCGCGAAAGCATTGACGCTCAGTCCGAGCACGGTGAGAACGCACGTCGAGAACACATTCCGCAAACTGGGCTGCTCGACGCGCGCGGCGGCGACGTTGAAGGCTTCGTCGCTGGGGTTGCTGTAAAGCATGCGCCTGGGCTCGAAGCCCGAATCCAGGCGCAACGTCATGCGGTTAGAACTTGTGCCGGATGCCGAGGCTCAACATTTCCTGCGTGCTCGTCCCCGCCACACCATACGACCCGATCGACGCTTCCGCGCTGCTCACCGTGCCGTCCGCGTTCAGCTGCTGACCACTCGCATGCTGCCACGCACCGACCAGATAGACGTCGGTGCGCTTCGACAGCGCGTAGTCCGCGCCCAGCGAAACCTGGTGATACGTCGCGCTGGTGTCGCCGGTTGCCTTCGTATAGCTGTAGCCCACACCGACCAGCATCGCCGGCGTCGCCTGATAGTTGACGAACGCCTGTCCGGTGTTGAACTTCTCCGTCGACGAGAACGCCGACTGCGCATCGGCCTTGTACGCCGCGTTGCTGTACGACAGACCGAACGTGTACGGTCCCGTCACATACTGACCCGCGACGCGCGCGATGTTGATCGACTTCGCGCTCACGTAGCCCGAGTTCACCGGACCGTCGAACGTACCGTCCGACGTCGACGACCACGTGGTGCGCAGCGTGCCCGAGTTCGCGTTATCCGCGACGAAGTAGCCCGCCGACAGCGACAGCGGCCCGTTGTTGTACGCCGCCGCCGCCGACCACGTCTGTCCCGAACCGGTCTGCCCCGCGACGCCGCCGAGCGCGTACATCGTCTCGACCTGCAGGCCGTAGTACGTCGGCGACAGGTACTTGATCGCGTTGCTGGTCCGCGAGCTGTTGTCGTAGTTGTCGACGTCGCCGGCCGTCGCGAACGTGCTGCCGAAATAGTTGTCCTCGGTCATCCCCTGCACGAGATCGACGAGCGGATCGTACTGGCGACCAAGCGTCAGCGTGCCGTACTGCGCGCTTTGCAGTCCGACGTACGCCTGACGTCCGAACTCCGATGTCGTGCCGTTATACGTGCCCATCTTGCCGTTGTTCACGTTGAAGCCGTTCTCCAGCTGGAAGATCGCCTTCAGTCCGCCGCCGAGATCTTCGGAGCCCTTCACGCCCCATCGGCTGCCCGACAGATTGCCTGAGTACAGTCCGAGCTGATTGCCGCCCGTCGATGTCGCGTTGTGCGTGTACTGGATGGATTCGTCGATCAATCCATACAGCGTGACGCTGTTCTGCGCGTGTGCCGTGCCGGCCACCGCTCCGAACAATGCGAGAGACGCGAGTGTTTTTTTCATTCCTGATTTCTCCAAGGGTGTAACGAGGCGCAGTGCGCCTGCCATGCGTGGTCTCGCCGATGCCGCGCGAGACGTGCAACTCGAAATCCGGCCGCGCGCTTCATCGGACGGCGACCGGACGCGCCATTAGCGCACGCCATATCTGGCGCACCGTTGGCTACCGGCAACAGCGGTTCTTACGGGCTCTTTCGAAGCTCGTTGTTCGTAAAGATCGGCGTGTGGCCTGTGTGTCGCGCGTGTGCGTTGCTGCTTAGCGGACAGCCGCGCTGCGTATCGGTTGCGTGGGATTGCGTCGTGCGTGGCGATGCGATCGACCGGTATCGGGAGAACGTTGAGGAATGCGTGCGGTCATGCGGCGTGACGCGAGGAAAGGAATTGCAACGTGCTCATGCCGCTGCGTTCATGCGTTCGTCCGTACTTCACGGATAGTCCGAGAACCGCGATTCGGGCGTCGTCGTCGCGGGCATCGTGTAGCCCGGTACGGTCGCGCGGAATTGCTGCAGCAACCCGTTGTCGATCCGGCTGAAGCCGTTCAACTGCAATTGCATCAGCACGCGCGTGCCGGTGCTCGGCGTGGTCGTCGAGCTGGTGTTCGTGTACTTCTCGACGGCGAAGCTGAGCGCCCAGCAGTCCGCTTCGTACTGGACACCGAGCAGCCCTGTCAGCAGATGGTGGCTCACGACGTCGTAGTCGATCGATCCGACCGCGGAGAGCCGGCGCGTAACCGGCCATTGCGCGGACAGCAGCACCTGGTCCATTGCCTGATCGTCGAGCGTTGCATTGGCGCGCGCGTACAGGAACGCCGCGTTGATCACCTTGCCGTCGGCCGGTTTCCACGCGACGCCCGAACTCGCCTGCGTGAACACATTGCTCGACTGGTTGTATTCGACGGCCTGCTGGACCGCGAGGTCGTCGCGCACGTTGAACGACGCGCCGGCGATCAGGTTCGACGGGCCGACCGTTGGTGGATCGTCGCCGGACATCGTCACCTGGGTGCCGCGAAAGTAGTATTCCTGCGCGAGCACGAAACGCGCGCGCTCCGCGCCGCTCGCGGCATCGAGGAAACGCGTCGTGAGACCGGCGGTCACGCGATTCATGTCCGACACGCGATCGCCGCCGATGAAGCGGTTGCTCGTGAAAATCTCCGCGAGCCCGAAGTCGAGCGGCGCGGTGTCGAAGATCGGCGCGAACGTCTGGTTGCGATACGGCGTGTACACGTAGTACAGACGCGGCTCCAGCGTCTGGATCAGATCGACGCCGAACAGACGCACGCTGCGCTCGAACGTCGCGCCCGAATCGAGACTCAGCGTCGGCACGTTGACGTTGAAGGTCCTGGGCTGCCCCGTCGGCGCGCTGCTGCCGATCGACGACAGATCGTACGACGCGAAATGCCATTGCAACTTCGGCGTCACGTACCAGCCCGGGTGCACGACCGAATAGCTGACGTACGGATCGAACGTCAGACGCGTGCCCTGCGTCGAATCGCCGACCGGAATCGAGAAGCGCGTCGCGTCCGCATCGGCGCCAAAATCGAAACCGCCGACGTTATAACGCGCGTACTTCACGTCGACTTCGGGCTCGCGGTTATACGGCGGCGCCGTAGTGAACGATTGCCAGTTCTGCACGCGCGTCAGCACCGACCACGGTCCGTGATTCCACGTGACGCCCGCCTCCTGCTGAAACAGCGTCTGCGTGCCGAGCATGAACGAACTGGTGTCCGACAGGTCGGTCGTGACCGCTTCGTCCGACACGCGGTTGTAGATCGCATACGCGGCGAACCCGTCGCCGAGCGTCTGATGATGCGTGAACGAGATCGCGTAGCGGTTCGTCTTCGTCGTCGCATCGTCGGGTAGAAATGCGACCGACAGCGTGCCCGAATAGGTCGGCGACAGATAACGAAAGTCGGTCGTCAGCATCGCACCGCGCTTCGAGATCAGACGCGGCGTCAACGTCAAATCGTAGTTCGGCGCGAGATTGAAATAGACCGGCACCGACAGGTCGTAACCGTTCGTCGAGCTGATCGAAAACATCGGCGGCAGCACGCCGCTCTTGCGGTCGCCGTTCAGCGGAAACGACATCCACGGCGATGCGAACAGCGGCACGCCCTGGAAGAACAGCACGCCGTCGTGCGCGATGCCCTCCTGCGCGTCGCTGTCGAGATCGAGCTTCGCGGCCTTCACGTACCACGCGGGATGTGCGCACTGGCACGTCGTGTACGTGCCGTCGTACAGCGTCTGGCGGCTATCGTCGAGCAGGTCGACGCGTGAAGCGCTGCCCACGCCGCCAGTCAGATTGAAGCGATATTTGGGCGTGGGCATCGTCCCTTCGGTTGCGCCGACGATCAGATGCGCGGTCGGTCCGGTGAATATGTTACCGTCGTTCGTCAGTTGCACGTGGCCGTACGCGTCGGCGGTATCGCTGTCGACCGCGTAGTGAATCGCATCGGCTTTCACGACCGACCGGTAGCGGCGCAGTTCGGCCTGGCCTTTCAGCGAGAGGTCGGTGTCGGTGGTGCCGGTTTCCGACAGGGCTTCGCCGATAGTAGCGCCGGACGTGCCTTGTTTCCCCTGATGCTCTTCGAGTTGCGGTGCGAGCCGCATGCCGTCGGTGCCGTCGAGCGCATCGGGTTGCGCGGCCGCGCCGCTCAATTGCGCGAACGCATCGTGCGAGGTCCAGACCGGCAGGAGGAGCAGTACGTTGAGCGAGGTTTTGAGTGCCCAGGCTCGAAGGCCGGTGTGTCGGTGCGCGGTCGATGACAATGTCGTTCGTCTGTTACGGGAGAAGCTTGGAATCGAATGCGATGGCGCGCGCGAGGGTCAGCGGGCCACACACGCGCTGGGTTGGACGCGTCGCGATCGAAGCGGGGTTCGTGCGCACGGTGTCGTTACAGCATCACGGAGAGCACCGGAATGTCGATACGTACGTGCGTTCGGTGAATTTCTGCGTGAGTTTCTGCATGAACATCCGCACGGATTTCCGCGCAACTGTCGGTGCAAGGACTCACGCAATTGATCGTGCAATGCGCGCGCGACGCACGCGCAATCACGACCGGTCGAGCGTTCCGGTGCGTTTCATCGCGGTGAATTCATCGCGCGCTTCGTCTGCGCGCTTCGCGTCCCGCATGCGCATGACCGATGCCGACGGTGCCGTCTCGACGCGATAACCCGCCGTCAGCGTCACAGTCGAATAGCGTGGTGCGAGAAGGAACGCACCCGACGTCCGCTGTGCATAGCGACCCGACGCAAAGCCCTGCCGTGTCGTACCGTCCTGCGCCAGCGATGCTTCGCATAGCAGATCGTAAAAGGAACCCTCCACTCGTTCGACGCATTCGCTCGATGAACGCATGCTGGCAGCCAGCATATCGGGCGGTTGTGCGAGACGGTTCGTGAGTAGCCATGCCGCGAGCAATGTGCGCATCGTGTCAACCTCCTGCAGTGAAACTCGACATACCGGTACTCACGATAACGGCGATGATCGACGGATGAATTACCGCTGTGTTACCCGCGCTTACCGCGCAGGCCACGTCACAGCGCGCTAGTTCATCAGCGAGCCTGCGTATGGCACGACATCGGCTCGCGTCGATAGCGCCTTGACGAGATGCAACGCACTGGGCTGAGAAAGCGCGAACGCCGTCCAGCCGATCCCACCATGACGCAGCATCAGCACAGGGCCCGCAAACAGCGGAGAGCGGTCGATATGCCAGCACGGGTCCACTTCGAGTGGATAGTGCTGCGAACGGACCGGCTCGAGAGAATGCGGCGGCTGCATCGTGCCGCGCAACTGAACCAGCTTCGCGATCAACACGTCGACGTCTTCGACCCGCAACAGCGACGCCTGGTCCTCGATTGAAAAGCGAACACCTGTCGCACCCGATTCATCGATGAGTTCCATGGCCATGGTGTGATACATGAGCAAACCTTAGCAACCAGAGGTGGGAAGGACACGATGCGGCGCGGGCTCGATTGCCCGGCTGAACGATGGAGTCAACCCATCTTAGGGGAATTTCCGCGCGGCTTTGTTGCTCGATGTTTACGTCGTGTTAAAGCGGTAAGCCACGTGCAGATCGCGTGCTGCATCGTGTGTGCGGTGAATCGGGCTGAACGATGACCTGTCGTTCGCGGACGACGCAAAAGACAGCGGCGCGCGACGCATCGACATGCATTACATCGCGGAAGAAAAGGAAAGGAGATGAGCGCGAGCGTCGCGATGGGCGATCGCGTGTCGGGGTTCGGCGCGATTGATTGATGAAGCGGATCGCCACGCAATACCGCTCCCGTAGGACCACCGGTTCGAACATCGCGACGATGTCACTAAAGACAACGTATCGAATGTTCGAGCCGGGGCCTCGCCGGGTGTTGCGCCAGGCGTACAACGCGTGGCTTCTCTCAGGTTCTGCACCGATCGATTTATGTTCCAGCCGGTCCGGTCGGCGCGGCGCTGGCTGGATTCGAATGCCGGGGCGTGTCGTCTTTGATGGACCATGTCGGTGAACTGCATCCGACGGGACCGCGACTTTCAGTCCGGGTGGCACCTCGTTTGTGGAAATTATGTCTACACCGGAGCAGGTTGTCTTGACCGTGCGTCTCAGTTTTTGGGTTTTGACGCGACCTCCGCTTTTGTCTGAATAATAAGCCCGCGTATATCGATATTGTTTTTGGGCGATTCCGTCCGGATTCGTTTATCCGATAAACTCGGCTTCGCGGTCGCTTCACGATGTGCCGCGGAAACCAACAGCATGACCCATCACGCTACCCCCGTTGAATCCGGCCCTCTGCAGAAAGAAGGCGTGATTCGCAGCCATTTCGACGTGCAAGCCCTCGCGCCGTACCAGCAACTGCTGGCATGGCGGGACCGGGTCGGCCATGTCATCGACGTCCTCCCCACCCGCGCCGGAATCGAGATGCCGTTCAACGCATCGATCGATCGTTACGGTGTCGGCGAACTCGTTTTTACCGATTGCCGCTCCGACACGATGCTGCTCGACCGGTCGCTCGCGCGGATCTCGACCGACAGCATTCGCGACTTCGTCTTCCACGTGTTTCTCGAAGGCGACGTCGACGACGTATCGGTCCGCTCGTCTGCCCGCCCGGGTGGCACAGGTGCCGCCACCTTTCTCGCGCTCGACATGGGGCAACCCGTCCGGATGCGGCGCAACGCGTGTCGCGTGCTGACGTTCTTCGTGCCGGGCGCGCTCGCGGCGCAGGTGTTTCCCGATCCCGAGGCGCTGCACGGCCGGACGATGCGCAACGAAACCCCGCTCACGCGGCTGATCCTCGAACACGTAGCGGCGCTGAGCCGGAACGTCGCGAACATGGACGCGGGCGCGCTGCGCTGCGCGATTCACACGGGCGCCGAACTGCTCGTCGCCGCGTTCGGCAAGCAAGCCGGTCTCGACGGCAGCGTGCGCGCGGCGGCGCGGGCCGCGATGTTCGGCCACGTGCGCCGGCATATCCAGGCCAATCTTCGCAATCCGGATCTTTCGCCCGAGAGCATCGTCGATTCGCTGCGGCTCTCGCGGCCCAGCGTGTACCGGCTGTTCCAGCACGAAGGCGGACTCGGCGCCTATATCCGGCACCTCAGATTGCGGCAAGCCGTCGACGAGCTGGCCCGCTGCCGGCATCTCACGGTCACTGAAATCGCGTATGGGCTCGGCTTTACGAGTTCGTCCGATTTCACGCGTGCGTTCCGGCGGTCGTATGGGATGGCGCCGCGCGATTTTCGCGAGGCGGCGGCGCGGGCGTGAAGCGGTCAGCTACTGAGCCTGGCACTCGCAGCAGCACTTGCACACCGGCGACAGAAGCACACTACCCGTCGTGGCTTCGCTCCCTGAACAACAGGAACGCACGGAAACTCGTGGCGCACGCGAGCGCCGCGTACCAGACCGCCACTACCCACCACTACCCGCCGCGACTCCGCTCCCCGAACAGCACGAGCGCGCAAAAACTCGTCGTGCACGCGAGCGCGACATACCACGCAGCCGATAGCGGGTTGCCCGTCCATTTGATCAGCGCGGTGACGACGAATTGCGAGGTGCCGCCGAACAGCGCGACCGCCACGGCCATCGATGTCGCGAGACCGCTTGCGCGCAAACGCGCCGGCAACGCCTCCAGCACGAGCAGCAGATTCACGCTGGTGCCGAGCGCGAGCAGCACGCAGATCACCCCGACACCCAGCAGCAGCGGCAGCGTGCCCGGCATGCGGGTGATCGTCATGAAGACCGGGACGACCAGCAGCGCGATCGCGCCCGACGTCGCGAGCACCAGCGGCTTGCGGCGCGGCAGCCGGTCGGCGAGCAGGCCCGACATCGGCGACACGATCGCCAGCAACAGCGCCGACAGCGCGGCCGAACGGAACCCGACGGCCGCCGGCAGATGCATCACCCGCATCAGATAACTCGGCATGTAGTAGACGACGACGTAGACCGTGACCGTGTGCCAGATCATCGTGAATGTGGCGAGGATCAGCGTCCGGCGATGGTCGTGCCACAGTTCGACGAGCGGTGCGCGATGACGGACGTTCATCGCCTGAGTCACGACCGGCAACGGGATTTCTCGAAGCTGGCGCCGCACGTAGATCGCAAGCGGCGCGACCAGCAGCCCCACGAAAAACGGAATCCGCCAGCCCCACGACGCGAGGTGCGCCGGCGACAGCGTACTGGTCACCAGCACGCCGAGCAGCGCGCCGAGCAACGCCGCGCTCGCCTGGCCGGCGAGTTGCCAGCTCACGCGAAAACCGCGACGCGCGACGGACCCCGCTTCGAGCAGATAGCTCGCGCCCGCGCCCAGTTCGCCGCCCGCCGCGAAGCCCTGCACGGCTCGCCCGAGCGCGACGATCACGGGCGCGGCCAGGCCGATCGCGCTGAACGGCGGACAGAAGCCGATCATCGCGGTGCCGAGCGCCATCAGCCAGCAGGTCGTCGTCATCGCGGTGCGGCGGCCGACGCGGTCCGCGTACGCGCCGATCAGGATCGCGCCGAGCGGCCGCATGAAAAAACCGACACCGAACGTGCCGGCCGCGAGCAGCAACGACGTCATCGGATCGGTCGACGGGAAAAACTGCTCGCCGATCGTCGCCGCGAAAAAGCCGAATATCGTGAAGTCGAAAATTTCGAGGCCGCCGACCAGTGCGGTCGCGACGATGACTCTGGAGAGTCGCTGGGCGGGTGGCGTAGCGGTGTCGATCCGCTCGTCGGCGGAGTTGGGTGGAGTCTGCTGCACGAATGGTCCTGTTTTTGTGGGCCGCATGTGTTGGCTGGGCCACTGCGAATGGTACAGGACGTGTGTGCTGCGATCGGCTGGGTTGGGTGACGGTGAAGCGGGGTTTGGGCGCGTATTGCGGCGAACCGTTCGACGATCGAGGACTTCGCGCCCTCTTCGCCGATCAGGTCAATGAGTCACGTTGTTCGCTTTCCCGCTCCGACACCGCAGCGGATTTGCGACGCAACGCCGGCTTCTCAGGCGACGCGGTTTTCGTGGTCGCGTCGGTTTTCGCAGGCGCGCGGCATGCGGCGCACAGACCGAAGAGCATCAGCCGCTGCTCCGACACCGCGAACTCCAGTCCGGCGGCAATTTCCTGCAGGCGCGCATCGATCTGCGCGTCGGCAAACTCCTCGATACAGCCGCACGCGTTGCACATCATGTGATAGTGCCGGCGCCCGTCGTTCAGTTCGTACACGAAGCTGCCGTCGGCGATCGCAACGGCCGACACCAGCTTCGCCTCGACGAACTGTCCGAGCACACGGTAGACCGTCGACAGGCTCATGTTGCGCTCGCCGTCGGCGAGGCTGCGGTAGACCTGTTCCGCGCCGAAGTGCTCGTGAACGTGCGCGTGCATGAACCCCAGCACCTTGATGCGTGGCGACGTCGGCCGCAAACCGGCCCGGTCCAGCAGCTTGTAGAGGTCTTGCATGAAATCGATCTTGAAAGGCTTTGGCGCGACGCGCCCCCAGGCGGCCGGACACGATGCCGGCACGCCAACAGACAACTATCCGACGTCTATCCTTAAGGGACGCTTAAGCGCGCGGTTCGTCTGTCGCCCGTTGGCGGCGGAAATCGCGGCTGGTTGTCCGTGGCGGTTGCGAGTGCTGCTGAACGAAGACGCCGGGTCTCGGTTACGATAGGCTTTCTCGGGCCGGCTTTGCGCGGGCCCGCTGCAGCGGCTGCCGCGCGTAGCCGCCTGCCGTCACCGAGGCTCGCCCAGACTCACCCAGGCCGGCGTTCAGCGCTTCGTCACGCGCGTGCGCTAACGTCGTCACCTGTCGAACCCGCATTGAAAACACAGGAGGAAATCAGTTCATGGACGAGGCCGTACGCGCGTTCGACCGGCTCCGGCCGCGCTTGCAGAAGATCGCGTATCGCATGCTCGGATCTGTCGCCGAAGCCGAAGACATCGTGCAGGACGCGTGGTTGCGCTGGCACGCGGCGACCCGCGAAGAGATCGACAACACGGAAGCCTGGCTCGTCGCGGTCACTACGCGGATCTCCATCGACCGCCTGCGCGCCGCAAAAATCCAGCGCGAGCACTACGCGGGCATCTGGCTGCCCGAACCGCAGCTGACCGATGCGCCCGTCACGCCCGAAGAAGCCGCGGAGCGCACCGATGATCTCTCCGTCGCGTTTCTGATGCTGCTCGAACGGCTGACGCCGGAAGCGCGGGCCGCGTTCCTGCTGCGCGAAGTCTTCGATGCGGACTACGCCGAAGTCGCCGACATTCTCGGCAAGACGGAAGCGGCGTGCCGTCAACTGGTCAGCCGCGCGAAGACGCAGTTACGCGACGAGCGGCCGCGCCAGACCGTGGTCCCGCCCGAGACCCATCAACGGCTGTTGCAGAGCTTCGCGCATGCGCTGGAGCGCGGTGACTTCCCGGCCATCAACGCGTTCCTCGCCGAAGACGCGATGCTGATCGGCGACGGCGGCGGCAAGGCCACGGCCTTCCCGGAACCGATGCTCGGCGGCAGGCGCATTGCACAACTGTTCTACGCGGCGTCGCTGCGTTTCGGCAGCGCGGTCGGCGTCAGACTCGTCGCGCTCAACGGCGAATGGGCACTGCTGCGGTTCATCGACGGCAAGCTGGAATCGGCGCTGTCCTTCGAAATGAACGGCGAGCGCGTGTCGCACATTTACGTGCAGCGCAATCCCGACAAGCTCGAGCGTCTCGCGGCGGACTACGCGGCGCGCTGAGCGGCACCGCTCGTGTGATGTTGCGATTAGTGCAGCGATTGGTGCAATAAGGGCAACACCGTGAGCCGGCTCGACCGTCTACCGCGCCGCATTGCACGCTCCTATGATGGGTCCGTATAAACCCTTGCCCGTCGGCAACACCTGACGGGCAAGGGCATTCACCCATCGTCGCCAGGAGCAGTCATGACGCAACGTCTCAACTACATTCAGCAGTCGCCGGCACTCTTCAAGAAGTACCTCGAATTCAGCGATCTCGTGAAGGACAGCGCGATCGAACAGACGACCCGCGACCTCGTGTCGATGCGCGCATCGCAGATCAACGGCTGCGGCTTCTGCCTCGACATGCACGTGAAGGAAGCGCGCATTCACGGCGAGCGCGAACTGCGCATCTATCACTTGCCGGTGTGGCGCGAGTCGACGCTATTCTCGCCGCGCGAACGCGCCGCGCTCGCGTGGACCGAAGTGCTGACGAAGCTACCCGAGCACGGCGTGCCCGACGAACTCTACGAACGCGTACGCACCCAGTTCTCCGAGAAGGAATTGTCGGATCTGACCTACGACGTGATGTGCATCAACGGATGGAACCGCGCGAACGTCGCGTTCCAGACCGTGCCGGGTTCGGCCGACAAGGTCTTCGGTCTCGACAAGGCCAATCTCGCCTGATTGCGGCTGCTTGCTTTCTGGTTTCGGTCCGTGCGTTCCTCAGTGCAGATGTCCGGGCCACCTCATTTAGGAAATCATCGCCATGTTTCGCTTGAAGAATGCTGTGCTCGCTTTGTCTGTTGCTGTCGTCGCACTCAGTGCATCGACCGGCGCTGCGTATGCCGAAGCGCCCAGTGCCGCCGTCAAGACGCTGATGGAGAAAGCGCTCGACGAGTATCCGGGCAAGGAAGCCCTGATGATCGAGGTCACCTACCCGCCCGGCGCCGTCGATCCCGTGCATCGGCACAATGCGTACGGGTTCATCTATGTGCTGGAAGGATCGGTCGTGATGCAGGTCAAAGGCGGCAAGGAAGTCACGCTGACGCCGGGGCAGACGTTCTACGAAGGCCCGCACGATATTCATACGGTAGGACGTAACGCGAGCCAGACACAGCCCGCGAAGTTCCTCGCGCTGCTGCTGAAGGACAAGGGCGCGCCGGTGCTCGTGCCGGTGAAGTAATTCGGGCTTTGCGCGGCGCTTTGATCGCGCTGTGATCGCGAAGAACGGGGGCGATGTCACAAGCTGGCGTGCCGGTACGTCTAGTCGTGTATGGCCCCCACGACTCGCGCTCTCATGTCAGATCAATCGTTCCCGCGCCCTACCGCCGACGCCGACGACCCACTCGCCAGCAGCTTCGCGACCAGTTACGCCGGCGTCGTCTCGTTCCTGACCGTTGCCAATGAAGGCAGCTTTGCGCGAGCGGCCGATCGCCTCGGCATCGGCCGCTCGTCGGTGAGCCGGCACGTGCAGAAACTCGAGGCACAGCTCGACGCCCGCCTGTTCCAGCGCACTACACGCAACACGACGCTGACGCGCGAGGGCGAACTGTTCTACGAGAACTGCCAGCCGGGCATCGAACGGATTGCGCAGGCGCTCGAAGACATGCGCGAACTGCGTCACGGACCGCCGCGCGGTCATCTGCGGATCTCGTCGACGCCCGGCTTCGGACGCAAAATCATCGCGCCGCTGCTGCGCGGGTTTTATGCGCGCTATCCCGAGATCACCGTCGAAATGCTGCTCAGCGATCGCCCCGCCGACTTCACGATCGACCGCATCGACGTGTCGTTTCGCGACGGCCGGATGGAAGACAGCGGGATCGTCGCGCGGCAGCTGATTGCGATGCAGATGCTCGTGTGCGCGTCGCCGGCCTATGTACGGGCTCATGGATTGCCGCGCAGCATCGACGAACTCGCGGATCATCGCTGCATCAATTTTCGATCGGCGTCGAACCGCCTCCAGGAGTGGGAGTTCAAGGTCGACGGTCACACCCGACGATGCCAGCCGTTCGCGCAGCACACGTTCAACGATTCCGATCTGATGTTGCAGGCCGTGCTCGACGGACTCGGCATCGCGCAATTGCCCGCTTATCAGGTGCGCGAGTTGCTCGATGACGGAAAGTTGATCAGTTGCCTTGCGCAGCATGCGCCCGAAGACGGCGGCCACTACCTCTGCTACCTCAGCCGCAAACAGCTTCCTGCGCGCATCCGCGTGTTCATCGATTACATGACCGAACAGACGAGAGCGCTCGATCTGCAATGTCCGACGACGTTGTCGCTTGCGGAGTGCGGACGCGCATCGCTCGACGACGCGTCGATTGATGCGTTCGATGCAACACCGTAGTCCCTCGTGGACGACTACCGCGTCATGTGATGCGTGTCTACGATATTTGCTGCACGGATGCCGGTGAATTTCCGGCATACCGAAACAATCGATAGCCGCATTGCGGCTACATCCTTTGGAGAGCGTCATGAAGATCGTCGTGATTGGTGGGACCGGACTGGTCGGCAGCAAGGTCGTCAAGCATCTTCGCGCGCGCGGTCACGATGTCCTCGCGGCGTCGCCGGCATCGGGCGTCAACACGATCACCGGCGAAGGGCTGAACGAAGCGCTGACCGGTGCGAACGTCGTGATCGATCTGGCCAACTCGCCGTCGTTCGAAGACGCTGCCGTGCTCGAATTTTTCCGGACCGCCGGCAAGAACCTGTTCGCCGCGGAAGTCGCCGCGGGCGTGCAGCATCACGTCGCGCTGTCGATCGTCGGATGCGACCGGTTGCCGGAATGCGGCTACTTCCAGGGCAAGGTCGCACAGGAAAAACTCATCCGCGAATCGGGCGTGCCGTACACGATCGTCCGCTCGACGCAGTTTCTGGAATTTCTCGGCGGCATTGCTCAGGCGGGCAGCGCCGGTCGAACCGTGCGACTGTCGCCGGCACTGTTCCAGCCGATCGCATCCGACGACGTCGCGCTCGCGGTCGCGGATTTTGCGGCGGGCAAGCCGCGTAACGGCATCGTCGAGATTGCAGGCCCGGAGCGCGTGCGACTTGTCGACATCGTGCAACGCTTCATGGAAGCGACGAACGATACGCGCGAGGTTTTCGTAGACAAACACGCGCGTTATTTCGGCGCGGAGTTGCAGGACAGTTCGCTCGTTCCCGAAGGCGATGCGCGACTCGGCGCGATCAATTACGACGCCTGGTTCGCCAGCACCCAGCCTGCGAAGTAAGCGTATGACCCTGCTGCATCCCCCGCCCTTCACGCTGCTCGAACGATATCGCGGACGAGATTCGAAAACGCTGTACTCGACCACGGTCACGGTGACGGGCGGAGAGACGGGACATGGACGCGCATCGGGTATCGCGCGCTCCGACGACGGCGAACTCGCCGTCGCGTTGCGCCTGCCGCCGTCGATGGATGGACCCGGCGGCGGCACCAACCCGGAGCAATTGTTTGCAGCGGGCTACGCCGCGTGTTTTCACGGGGCGCTGTGTCTGCTTGCGGCGCGGGCGGGTATTCCGGTTGCCGATGCGTCGGTCGCGGTGACTGTCGATTTTGGACGCGATCCGGTGGATGGGTTGTTCATGCTGACTGTGCTGACGCGTATCCGGTTGCCTGGTGTGGACGGCGCTGTCGCTGCGGAACTGGTGCGTCATACCGAGCGGTTTTGTCCGTATACCAAGATGGCGCAGCGGGGGATTGAGAATGTCGTTGTGCTTGTGCCGTCGGATGAGGGTGATGGTGATAGCAAGTGTGACCGCGACGTGTAGCGCTTTTTTGCTTCTGTCTTTCGTTGAAGAACGAACATGAAACGAGTCGACCCCTGGCTGCAGATCATGGATTGCTTGCGTGAGCGTGAGTCCGGTTCGATGGGCGTGCATCATCGGAATCAGGCTATCTACGATTCACGTGCGCCTCGTTCACGGGCCTCATGGCACGCGATGGCGAATGCCTCCTCGATCACGCACATCGAATGGGTGACGCCGGGCACGATCCTTATTTCATGGAGCGATTCGACGCTTGGGAGATATCACGATCAGCTCTGGCGTGCGGGCTTTGCGCATTCGTCAGGTGTGTGTGGGTTGACGGGGGCTGTCGTGCGAAGGGGTGATCCGGTTTTTCGGCCGGTTGGGCGGTTGAGGGATAAGCCGGTGAATGTGTTTGATGTGATTTTGGCGGTGGGGGTGGGGAGGGAATGTGAGGTTGCGGTGGATGCGTAGGGCGCACAACTCGACCCATAATGAAAAACCCCGTGATTCTTTGCAAAGAATCACGGGGTTTTTGAAATTCTGGCGGAAAGGGTGTCCGTCATCATAGCGTTTGCCTAAATCCAATAAAATGCTATAGCAACCATGCTGGCATTGGGTTCCGTGAGGATAGATGGTCAAGAAGCGTCGACTGAGTTCGGCTCAATTCAGCTATAATCGGGCATCTATTTGATAGTCGATTTGATAGTCATTCGATGCCGCGAACGCTAAACAAACTCAACCAACTGAAAATCACGAAGACAACGAAACCGGGGCTCTATGCCGATGGCGGCGGGCTCTATCTTCAGATCACCGCCGCCGGAGTCAAGTCATGGCTTTTTCGCTACATGAGGGCGGGCAAAGCTCGCGGCATGGGTCTCGGCCCTCTACACACGATCGGTCTGGCCGAAGCCCGGGTACGCGCACTTGACTGTCGCCGCCTTCTGCTCGACGGCGCTGATCCGATCGACTCGCGCGACGCCAAGCGTTTAGCCGACGGGGTCGCGGGAGCGAACGAGATGACGTTCATGCAATGTGCCGACAAGTACATCGCAGCACATCGCGCCGCATGGAAAAACGAAAAGCATGCTGGCCAGTGGACCAACACATTGAAGACCTATGCCGACCCGGTCTTCGGCTCGCTGCCGGTTTCAGCCATTGATACGACGCTCGTGATGAAAGTACTGGAGCCGATTTGGACGACGAAGACCGAAACGGCATCCCGAGTGCGCGGCCGCATTGAATCCGTACTGGACTGGGCCACGGTGCGTGCCTTCCGTAGTGGCGAGAATCCTGCCCGGCTGAAAGGCCATCTCGATACGTTGCTGCCGAAACGTTCGCGCGTCCAGAAAGTGCAGCACCATCCAGCGCTGCCTTATGCTGACCTGCCCAGCTTTATCAAATCGCTGCGCACCGAAGAAGGTGCTGCAGCACGTGCGCTCGAACTGCTTATCCTCACTGCCACCCGAACGAACGAAGTCATCGGAGCAACGTGGTCAGAGTTCAATCTCGAAGAGGGTATCTGGGTCATCCCGGCCGAGCGCATGAAGATGCACAAGGAGCATCGCGTGCCACTGTCCCCTCGTGCGGTTTCGCTCATCAAGGCGCAGGAGGATGTAAAGCAAAGCGACTACATCTTCCCTGGTGCCCGGTACAAAAAGCCACTGTCCAACATGGCTATGCTCCAACTGCTTGAGCGCATGAAGCGCGACGACATTACCGTGCACGGCTTTCGTTCGACGTTTCGAGACTGGGCAGGCGAAACGACGCACTACCCCCGAGAAGTTTGCGAAGCCGCACTCGCTCACGGCATCAAGGACAAGGCAGAAGCTGCGTATGCGCGTGGCGACCTCTTCGCGAAGCGCGTTGACCTGATGAAGGAGTGGGCGGCATTCGCGACGAGCGAAGGACTCAAGATATGACAGCCCAACCGCACCATTTCGGAGGATGACGCGTTCAGCCGTCGGTGCAATACAACTGGACCGTTCCGGCGCATTGACAAAATCAAAAGTTTTAGGCATTGTGATTGATGCCTAAAACGAGTTCGGCGGCTTAGTGTCGAGTTCGCTCCATACCCCTCGTCCGTAACTAGCCCGGACGGCCGGATCGAATAGGCAGCGATTCGGAGCCCACAGCGGCATTCAGAAACTTTACGACCGAAATGACAGCATTCTGGTGGCTCGCTCAGAGCGCCGGGGTTGCGGTCTCGCCATTCGTGGCGTAGGTCCGTGAAGTTCGCCCGCGCCCTTTGTCGAGCCAGTTTTAACTTTGAACTGGCGAGACGTATGAACTTGAAGAAATCCGCCGAACTTGCAATGCAGTTGGCCGCAGCGCCGCCGCAGCAAGAGACGCAACCACACACGCTCCCGAACCGCGCTGCGCGACGCAGCAAGTCGTTCGGGCGTCAAACGTCCGACAACATCGCGACGCCTCTCCAACAGCCGCAGTTCCAGACGCGCGTCATGACTGGCGCAAGCGTCCCCGACCGCATTCTCCGGCTGCCGGAGGTCCTTGCGATGGTTGGCATCGGACGAACTCTGCTTTTGACGATGGTCCGCGAGGGAGAATTCCCAGCGCCGCTTCGCATCACCGCACGAATCCGCGGGTGGCGCCTTTCCGCCATTCAGCAGTTCCTGGATTCGCTGGAGGCACACGATGGCTGATCAGTTCAATATCGAATCGATCGACGCTGAACCGATAACTCCCCTCCCGGAGTCGGTCAGCGAATTGACTCCAGGGGATGACCGTGGTGTTGCAAAACCTGAGGGCGACAGTACAGATCAGCACTCGTCACTCTCAAAGGTTCAAATCGTCGCGACCGCGTACAAGCCGAACGGCCGCGACCCGCATTTCGTCGTCGAATTCGAAGACGGGGCGGGCCGTCGTGTTCGCCGCCTAGTGCCGGTGTATGCGTGCACATCGATCAAACACACACGCGTCGCACTGATCAAGGCGGGCGTCCCGGCCTCTGCTGTTTCCGACGACTCGACGGTGGCCGCTTTTGTCAAGGAAACACCGTCCGCTAGCGGCCTGTACGGCGCACCACATGGCTGGTTCCACGGCTGCGACACCGGCACGGCTTACCGCCATCGCGACACTGTCCTTTCGTGTTCGGGACCGATCGCCGTTTACGCTGACGGCCCGATCCCCGCACCGCTGGAGGGCGGTGACATCGGCAAGCTGATCGAAGCACTGGCGGTGGACCGCTCGCCGGGCACTGCCATTCTGATGGCGGCCCATCTCGCGAGCCCCTTGGTGCATCTGCTCGGCTGCAATCGCATGGTGATCGTTGCCTCCGGAGCGTCGCCCCAGGAAGTCGAACGCCTCATCACGCTTGCCGAATCCGCGTTCGGTACCATGCCCACCGCTCCGTACGCGCCTGGCAAGGACACCGAAGGCGTGCTCGTCGAGTTCACGAAAGTGAACTCGCGCAGTGAAGCATTCGCGCACGCGCGGGTGGTGCTCGAAGCCCGGACGATCGGTAACCGTCGCGGCAGCAGGACCGGTCGCACGAGCGCGCCCGTCAAACTGATCCTCGCAACGGAGGCCGACTTGCCCGGCAATCTCGCATCGCCCGTGCCGCCGCCCGGGTGCATCGAGATTCACCTCGGCGCACACGGTCCGAATGGTCAGAATGAAACCACTCAGACGTCCTCGAACACGACCGCGCGTTTCCATGCGAGCGCAGCGGAGGCGTACATCGAAGCCGTGCTTCGCAATCAAGACGCAATCATCCGCAACGCCGAAACGAGGCTCCCGAAATTTTTTGAGCGCTACCAGGGCATCACGGAGGTCCCGCCAAACGCTGACGCGGCGTCCGCCGTCGCTCAGTCGTTCTCTCTTTTGCGCTTTGCACTCACGTGCGGACGCGAGTTGAAGATCACTCCCTGGACCAGCGATGCAGCCCACGCGATCATGGACGCGTGCGTGTCGCACTGGACCGATCATCGTAAACAGCGCGAGATCGCGTTCGAAGGCCACGTCGTCGAAGCGGTAAAGATGTTAGCTAGCCCGGACGCTCCGAATCAGTTGACGAAATCCGATGGCCGTGGGGTGCGCTTCGAAACCATCTGTGGTCGCGAACTGCTGTTGATCGCCCCTGCGATCTTCGACTCGACCGTTGTCTGCAATCACGACAAGGCACTCGTACTCGAGGCGCTTCATAAACGCAAACTGCTTGTGACGAATCACCACGGCTGGCAATACCTGGTGCGCATTGATGACGGTAGCCGGACGCGTTTCTACGCCGTTGACACTGCGATTCTGCGCGGTCTGTAGGCACCTGCGCGAGCGATCACAGATTGTTCGTGCTTCCGACTCGCACCTATCGGTACCGCATCGGCGACGTGCTACGAACACATCGCCGATGCGGCCCAGTCATGTAACGAAAAATGAACAAATCGAAACCGCACACCAAGAGACCGGTCGACATTCGTCGCACGCTCGATGCTATCGAGCGCACCGTCATGGGATTCGACCGCCTCACTATCTGGACCGATCATCCTGCTCCGGACATTCCGGTGGATGCGATTCAGCAGCACTGCCGCAAGCTTGAGGTAAAGGACGACTATTCGCTCGCATTTCACCCCGTCTGGCAAACGGAAATCAAGATTTTTCAACCCAGTCGCCAGGCACTGATCGAACTGCAGCGCGCACTCGGCCCGCGTCGTCGCACTACCGTCCGTTACGCTGAAGTCGCACTGGACTGGCTGGCAAATCACCGCTCGGCAGCGCAAGTCATCTACGACTTCGTACTCGAACGCTTGCACGTGCCGTATATGCGGCAACCCGTGGTGTTTGAGGAAGGCACCGCATACTTCGCCCGCCGCTCTTCAGTCGACGGCTCGAAGAACGGAACCATTGTCGCCATGTACGCGGATCGGGTCAGCGACCTGTGGCCTGCGCATCAACTTCCCCTGCCGTGCTGCCACCTCGAGTACCGGTTGCAGGGTGCCGAGACGCTGGCGCAATACGGTCTGCTCAGTCTGCCTGACTGCATCGGCTTCGACCATCAGGCATTCTGGCGCGAGCATCTTCGACTGTTCCGTTTGCCGAAGAAACTCGACCTCGGATACCGGCTTGCGCCGGAGAACACGGACGTCTCGAAGGAGGCGTTAAGAAAGCGTGCCAATCGCATTCTGGACCATTACCGTCACGGCGACGCGATCGTGCTGCAGAACCTCTGGCGCGAAAATCCTGTCATCGACGACCTCATCACTCGTATCGATAATTCGCCGTTCATCAACGACGTGACGTTGTGACAACGAGACAGGACAAGACAGCGCAACCAATGATATATCCCCCGAATGTTTCCCTCCTTTATCAAAATTTCCAGGCTACTCACCAACTAATTTTCATCGACACGTATAGCGTATTTCCGCATTTATTTGCTGCTTTCAAGCCCGATTCCTGATCGGAAAATAAACAACCCATTCCGACAAGCAGCCTCGAAATGCATGTCACGCTGTCACGTGTCACAAACACCAACGGATAATCAACTGCAAAAGATATGTCGCACAGCGCTGAGCAATTAAAGATCATCAATACGACGGAAGAGCGCGTTGTCGTCGTCGCCTGTGCCGGTAGCGGCAAGACGCGGACACTCGACGCGCGGGTTCGTCGTCAGCTCGATCTCGGTGTGCTCCCCGAACACATTCTCGTTCTCAGCTTTTCGGAACGGGCTGTCACCGTGCTGAAGAAACGCCTTCCCGCTGACGTCACGGCGAAGACCTTTCACGCCTTCGGTTTGGCGCTCGTACGCAGCGCGGCATCGCGATTGCCGGTGCTACTTACGCCGAAGCGGAGCGCCGACCTGCTGAGAGAATCGATAAAGCGGTGCCCGAAGGCTCGTCGTTTTGTGAAGCAGAAGACCGGTATTGACCTCTCGTCGCCGTACGAAGCAGTGCGTCTTGCTGAATTCATCCAGTGGTGCAACGGCAGCGATGAGCTGGCTGCTCGCCTAGTTCGCGATGAGGACTCGGGGTTCTCGGGCTATGCGACTGTGCTGGCGGAACTGCGCACGATTCGCCTTGCGTACGAAAGAACCGTCGAGCGTAACGGCGGCATCGACTATCCCGCAATGCTGCGACGGGCGCATACCGCTCTCGAAACTGCCTCGCTGCCGTATCTGCATGTGCTCGTCGATGAAGGACAGGATATGAGCGTCGAGCAGGCGTACCTTCTTGCTGCACTTGCTGAACGGATTCCCAATGTCATGGTGTTCGGCGACCCAAAGCAGGCCGTGTACGGATTCATCGGTGGGAAACTGGAAGATTTCCGCAGAGTGATCAGTGACGCCGTGACAATGGGACTGACCCGCTCGTTCCGGCTCACACACGAAACCGCAGCGCTCGCCAACGCAGTTCTAAGTAAAGGTGGGGGTCGCGTATTCGGTAGCCGTCGCGGTGTCACACCGTCACTAGTACATTGCTCCTCTGCGATCGCGCAGGAAGATGCAATTGTCGATCTCGTTGGTGATCTCGTCGCTCAAGGAACCCAGCCCGATCGCATCGCGATTCTCGGTCGCACTAAAGCGCAGCTCCGTCTTGTCGAACAGGCTCTGCTCGCAGCCGGTTATGAGACGGATTCAGGGTTCAGCCTGCGACAGTACATGCACGTGTTCAAGGTTCTCGACATGCTGTCGCTGCTGCAGAAATGCGTTGCCACTGCAAAAGCCGGGAAGAAGCCGCAGCGCGGCTGGCGGACTCACCATCTCTGCCGGATTGTTGGTGCCCTGCCGAAGCGCTCTGTGATTCTCGACTGTTTGCGTCGGCTCGTGAAAGCGGCACGCATCCCGTCACGCGAGGGCCGCTACATGACGGCCGTGCGCATCTATCTGCGTCTAGTGGGGTCCGTCGGCAATCCTCCGGCAAATCTTGCTGCGGAACTCAACCGCTGGCAGGCAATCAGCAGACAGTTTCGGACCGTGCAGGATTTTCGCGAACACGTCACGACGCTCTCACAGCAGGCAAAGATTGTCACGTCGACCATCCACGGCGCGAAAGGTGACGAGTGGGATCACGTTGTGCTACTCGGTGTGACAGACGGGTCCATCCCCTTCTATCGAGAGATACGGCGCGGCGACATTGCGGAAGAGCAACGACTGTTCTACGTCGCTGTCACCCGTGCACGTGATCAGGTCCATCTGTTTAACGCGCCATTCCACCACGCACCATCCAGACAGCGGTTCGATGAGCCATCACGGTTTCTGACCAAAAGCGTGCTCGAAGCGCTGATCGCGGCACCACACAGCGATCCTATTGAAAGAGCCGACTCGCATGGCAAACCGCTTCGACAGGTCTGAGTAGATGTCGAGTGCGGTCACTTCTTTGGTACCGCTATCGGCGCACGTTTGCATAAAGGTGAGTGAATATCAGACAGTCGGGTGAGTCCACTGATAGACCTGCCCCGTGGCAAGAGATGTCCCCAATGCGAACAGGATGAGCACAAACACTACGCTACCCGTTCCACTAAATCGCTCGGTTTGAAGTGCCAAGGCGGCCCACAGACCGCGACTGCTTTCACGAGCATTCGATAGTGATATGTAGTACACAAACCGGAGAAGAGCCATCACCCCACAGACGATAATGCATATGAACGCGACCATGTCGAACATGAGCCATTGCGTGTAATCGTTTCCTAACGATTTGAAGAACTTGAAGGCAGCACTGAGAACGACGCCGATATTCATCGGCTCATTTGCGATAAGACTTTGAGCATAAGCAATCACATCAGAACTGATCTCATTCCGTGCCCTTACGGTGAGCCAGAAGCATCCGAGGGAAATGGCTGCCGGAAAAATAGCGTGTAGCCACCATTCCGATGTATTAAACCGTCCGGTCAACAACGCCAGAACGGCTGCCGTAATGCAACACATCGCAACGGTAGTGTTGAAGAAATACAAACTACCCGCGATCTGTGGGAGGTACAAGGCAAAAAGGAACAGCGCGACCACCATTATCAGACCGACGATGACAATTGGCGCCGCCCCGTCATCTCCTGACGACCGGTCGTAGTGGTGATGGTGGTGGTGATGAACGTCTCTGGTTCCGGAGCGACTCTGACGCTTCTCTTTGATATCCTGCCTAACATCGTCAGGCGATCTATTCGCTTCATCCGGTCCGGGCGGTTTCCCCAGGGCATTGAAAATTACTCCAAATATGACCCCAAGTGCAGGACCGGCCACATACGCCTCAAAGTGCGAGTTACCCAAGGTGTCTAGCAACTGCTCCCACATTCGCATACCCCTTTGTCGTTTAGGCAAATTATCAAATCAATCCGCCAACTCAAACCTTGGATATCGACAATTCCCTCAAAAAATTGAGGCATGAACGCCGTTTACCGCCAACTTTACGCAAAATGCATCAAATACTCTGCGAAGGATATTCGTGTAGCCTTGCGCCTCCCGATTATTGAAAGATCGTGTTTGCCCCGTATGACGTGTGAGATAAGTGCCCGTTATCTCACGTCGAACAACGGGACGTAGCGCATGAACCCGCCGATACGGTGACCCTCGGCAGACAGCTGTGCCATACGGCAAGCAATTCGCCTCGACACCGGTTTATGTAATCGAAATCGTGCGAAAACGGACATTGCGCTTGACGCAGGAAGAGCACGTGTTCCCGTGTCCGGGAGGGCAATAGCGCAGGCGTTGCCATCACGTATACTTGGTCATACCAAGGTGCGATCAATCAAAAAAATCGGGGCGACCATGACTGACGATCCTGCACAACTGCCGGACTATCCGGCTCTACAACAATTTGCCCGCGCACTATGGCGCAATGGCTCCATTCGAGGTGCCGCGGTTCTGGTAGGCGCCGGTTTTACCAAGAATGCGATCCGTCCCGGCGTAGATACGCCCGCACCGCCGCTTTGGTCCGATCTCGCCAGCGATCTCGTCAAACAGCTCTACCCTGGTGCGACACACCAGGCACCTCAAAATCCATTGAGAATCGCTGAGGAATATCGGACATATCTCGGACAAGCGACAATGGATGACTTTATCCGTACACGCTTCCCAGATCGAGCATGGTTACCTGGTCATTTACACACTGACCTTCTGGAATTCCCGTGGTCTGACATTCTAACTACCAACTGGGATACTCTTCTTGAGCGCGCATTGGAGGATTCGGTAGATGCAACATACGATGTTGTCCGTACAGAAGCGGACCTTCCGCGCGCGCGACCTCCACGCATCGTGAAATTGCATGGCTCGATCGGAGATGTCGGGCCACTGATATTCGCGGAAGAAGACTATCGGACGTACCCGGTCAAACATGCGGCTTTCGTCAATCTCGCACGGCAGATATTTATCGAGAATGAGCTCTGCCTCCTTGGGTTTTCAGGTGATGATCCGAATTTTCTGCAATGGGCTGGCTGGGTTCGTGACCAGTTGGGCGGGAATGCTCGTCGTATCTATCTTGTCGGGGTGCTTGACCTGTCTCCACCGAGACGAAAATTCTTAGAGTCCCACAATATCGCACCGATCGACTTTGCGCCGATCGTCAGCATGATTCCCACAGGCGAAAGGCACGCGACCGCGACGCGTCTTTTCTTTGATGCGCTGAAGGCGGCAAAGCCCGACCCGCTACACGAATGGCCACTGACACCGTCCAACCTCTATCCACTTCAAAGCTCAGGACCTGACGCGCATCAGCGTGCTTTTAAGGACGACGCTTTCGCTGCAGAATTGCTTGATAGAACAACGTCGATACTGAAAATCGACCGGGAACGATATCCCGGATGGCTCGTCTGTCCAAGGAGTTTACGCCGTAGCCTTCAATTTGATGGCAATGAGGCTTGGCTATTGCGTCCAGCAGTGCTTTCACGTCTCAACTACTCACGACGTGCAGAGATTCTTTACGAACTTCTATGGCGTCGTGCAACCGGCTTCCACCCACTGCCGAAACAACTGACGGATGCCGTCACAGAGCTCCTCGAATCGGCCGCGACCGAGATCGAACCAGATCACTCGGCGTATTTTGCAGTTGCGCTGATGCGTGACGCAAGACTGTCTAACGACGACGACGCTCTGAATAGGTGGGGGAAATTCCTTGAGACAGAAATCTCGACCGATGACTCCATCAAAATGGAAGCTCAATATCAGAGACTGTTGCGTGCCAGAGATCGGCTAGACCTTCATGCGCTATCAAGAGACCTGGCTGCACTTGACTCAGCCGACCCAATCTGGCAAATACGCCGCGCTGCGTTGCATACCGAAATTGGACACTATGTTGAAGCCACGAAGTTGATCAGGGAAGCAGCACTCTCTCTGGATAAACGACACAGGCTGGATCGTTCTTCTCTCTGGATTAAGGCGCGACTCGGATGGGCTGACTGGCTGAGCCGGGCGCTAGATGCTGCAAATTTCAAGCGACGATCAGACGCGACGCGTCCACGTGAATTCAAAGACCTCATGATCGATCCATCGAAAGAGATCGAGTACATTGAAAATCAGGCTCAGGAAATCGAATCAAAACAACGAAAAAGTGATATGGAAGTTGTTCCTCTATTCGATCCGGGACACTATCGTGACTCTTCGGGGGAGGACCTGGGTAACGCACTCACAGTACTTTACGAGCTTGACCAGTTGATAGAGATAGTAGGTCTTCCTGTTCGTATCAACCATGTCGGGATTTGCAATGAAGCGGTATTAAGCAGCGTCAGAATATCCCACCAGCAGACCGTCGATTGGTATATTTGGTTACTTCGTGCGCTACACAGTCATTTCGATGAATCCTTTGATCGGTATTTCGGGCGCGTCGCGATTGCGCAACTTTCACCAGAAGTGTGCGATTCGCTTATTTCAATCGTAAAGAAAGCAATTGCCTACTGGGTTGACCTCATTAAAACGTCGCAAAGTCCTGAACATCGGGACGACCTCATGCATGCTGGCGACCAACTAAGGCTCCATTTGACCGTTCTGTCGCGCCTGACAGTCCGAATGTCCGAAGATGAGGCGCAGCGTACATTTGAGTACGCGCTTGAACTCGCAAAGGACTCTCTAATCTGGCACCATTGGTTGCTCGAAGCGCTGGGCCAGCTTGCAAATTACGCGCTGGAGGCAATGTCCAAGGAACGACAAAGTAAGCTGGCACTAGCATCAATGTTGTTTCCACTCTCTGTAGAGAAGGGCGTCGAGAAACGCTTTTGGCCTTCGCTCGTCCAGACAACTTGGGGCACAGTGCCGCACAGGGCAAAAGATGATGGACGATGGCAGCATCGCGTCGGCCAGCTTATACAGGAAGCCTGGAAAGGAAAGGCGGCACGAGAAGAAGCAATTTTGCGGCTTACCTACCTTGCGACTCATCAAGCTCTAACGACCGAGGAGAAATCTGCCTTCGGAGATGCGTTGTGGTCCGACATGGATGAGCAGGAGGATGCACTTCCCATTGCAACCGGCTTGCTCATTAGCACCATCGCCCAACTGCCGTCTCCCAACGGGATTGACACGATATCCCGTGTCCGCACAAGATTATTCGGTGCGGACCTGCAAACCATTCTTGCTTTGCCGAAACCATTTGACTCACGTGCTCTTGCGGACAAGCAGTCCCATTTAATTTCATTGCTGCATGCCAGGCAAATCGATTTGACACTGGATGGAGATCAAGCGGCTCGCCTATTTGATCAACTGGTAGGTTGGATACCGATGAAAGCGGACGCGAACGATCTGTTTGGCTCGGCTATGACAAACGACTTCACTGAAAGGATGCAAAGTCATGCTGGCGATGTTTTAGAAAAAGTTGTTATGCCAGCGATGATCGACATCGATCGAACTGAGCAGCGCGCACGCGCACTCTTAGGTTTCGTATCCGGCACCAAGGCGTGGCACGGTCTCGCAGGTCTTCCCCACTTCCTCGTAACGGCTCACGGTATCGGCGACGAAGTTACCACGATGGTTCGAAGGGGATTGATTGGCACCTTGCATCAACGCGTCGGGAATGCAACTGCGACTCTCATGTGTTGGGCAACTCTTGCCAGAGATCAGGCATTACCGGTACTACCTAGAATTCTCATCGAGCAATTGACCTCAGCCATCGAGATGCGCCATCAACATGGACTGCATGCTCTTTTGAATACGGCGCGGCTTCTACTGAAAGATGGAGTTATCGAGAATGCGTATGCTGTTCGCCTGATGGCGGCGATTGCTGACCTTTTGATTGAGACACAGTATGCCGGCGTAGATATAACCAGTCGAAGGGCTGTGTCGATTTCGCTGGTCCGCGTGGCATGCGTGAAGCTGGCCATGGAATTGCGACTGCACGTTGACGATGACGGCACGCTACGTGAATGGATTGACGCTGCTAACTGTGATCCGTTACCGGAGGTGCGCTTCAGTTTGGCCCAGATTTGAACAGGGCAATTTCGAACCTTTACTTGTCAGCCGCCGCCCCCACGAGGCGAGTATTTCTCGCCTTTCAAATCGCGATCCTCGCACTTGAGATACCTTTTACTCAAGTACTCCGCTTTGGATTGCGAAGGTGTCGCCACGTATCTGGCGTCACCGGAAGTGCGAGCCCGAGTCGTGCGTCGTCCCGAGACAGCGTAGGCGTGGTCCTTGCGCGCCGTCGGCTGCGATTCCGAAATAATGATCCTCAACCCGAACGCGGCAGCCTCACCGCTGATGATAATCCCGATATTGCGAAGGGCGCGAGACAAAGCACAACAACCAGAAATCCGACCTGCGCCAGATAGAACGGAGCAGACCATTGATTGTGTGCGGCAACGTACCAGGTGTTGTGCAGAACATCTGCTCGCGATGATGAGCACCGTTAGTCACACGCCCGCTCGCGGCTTGAGAAATAGAAGTGCAGCAGCCAGTGGATTGAGAACTGTCAATGCGTCCCAGCAGACCTTGCTGAACAGCGAGATCGCGGTTCCATAACCATAATCCCAAAGCAAGCCGTGCTGCACGATAGCAGCAAGATGATTGAACGTCGCACCAGGCAGGCATAACGCGAAGAGCGTCCGGATAGCTATTGAGGTATCTCGCACCACGAGTACGTTCACTGTGGCGTGCGCCGGGTGGCTGTCCCGGCAGCAATGTTTCTCAGTTCGTGTGCTGCAAGAGTGCGTTCAATGAATCCAAATGGGCAAATCGCAAGGGCTCGCCGAAACTTGTCTTCTGCGTTACCCAGCCGATTCTGCGAAAGATATCGCTCTCCAATATACGCAGCAGCCTCGCACTCTCTCTGCGGCAACTTTTCCGGCGCCCCATGCAGCGCAGCGTCTTCCAACTGCTTCTCGCCCAGATTACCGATCGAGTACTCCATCAACGGGTACGGCCACTCGGAACGATTTTTCAGGTTAACCATTGCTTTGACCATGTAATCCCGATCGTCAATTCCCTGGCGCTGCATCGAAATATGACGCCACAAAAGCGTGTACGCGACATTTGTCTCGGAATCCGTCTTTCCCTTGGTCGACAACCATATATCGGCATCTTCGACTGCCGCCGCGTAGTCACCCTGATAAAACCTGAGTTGCATTCGCTGGTGAACAACGCGCGCAGACGTTGGCTGGAGCTTCCCCGCGATCTCGTAGTCTTTCTGCGCATCTTCGTCGCGCCCCATATCCATCATGAGGTTCGCGTGGTCAAGGTACAAACTCTCATCGTTCTGTGGTGTACGAAAGATCACATCGAACTCGTTCATGGATGCCTGGTACTGGCCCATGTCCTCCAGCATCACAGCAAGGGAATCACGGGCACTCGTATCATTGGGGTTCAGCCGTAAAGCGGTCTCATAATCGAGAAGCGCCTTGCCCATGCCGATCTGGTTCTTTTCCATATCTCCACGCATGGCGTATACATCACCTCTATCTGGCGTCAGGCCGATTGCGGTATTGATGCACCGCAAAGCATCGCTTTTTCGATGAACCAGGTCGTATCCGAGTGCAGCCACCTTGAACCATTCAGCGCCGGTCACGTTGTTCTTGACGGCCAGTAGTTGCCCGGCCCTCTCAAAGTCGTTCGCGGCCTGCCCCTGCTTATGCATGTCGTGAAATATGAGCCCTCGACTTATATAAGCATCCGATGAACGTGGATCAATTGCCAATGCTTCACTGTAGTCGTCAAGCGCGAGATCAGATTTGTCCAGTTTGCTATAAAGAGCTGCGCGCGCGAGAAGAGCACCGAGAAAACGGGAATCCTTTGAAAGCGCTCGAGTAAAGTCGTCGATCGCTGCGTCACTCCGCCCGAGTGCAACGCGAACCTCTCCCCGGAGCGTCAAGGCTACGGGAGCCGGATCGATTTTGACCGCTTCATCCAGGTAACCAAGCGCGTCGCTGTAGCGATTTTGCTGAAGCGCCTGATAGCCGAGTTGAATATTTCTGGTTGCATTCAACGATGCGCCCGAAATTCTGGGTATCTGCGTCTCTGTCGTCCCATGGACCGATGCCACTGCCCCGACGTCGGGGACGATGATCGCGCCAGCGTCGTCATGGACGCACAGGATGCCGAGAACGAGAAGAAAACGGTAGCTATAGTGCATATGCCAAAGGTGAAAATCTGTCACGGCTCGTGCGATCGCCCCCAAGGTTCATGCGGATCAGGCACATATCGTTCTTCCTCATCGTGCCATTTCCTTGAAAGCCCAGACACGTAGCCCCTCTAAAATGGAAGATAATCTTATGCCTTGCCGTAGCTACTAGGCAGTAGACGCAGCTACAACAAGCGAAGATTGCGGATTTTCGCGATCTGTGGCGAACGCTGCTGGATCAGGTCCACGATGAATTCCGGCAGCAGCGCGCGAGGAACATTAGCGGGCACGTCTGTAACCAGTTGCGATGGCACGTGAACGATGAATTCGTTCGGCGCATTCTGCAAACTGTGTTCGTAGCTAACGCGGTAGTCCATGTTGGCCTGTTTCCATTTTATGATCGAAAGTGTGGCGAGAGTTTAATCTGTCGGCATGTGCGCAGGTAAAATCGCCATCGCCGCCTTGCTACGCTGACAAACAACATGGGAAGACCCTCTTCGGATACTTCTGGATGAAGCCGACTCGAACGAAGAAAAAGTCTCCACGAAATAGCTCTCGTGCCGTGTTGACGAAAGACAAGCTCCTGCCACCAACCGCCGATTCAGTACGCGAGGTTTCCCTGCGCAATCACCTTGCGCTTGCTGCATGCCGTAGCAGTGCCGGAAATACGGCGCTTGTCGGTGAGCTGTTTATCGTAGCGAGCCTTAGCTGGTTCCTGCGTGACGCAGGTTTCGGCAATGAAACGGATTCCTTCCATCACGACGTACAGGACGCGCTGGAACACTGCGTGTATCTCACATCAAGCGGCGAGGCATGGGCCATTGATGGTGACGACGAGGCTATTCTCGGCAGGCTACTGTGTTCCTATGATCGTAAGCGCTCGATTGAGCACACCGGTGCATTGCGGGCTATCGTCGGAACGCGTCACCGACACTGCCCTTCACGGGTTCCCGAGAAATGCTCGTACTTCATCGGCTAACCATTCACGCAGGGCGCACACCTTCGGATGATCGCGATTTCCGGCTCGATATACGAGATCGTAGCCTCGCTCCGCTTTGAGCCGGATGTCGGGGAATGGCGCGACGAGACGTCTAGCAGCAACGTCGTCCGATACCAATGCGCTGCGGCCGAGCGCTATCCCTTCCCCACGGATGGCTGCCTCGATCGCCATGCTGCCATGACTGTAGGCCGGTCCTCGGCCGCCCCGGACGGCATTGCCGGAGGCCAGTGCAAACCACTGCTCCCAGTTGGCCAGCATCCGGTCTTCGTGGAGCAACGTACAGGCGGCAACGCTGGCCACCGTGGGCAGTCCGCCTCTCTCGTCACGATACGCTGGACTGCACACAGGGGTAACGGTCTCTTCCAGAATCCGTTCTGCGACGGCGCGAGGATAGTGGCCGCTGCCATATCGGACGCCAGCATCGACCTGCCCATCGGTGAGATCGACATTGATGTCAGTCACGTCGAGGTGAATGTCGAGTTCCGGGTGGGCCGTCTTGAATCGATGCAGTCGGGGCGCTAGCCATTTGCTGGCAAAGGAGACACTCGTGCTGATGGTGAGGTGCGCCACGCTTTTTTGCGCTCGAAGGCGATCGGCTTCACGTGTGAGTTCGCCTAGCACGGTGGTGACCGTTACCAGCAGTTCCGCGCCTTCACTGGTCAGGACGATCTGGCGCGTCATGCGTCGAAACAGCAGCACCCCGAGATCGTCCTCCAGGGTCTTGATGTGTCGGCTCACCGCACCATGAGTAAGGTGCAATTCGTCAGCGGCCAGCGTCATGCTCGATAGACGTCCTGCGGCTTCGAAGGCGCGCAACGTTTGCAGGGGAGGCAGCCGGTCGAACATACGGGGAACCATGCGTGAGTATGACTCACGCATTATGTGACGATAAATGGTTTGTCGGCAAGCCGGGCGAGCCGCCATGATTCGGCATCAGCGCCACGATGGCGACTGTCCTCGTGGTCGCCTATAGCTCATGTCCAGCCAGAACTTCACCGATGCTCGTCCCGTTTCCGCCGGCGTTACCAACGTCATCGGCGTTTCCATGCGCAGCGTTGCCGCACTGCTGCTGCTCGCGGTTATGTGGGGGTTGTCGATACCGGTGACCAAGCTGGGACTTGAGACACTTCCACCGTTGACGCTCACCGCTTTGCGATTTGCCATCGCTGTGCCGTTGCTGCTGGCTTTTGCTGTGGGCCGACATCCGCTTCCATGGCGTGCGTTGCCACGCGTCGCTGCACTGGGGGTTCTGGGTATCGGCGTAGGTCAGGTTGCGCAGACTTACGGCGTGTCCGGCACATCTGCTTCCGTGGGCACGATCATCTCCGCCACCATTCCGGTGTTCATCGTGTTCTTCGCTGCGGTTCGTCTGGGGCAGCATGTATCGACTACACAGAAGCTCGGACTGGTAGCCGCATTTGCGGGCATTGCGCTGGTTGCGCTCGGACATGGGCATGGTGCGACACGAATGTCGCAAACCACTGCGGGCGGCGCCAGCTGCATCCTGCTTTCCGCGCTAGCTATCGCGTTTTATTACGTCTGGAGCGTCGAGCTCACCACTGCATACGGAACTGCAACTGTGGCGGCATGGAGTACGCTCTTCGGCTTCCTCGCGCTAATGCCATGGGCTGCCTGGGAGATGCTGCACGTTCCCATTCATTTGACCGCTCATGCCTTGGGAGCGGCGGCATACCTCGGCGTCGTCGTAACTGTCGCGGGTCTGTTTCTTTGGCTGAACCTTCTGCGTATCGTCCCGGCGAGGGTTGCTGCGAGCGTTCAATACTTGCAGCCGGTAGTCGGCATCGCCGCCGCGTCCGCCATGTTCGGAGACAGGCTCGGCCCGTGGTTCGTGGCCGGTGTCGTGCTGGTTCTTGGCGGTCTCGCGCTGACGATGAGCTCTCGCAACAGAGCCGGCTGAACAAGTCCGTCACGCGATGGCCGCGCGAGCAGATCGCTTCTCTACGTTGAATGGCAAGAGATCGGTGATGTCGGCGTCTGGCGGACGCTGTGGCAGTTCGGTGAGCACATGCAAGAGGTAAGTATAGGGCTCAACGTCACATGCCCGACAGGTGAGCATCAGACTATAGACCATTGCGCTTGCCTTTGTGCCGGCGACCGTGTCAGCGAACAACCACGAGGAGCGCGCCGTGCAGAATGGCCTGATGTCGCGCTCAATTACGTTGTTGTCCACTGCGGCGCGCCCAGTGCAGCTGCTCGGTCGTCAGTTCAATCACGGCCTGCTGCCGGTGCGGCCATACGAAGTGGTCCTGCTCAAGACTCCGCAACATCAACCAGAATCCGGCGCGCCCATAGAACAGCAGCTTGATCCGGTTGCGGACGCAATCGTGGCTCTTCTCAAGCGTGGACGCTAGGTGGGGAGGATTTGGCGCTTACCTATGATCAACAGTTCGCGACGGCACCGGTTTATGTAATGGATGGCGCGCGAAAACGGATGTTGCGCTTGACGCAAGAGGAACGAGTGTTCCCGTGGCCCGGCAAGGAACAGACGGAAGACCCCACTTCCGGCGAATAGCTATCGTCAGGTCAGGAAGCGCACTGACGTTTGCGGGAAGCGAGGAACGCCCCATCCAACGAAGCGAAACCTGCGGGGTAACGAGGTCATTCGCGGCTTTGTGAAATACCCAGATACGTCATGGACGCACCCGGGCGGACAGCATCAGCTAGTTGAACTTGCCCGTCTGCTGCGCAGCGGTTGGGATCGCTTTGAGCAGGAACGTTGCGTCTGCAAAGATATCAACTTCCCAGCCGCTCTCGTTGCGATAAGAGAGATATTCGACCCCGTTCGCACCGGTCTGCGGTTCCATGCGCGGGATGTCATAAGCCGACGCAAAGTTCTGCACAAACTCCTTGAGCGGCATAACACCGAACACACTCTGTACGAGAAGCGATGTCATCGACAGACTCGACAGACGTCCGGATTCGAACTCCAGCCCGGCCAGTACGACGCCGTCGCAATAGAGCGGATGAATAGTTGCGCTGACAGTGCGTAGCTCGCATCGTGTGTTCGGTATGAGTCCCTCGACTTGCCGCCTCACTTCTTCGAGCGAGTCGCCAAGCTGCATCCCCTTTATGCGCGGACCGCGATGTATCCCGTCCGATGATTGCGCACTCGACGATGCGACACCAGGTGTGCCGTTTTCATCTGCTTTGTCGCGCTCTTCGCTGTTTGCTACTGAAGCTGCTGCCGGTGCATCTGGTGGTGCACCCGACGCAGGGACTGCGGACGCCACAGAGGATTCAGTTTGCGATGCATGCTGCGAACAGGCGGCAAGCATCAGGAGGAGCGCGAAGGCGAGCGGTTTCATTGCACGGCAATTCGTGATGGTGTACATGCTGTTTCCTTTGTGTTGTTTCATGGGCAGGAGCGAACACCCCTATTGGTCTGGAACTGGACGGGATCAGTCGTCGCGGGAAGCGGCGATCACGGTGACCCGCAAGATGTCGCCGAGCCGGTTGTCGTAGTGCACTCCGAGACGGGGCTCGACACCG
This sequence comes from Paraburkholderia flava, assembly GCF_004359985.1. NCBI lineage: Bacteria > Pseudomonadati > Pseudomonadota > Betaproteobacteria > Burkholderiales > Burkholderiaceae > Paraburkholderia > Paraburkholderia flava. Next base: position 504,072 of record NZ_SMRO01000002.1, on the reverse strand, counting down.
GGGGCCATGGCTGTGTCGACTGCATCGACCACCTCCAGAATCTCCCGCAGGCGCATCGTTCGCGAACCGGCAACAAGGATCAGCACGCCAGCGACCTCTTTCATGCGCGGCTTGCCGACGTTCGTCATCGCGTGACTGGCTGCCCGGCGTCCGCGCTCGCGTCCCTCCGCATGACCGAACCCGATACGGGCCACGGTCCGGTTGGCGAATATCGCCCTCGCGTCGAGGTAATCCGCCCCCTCCGGGATGCCCGGCTCCGTGTCTCCCGCATCTCCAGTAACGCCGACTGCGGTCGCGTGAACGTAGGCGTCCAGCAGACAGCCCAGCACGGACCCGCCGGGGTTGGGCGGCACGATGACCAGCGCATCCACGCCGTACTGCAGGCAGAGCATTAGCGTCGGCCGGTCGACGGGTTGCGCCCGTTCCTGCGCCACCATGCCGATGACCCGCGCACCGGCCCGCTGCGCAGCACTCGCGATGGTTCCCGCGGCCTGAAGCCCGGCTACGTCATCGGCTCCGGCGAGAACCAGCATCAGATCGGTATCGCGGAACTGGCCGGACAGTGAGTCCGCGCCGTCGCCCGCGCCGAGAAACGCGCTGTCGGCGCAATAGCTGGCGGGTACATCGTCCGAGGGCATCGCACGGACGAATTCAATACTTCCACCGCTGCGCTCAAGCGCCAGCGCATCGAGCAACCTGGTGCCCGCCTCTCCCATGCCGAACACATGAACGGAGGGGTAACCAGATGGCGGGACGGGATGATCCGGACGGGCTGGTGTATCGAGGGTGGCTCCCTGCGCGACGCCCGTGTCGCGCGGTTTTTCGTCACTCATTTGTATTTCCTTCCTGTGAACCCGCCGCAGGCCGAAGCGCGAGGGATTGTGGCGTAAATTTGTTGATGTGTATACACGCAGCAAAAATGCGTGTTTACTCCGTGGCTTATGAGTCGTCATACATGCATTCTTTGCTGCATGACAGCCACCGCGAAACCCAGACAAAAACGCAAGGGCACCTCGATCTCGACCGCGCTCGGCAAACGGATGAAGGCATGCCGGATTGAAGCCAACAAATCGCAGGAGCAATTGGCGCATGAGGCGCTGGTTGATCGCAGCTACGTTTCGACGATCGAGCGCGGCGTCGGCAATCCGTCGATCGAGACACTAGCCAATCTCGCTTACTGCATGAACCTGACGTTGGCAAAACTGTTCGAGCCGCTGGAAATCAATCTCCGGCCGACCGGCACGCGCCGCGCGAATGCAGCAGAGCCCGAGAAGCCGAACCGCCGACGTCTGCGGTAGCTATGGGGGCTTCGACGCGGGACGTGCGCGGATCGACACCGCGCCGTCGATCACGACAGAAAGCGTGTCACGCGCGGTGATGTAGGTTCCGTACCGGGCACGTTTGCCGGAAACCGCATTCGCGTAATCTAGGCGCGCATTGCACGTCGCCATCGGTGCATCGCGTTCCGCCGGATCGAGGATCAGCAGCGCGTGAGGCTGAAATCTGCGCCCCTGCATACGGCCCTCGCTACCCACGGCCAGCACGGCATGCCAGTGCGCCTGTCCGACCGGGCGCCAGCTAACAATCACGAGATGTCCACGCGACAGTTCCCGTTCGCAGAAATCGATCACATCCCTGTGAGCGCCTTCGAATACCGTTGGTCGCAAACCTCCACCGGAAGCTTCCCGAATGACCTCGTCGGCAAGCGTCTGCAGATCGACGCCCGTGAAAAAGAACGGCACGGCGCGATCCCACAATGCGGCTTCCTGCCCGCGCTTTCGCGACGACACTGTTGCCGGATCGGCAATACGCCCGAGGATGGCGAACGCGCTGAATGCCGCCCACAGCGCACACGCCGAATCGAGATCGCCCTGAAAGCAGTGAACCGGGAATTTCGATCCCGCGCGTAACGTCCGCCCCAGTCTGAGACGGGGATGAAGTCGCTGGACGATGAACTGTGTCATCAGTATTCGTCCGGCAGGAGCACGCAGGTACTTCTGTCGGCTTCGGTGATGATCCAGACTCGCTCCCGAGAGGCACCGATCTCGTAGCAGGACAGGATGCGCGTGCCCGCAGCGATGGCTTCGCGGTTCAGTCGGACATCGGCTTCGCAGAGGCTACCGAAATCGCCATGCTGGTGACGCCACAGCAACGTCGTGACGTTCGTGCCGGTTCGGTCCAGCACATCGATTGCGCCGGGCGTGGCGACGAGTTGCCCAAGACGAAACAGCGGAGGCAACAAATCACCGGGTGAGATATCGGATTTCATAATCAGGTATCCTTATTAATATCGAAGGCGAGCGTCATCCCCGGATAAATGTTCCGGTTACAGGCTCAGCAAGTGGAGAACTCTGAAAACGCGAGATTGATGCGGGGGCGTTTCAGGAAAGCGAGGTACTACAGGGGACGTTACTGGAACCGTTCAAGGTGTAACGCAAGTGGACACAGGCAACAGCGAGGCGATTGCAATAAAAACGCATTTTTGTCGAAAATTTGACCAGATTGCGCCGCGAATGCCGCCCTGATGATGAAAATGTAGCACGAACCCGGCAAAACAAATTAAGGGTCACATCAATTTATCTGTAATCGGCAATTTCTACCATTTCCACAGACCAGACGCATTTTTGACGCTTTCCCCAGTGCCAGAAACCGTTTTCTGGCGAGTTTTCCGGCCCGCCAGCGGCTTCGGACTCGTGGGTCAGGGGATAAGAGAGGGTATCGCTTGCAGGGGGCGCTATGGCCCTCCCACTTCTGAAGCGAAAGAATTGTAATTATTGTTGCGACGCAATAATCGCCGATCCGGCTCGCTTGCGACTCCCAAACCGGGTCGCGCTGCTCATTTTTTAAGCAAAATCGACGTTTTCAGGCTTTTCAGGTGTTTGGCAGTCCAAAACCTGCTCCAAACGCTTGTTGTCTGCTCGCGAACCGCTACCTGCGGTGCGTCGCGGTTACAGACCCAGGCGATCGGGGCGTACCAGCGTCGGTCCGATAAAGGCAAGCTTGCGCAACGATCCGTTCGGACCGTATGGCTGCATTCTGAAGTGCGGTCGCCTCCAGTGTCCGCGAACCTCACGGTGTGCCTCGTCGTCAGGATGCGACGGCGCAGCCATCTGCGCGTCGAGAATGGCGGGACCGACAATATGCCGGTCGTAAAGCTGCTCGATCTGAGCAAGACGCTCGGCCCGTTTGCGCTTGCCGAGACCGCTGAAGTTCCGCGGTGCATCGCTGTAGGCCCGGTCGTGAACGACATGTGCCTCCCGCACCGTCAAATACAGCAGCATCTTGACGACGTAGTCGAGCACGCCGCTCCAATGTTTCTGAACCTGTGCCGCGGCTTCCGGATCGGAGGGGAAGGCCGAGTCCGGCGACTGCCCCGCCTCGTCAAAAATTTCCTTGATTGTTCTATCGGGGTTGCCCATCGGAATCTGGAGTACGTCCAGCTTGACGCGTCGCTCCGGTTCCCGCCGATGAGTCCACGTTGCGCAACTGATCACCGCCTGCGAATGCCCGTTATCCGACTCGGGATGATAGAAGAGAGCAACTGACTCGATTCCGTCCCGCCTTCCCCACCATGAGGGATCGGGCACGATGCACATCGTATCTGTCGGCAGGCGGATCGCGCCGACTGGCACATCGTCGGCGATCCATGCTGCATCGAGCAACCGGTGCAACGCCGGGGTCGGCTCGTACAGCGCCCCCTCGCGTGCACTGAAGGTTTGCCAAACAATGCTGCGACCAGCGTGCCGCTCCGCCTCGTCGTCCGCGATCCCGAATGGCATTTGCTCTGTCCAGAGGTCGATAAACTCCGGGAAGATATCCATCAACCGCAGGACAGGGTGAGTCCGCAGCCGTCGCAGAAAGTCGGTGCCCCACTCGCCAGCAGCCTGCCGGACGTGGTCCCAGGCTTCGATGGCGCCCGACGCCCTGTATCTCACAGGGGCAGGCAGGCGCTCATATAATGGATCGTCACCCTGCACCGTCTTGCGGATCGCGGTCTCGATGAGGCGGCATATCCGGTCGAGTTGCGCGGTCCGTTCGGGGCTGCGCTTGGGCTGTGTTTCTATCAGCGGGCGCTGGGCGCGCGTCGCGTCAAACCACGCCACGAACGCCGGATCATATTCGATGTCGATCTGTGCGACGCCGGGCCGCAGAAGATATTGACCGTCGCGACCAAACTCGATCTCGATGTCCGGTCGCAGCACGATTCTTAGGCCAGCCGGGTCGACCGGCGAGGTCAGCCATTCAACGAGTTTCGGGCGAACCGCCTGCCATATGCCGTTCGCAGCGTGCAGAACCTCATCGTCGGTGACGGCCCGGAAGCTTCCCGCGCTGATTCTCACGCCGATCCCCGGCGCAATGCCTACGCAGCGTACGGGCTGTCCCTCCAGCGCGAGAGAACCGAATAGCACGGTCCGGAAGATCGACACGGAACTTCGATCAGGGCCACCGGGAATTTTCATCCGGCCGCCTTCCCGGAAACGCAGACTCAGTCCCCCATCCGCCGATACGGAGACCCGCGCGGGGGCTTGTCCGGGACCGGCATATCGCTACTGCCGAATTCGTATTCTTCCATGACGCTGTCCGCGCAGTTAAATACGACCGGACGAAGGTACGCTTGAGATCAATGTCGCGCCGCAGGACGTTTTGTGACCGTCGAAGGCAACGGCCACACCGTCAATCGTCACGTTGGGGTCGCCCTCGACAATCACGCAGCGATCGTGTCCAGCCATTGGACAGGAGCAGTGGTCCCCCACGCAGGCGACGGCCCGGTCCATGACGGTTGACTTCTCACGGCCCGTTTCCACGCGACCGCCATGACTGGTCGAATCTCCTACCCGAATCACGCCACGCACCGCCTTCCCCTCTCAGTGACCTTCGCCAACACCGGTTGACCATCATCCTGTCTATCAGGACGATCGGTATTTGAACGGATCGGCACCGCGATGCTGTGCATTGTTCGCCTTGCTCGCTTCGTCCGGCGGACTCACCATCACAATGCTGGCCGTGCCGTTGTCCATGAGGTTGACCGTCGCACTTGCGCCGCCTTCCTGATAGTTCGCGATCGTCGCGAGACACACCTGTACGAGCGCCGAACTCACCCCCGTGTTGCCGATCCGGCGGCCAATGTCGTAGCCCTCCTTGACGTCGCCGATATCGATGCCTTCCGCGTTGCCGTGCAGCGCCTGAGTAAGCGGAATGGTCCACTCGCGGGTCAGCGTGGTGTCGTAGAACACACGGGTCGGCTTCGTACCGGAGGGCAGCGTCGCCATGGCTTCCTTCCAGCCCGCCTGCAACGCGGCCACCTGCTCCGCGCGCCTGAGCTGTTTGCCGTGGGCGTCCGTCAGCTTGATTTCCACTGGACGATGGAGATAGCCGAGCAGCGGGGCCTCATCGAATTCCTCAACCTGCCAGTTTGCCCACCGCACGGGAAGGAAGGGACTCGGCTTGAAATCGCCCGGCCCCTTGTTACCAATCTGTTTCCAGAGTTCGGGCAGCTTCGATATCCACCAGTCAGTTTTCATCGTCGTTGCACCAAATGTTTCACCAGCCGCCTTGTCGGTTTCTTCCTGAAATTTATCGTCCTCGGCCCAATAAAAATTCCACAACTTGACGACGTCGTATTGGGTTTTGGTCTTATCGATGTCGCCGGGAACAGGAACTGCATACGGACGCACGAAATGATCAACGCGATCCGTGCGCGCGACCAGTAGTCCGCCCATGCTGTCTGGCACTGGTGGAACGAATGCGCCCAAGGGGTCTTTGGGCATACCCGGAGTATGCAGCCCCCAACGGTATTGCATCCCGTCCTGGCTCACAATCAACGCGGCGGGTACGTCTGGATGCTTGTCGAAGAAGTCGAAGAGCTGCGTAAGCGCCGGTGCTGCGCTACTCGCATTCTGGTCATCGAGCCACAGAAATTCTGTCACTCCGAGTCCGGCATTCTGTCGCGCATCGGAGATTTGGAAGGCAGCCCGATACGGACTATCTTTCCCTTTCGGCGGCCCTAGAATGATTACTGGCACAGGCCAGTGATCGACCGCTTCGCCTGCTGCGTACCGGAACGCAGCTCCAGTATCGACTTTGGAAAATATCCGACGCTCGTCTGGATTCTTGCCGTACTCTTTCGGATCGGGTTCCCGTGACAAGATCGAAGAGTAGTTGTCAGCCTTCGCCTCAATCTGCTTCCAGAGCGTATCCTGATGCCGACCGGTGACGGCCAGGCCAACGGCACGGATTTCCAGCGCGTACTGTTGCCCGGTTCCGGCGAGAATGCGGGCCTTCTCCGGGTTCGATGTGACTGGACTCGATGTTTCAGCAGATGCAGCAACGGGAAGCACAGCTGCCAGGCCAGGAGCCTGGGAGCCGCGCCACATCCAGTGGCCCGCGAACACTACCGCCATCACACCAACAATGACGAGCACACCGTTACGAACCGTACTACCCATATTGGAGACCTCAAGGCCGGTGCTCTTCCAGTATTGGTAAGAGCCAAAGAGAACATAGGACGCCCAGACTATCACCAGTCCTGTCAGCAATAGGAGATAGACGCGCAATCCGGGCCGCGTAGCCGTCGTTAACATGGTCGTCATTGTCGTTTCTCGCGATCCCGGAAGGTTTCTGCGTCGACCATCTTGGGGGGCGTCTTGGGCACCAGGGTATCTGGAAACTTGCCTTTGGTGTAGTAATGAAAACATGCCTCAATCAAACCCTTCGAGCTTTGGTCAAGGCGAGGTTCGTAATATGGGTTGTTCTTGATCGCCTGAAACGCAGCGGCGTCCATTTTCCAGTCAGAGATCGCGATCAACAGGTTGCGCATGTCCGGGTCATCCAGGCTTTTTGCCTGACCGATTGCCGCATCCATAGCCGCGACGCGCCGGATATTGTCAGGATCACGCAGTATCGCTGAGTGATACGAATTCTGGTCCCAGGATTTCTTGTCTTTTTTCTCCAGACGCTGACGTATCTCGTTCGGTGTTTCTCCTCGATAGTAGGTGAGTGCTCCACCGCTCGATACGCTTACGTTATCGGTATGGTCTTCCGGGTCCGGTGACTTGCTGTTAAACCAGGCGATGATTTTTTCGTAACCAGCCCCGAGAAGCGACGGAGGCAAATCGTTGATGGGAACGCTGTGGATCGTCTTGACCGCATTGGGATTACCCAGCAAGGTATCGCGAGAGACGTAATCGGGTTTGTCGTAGCCAGCATGCGTGGCATCGCCTGTGATGCCTTCGTCGCCGTACAGATTTGGCTTGTACGGCGGTATGAGGGGCTCCGCGTTGATCAGGCGGTTCTTCGATTGGCCCGCTCCCCCATCATCGAGGTACTCGATACAATCGGGCAGCGGCTTGCCGACGAGAGGGGGTTTCCCGTCTTTCATATTGCCCCCCTTGCTCCAGAGCCGCTGGAAAAATCGATGATGCTGTAACGTATCCATCGCGGGCCACGTTTTCTTGTTGGCCGCCGCCTTGTTCCCAAAGTATCCACCGACTGGCCCGCCAAACAAGGCTCCAGCAACAGTAGCCGCAGTCGAATGTTTCCCCGCCCATTGTTCCTCAACAGTATCGGGGACACCGTATGTACCGATCCCCTTGATAGTCATTAACCCGACAGTCGTATCCTCGGGGCAAAAATATAAATACACTTTCCCCCGGTTATCACGTTCCGCAAATACGTGAGTGGAACCGTCCTTGTCCAGCCGGGTCGCCTGTTTCTGTGACCAGCCCTTGCCCGTGCGGCCACCGTGCAACGGATTGGCTGGCTCCAGTTCGTCAAGATTCGGATTTTTATTGGGCGTCGTCGTCACGGCCTGGACGATATTGATCAACGTGTTCAGCTTGCCACGCAAGGTATAGGGTGTCGCGCTCGGTTGGGCTACCTGCGCGACAGACGGCTCAGTCAGGCTGTAAGGCGAATCGACCATGATCACGCAATCCGCGCACGGCTCCTTGTTGGTCTCTGCCAGAAAGGCCTGCGCGAGCAATGTGATCACGGTGCCCTGGCTATGAGCCATGATGGTGATCGTTTCGCCCGGATCAACCCTGCGGATTTCATGCACGAGCATGGCCAGACGCTGGGCAGCGAGCACGTAATAATGTCGACTCGGACTATCGCTGCTGTACTGATAGTCGCTCATCATGGCCCCTGCAATATCATTCACCGGATTGCCATACCAGCCATGATCGAACATCGCGGGGATGTTGGTCGTCGCATTGTTGAACATGCCGCCGCCCTTCGCGAAGTGCTTGCTCAGGCGGTTACCGTTAATGTCCTGGTACTGCCCGCGCAGCGTCGTCGGGTTCTTGTCACCGCCCTTGATTTCATCCGGCGCCGCGCGATACCCCCAGTAGAACGGGATGAACATGCTGTTGGTTTTCTTCGGTCCTTCCGTGATCTCGGTGCGTTGATAAAGATAAGTGTCGGGATCGTATTTGATGTCCTTTACCCGGTCGAAGGTTGGGTCTTTATACGTTAAATCCTTGGCAGCGTTGAAGGCCGCACCGTACTCACCCGGCATCAGGTCCTTGCGACTAAGGCGTTCGTTGAGACCTTCACACATCCCCAGCTCAATATGATCGTAGTTGCCGCCGGGGTCGTTCACACCGTGCAGGAAAATCACGACGCCAGGACGGTCCGGTGGGTATGGAACCTGTTTGTCGCCCGCGCGGTTTGCATGCGTGATGCCCGCATCCTGACCTACGACGTGCTGTTTCTGAGGCTGGCTGCTGTCGGCCATGATTCTTTGTGCTCCCTGTTCAAAGCGATGGCTTCAAAAGATCGATCTTGAGGATGCGCATCGCGTCGTCCTTGACCACATCAGTCAGCCCGTTCGCATCGGTGACGCCTTCCTTGACGCTGCCGTCGTCCATCGTGATGCGATACGGCTTGTTCGCAGCGGCCGCAGCTGTCTCCGGTGTGTCGCCAGGGTAGTGCACCCGGAAGCGCTGATCGGTTGGCAGGTTGTTGAACGGCGTTTTAGCAGCCTGTTCGGTCGACGGACCGCCCCATTGATGCGAGGCCGACAACAGCTTGATCGCTCCGTTCGTACCGAACGTGATGCCACCCCCGCCAACTTTCACGTAGCTGCCGTCTTCGGCAATAAGCGAGATGGTCGGGCCTGTGACCTTGACGTCACCCGCGTTGGTGCTGATCTGGACGCCTTTCTGCGCGTTGGCCGTCAGCACATCTGACTGCGCCTGCAGCGTTACGGGACCCTCGCCCGCGATTGCCTGAAACCCCTGGCCGCGCGCGAATACGTGGACCCCCTGACCGGCCATTGCATTGAGCCGCTGGCCCGCCAGCAACTGCAGATGCTGCTGCGAAACCTGGTCGATGTTCTCGCCCGCGTAGGTCACGTGTGTTTTCGGCGTCGTGGTCACCATACCGGCCTCGGCCCCGATCGCCACGATAGCGGATGCGCTGCTGCCGGAGGATGCGTTGCCGGAACCCGTTGTGGCACCCGTCTCCCAGTTCTTGAGGCTCGTAGTGACGTCGGTCTGGCCTTTCGTGTCGGCGGCCTGTCCCCCGTGCTGTCCGGTGTAATCGCTCATGGCCTTGAAGAGTTCGAGACACGCACCTGTCAATCGCTCGATCCCTGCATGTTCGAGGTGATGCCCGCCCGGCTGGTTTTGCGTGTACGTCGTCAGCAGGATGCCCATGGCGGCACGCACTGCGGCGGCGGCCTCTGTACGCAATTCGGCCCCTTCGCCACGGGCATTGCCCAGACCATCGGATTGCAGGTGCGTCAACTGTCCCAGGTTCAGTTCGCTCAGCGCGTGCTCGCTACCAAGCTGGCTGCTGATTCTCTGCGGAGCATCGATGAACCGTAACTGGTTATAGCGTTGACCCTGAAACTCCTTCGTTTTCATCCCGGACACGTAGGAGTGTTTAGGCAGCGCGCTCACGTGGTTGAATGCCGCTGGGCGGTTCTGGCCGTTCGACAGCACCCCTGTGATGACCAGACGGTCGGGGTCGCCATTGAGGTGATCCAGAATCACTTCCATTCCCGCGCGCAACGGGATATTGACGCCGAAGGTTGCGCCCGCCATTGCGCAGGCTACCCGCACGGGTGCGCTGTCAGCGGGCGTGCCGTTTGTCCCCGCCCCCTGCGCATGCTCATGATCGGCCGGATTCAGCCCCGGAATCTGCACGTAGACGCGTCCCAGCTCGTCGATGAAGACTTCTTCATTCTCAGGCGCAACGACGAGCGCCGTGATCGGATGCACGCGCGGCAGATCGATGTTCGGATCAAAGGCAGGCGTGAGCGGCACGCCCCGGCGGACACACGAAAACGTGTTCGTGTAACGGCGGTCTGCGGCATTTCCCGTCTTCTCACCTTTGCTGGATGCAGGCGAAGCAGGTTGCTGGAAAATAGCCCGACTGACATCGAGCAGTGCACTTGCCCGGTCGTTCAGGTCCGCGGGGAGGTTGTTCCAGACATCGTGATGCAGCGAGGTAACCACGAACTGGCGTTGTTCAGCGGGAAGCTGATCGACTTCAGGGTGATTGACCAGCTGGAACCACGTACCGACTGCGAGATCGCGCACACCGCTTACGCCGTCGACGCGTTCTGCCTGCGCTTCATGTGCAAGCATCCGGTCATGGCCGATGCGGTCGAGGTCTGCCGTTGAGTCACCGGCGTGCGGCACATCGATTACGTAATCCGCCAGTATGCGTGCGAGGTCATTGCCCGACTCGCCGTGATCGACGGTCGTGGTCATCTGCGTCTCCAGCATGCGGGCAGGCTTGTAGTCCCACGACTGGCGGTTAATGACACCCGTGGTCAGGCTGTGAGTGATCGCGAAGAGCGTGATCGTGTCGCGCTCTTCGGTACCGGCATCGCGCTGGTGATAACGCACCGTCGAGGCTGGACCTTGCGAAAGACGCATCGGGTCGTCGCAGAACACCAGCGTATGGACGGGCGTGCTGCCGTCCTGCCCGCTGCCCTGTTGACCGGACGTGCCCGCCTTGACGAAGACCGTTACGCCGTCACGTCGCAACAGTCTGCGAATGAAATGCGCCGTTGATTCGTTGGCCTGTTGAACGAATTCGCGTGGGGGATAGCGGTTCCGGTTCAGGCCCGACAGATCGAAGTCGAATGCGCGCGCCATCGCCGCACTACGCTGACGCAGCTCGCCGAGCAGAACCTGCAAAATGTCGGGGAGGCTCTTCTGACGGAAGATGCGCCGGTTTTTACCCTGCTCCATCAGCGAGAGAGCATCCCGGATGGTGAGGCTATAGCACGACAGCGCACCATCTGACTGGCCTGCTCGGACACTGGTGACGATGGCGTTGATGGCGTGCAGCCGCCCCTGATCGGTCGTGATCTGGACCGAGACAGGAAGACCAATCAGGCTTTTGGCGGGAAGGTCGGCGCGGGGCGACAGACAGGTCAACTGACCGGCAATCCCGGTCATGAAGCCTTCGCGGATATCCGCATGCTGGAGCACGAGCTGACGTTCAAGTGCGCGTTGCGCGCCCCCGAAGCCGAGACGAGCAGGACGGTTATCGGGATCAAGCGCTGCGGCCGACAGGGCGCGCAGTGAATCGGCGAGATTCATCGTAGGTCTCTCAGGCTTTTTAACGACGTAGCGGCATTAGCCCGGGATTATATTGACGGGGGTTATGCCAATTCGTCAGAGAATATCAAATTACCGGAGGCCGAGTAAGAACAGGAAAGCTTTCTCACGAGATTTGACATTCACCCGAAGACGATCGACTGTTTTATCCATCAACGCCCCCTTTTAGCGGGGAGTCTTCTAGATAATCCAGATCAGGTGCGCACAAAATATGCCAAATGAGTACCTCCCTCTTCATGTAGGGCGGATGCTGGACGAGAGCGAGGTAGCTGCAGCCAACTCGCTTTATTGCGTTGCCAATCGAGGACCAGGTGTTCTTCTATTTGGACCGGCTGCCGGGAACTAACAACGTGTGCATACTAATCTTATGCCTCACCCATATCCTCGCCCGCCGGTAACGTCTTGATCTCCGCGATTTTCTTGAATTCGGTCAGGTAATCACGGCGATTCTGGGAGAGCCAGAGCACCACGCGGGCATCCGTCAAAAGGCATCCCGATTGCGCGGCACGGCCACCAGGCCACGTGTGGATGCTATCTCATTTCGAGTCTTGCCTGATCGATACGCGGTCGGCGTTCGTCCCCAGCGAAACAGGCAACTCTGGATTTCGGTCCTGTTATCTTTTGACAGGACGATGAGCTTCGTGAGGCCACGGGTCGGCGCATAGCGTGCGAAATACCGATCGATAGACCAGTTACGACCATGAAGCGACGCTCGCTCAACGGTGGTGACTGGCTGAAATTCGACGCGTTTCGGTTATTTGACCACGTCAGTTTCCTAACCCCGGGGAACCTCACGTGGGATGGGTGGCGGCCCGCATTTCATGTCACGTGCCGTCTTCGGCCTGTCCCTTTTCCCAGACCCGCTTCGCCTCTTCCGCGACTGCGTTCGCTTCGCCCTCGCCGATGTCCGTGAAGCGGTGCAGTTCCGACCCGGCGCGCACCAGCAGATCGACTGCGATCATCAGCAGCATGCCGACAACAGGCGGATCAGCCGGGCGGCAATAACCGAGTTCCGTCATGCGCTCGCGACCCGCGTGACGCGCGATCATGCTTGTGATGCTCGTATGCACGAACGAGCAAAGAATCCGGTACTGAACATAGGCTTCGCCAAGATCAGCGCGGCTCAGTTTCGCTTCGATGGCAAGCTTGTCGAATCCAGCCTTCCGTAGTTCCTTGCGAATAGGTTCTTCGCGCGCAATCCAGCGGGCCAGCGTTGCAGCGATGTCTTCCGGTACGTTGTCAAGCCGCGAAATTTCGTTGAACAGCGCGACGTTTGCGCGGGCGTTCTCGTAACGCAGTTGATCGAGATATTCCGCGTTCGCCGTCAGGTTCATCAGGTCGGCGACACCTTCAAGCATTGAACGGATCGGTCCCGCCGCATGGCTCGCAAGCCCGGAATCGACTAGGCACAACGCCGAACGGAACTGTTCGAAGATCGTCAGCGTGAGGCAAGCGCCAATACGCGCTTCACCGGAGTCCGCGACGTTCGCGCGCCCGATCAACCGTTCATAATTTTCGAGGATCACATTCGCGGCAGCGCGCGCCGGTTCGGGCTTCGTCATAGCGCTCCGCCTTGATGGTCAGCGCGCCGCACAGGTACGGAGGCGGTCTACGTAGCTAATTGACGCGCCCCGGTTGTAGCGAAGCGCGCCTTTGCCATCCCTGCCTTCGGGCCCGAACGACACGGAAAGCTCGGTCCCGTCACTGCGCTTCCAAAGCATGTCGATTGATTCGACGTCGCCGCCTCCCGGCCCCGTCCAGACTTCGCGCCGGACGCTGACTTTTGGTTGTCCCCACGCCGCAATTGCACGTTCGACAGCCGGTACATAGGCATTGTCGGGGTCGAGCGAGTGCATGTAGGCAACGAGGCCCGTCGGCGCGCAAAAAGCGAAGGTGGCATCAACGCGGTACTGCGCTCGAATGCCGATTGCCCAATCGCCAGGCATATTTGGCATCTGCCACATCTCCAACCCTTTTCGCTGCGCAATTGCCGCGACTTCGGCGGGCGTCATACCAGATCGATAACCGTCCACGTCGAACGCTGCCGCCGCGCCGCTCACGATAAGGAATATGGTCGCTATTGCCATCTTCTTCATTTCGCCCCGTCCACAAACAAGATGTCCGGGCGATTGTATCGGCAATCGGCTAATCATTGACCGCATTGTCCCCAGCCACGTCGGCACGACAGGCGGACCGCCGACGATGATCGCGAGCAAGCGGGTGCGAATGTCTCATATCGGCGAGACAGCGGACCGGCACCGATGCTGACTGAGTGACTCAAACGGGTCGACTTGCGCCCGACGCGTCGGGCAGCACGCGGCCACTTTCGGCCGTTCGACACTGGAATGTAGATCGTCGACAATCATTCGCATCGTATTTTTGAACCTCTATTACTTGCGGTGCCTTGCGAGACTCATTCCCGGAGCATTCGATGCGAATCAGAACCACTTATTTGAAAGTGAAGGACATGGGGCAGGCCACGACGTTCTGGGGAAACCTGTTAGAGCGGTCGCCGAACTGCAAGTCGGAGAGGTGGACGGAGTTTACGCTGGGCGAAGTCGGCTTCGGGTTATTGCTGAACGATTTTGGCGATGAGTTTGCCGGTAGCGGATGCGTACCGGTGTTCGAAGTCGATGTATCTGCCTTGCATACATTTCTGGATCGCGCCAGGACTCTCGGGGCAACAGTCGTTCTCGATGGGTTAAATGACGAGACCATGAAGAGCATTGTCCTAAGCGACCCTGAGGGCCACGAATTCGAGCTGTGCAGTTGTCACGACTAACCTGCCGCCCTCGTGGGAGCCGTGAAGTCACTTCCGAAAGCTGAAGCCTGCTGACAATCACAGGGATGAACTCCCGTGAAACACGCAGGCGCGCCGCGCAGCCGACAGAGACATTCAATCATTACGAAACGAATCAGAGTCGTATGTCTTTCCATCGAAAACTGGCGTTGTACAGTGACCAGGAGACTCCAGCTAATGAGCAAATGGATGCGCGTGTTCTACGGTTGATCGGGCGATCGCAGCCGAGGATTGGATATATCCCTGCAACAAACGATCCTGAGCGCGCCTACTTCCGCCGTAAAGCTGACTATTACGCCGAGATTGGCGCGAATTTGGCCGTGTACGTCGACCCCAATCAAGACACATCGGAGGCAGAGTGGTCGACGCTGCTGTCATGCGACGCCATCCATCTTTCTGGCGGAAATACGTTCTCGTTCTTGTCGTGGATGAAGCGACGGAGAGTACTGCCGCTCCTGGCTCGATACGTATCCGAAGGTGGGGTGCTGATTGGGGTAAGCGCGGGCGCTATCTTGATGACACCAAGTGTGAACTCAGCATTGCTGTGCGGCGATGTTCGTGACAGCCAGTTGATGGATAACGTAGGGCTTGGTCTTGTAGATTTCCACTTTTGGCCGCACTTCGATTCTGCGAGTGTTACCAAGGATCAGTTGATATTGTCTTCTGCTATCCCGAACCTCTACGCGTGTCCCGATGGTTCGGGAATTGTCATCGACGGCAAGGAAGTCGAGCTGTTTGGACAGGTTGATCAATTTGAATCAGGAGCGATTCCTCGTACTCCGCTCGAGGACTAAAGTTGTCTCGTTGTTTCCCGGCAACCGTGCGTAGCTCACATTCGATTTGTGAACGTCCGCTTTGTAGAAAAGCGAACGTCGCATACGGGTCGACGACGGCCTCCTGAAGCAACGAGTACCGAAGCGACGTTCACGTCGCCGACTGCCAAATCGCGTTCGCTCAAACTCACAATCTAGCCATGCTGCGCAGCTTTCAATATCGTGGGATGCGAAACACCATACTCTTTCGCCAGTTCACGGATTGACACGCCCTGTATCCGCTTGGCTCGAATCTCCGTCTTCTGCTTTTCGTTCAGCGAATCCCGACGCCCAAGCTTCTTTCCCTCCGCCTTTGCCCGAGCCAGCCCGGCGTGCGTACGCTCGATAAGCAGGTCCCGCTCGAACTGAGCAACCGCCGTTAGAACCGTCATATGTAGCCTGCCCGACGCGCTGGTCAAATCAACGCCCGACAACGCAAGACAATGAAGATGTACGCCCATCGCGGAAAGTCGTTCGACGTTCGCCAACACGTCAGACGCATTGCGGCCCAGTCGGTCAAGTTTGGTCACGACGAGCGTATCGCCCTCGTCCAGCCGTTCCAGCAGCTTCGAGAAGCCCGGGCGCTCAGACGCCGGGACGCTGCCCGAGATCGTCTCGGCGACCGTATGGCGTGGCAGGATGGCGAAACCCGCGCTCCGGGCTTCGACTAGCTGGTTATCCGTGGTCTGTCCGGCGGTGGAAACGCGGGCATACAGGAACGTTCGGGACATCAGCAACCCCGGTAATCAATGGTGGAAGCCAGGATGCCAGGAAATCAATTGGTTTACAAGGAGTTTCTTACCATTGGGTGGCCCGCTCCCAGACGGTAGAAAATCGGACGATTCATTACCGCATCTTGATGCCCGAGGAGGGGATGCCGTTGGGCCGCCAATATCATTTGGCTTCAGCCAGCCGCCGCTCTGAACTTTCGATGCTGTTTGATGCTGCTAAGGTTGTGGTGAAACGCCGCAGGCCTCACAGCCGCAGTAGTTTCAGGCTCAGGGCGACGTCGTCGCCGTTGCACCCAAATACGTGAAGCTTGGCTCGTATTAGGCCGAATGCGTTATATTCATACACAAGGGTTGCGCGTGATACACCGGCATTCGTTGCGACGAGGGATCGTTCCGTTTGCCGCAAAGTAACTTCGTTCATCTCGCCCCGCGAAGACGGCGAAATGCCGCCTTCCCACGATAACTTTCAATGTCACTATAAAATGGACCAACTACACTTCGCCGACGTAGCGAAACTTGTGAATCGAATCGGGACAGTAAAGATACAAGATCGCCCGGTCGATGAGGAGAAAGGCTTTTGGGAACTGTATTCCGCCTCCTTTGAGATGGGCGGCATACGAAATCAGGTACACATTTTATATGTGTTATCCGGCGCAACGATGGAGGGGACTCGTCGAGCGCGATCTTTGCTGACCAAGCTCCCTGACAAATCCCAAATTCAGGTAGTCTACGCGGACTCGCTTCTCAATCGAAGTCAAGCGGTGTTAAAAAGTTTTGAGAGCAAAGCAATGAGCGTTTTGTCGCTCACGGATTATTTCAAATGCTTTATTCAAAACAACACCGAACTATACCTCGCAAAAATTCGCGCACTCGACCATAAAAACTATGTCGATCCAAAGATCGAGGTGAGCGAGGGTTTCATTCGTCATCTGCCAAACCCGGCCCGCACTTTCCTTCTCGATCCCGATCTGAAAGGTGATCTTTTCAATGGGACTTTGGGCGTATTATTGGGCGAGCCGGGCCAAGGCAAGACCTTCATGACGAGATATCTTGCGAATGAATGCGCAAAGAAGAACACGATCCCGATCTACGTGCATTCAGAACAGTGGCATAAAATGCAGCAGGACGAAATCGCCTCTTTATGGAAGACCATTGTTCATTCGTTCCGGTTCTTTGAAGCACCGATTGGTTGGATTGACGGTGCCGAGGAAGACTTTTTGCGCGTTGCTCTGCGAACTGGTCTCTTCCGGATTATCTTTGACGGCCTAGACGAATTCATCCTTTGGAACAAGGGAACCGTCGAGGCGGTCGACACCATCCGCAGCTTGCAGGAATTATCTGATGCAACTGGAACCAGAATCTTGGTCAGCTCAAGGACATCATTCTGGGAGTCGGAGGTTGTTGACAGTGAAGCTCAGATAAATGAACGCGCCCGGCATATATTCAAGATTATGCCTTTCGACGAGAATAACGCGATCAAGTATTTTAATCAGCGCTTCTCGAAGGACGCTGTGAAGGCGCAGAGTTCTATTCAATTATTCCGCGCTCTTCGTGAGAAGGTCAAAGGCAACTCGACTGATTTCGTCGGGCGTGGTTTTTTCCTGTCGCTAATCGCGGACCTAGTCGATCGTGACTACACGTTGGCGGCCTTCCAGCTCAACGGGCGAACAGTATTTAGCTGGATGGTGGAAGCGCTATGCGAACGGGAGCAAAAACGGCAGAAGCTACCCATGTCGGCAAGCGAGCAAGTTGCCGCGTTCCGAGAATTCGCTGAGTTCATAGTGAAAGGCGACCCGCCTTCGCCCGAAATTCTGGCACTGGTAATACAAGGCGCCGCCAATCTTTCCGATACCGACGCCAACGCACTAGCTTCAAGCACCGGCAAGCTGAAGGACCATCCTCTAATCCGATATGACACGAAGCGTGGATGGGCATTCGTGCAAGAGCAAATATGGTTCAACCTGCTCGCGGAGCAGCTAACCGCGCTATCGGCGACGTCAATCAATGCGCGCGCACTCGAGGCCTTCGCTGGCGCGACTCGATTCGATTTACAACTTCAGGCGGACGTAGCGTCCGCTGTCGTCGAGCAATTGTTTGAAAAGTTCCCCGAGGAGAAGGCAGTCGACCAAACGAAGACTGTAATCAAGGCATTGCTGGGGTGTTCAACCGCTCCAAAAACGGATCACGCGACCGGCAACTTAGCCTCACTGGCAACGATGACAGCGCTCACGACCACAAGTCGCCTGCTCGGTCAGGGGAAAAGCCATCGCGACCGCGCCGAATTCCTCATGGCACTCTTTCCGAGCTCCAAGTTTGAACATCTGTACTTTAGTGGCTCGTTGGCGCGCTTCGATTTTTCGGACGTGGAGTTCGTTGATTGTGTTTTTGATCAAGTCAGCTGGGCAAACTGTACATTGTCGGAAGGCTCAAGTTTCAACCATTGCCGGTTCAACGGTGGCTTGATTGCCGCGTGCAGCGGTTTTGGGCTCGCCTCGTTTATGAACAGTTGCCTGTTTGATGCCACGGCAAAACATGCGATCGGAGCAGAGACGGTTAGGTCGGGGAAACGACAGTATTCGGCCGACGACCTGAAGATCGACATTGCACACGTTGTCACCAAATTTATTCCCAAAGATGGCCTAGGCGTAAAAACGGTTGAAGACAAAAGCTTGTCCCGTGGTCCTATTTCGATGTCCATCCACAAGGACAAAATCATCAACGCCTTCAAACGCCAGTTGGTAGAGCCGCACATTCTGACGGGCTCTGGCGGCGGCACCGGGTATCACGTCGTCGAGTCAGCGCGCGCCTCGTTCAGCTATTTTTCAACGAACGGGGTGTTCACGGGGCCGCTTGCCGACATGTTCGAAGAGTTGAAAGCGAAACTACTCTCCTGAGGTTAGCCGATGCTGTCGGGGAAATTTCGTCTTGGTCGCGACTCTTCCCCCATGGCAGACTTTGGCTCTCGATCTAGGCAGTTCGCGACTTGAACAAAAACCTGACCGCCAACGTGGTCAGGCTGATTCCCCTTGCCAGTCATAACTTCGGAACGTCATCGACAGTATGAATATGCCCAGCGTTTGATAGTCAAATTGTGAGTCTGAAAACAAAAACCCCCGCAAGTCATTGACTTTACGGGGGTTTTTGAAAAATTCTGGCGGAAAGGGTGGGATTCGAACCCACGGTACAGCATAACTGTACACCGGATTTCGAGTCCGGCGCATTCGACCACTCTGCCACCTTTCCAGCTTATCGATTAGCGTTCTTTAACGACAGATAACGTTTTATCGATGCATCACCAAGCGGGTCGGTGCTTGGCGAAGCGAAGATTATAGAACAGTCGGACCCGGATTCCAAGTCCCTTTTCTGTCCTGCCGACACGAACTTACGAAGCAACCAGCTCCAGCCGCTCGACCCCATCGACATACGGACGCAACGCCACCGGCACGGTCACCGACCCATCCGCGTTCTGGAAATTCTCCAGCACCGCGACGAGCGTCCGCCCCACCGCAAGCCCCGACCCGTTCAGCGTATGCACGAGCTCCGGCTTGCCCTGCGCGTTTCGATAACGCGCCTGCATCCGGCGCGCCTGGAACGCCTCGGTATTCGAGCAGCTCGAAATCTCGCGATACGTTTTCTGCGCCGGTAGCCACACCTCGAGGTCGTAAGTCTTGCTCGCGGAAAAACCCATGTCGCCGGTGCACAGCGTGATCACGCGATACGGCAACTCAAGCTTCTGCAGAATCACCTCCGCATGGCCGACCATCTGCTCGAGCGCGTCGTACGACGTATCCGGTGCGACGATCTGCACCATCTCGACCTTGTCGAACTGATGCTGGCGGATCAGCCCGCGCGTATCGCGGCCGTACGCCCCCGCTTCCGAACGGAAGCACGGCGAGTGTGCGGTGAGTCGAATCGGCAGTGCGTTCGCATCGACGATGCTGTCGCGCACAGTATTCGTCAGCGAGATTTCCGACGTGGAGATCAGATACTGCGTCACCGTGTTTTCACCGCCGCCCTTCTCGACGCGGAACATGTCGTCCGCGAATTTCGGCAACTGGCCGGTGCCGTACAGCACCTCCGGATTGACGATGTACGGCGTGTAAATCTCGGTGTAGCCGTGCTGCCGCGTATGCGTGTCGATCATGAACTGCGCGAGCCCACGATGCAGTCGCGCGATCTGTCCGCGCAGCAACGTGAAGCGCGCGCCCGACAGCTTCGCCCCCGTTTCGAAATCGAGTCCGAGCGGCGTGCCGACGTCGACGTGATCCTTCACGTCGAAATCGAACTGACGCGGCGTGCCCCAGCGGCGCACTTCGACATTGTCCTGCTCGTCGCGACCGGCCGGCACGCTGTCGTGCGGCAGGTTCGGCACCCCGAGCAGCAGGTCCGACAGACGCGCCTGGATCTCGTCGAGCTTCGCAGCCGACACCTTCATCTCGTCGCCGATGCCACCTACTTCCGCCATCACTGCCGACGTGTCTTCGCCCCGCCCCTTCATCCCACCGATCTGCTTCGACAGGCTGTTGCGGCGTGCCTGCAGGTCTTCGGTGCGGGTCTGGTTCGCGCGGCGTTCCGCTTCGAGCGCGGAGAACGCCGCGACGTCGAGGGTATAGCCGCGATCGGCGAGGCGTTTCGCGACGCCGTCGAGGTCTTTGCGCAGCAGCTGGATGTCGAGCATGGGAGGGGGCGGCTATTCGTTGTGTGAAAGCGGGATTTTAACGCACCGCGCGTGTCGCGCCGACGGCATACGCCCGCGCGATTCCACGGTCAGTTTTTCTTCGGCTTGTGCTCGCTGCGCCACTGCGCATCGAGTTCGGCGAGTCGCGCGAGCTTCTCGCCGATCTTTCCTTCGAGACCGCGCGGCGTCGGCTGGTACCAGTGCGGCTCGCGCATGTCGTCGGGCAGATAGGTTTCGCCGGCTGCGTACGCATCGGGCTCGTCGTGCGCGTAGCGATACTCGTGGCCGTAGCCGAGTTCCTTCATCAGCTTCGTCGGCGCATTGCGCAGATGCACGGGCACCGCGCGCGACTGATCCTTGCCGACGAAGCGCCGTGCCTCGTTGTACGCCATGTACCCGGCGTTCGACTTCGGCGCAATCGCCAGATAGATCACGGCCTGCGCGAGCGCCAGTTCGCCTTCGGGTGTGCCGAGGCGCTCGTAGGTTTCCGCAGCGTCGAGCGCAATGCGGCCCGCCCGCGGATCGGCGAGGCCGATGTCTTCCCACGCCATCCGCACGATGCGGCGCGCGAGGTAGCGTGGGTCCGCGCCGCCGTCGAGCATCCGGCAGAACCAGTACAGCGCGCCGTCGGGGCTGCTGCCGCGCACGGACTTGTGCAGCGCGCTGATCTGGTCGTAGAACGCGTCGCCGCCCTTGTCGAAGCGGCGCAGATTTTCGGCGAGCGCACTGCCGAGCAATGCGCCGTCGATCTCGGTGGTCTTCTGCTGCGCGGCCGCGCGCGCGACGATCTCCAGATTGTTCAGCAGCTTGCGGCCATCGCCGTCGGCGGAACCGATCAGCGCGTCGCGCGCTTCGTCGGTGAAGGTCAGGCCGCCCAGTTCCTTCTGTGCGCGTTCGAGCAGTTCGCGCTGCTCGCCTTCATCAAGGCTCTTCAATACGTACACCGCGGCACGCGACAGCAACGCGCTGTTCACTTCGAACGAGGGGTTCTCGGTCGTCGCGCCGACGAACACGAACAGCCCCGATTCGACGTGCGGCAAGAACGCGTCCTGCTGACTCTTGTTGAAGCGATGCACTTCGTCGACGAACACGAGCGTCTGCTTGCCATGCGCGCGATGCACCTGCGCGGTTTCGACCGCCTCGCGAATATCCTTCACACCCGACAGCACCGCCGACAGCGAGATGAACTCCGCGTGAAACGCATCGGCCATCAGCCGCGCGAGCGTCGTCTTGCCGACGCCCGGCGGGCCCCACAGAATCATCGAATGCGCTTCGCCGGATTCGAACGCGACCCGCAGCGGTTTGTTCGGGCCGAGCAGGTGCTTCTGCCCGATCACTTCATCGATCGAGCGGGGCCGCAGGCGTTCGGCGAGCGGAACATTGGCGCGGGTTTCTTCGAACATGATGTTTGGGGATAATCTCGGCTGGCCGTCAGGTCATGCGACATGCGGGCGCGACACGTGCCGTCCGACGGACGGCATCGAATACCGGCATATATACCGGGCAGTCCGAAACGACCGGGCGGCACGCGTAATCCTGCATTATGACAGCCACCGCGCCCGTGCGAGCCGGGCTGCCCCGCACACGACAACCGCACCGACACAACAGCAACGCCAGAAACAGACAGGAACGACACCCGATGACACAAGACCCGCACGCCGGCGACACCGGTTCCACCTACGCTCCGCTCACGCCCGTGCCCGACGCCCGGCGCGCGTTCCGCACCGGCGACGCGTTCGCGCTGTGGTTTTCACTCGGCATCGGACTGCTGGTTGCGCAGGCCGGCGCGCTGCTCGTGCCCGGACTGTCGCTGCCGTCCGCGCTTGCGGCGATCGGCATCGGCAGTGTGATCGGCGTGGTGTTGCTCGCGCTCGCCGGCGTGGTCGGCACGGATACGGGACTCGCGGCGATGTCGTCGCTGCGGCCGACGCTCGGTGTACGCGGCGCGTCGGTGCCGGCGGTGCTGAACGCAATCCAGCTGGTCGGCTGGGGCTCGTTCGAAGTGATCGTGATGCGCGATTCCGCCGATGCCCTCGCGAAACAGGCATTCGGCTGGTCGATGCCGCTGGTCTGGACTTTAATCTTTGGGCTACTCGCGACGCTGCTGGCGATCAGCGGGCCGCTGTCGTTCGTGCGGCGCTTTCTGCGTACGTGGGGCATCTGGCTGTTGCTGGCGGGCGCCGCGTGGCTCACGTGGAGTCTGCTCGCACAACACGATCTGGCCGCGCTGATGCACCGTCCGGGAACCGGCGAAATGGCGTTCGGCGGCGCAATCGATCTGGTGGTCGCGATGCCGCTATCGTGGCTGCCGCTGATCGCCGACTACACGCGCTTCGGCCGACGCGCCGGCGAGACGTTCCGCGGCACGCTGCTCGGCTACGGGATTGCGAACCTGTGGTTCTATGCGCTCGGCGCGGTGTACGGTCTAGCGGCCGGCGGCGGCGATGCACTGCTGACCACCGCGCTCGCGCAGGCGGGCGGTGGACTCGCGCTGCTGCTGGTGCTGATCGACGAGATCGACAATGCGTTCGCCGATATCCATTCGGCCGCGGTATCGACCGGCACGTTCTGGACGCGTGCGGGTGTGCCGCTGCTATCGGCCGGGTTCGGCGCGCTGTGCACGGCGATCGCGCTGCTGGTGCCGATGGCGAAGTACCAGAACTTCCTGCTGCTGATCGGCTCGGTGTTCGCGCCGCTGTTCGGCGTCGTGCTCGCGGATCACTTCATCGTGCGCCGCCGTGGTATCGATCTAGCCGCACTCGCGGATCTGCGCGGCCGCTACGGGTTCTCAGGCGGCTGGCACGTGAGTGCGTTCGTTGCGTGGGCGGTCGGCATCGCGGCGTATCACGCGATCAACCAGTGGTGGCCGAATCTCGGTGCAACGCTGCCCGCGCTCGCGATCGGTGCGCTGGGTTATCTCGCGCTGGTGTCGATCCGTCGGCGGGCTTACGCAGCTTGAAGCGTCAGGCAGACAGCACCGGCACCGGCTGAGCGCCGGTGCGCCCATCACTGTTTAGCCGTTGATCACATCGGCACCCTTCGGCACCACGAACTTGAACTGATTGGCAGGCAGCGACGGATTCTTCTCGATGTTCGAGAATGTCAGCAGCGTCACGTTGCCGAACACGTCGTGCAGTTCCATCGCCTCGAGGTTGCCGTCGCGAAAGCCGATGCCCACGCGCTGGAACTGCGTGTCCTTCGCTTTCGGCGTGAGTTCCAGCCAGTCGATGCCGTCTTTTACACCCGCGTCGCGGAGCGTGAAGTTTTTCTGCAGATCGTTGCTGCCGAACAGGATCGCCGCCGGGCTCGCGCCGAGCGCGCCGCCGAGCGTGCGGACCGTCACCTGGTTGAGATCCTTGTCGTACACGTAGAGCTTGTCGCCGTCGGCCTGCAACACCTGCTCGTACGGTTTCTCATACGACCAGATGAATTTGCCGGGCCGCGCGAACGAGAACGTACCGCTCGACGGGCCGCTCATGCGCGCGGTCGGCAGTGCACCGCTCGCGCCCTGCGCGTTGTTCGGCGCCTTGACCTCGCGCTGCACGAACGAGCCGCGCGCCGAATGCACCTGCGAGACGAACGCCTGCAGTTGTTCGGTGCCGCTCGCGAATGCCTGCGACGCGACCAGCATCGTCGCGCCGATCGCGACGCTGCCGGCGACACGCATCAGCGCGTGAACCCGATGGCCCAGGCGGGCGAGACCGTGACGGGCTTCGTGCCCGGCGTAGTGCTGCATGGTGTTTCTCCGTGTGTGGAATCGATGGGCCGCGTGGATCGCCAGTTAAACGCAGCAGCGCAAACGGCAGAGAACAGCGGCCCGGATCAGTCGGCTTCGCGCGCCGGCACCAGAATCTCGCGATTGCCGTTCGACGACATCGCGGATACGAGCCCCGACTGCTCCATCTGTTCGAGCAGCCGCGCGGCGCGGTTGTAGCCGATACGCAGATGCCGCTGCACCAGCGAGATCGACGCGCGACGATTCTTGATGACGATCTCGACCGCCTGATCGTATAGAGGATCGGACTCCTCGCCACCCGCGCCGGTTCCCGACGCACCCGCCGACCCTTCATCGCCTTCGCCCGTCGTGCCGCCTTCGAGAATGCCTTCGATGTAGTTCGGCTCGCCCTGCTCCTTGAGCTTGCTCACGACGCGATGCACTTCCTCGTCCGACACGAACGCACCGTGCACGCGCACCGGCAGGCCGGAGCCCGGCGGCAGATAGAGCATGTCGCCCATGCCGAGCAGCGACTCGGCGCCCTGCTGATCGAGAATGGTCCGCGAGTCGATCTTCGACGATACCTGGAACGCCATCCGCGTCGGCACGTTCGCCTTGATGAGGCCGGTGATCACGTCGACCGACGGACGCTGCGTCGCGAGGATCAGGTGGATGCCGGCCGCGCGCGCTTTCTGCGCGATCCGCGCAATCAGTTCCTCGACCTTCTTGCCGACCACCATCATCAGGTCGGCGAGTTCGTCGATCACGACGACGATATTCGGCAGACGCGTGAGCGGTTCGGGATCGTCCGGCGTGAGGCTGAACGGATTGGGCAGCTTCTCTTCGCGCTTCGTCGCTTCGTCGATCTTGTTGTTGTAGCCGGCGAGATTGCGCACGCCGACCTTGCTCAACAGCTTGTAGCGGCGTTCCATTTCGGCGACCGCCCAGTTCAGCGCGTGGCCGGCCTGGCGCATGTCGGTGACGACCGGACACAGCAGATGCGGAATGCCTTCGTAGACGCTCATTTCAAGCATCTTCGGATCGATCAGGATCATCCGCACCTGCTCGGCGCTCGCCTTGTAGAGCAGCGACAGGATCATCGCGTTGATCCCCACCGACTTGCCCGAACCAGTCGTACCGGCGACGAGCAGGTGAGGCATCTTCCCGAGATCCGCGCACACCGGCTTGCCGCCGATGTCCTTGCCGAGTCCCATCGTCAGCGGCGATGCGGCGTCCGCATAAACGGCCGAGCCGAGGATTTCCGACAGCCGCACGGTTTGCCGGCGCTGGTTCGGCAGTTCGAGCGCCATGAAATTCTTGCCCGGAATCGTCTCGACGACGCGGATCGACACGAGCGACAGCGAACGCGCGAGATCCTTCGCGAGATTGACGATCTGACTGCCCTTCACGCCGGTGGCCGGCTCGATTTCATAGCGCGTGACGACCGGCCCCGGATACGCAGCAACGACGCTCACGTCGACACCGAAATCCTTCAGCTTCTTCTCGATCAGACGCGACGTGAATTCGAGCGTGTCGGCGGAAATGGTTTCCTGCGATTCGGGCGCGGGGTCGAGCAACGCGATGGGGGGCAGCGTCGAATCGCCGGGCAGATCGGTGAAGAGCGGCACCTGCCGTTCCTTTTCGACGCGTTCCGATTTCTCCGGCTTCACGACCGGCGGCACGATGGTGACCGGCTCGTGTTCCTCGATCCGCACGCGGCCCTGCTCGACCTTGCCTTCGCGCTTTACCGCGGCGGCTTCGCCGAGCTTGCGATCGCGGCCGGCCTCGCGGCGCAGCTTCGCGAACGTGACCGCCGAGATGAGCGAATCGCCGACGCGCTCTGCCACCGACAGCCACGAGAAACGGAAATACAGCGACAGCCCGACCGCCAGCACGATCAGGAGTGCGAGCGTGCCACCGGTGAAGCCGAGCGCATGCGACACGCCGCGCGCAACCGCTTCGCCGATCACGCCGCCCGGCGCGCGCGGCAACTGGATCTTGAGCGACCACATCCGCAGCGCTTCGATGCCGTCGCACGCGAGCAGCACCAGCACGAACGCAAACGCTTCGGCGACCCAGCTGTGATCGCGCGGCGCGTCGTCGGTCAGTGCTTCGTGATGCGTGATGCGCCGGTAGTTCGCCGAGATGCGCCGCGCGAGCAGCACGACCCACCAGTACGCGGACAGGCCGAACAGCAGCAGCAGGATGTCGGACGTCCACGCGCCGACACGGCCCGCCCAGTTCGCGATGTGATCGACCTGTGCTGCGTGGGTCCAGCTCGGATCGCGGCGGCTGTAGCTGACGAGCGCCATCAACAGGAACACGCCGAGCGCGACCTGGAGGATCCAGCGGATTTCGGTGAAGAGACGCGACATGCGATGCGGCAATGCCTGCGCGTTCGCGGAATAAGGTGCTTTTGCCATTGATCCTGTTACTTGGGCGTCCGCAGCGGCTCGGGTTGCGGGCCGAACCGGCCGCCAGTCGTTCGATCCGGCCTATTGTAAACGCAGTGTCGTATGGCGGGCTGTAAATGAGGGTAACGGACGACGGCGAGGGAATTGTGGGATGACGACGGGGTAATGGCGGCGTAGCGGTAAAACGCAGCGAAGCGCAAAAACCCCTGTCGCCATACGGGCTCTCGCAGGGCTCCCGCGCCCTTCAAAGGCTATCGCGCCCATCGCGAAGCTTCATGAAGCAGCGGACCGCCCCGACCTTTATAATGCCCGACTGATACCCATCTATTGCTTCGACGCGGTCCCGGCCCGCCCCGGCTTGCCGGACGCTAATTAGGATTTTCATCATGCCCGCACCCACCAAACACGCAAAGGTTCTGATTCTCGGTTCCGGCCCTGCCGGCTATACGGCTGCTGTCTACGCGGCACGCGCGAACCTGTCGCCGGTACTCGTCACAGGTCTTGCCCAGGGTGGCCAGCTGATGACGACGACCGACGTCGAGAACTGGCCCGCCGATGCAAACGGCGTGCAGGGTCCGGAACTGATGCAGCGCTTTCTCGAACACGCCGAGCGCTTCAATACCGAGATCGTGTTCGATCACATCCACACCGCGAAGCTGAACGAAAAGCCGATCCGCCTGATCGGCGACGCGGGCGAATACACGTGCGACTCGCTGATCATCGCGACCGGCGCATCGGCGCAATACCTCGGCCTGCCGTCGGAAGAAGCGTTCATGGGCAAGGGCGTGTCCGCCTGCGCGACCTGCGACGGCTTCTTCTACAAGCAGCAGGACGTGGCAGTCGTCGGCGGTGGTAACACTGCGGTCGAGGAAGCGCTCTATCTCGCCGGTATCGCGAAGAAAGTGACGGTGATCCACCGCCGCGACAAGTTCCGCGCGGAGCCGATCCTGATCGACCGCCTGCTCGCGAAGGAAAAGGAAGGCGTCGTCGAGATCAAGTGGAACCACGTGCTCGACGAAGTGACGGGCGACGCATCGGGCGTCACCGGTCTGCGTATCAAGCACGCGAAGACCGGCGAAACGACCGACCTCGGCCTGCAAGGGCTCTTCGTCGCGATCGGCCACAAGCCGAACACCGATCTGTTCGAAGGCCAGCTCGAGATGAAGAACGGCTACATCATCACGAACGGCGGACTGACCGGCAACGCAACGGGTACGAGCATTCCGGGCGTGTTCGCTGCCGGCGACGTGCAGGATCACGTGTACCGTCAGGCGATCACCAGCGCGGGCACCGGCTGTATGGCCGCACTTGATGCGCAACGCTATCTCGAAAGCATCCACGAGACTGCGGGCGAACACGTGATGAGCGCCGAAGCAGAACGGTAAAATAGTATCCGGGCCCAACCCGGCGTACCGATGAATGAGGGCCGCGACGGAAACGTCGGCGGCCCTTGTCGTTTATGTGCCGGGTGACGTTGCTCCTCCGTTCACCTTCCCGCGCGATCAGCACGACTGTCATGCCGAAGAATCTGCCTCATCCGAGCGAACCCAAACGCGCACCGCGCGCCGCGCGACCCGCCCCTCAACCGGCGACGCCCGTGAAACCCACTGTCGATCCCGCAGCCGGCCTCGCGGGTCTCGGTGCGTTGCGCGACGCGTTGAAGTCCGATGCGCAACGCCGTGAGCAGGAGCGCGTGGTCGCTGTGCAAACGCGCCGCGAAGCGACCGCGGACGCCGATCTGTTCCGCCGTGAAATCGGCGAGGTCGCGCCACTCGCGGTCCCGCCGCGCGCGACGCTCCCGCGTCGCCCGCCTGAACCGCTTCCGGTGCAAACGCAGCTCGACGAGGAAGCGGTGCTACAGGAAGCGCTCTCTGACGAATTCGATCCCGAGGTGCTGCTCGAAACCGACGAGAGCCTGTACTACTGCCGACCCGGCGTGAGCCAGGATGTCGTGCGCAAACTGCGACGCGGCGACTGGATCGTGCAGGCGCAGCTCGACCTGCACGGGATGCGCCGCGACGAGGCACGCGACGCACTCGCGATCTTCATCCGCGACTCAGTGAAACGTGGACTGCGTTGTCTGCGTGTGATTCATGGCAAGGGACTGGGATCGGTCGGCAAGGAGCCGGTGCTGAAGGGCAAGGTGCGTGCGTGGCTCGTGCAGAAAGACGAGGTGATCGCGTTCTGCCAGGCCCGGCCGCACGATGGTGGCGCGGGCGCGGTGCTCGTGCTGTTGCAGCCCGGCGCGCATCCTGCGCGACCGAAAGTCTGACGGCCGCCGCGTGACTCCCGTGATCCATCCGCGATTGACGCTCCTGCTTTCCGTGATGGAAGCGCTCGCGATTTTCGCGTACGCGATCTCCGGTTTCATCGAGGCGCGCACGCGCCGGCTCGACGCGGTCGGTACGTTTCTGGTCGCGATGGCCACCGCGTTCGGCGGCGGCACGGTGCGCGATATTTTGCTCGAGCGTCGACCGTTTTACTGGGTCGAGCATCAGCCGTATGTGATCGGGATTTTCGTGCTGTCGTTTTTTGCGCCGGTTGTTTTGAAGGCGACATCGCGCGTGTTGTCTGAACGTGCGTTGCTGGTGGCCGATGCGATCGGGCTTGGTTTGTTCAGTATCTCGGGGACGTCGCTGGCACTTGATGCGCAGATGCCCTGGTTTACCGCCGCGATGATGGGTGTGTTGACCGGTGTGTTCGGGGGCGTGATACGCGATGTGCTTTGTAACGAGGTTCCGTTGATTCTGCGGGACTCGCGGCCTTATGCGACTTGCGCGTTCGCGGGGTGTTTGTTGTATCTGCTGCTTGCTTATCTTGATGTTGATAATGTTTATAGTGTTTTGATGGCCACTGGGTTTATTCTTTTTGCTCGGTTGGTGACATTTAAACTGGATGTGCGGTTGCCGCACTAGCTTTTTGTTTTTTTCTTATCGCAGTTTGGGTGTTGTTGTGCTTTTCTGTTTTTTCGCGCGGCGGTGCTTATTTGCGCCTCGCGGCGCAGGCGTTGCCCCTGTGCGGGGCGGCACCTACTTTTCTTTGCCGCGGCAAAGAAAAGTAGGCAAAAGAAAGCCGCCGAGACGAAGCTTCTCTTTTCCGTGTGTGACCCCAGTGGCACTCGCCTAACTGGACACCACGTGCACTCTGCGTAGTGGTCCGAGACGAGACCATCCCCCTCGCCGCAAACCGAAGTGACAAGGCGCCCGCACATCCCGCGGCGCACTGGTGTGCGCGCGGACCGGTCTGCATGGAAAACCATCGGGAAAGAGCACGCGGCGCAGAACAGCGACGACGTTGAATTGCTGAGCGCGATTAAGCGGAGAGATGGACCTGGGGGTTATGCCCATCGGCGGCGAAGCGCGCCGGAACGGATGACTGCCTTGTCACTAACGTAGGGAGTGCGAAGGCAGGTCTCGGCTCGGACCACTACGCTGTGTGAACGTGGCGCCCAGTTAGGCGGGTGCCACTGGGGTCACACACGGAAAAGAGAAGCTTCGTCTCGGCGGCTTTCTTTTGCCTACTTTTCTTTGCCGCGGCAAAGAAAAGTAGGTGCCGCCCCGCACAGGGGCAACGCCTGCGCCGCGAGGCGCAAAATCGCAGCCACCTGCAAGACAAAAAGCAAACGCAAAAAATCAGGCGCCGCCAAGCAAAAAAACCTTATGCAATCCGCTCTTCATTAGCCGGATCAAACAAAACCGCCTTAGAAACATCAAACAACAAAGTCATATTCGCCAGCGCTTGCGGATTCGACGCCGGGTGCACGCGGCTCACCACCTTCTTGCCGTTCACCTGCGCGAAAACAAGCGTATCCGGCCCGGTAGGCTCAATCACATCGATCTTCACTTCAATCGATTGCAACTTCGCATCTTCGACGTTGTGTGCACTACGCGCATCGGTAATACGCTCCGGCCGCAACCCGAGAATCACCTCACGCCCCACATGGCTACGAACCTTGCCATCGAACGGCAGACTCAACACCCCACGCCACACACCTGTATCGAGTTCAAGACCCACACCCGAACCCTGCTCGACCAGCTTGCCCTGAATGAAGTTCATCGGCGGCGCGCCGATAAAGCCCGCGACGAACAGGTTCGACGGCGAATCGTAAATGTCCTGCGGCGCACCGAACTGCTGAACGACGCCGTCCTTCATCACCGCAATCCGATCGCCAAGCGTCATCGCTTCGATCTGATCGTGCGTCACGTAGACGATCGTCGTGCCGAGGCGCTGATGCAGCAGCTTGATCTCGGAACGCATTTCGATCCGCAGCTTCGCATCGAGATTCGACAGCGGCTCGTCGAACAGGAACATCACCGGATCGCGCGCAAGCGCACGGCCCATCGCAACACGTTGCCGCTGACCGCCCGACAGCTGACCCGGCTTGCGGTCCAGCAGATGCTGGATCTGCAGCATGTTCGAAACACGCTCGACGATCTGCTGCTGCTCGCCCTTCGGCACCTTGCGGATGTTCAGGCCGAACGAGATGTTTTCGCGCACCGTCATCGACGGGTACAGCGCGTACGACTGGAACACCATCGCGATGTCGCGATCCTTCGGCGACAGCTCGTTCACGATCTTGCCGTCGATCAGGATCTCGCCCTTCGTCACGGTCTCGAGGCCGGCGATCATGTTCAGCAGCGTCGACTTCCCGCAGCCGGAGCCGCCGACGAGAATCAGGAACTGCCCGTCCTCGATGTCGATATCGACACCCTTCAGAACCGGCACCCCGTTCGGGTAAGTCTTGTACACGTCACGGATGGAAAGGCTTGCCATGCTGTGAATCCTCTAGTCTCTGTACTGCGTCGGAACCACCGCGCGGGTGGATCCGGCCGGATGCTGTTCAAGCCGCGACAGCGCACTGCGCTGCCGTGGCGGTCGTTGTGTCGTTGGTTTAGCCCTTCACTGCGCCCGCCGTCAGGCCGCGTACGAAGTAGCGGCCGGCGATCACATAGACGAGCAGCGTAGGCAGCGCAGCGATGATCGCGCCGGCCATGTCGACGTTGTATTCCTTCACCCCGGTCGACGTGTTCACGAGGTTGTTCAGCGCCACCGTGATCGGCATCGAATCGACACCGGAGAACACGATCCCGAACAGGAAGTCATTCCAGATCTGCGTGAACTGCCAGATCAGGCACACCATGAAGATCGGCAGCGAAACCGGCAGCAGGATCTTCGTGAAGATCATGAAGAAACCCGCGCCGTCGATGCGCGCCGCCTTCACGAGTTCGGCCGGAATGCTCACGTAGAAGTTGCGGAAGAACATCGTCGTGAACGCGATCCCGTACACCACGTGAACCAGCACGAGGCCGCCCACCGTATTCGACAGGCCGAACATACCTTCGACACGCGCCATCGGCAGCAGGATCGCCTGGAACGGAATGAAGCAGCCGACCAGCAGCATCGTGAAAAGGGCGTCGGCGCCGCGGAACCGCCAGTGCGTGAGCACATAGCCGTTGAATGCACCGACGATCGACGAGATCAGCACAGCCGGAATCACCATCCGCACCGAGTTCATGAAGAACGGCTCCATGCCGTCGCAGCGCACTCCCGTACACGCCTGGCTCCATGCCTTGATCCACGGCGCGAAGGTAGGATGGGACGGTGGCGTCAACAGGTTGCCGGTGCGCAACTGGTCGATGTCCTTGAACGACGTGGACAGCATCACGTACAGCGGAAACAGGAAGTACAACGCAAACAGAATCAAGGCCGCATAAATGACGGCACGGCTGATCGTCATCTTAGGCTGCATTGCGCGTGCTCCTCGATTCCATGTACATCAGCGGCACGAGCACAGCTACGACGGTCGCGAGCATCATCATCGACGACGCTGCGCCGACACCGAGCTGCCCGCGGTTAAACGAAAACGTGTACATAAACATGGCCGGCAGCGACGACGACGTACCCGGGCCGCCCGCGGTCAGCGCGACGACGAGGTCGAAGGTCTTGATCGTGAGGTGACAGAGAATCAGCAGCACCGAGAAGAACACCGGACGCATGCTCGGAATCACGATGCGGCGATAAATAGTAGGCAGCCGCGCACCGTCCACCTGTGCAGCCTTGAAGATTTCGGCGTCGACACCGCGCAGGCCGGCGAGAAACAGCGCCATCACGAAGCCGGTGGATTGCCAGACGGCCGCGATCACGATGCAGAAAATCGCGCGGTCGGGATTGTCCAGCCAGTCGAACGTAAAGCTCGTCCAGCCCCAGTCATGGAACACCTTCTGCATGCCGAGGTTGGGGTTCAGGATCCATTGCCATGCAGTGCCGGTCACGATGAACGACAGCGCCATCGGATACAGGAAAACTGCACGCAATGCGCCTTCGTTGCGGATGCGCTGATCGAGCAGGATGGCGAGGAACAGGCCGAGCCCGACACAGATCGCAATGAATGGAATACCGAACCAGCCGAGGTTTGCGGCGGCGGTCCACCAGACGTCGTTTTCGAAAAGCTCGCGATAGCGGTCGAGGCCCACGAAGTTGTAGCGAGGCATCAACCGCGAATCGGACAACGACAGAAAACCGGTGACGAGGATAAAACCGTAAACAAAGATCAGGCTGATCACGATGCTGGGAGAAAGCACCAGCTTCGGGATCCAGCGGTCGGCTAGCGCCGCGAGCGGCGATGTGCGGCGGGTCACGGCGGCCGTGTTCTTCCCGTTTCCGCTAAGAGAAGCAGTCACTACTCGACTCCTGAAACTGTGCTGCCTGCGACTGCAGGTATGACACGCAACGCTGGGCTGGCATGGGGTGTGGCTCTGGGTAACGCGTCATGCGTGACGCGCGCGCCCGGTTACGCGTGGAGTCGCAACCGGGCACGCGGTCATCCTGCTTACTTCGTCTTCGCAGCCTTCGCGAGATCTGCCACTGCAGACTTCGAATCCTGCGTCGAGTTCATGAACTTCGTCACGACGTCGGTGATCGCACCGGCGGTCGCATCCGCCTGAGCCATACCGTGGGCGAGCGACGGGAGATAGCCGCCTGCCTTGATCGCGGTCTGCTCATCCGCATACGACTGCTTGCCGCAAGCGTCGAACTTGTCCATCGACACGCCGAGGCGCACCGGGATCGACCCCTTGTACAGGCTGAACTGCTCCTGGAATGCCGGGCTCATGATCGTCTTTGCCAGCGCGAGCTGACCAGCCGTTGCATCCTTCTGGCCTTTCTGCTGGAAGAACACGAACGAATCGACGTTGAACGTGTATTGCTTCGCCGTGCCCGGCACCGGTGCGCAGATGTAGTCCGAGCCCGGTTGCTTGCCCGCGTTCGCGAACTCGCCCTTCGCCCAGTCACCCATGAACTGCATGCCGGCCTTGCCGTTGATGACCATCGCCGTCGCGAGATTCCAGTCGCGGCCGGTGCGACCGTTATCCATGTACGACTCGATCTTGCGGACCGTGTCGAACACGTTGACCATTTGCGGCGATGTCAGGGTCTTCTGGTCGAGGTCGACCAGCGCCTTCTTGTAGAAGTCCGCGCCTTGCGACAGCACGACGTCTTCCCACAGCGTCAGATCCTGCCACGGTTGACCGCCGGCGGCGACCGGCTGGATGCCCGCTGCCTTCAGCTTGTCGGCAACGGCGAAGAATTCCGGCCAGGTGGTCGGCACCTTCGCACCCACCTTGTCGAGCGCGGCCTTGTTGATCCACACCCAGTTGACCCGGTGCACAGAGAACGGCGCTGCAACATAGTGGCCGCCCGCGTGCATGATCTTGTCGATCTGCGGCGGCAGATTTTTCTTCCAGTCACCCGCGACCGAATCGATCGGCACCAGCACGCCCTGATCGGCCCATTCCTGGATCAGCGGACCCTTGATCTGCGCGGCGGTCGGCGCGTTGCCCGAGATCACCTGCGTCTTCAGTGCCGTCATGGCCGCCGCACCTGCGCCGCCCGCAACCGCGAAATCCTTCCACGTGTAACCCTGCTTCGTCATGTCGTCTTTCAGGACGCCGACGGCTTTCGATTCGCCGCCCGAAGTCCACCAGTGCAGCACTTCGATGGACTCGGCAGCCTGCACTGCCGACACGCCACACAACAGACCTGCGGCGCACAGGGCACCCATGATCGCGCGGATTTTCATTGCTTATCTCCTCCAGACACCTGAAAAAAACAAAAGCCCCCGACATGCCAGGGCGCGTGGTTGATCAAACAGGCAAAACACGGGCGGACGTCCAGCTGACACATGCGCATGCACGCGCCGGCGAGCCGGGGTCGGCCGCGGGACGCTCAAGAGATGAGTGATTCGGGATGCAACTGACTGTCTCCTCTTTTGATTTTTGCCTGCCCCGCCTCGTACGCGCTTGTATCGCTGCGCCTGAGGCGCGCTGCAGACTCGAGGTGCGCCGCGCATGTCCTGTGGAACAGGCAAAAAACTTATGTTCCGTTAACATGCGGGGGACGATAGCCGGTTCGGGAAAACGCGCACCTCGCTGTTGCGAGCCTGCTTTTTTCGTCGAATTAGCGTTACCTCTTGATTTGGATTGTAGTTAAACTACAATTCAGTGTCAAAAAAAATTTTATCGGACTACGGCCGCGTTCGTACCCCTCTGCGGCACCCAGGACATCGACGGAGACTCATGCAAACCGATTCAAGTTTCACCTTCGTTCTCTTCGGCGGAACCGGCGATCTGTCGATGCGCAAGATCCTCCCCGCGCTGTATGAAGCGCATCGCGCGGGCATGCTTGCGGAAGGCGGCAAAATCGTCGGCGTCGCGCGTCACGCGGACGATCGCGCCGGGTACATCGAATGGGTGAACGGGCACGTCAAGCCGTACGTCTCGAAGAACGGTCTCGACGAAGCCGCGTGGGAACGGTTCCTCGCACGCATCGAATACGTGCGGCTCGATCTGAGCAAGGCCGAAGATTTCGTGCTGCTGCGCGACGAGGTGAACCGGCTGTCGGGCACGCGCGTGTTCTATCTCGCCACCGGGCCGTCGCTGTTCGTGCCGATCTGTCATGCGCTCGCTGCCGTCGGTCTCAACGAAAACGCGCGCATCGTGCTGGAGAAACCGCTCGGATACGATCTTCGTTCGTCGAACGCGATCAACGACGCGGTCGGCGAAATCTTCGCGGAAGAACAGATCTACCGGATCGACCACTATCTCGGCAAGGAGCCGGTGCAGAACCTGCTCGCGCTGCGCTTCGGCAATGCGCTGTTCGAACCGTTGTGGCGTCGCGAGTGGGTCGAAAGCATCCAGATCACGATCGCGGAAGAACTCGGCGTCGAAGCGCGCGGCGATTTTTACGACAACACCGGCGCACTGCGCGACATGGTGCAGAACCATCTGCTGCAACTGCTCTCCATTGTCGCGATGGAGCCGCCGCATTCGATGGATTCCGATTCGGTCCGCGACGAAAAACTCCGTGTGCTGCGCGCGCTCAAGCCGATCGATCAGCGCGACATCGCGCGCGTCGCGGTGCGCGGCCAGTATCACGCGGGCGTGATTCGCGGCACCGCAGTGCCCGCATACGCGACCGAACCCGGCGTGAAGCAGGACAGCACGACCGAGACCTTCGTCGCACTTAAAGTCGAGATCGAAAACTGGCGCTGGTCCGGCGTGCCGTTCTTCCTGCGTACCGGCAAGCGGCTTGCCGACCGGGTCGCGGAAATCGTCGTGAACTTCCGGCCGGTGCCGCATTCGGCGCTCGGCGCGACCGCGCTGCGTGCCGGTTCGAACCGACTCGTCATCCGTCTGCAGCCGAACGAAACGATCCGGCTCTACTGTCTTGCGAAGCAGCCCGGCGAAGGGATGAATCTCGCCAGCGTCCACCTCGACCTCGCGTTCGACCAGTTCTTCCGCGAAGGACAGATGGAGGCGTATCAACGTCTGCTGCTCGACGTGATCAACGGACGGCTCGCGCTGTTCGTGCGACGCGACGAACAGGAAGCCGCATGGCGCTGGGTCGAACCGATCCTGAACGAATGGTCGTCGGCGAACAAGACGCCGAAGCCGTACGCGGCAGGTACGTGGGGACCGGCGGCCGCCAGTGCGATGCTGGCGCAGCACGGCACGTGCTGGCTGGAGGAAGAGAACTGAACGGGGTACTGCCCGCGCGCTGAATCGCGCGGGTGCTGGACGGAAATCATCGGGGCCGCATTGAGGCCCACCCTGTGAACCAACAAAAAAGCAGCATGGAGGAGAAGTGATCGAGCTTCACGCTTTCGACGACCCGCGCGCCCAATCCGACGCGCTGGCGAAGGCGGTCGGCGACGCGTTACATGCGTCGCTTGCCGCATCGGCAGACGCGCACCCGGCGACACTCGCCGTGTCCGGCGGCACCAGTCCGCGCCCGTTTCTGCAGACCTTATCCACCCAGCCGTTCGACTGGTCGCGCATCGCCGTGACGCTCGTCGACGACCGCTGGGTGCCCGAGACCGATAGCGCGAGCAACGCACGGCTGGTTCACGAAACGCTGTTGCAGAACGCCGCGAGTAACGCCGCGTTCGCGCCGCTCGTCGACGTGACGCAGCCGCTCGACGCGCACATCGCCGCGTTGAACGCCGACCCCGCGCGCCGCGTGCCCGATGTCGTCGTGCTCGGCATGGGTGAAGACGGCCACACCGCGTCGATCTTCGCGGATTCGCCCGAGTGGGACTTCGCGATCTCCACGCCCGACCACTTCGTCGCCGTCCATCCGGGCGCCGCGCCGCATGCGCGCGTCAGCTGGTCGATGAGCGCGCTGAAACAGGTGCCGCACCTGTTCCTGCTGATCGCCGGCCAGAAGAAACTCGACGTGCTGAACGCCGCCGTCGCTGCACTACAAAAAAATGCCATCTCGACGCTGGCGAACGACAAGGGAGTGAGACTCGATGTCTACTGGTGTGCAAACTAAGGCTGTGCCCGGTGTGGGTCAGCACGCCGACGGACCGAGGCTTCTCGCCGACATCGGCGGCACCAATGCGCGTTTCGCGCTTGAAACCAGTCCCGGCCAAATCGGCCAGGTGCTGGTGTATCCGTGTGCGGAGTACCCCGGTGTCGCCGAAGTCATCAAGAAGTATCTGAAGGATACGAAGATCGGCCGCGTGAACCACGCGGCGATCGCGATTGCGAACCCGGTCGACGGCGACCAGGTGAGCATGACGAATCACGACTGGACCTTCTCGATCGAAGCGACGCGCCGCGCGCTCGGCTTCGACACACTGCTCGTCGTCAACGACTTCACCGCGCTCGCGATGGCGCTGCCCGGTCTCACCGATACGCAGCGCGTGCAGATCGGCGGCGGTGCACGCCGGCAGAACAGCGTAATCGGTTTGCTTGGACCGGGCACGGGTCTCGGCGTATCCGGCCTGATCCCCGCCGACGATCGCTGGATCGCGCTCGGCAGCGAAGGCGGTCACGCGAGCTTCTCGCCGCAGGACGAGCGCGAAGACATCGTGCTGCAGTTCGCGCGCAAGAAGTGGCCGCATGTGTCGTTCGAACGCGTCTGCGCGGGTCCCGGTATCGAAG
The DNA here is from genome assembly GCF_004359985.1 of Paraburkholderia flava. Lineage (NCBI taxonomy): Bacteria > Pseudomonadati > Pseudomonadota > Betaproteobacteria > Burkholderiales > Burkholderiaceae > Paraburkholderia > Paraburkholderia flava. The sequence continues at coordinate 465,902 of NZ_SMRO01000002.1, read as the reverse complement.
TGATCTATCGCGCGCTCGCGGGGCGCGACAAGAAGCGCGTCGCCGCGACCTGCGATACATCCGAAGTCGTGCGACGCGCGCTCGACGGTGAACCGCTCGCAGCCGAAGCGGTCGACTGCTTCTGCGCGATTCTCGGTTCGTTCGCGGGTAACGTCGCGGTGACGCTCGGTGCGCTCGGCGGTATCTACATCGGCGGCGGCGTCGTGCCGCGTCTCGGCGAAGTATTTGCACGCTCGCCGTTCCGCGAACGTTTCGAAGCGAAGGGTCGTTTCGAACCGTATCTGCAGAACGTTCCGACCTACGTGATCACCGCCGAGTATCCGGCGTTCCTCGGCGTATCGGCGATTCTCGCGGAGCAACTGTCGAATCGTGCGGGCGGTGGATCGTCGGCGGTGTTCGAGCGTATCCGCCAGATGCGCGATGCACTGACGCCGGCAGAACGACGTGTCGCCGATCTCGCGTTGAATCATCCGCGCTCGATCATCAACGACCCGATCGTCGATATCGCGCGCAAGGCCGACGTCAGCCAGCCGACGGTGATCCGCTTCTGCCGTTCGCTCGGCTGCCAGGGGCTGTCCGACTTCAAGCTGAAGCTCGCCACTGGTCTCACCGGCACGATTCCGGTCAGCCACAGCCAGGTGCACCTCGGCGATACGGCCACCGACTTCGGCGCGAAGGTGCTCGACAACACCGTGTCGGCGATCCTGCAGCTGCGCGAGCATCTGAACTTCGAACACGTCGAACGCGCGATCGATCTGCTGAACGGCGCGCGCCGCATCGAGTTCTACGGGCTCGGCAACTCGAACATCGTCGCGCAGGACGCGCACTACAAGTTCTTCCGCTTCGGCATTCCGACCATCGCGTACGGCGACCTGTACATGCAGGCTGCGTCGGCGGCGCTGCTCGGCAAGGGCGACGTGATCGTCGCGGTGTCGAAGTCGGGACGTGCGCCCGAACTGCTGCGCGTACTCGAAGTGGCGATGCAGGCCGGCGCGCAAGTGATCGCGATCACGTCGAGCAACACGCCGCTCGCGAAACGCGCGACGGTCGCACTCGAAACGGATCACATCGAGATGCGCGAATCGCAGCTGTCGATGATCTCGCGCGTGCTGCATCTGCTGATGATCGACATCCTCGCGGTCGGCGTTGCGATCCGTCGTGCGGCACCAGATGCCGACGTTCGCGAAGCGGTGGCGAAGGTGCGCGACGGCTCCGACGACGAAGCGACCGCCGTGCTCGACTGGCTGAGCCACGGCGCGGCATCGACTGCACGCGACTAAAGCTTCGCGTGCAACACGACGGGCTCCCTGCTGGAGCCCGTCGCCCCCCTCTCCTACTGCGCCACCGCCGCCGGCACCGGCCGGTCGTGCCAGCGCACGATCAGCATCCTGCCCAGGTAGCACAGCACGCCCGCCGTGCCGATCGTGAAACCCATGCCGACCGGCGACGTGTCGTGCCACAGCCCGACCACGACGCTAGCGAGCGCGCCGAGCGCAAGCTGCATCGCCCCGAACACAGCAGCAGCCGCCCCCGCGTTGTGCGGATAGCGATGCATCAGATCGGTCGCGCAGTTCGCCGACAGCACGCCCACCACGCCGACCACAAAGAACAGCCCGACGACGATCGACCACAACCCGCCCCACCCCGTCACGCACATCAGCGCGACGAACAGCGACGCGACACTGCTGATCGTCGCGGCGATCGAGATGATGCGCAGCGCCCCCAGGCGTCCGACGAAGCGCGTGTTGACGAGGTTGCCGAGCATGATGCCGAACACGTTCAACCCGAAGAAGAACCCATAGTGCTGCGGCGACACGTGGAAGTACTCGATGTAGACGAACGGTGTCGCCGAGATGTACGTGAACATCGATGCGAACGCCATCCCGCCGCACAACATGTGCCCCCACACCATCGGATCGCGCAGCAGCCGGCCGTATGCCGCGAACGATTTCAGCACCGCCGAACTCGCACGCTTTTCGCGTGGCCAGGTTTCGGGCACGCGCAGATACGCGGCGACCGCGCAGCTCGCGCCGAACAGCGTCAACACGCCGAACACGATGCGCCAGTTGCCGAGCAGCAGCAACTGCCCGCCGATCAGCGGCGCAAGCAGCGGCCCGACGGCAGTGACGATCGCGACCATCGACAGCACGCGCGCGGCGTCGGTCGGTTCGTGCGCGTCGCGTGCGATCGCCCGCGACAGCACCGACGCCGCGCCCGCGCCGAGCGCCTGCAGGAAGCGCACGAACACGAGCGAGCCGATCGAATAAGAGAACGCGCACGCGATGCTCGACACCGTGAAGAGCGCAATCCCGCCGAGCAGGATCGGGCGACGGCCGTATGCATCCGAGAGCGGTCCGTACAGCAGCATGCCGACCGAGAAGCCCGCCATGAAACTCGTCAGTGTGGACTGCGCGATGCCAGGCACGACGCCGAACGCGTCGGCGATCGACGGCAGGCTCGGCAGATACATGTCGGTCGCGAGCGGGCCGCACGCGGCGAGCGCACCGAGCAGCAGGATCAACCGGATATCGGGCCGGCGTTTGACGGGGTGGGACATGGACGGGACATCCAGCAGGAAAAACAGGAAAAGGTCCGTTTTGCGCAAGGCGCCGGATCGGATAAGACAGTAGATAAAACCACGCAGAAGCCGCGTCGATTGTACCCGACGGCCCTGCGGCATTTCGCCGCCGAACCTGCGCGCGGCACACTCGCGCATCGGTTAAGCTGCCGTTTTCATTTCATCCGACGATCGACCGATGACCGCCTTTCTGCTGATCTGGAGCCCGAAGAAATGGCCGTGGCCTGAGCTGCCGGACATCGCGAAACGCGTGGCCGCCGGCGAAGCTGTCACCGACGTGTGGGGCTGCGGCTTCGCGCGCAGCCTGCTGCCCGGCGACCGCGTGTTCCTGCATCGGGTCGCGTCCGAACCGCGCGGCGTGTTCGGCTCCGGCTACGTGACGCGCGCGCCGTACGAGGTCGCCGATCCCGCGACCAAACGCGGCTACCGGCTGTGCATCGACTTCGTCTACGACTGGCTCGTCGATGCGCACGAGCAGGTGGTGATCGACCGCGCCGCGCTGCGCGTGCATCCGTTCTCGGTGCAGACATGGGATGCGCAAAGCTCGGGCACATCGATCAAGCCGGTTGCAGAGGGCGCGCTCGAAAAGCGCTGGGCTGAACTCACCGGGAAGCGTGCGTCGCCTCGATTGCCGGTGCAAGGTGCGGGTGCGGCGAGCGGTGCACCAGCGCAATCGTCGAAAAAGAGCGCGCACGCGCGGCGGAAATCCTCCGGCTGATCGTTCAAGCTCGACCAGGGTCCGCGCGGCATGATGCCGCAACGACCGGCGTACCGCACGGCCCGTTCGGCGGGACTCCGGTACAATTTCAGCCAGTCATTCCGTCGCCGTCCGAGCCGCGGACGCGCTGCCCGCCACCGCTCCGCCCTCGCCCATCGGCACGCCGGCCACACGCCATCCTTCACGCAGGTCCACGTTCATGTCCAGGAATCAAACTCTCTTCGAACGCGCCCAGATCACCATCCCGGGCGGCGTCAACTCGCCGGTGCGCGCGTTCCGCTCGGTAGGCGGCACGCCGCGCTTCATCGAACGCGCGCAGGGCGCGTACTTCTGGGACGCCGACGGTCAGCGCTATATCGACTACATCGGCTCGTGGGGCCCGATGATCGTCGGCCACGTGCATCCCGAGGTGCTCGAAGCGGTGCAGCGCGTGCTCGTCAACGGCTTCTCGTTCGGTGCGCCGACCGAGGCCGAGGTCGAGATCGCGGAAGAAATCTGCAAGCTAGTGCCGTCGATGGAACAGGTCCGGATGGTATCGAGCGGCACCGAGGCGACGATGAGCGCGCTGCGTCTCGCGCGTGGCTTTACGAACCGTAGCCGCATCGTCAAGTTCGAGGGTTGCTATCACGGCCACGCGGACAGCCTGCTCGTCAAAGCAGGCTCCGGTCTGCTGACGTTCGGCAACCCGACGTCGGCGGGCGTGCCGGTCGACATCGCGAAGCACACCACCGTGCTCGAATACAACAACGTCGCGGCGCTCGAAGAAGCGTTCAAGGCGTTCGGCAACGAGATCGCATCGGTGATCGTCGAGCCGGTCGCGGGCAACATGAACCTCGTGCGCGCGACGCCCGAATTCCTCGGCGCATTGCGGCGCCTGTGCAGCGAATACGGCGCCGTGCTGATCTTCGACGAAGTGATGTGCGGCTTCCGCGTCGCGCTCGGCGGCGCGCAGCAGCTGTACGGCATCAAGCCCGACCTCACGTGTCTCGGCAAGGTGATCGGCGGCGGCATGCCGGCTGCCGCGTTCGGCGGACGGCGCGACATCATGGCCCATCTCGCGCCGCTCGGCGGCGTGTACCAGGCAGGCACGTTGTCGGGCAATCCGATTGCAGTCGCGGCCGGTCTGAAGACACTACAACTGATCCAGGCGCCCGGCTTCTACGACACGCTCGCCGCGCGCACGACGCGTCTCGTCGAAGGACTGACCGCCGCCGCGCGTGAAGCGAAGGTGCCGTTCGCCGCCGACTCGATCGGCGGGATGTTCGGCCTCTACTTCGCCGACGCAGTGCCGGGAAGTTTCGCGGAAGTCACGCGCTCCGACGTGCCGCGCTTCAATGCGTTCTTCCACAAGATGCTCGATGCGGGCGTGTACTTCGCGCCGTCGGCGTACGAGGCCGGCTTCGTGTCGAGCGCGCACGACGAGTCGATCATCGACGCGACGATCGACGCCGCACGCGGCGCATTCGCGTCGCTCGCATCACTCGCAGCCTGAGCGGACGGACGATGTTCTCGCAAACCGATTTCGTCTATATGGAACGTGCGCTCGCCCTGGCGACGCGCGGTATGTACACGACCGATCCGAATCCGCGCGTCGGCTGCGTGCTCGTGAAAGATGGCGCCGTGATCGGCGAAGGCTTCACGCAACCCGCCGGCCAGGACCACGCGGAAATCCGCGCGCTGAAGGATGCACGTTCGCGCGGCCACGACGTGCGCGGCTCGACCGCCTACGTGACGCTCGAACCGTGCAGCCACTTCGGCCGCACGCCGCCGTGCGCGAACGCGCTGATCGAAGCGCAGGTCGCACGCGTCGTCGCCGCGATGGAAGACCCGAATCCGCAGGTGTCCGGCCGCGGTCTCTCGATGCTGCGCGACGCGGGCATCGAAGTGCGTTGCGGATTGCTCGCGAACGAAGCGTCCGAACTGAACATCGGCTTCGTGTCGCGGATGACGCGCGGCCGTCCGTGGGTGCGGATGAAGATCGCGGCATCGCTCGACGGCCGCACCGGCTTGCCGTCCGGCGAGAGCCAGTGGATCACCGGCGAAGCCGCGCGCGCCGACGGCCACGCATGGCGCGCGCGTGCATCGGCGATCCTCACCGGCATCGGCACCGTGAGGGAAGACAATCCGCGCATGACCGTGCGCGCGATCGATACGCCGCGCCAGCCGCAGCGCGTACTGATCGACAGCCGGCTCGACGTGCTGCCGGAAGCGCACATTCTCGCAGGCGCACCGACGCTGATTTTCTGCGGCGCGCTCGACGCACACGACGAGCAACTCGCCGGGCGCGCGGAAGCGCTGCGTGCGCGCGGCGCCGAACTAGTGCCGCTGCCGAACGCGGCGGGCAAGATCGATCTGCCCGCGATGCTGGCCGAACTCGGCCGGCGCGGCGTGAACGAACTGCACGTCGAGGCGGGCTATAAGCTGAACGGCTCGCTGCTGCGCGAAGGCTGCGTCGACGAACTGCTGGTCTATCTGGCGCCGAGCCTGCTGGGCGTCGAATCGATGGGTATGTTCAATCTCGCCGCGCCCGGTTCGCTCGATGGCCGCGTCCAGCTGAATTTTCATTCGGTCGACCGGATCGGCGACGATCTGCGGATTCTCGCGCGGCTCGCCGCACCGCTCGCCCGCCCCACCGAGTTGCACTGACTGTACTGATAGCACTGATAGAGGACACAGCACGATGTTTACCGGAATCGTCGCGGCAGTCGGCCGCATTGCATCGATCACGCCGCTTGGCACCGAAGCCGACGCAGGCGTGCGGCTCACCGTCGACGCGGCCACGCTAGGTCTCGACGACGTCGCACTCGGCGACAGCATCGCGATCCAGGGTGCGTGCATGACCGTGATCGAAAAGACCGCGACCACATTTGCAGTGGACGTATCGCGCGAGAGCCTGAACCGCACGGTCGGACTCGCGCAGACCGGCGACGTGAATCTCGAAAAGGCGCTGCGCGCGCACGACCGGCTCGGCGGTCACATCGTGTCGGGGCACGTCGATGGGCTCGGCACCGTCACGCGCTTCGCGCCGGTCGGCGAATCGCACGAACTGCGCGTGCTTGCGCCGCGCGAACTTGGCCGCTATCTCGCGTACAAGGGTTCGATTACCGTCAACGGTGTGAGCCTCACGGTCAATGCCGTCGATGATCGCGCGGACGGCTGCGAGTTCTCGATCAATCTGATCCCGCATACGGTCGAGGTGACGACGCTGCGGCATCTGGTGGCGGGGGCGAAGGTCAATCTCGAGATCGATATGATTGCGCGGTATGTGGAGCGGATGCTGACGTCGTCTCCGGAGATTCTGCAGCAGCGGTAAAGCAACGCCCGACGGTAGTCACCCGCTCACTTCGCCGCAGCGGGCGTGCCCGTCAACCATCCCTCGATATCCCCCAGCACGGCTTTCTCGATCCCGAGAAAACCGTGCGGCGCATGCCCGCCGCAGTCCGCCTCTTTACTGCCACCACCTTCCGTCGAATCGACCGAAACGAAATCGTAGTGGTTGTGTTCGGCGAGACGCTTGCCCCCATACGCAGGCGACGACACGCACGCGTCATGCTCGTTCGACACGACCAGCACGCGATGCGTCGTGCCGTCCACATCGAGATCCGCAAGCGAGCCGCCGCCCCGGCGCGAGACGGTCACCGGAGAGGTCAGCACGAACGCGTCGGCCAATGACGGATCGCGCTGCAGCGCGTTGCCGGCCGACAGCGTGCCGGCGCTCGTACTGACGAGCGCGATCTTCCCGTTCGGGAAGCGCTGCCGCAGCGTGGCGACAATCACCTGTGTGTCCTCGAACGAATCCTTGCTCAACCGGAACAAACCATCGGCGCCCTGCGCGTGATCGGACGGCGTATCGACCAGCGCGACCACGTTGCCCTGGTCGACCCAGTAACGCGCGGAGCGGATCAGGAAATTACCCTTGAGCGTCGTGGCGCCGGTCGCATCCAGATGCAATGCGCCTGGCGTGCCGGCAAACAGCACGATCACCCACGGCGGGTTCGGCGACTGCGACTGTGACGGCGACTCGATGAAGAGACTCTGCGTGACGCCGTCGCGAGTCGGAAACGTCACGAGGTCGCCGTGATCGAGCGGCGTCGCGGATGCATGCGCGGCGGCAACGCAAACCGCGACCACGCAGCCCAAACGTTTCGCTATGTTCTTCACGTCGATCTCCTTTTGCATCCGCGATTGTGAGCGGACGTTCGCACGCAATTGCCGGTAATCATAACTGCCCATCACGACGTTTCTGTTGTCACTTCATCTGCGGAATAACCCGATACGTCCGCGCGTTTTATCGATAAGGCAACCGGAAAACCAGCAGGCCCACATCACTCGGTCAACCGGTTTCCGGCAAGCGATTTCGAAAGCGCGACGACGCGCGGCATACACGCAGCACAGGAGTGCATCATGAAAAATCTGATTCGTATTGGAGTATGTGGAGTACTGCTCGCCGGTCTCGGCGCGCTCACGCCCGCTTTTGCGCAGACCGAGGTCAACGTATCGTCGACGCTCGACGCGGGCAATTGCCGCGCCGTATCGGGACAGGCGGAAATCGACGGCACGACGCAGCAGATCGTCGGCCGCGCCTGCCAGCAGAGCAACGGCACCTGGCAGATCGTGCAGACCGACGACGGCAACGTGTTGTGGTATCCGGCCGGCGCGTATCCGTATGCCGATCCGTGGTGGTACGGGCCGCCGCTTTTCATCGGTGCGGGTGTCGGTTTTATTTTCGTGGACCGCTTTCACCACTTCCATCGCTTTTATCACTACAACCACTTTCATCAATTCGGATACCACCATTTCGGCGCGTCGGCGATGGGCGGCTTTCATCATGGGTTCGGCGGCGGGCATCGGCGTTGAACGCATCGCGCAGGTAGAGAATTGAGATCGAGACTGAACGACCCGAACCGCGAACGCGCGTCGTTTTGCGAAACCGGGCGGCGACGTTGTGCTGCGTTGCGCCCTTCAACGACGATCGCCCTCCCTCAACCGCCGACCACACCGGCACCGCCCGCCGTACCACCCAAACGACAACCGCGATAGATGGCGAACGGCCAGGAGGCACGCGGTCGTCCGCGTGGCGTAAAATACGCGCTTTCCCGAATTTCTCGCCCACGCCCAACATGACGATCGCCTCCACCCTCGAAATCATCGCCGAACTGAAGGCCGGCCGGATGGTGATCCTGGTCGACGAAGAAGACCGCGAAAACGAAGGCGACCTCGTCGTCGCGGCCGAGTTCATCACGCCGGAAGCGATCAACTTCATGGCCCGCTACGGTCGCGGCCTGATCTGCCTGACGCTCACGCAGGAACGCTGCAAGCAGCTGAACCTGCCGCTGATGACCTACCGCAACGGCACCCAGTACGGCACCGCGTTCACCGTCAGCATCGAAGCCGCCGAAGGCGTGACGACCGGCATCTCGGCCGCCGACCGCGCCCGCACGGTCGCTGCAGCGGTCGCGCACGACGCGCGTCCCGAGCACATCGTCCAGCCGGGCCACGTGTTCCCGATCATGGCGCAGCCAGGCGGCGTGCTGATGCGCGCAGGCCATACCGAAGCCGGCTGCGACTTCACGGCGCTTGCGGGTCTGACGCCGGCTTCGGTGATCTGCGAGGTCATCAACGACGACGGCACGATGGCGCGTCTGCCCGACCTGCTGGCGTTCGCCAAAGAACACGGTTTGAAGGTCGGCACGATCGCCGATCTGATCCACTACCGCAGCCGCACCGAATCGATCGTCGAGCGCGTCGCCGAGCGCACGATGCAAACCGCGCACGGCCCGTTCCGCGCGGTGATGTACCGCGACCTGCCGAGCGGTTCGCCGCACATCGCGCTGGTACGCGGCACGCCGTCGGCGCAACAGGACACGCCGGTGCGCGTGCACGAGCCGCTGTCGGTGCTGGATCTGCTCGAAGTCGACGCGTCGACGCACTCGTGGACGCTCGACGCCGCAATGAAGGAAATCGCGCAACGCGACCTCGGCGTCGTGGTGCTGCTCAATTGCGGCGATTCGCGCGATCAGCTGATCGACGTCTTCAAGGCATTCGACGAGAAGGACAAGGCGGACGCGCTGAAACGCCGCCCGATCGACTTCAAGACCTACGGCATCGGCGCGCAGATCCTGCGCGAACTCGGTGTCGGCAAGATGCAGGTGCTGTCCAATCCACGCAAGCTCGGCAGCATGTCGGGCTACGGGCTCGAAGTCACCGGCTTCGTCCCGATGCCCGGTTGCCCGCCGCAACCGTCCGCCTGAACGCTGACACGACGCTTCGGCACACTCAAGCTCCCTCTCCTTCTACGGACCCATTATGGAAATCGGACAATATCAACCGAATCTCGACGGTGACGGCCTGCGGGTCGGCATCGTGCAATCCCGCTTCAACGAACCCGTCTGCAACGGCCTCGCCGATGCATGCATCGAAGAACTCGAACGCCTCGGCGTAACCGGTGAGGACGTGCTGCTCGTCACCGTGCCGGGCGCGCTCGAAGTGCCGCTCGCGCTGCAGAAGCTCGCCGAAAGCGGCCAGTTCGACGCGCTGATCGCGCTCGGCGCGGTGATCCGCGGCGAGACGTATCACTTCGAACTGGTGTCGAACGAAAGCGGCGCGGGCATTACGCGCGTCGGCCTCGACTTCGGCATTCCGGTGGCGAACGCGGTGCTCACGACCGACACCGACGAACAGGCCGTCGCCCGGATGACCGAGAAGGGCCGCGATGCGGCACGCGTCGCGGTCGAGATGGCGAATCTCGCTGTCGCGCTCGAACAGCTCGGCGGCGATGACGACGACGATGAAGAAGACGAAGAAGATGAAGAGGAACGCGCATGAAGAGTGCTCGCCGACGCTCCCGCGAACTGGCCACGCAGGGGTTGTATCAGTGGCTGCTGTCGGGTGCGCCCGGCGGCGAGATCGATACGCAGCTGCGTAACGCGCAGGGCTTCGACAAGGCCGACCACGAGCATCTCGATGCGCTGCTGCACGGCGTGATCCGCGACGCGGATTCGCTGTCCGCCGATCTCACGCCGTGTCTCGACCGTCCGATCGATCAGCTGTCGCCGGTCGAACGCGCGGTGCTGCTCGTTGCCGCATACGAACTGAAGAACCACGTCGACATTCCGTACCGCGTCGTGATCAACGAAGCGGTCGAGCTCGCGAAAACCTTCGGCGGCGTGGATGGCTACAAGTACGTGAACGGCGTGCTCGACAAGCTGTCGGCCCGCCTGCGCGCCACCGAGACGCAAGCCGCCCGCAAGTCGTAAGCGGCCGCGGACACACCGGAAGCAACGCATGACCATCGTGACCGAACCCCTGCTGCGGCTCGCCGCCCGCGTCGACGCGATCCAGCCTTTCTACGTGATGGAACTGGCGAAGGAAGCGGCGCGGCTCGAGCGTGCGGGGCGCGACATCATCCATATGGGGATCGGCGAGCCCGACTTCACGGCGCCCGAACCGGTCGTCGAAGCTGCGGCCGGTGCGTTGCGGCGCGGTGTCACGCAGTACACGAGCGCTCTTGGGATACATGCGCTGCGCGAAGCGATCGCCGGGCACTACGCGCACGCGTACGGCATCGACGTCGATCCCGCGCGGATCGTCGTCACGGCGGGTGCGTCAGCGGCGCTGCTGCTCGCGTGCACGGCGCTCGTCGATCGCGACGACGAAGTGCTGATGCCCGACCCGTGCTATCCGTGCAACCGCCACTTCGTGATGGCTGCGGAAGGCAAGCCGGTCCTCGTGCCGAGCGGGCCGGCCGAGCGCTTCCAGTTGACTGCCGCCGATGTCGAACGGCTGTGGACCGACCGCACGCGCGGCGTGCTGCTCGCGTCGCCGTCGAATCCCACCGGCACGTCGATCGAACCGGACGAACTGCGGCGCATCGTCGGCGCGGTTCGGCAACGCGGCGGCTTCACGATCGTCGACGAGATCTATCAAGGGTTGAGCTACGACGCGCCGCCCGTGTCGGCGCTGTCTTTCGGCGACGATGTAATCACCGTCAACAGCTTCTCGAAATACTTCAACATGACCGGCTGGCGACTCGGCTGGCTCGTCGTGCCGCCCACGCTGGTCGATGCGTTCGAGAAGCTCGCGCAGAACCTGTTTATCTGCGCGTCGGCGCTCGCGCAGCATGCGGCGCTCGCGTGCTTCGAACCCGACACGCTCGCGATCTACGAAGCGCGCCGGCTCGAATTCAAGCGCCGCCGCGACTTCATCGTGCCGGCACTCGAGCGGCTCGGGTTCAGCGTGCCGGTGATGCCCGACGGCGCGTTCTACGTGTACGCGGATTGCAGCACGGTTGCGCATCCGGCTGCCGGTAAGAGCGCGGAACTGACCAGCGCGATGCTGCACGACGCGGGCGTCGTGCTCGTACCGGGCGTCGACTTCGAGATGCATGAGCCGCAGCGGTACATCCGGCTGTCGTACGCGACCGCGTATTCGAAACTCGAGGAAGCCGTCGAGCGACTGCATCGTCTGTTCGGTTGAGGTTCTGACGATCGCCCGCGCACACGGTGCGTATGGACGTAAAAAAAGCACCCTCGGGTGCTTTTTCTTTTTGCTGCGTTCGTTGTGTTGCTACCTGGCCGGTTCGAAGCGTCAGGCGCCAAGCTCCGGCGATGCTACATGTTTCGCCGACGTATTCGTCGCGCTCGCATCGTCCTGCTCCGGCGTCTTCGACGGTGCTGTTGCAACCGTCTTCGCGCTCAGCGCATGCGCGGAATCGAGCGTCACCTGCACGCGCTTCGCCGTGCCGCTCGCCGCGTTCGCTGCAGCAGGCTGCGTCGTTGCTGCCGTCGTCGTGGCCGGAGCCTGCGGCGCATTGATCGGCACCTTGCGGCCATGCGCGACGTCACGCAAACGACCGCGCTCCGCCATCACCTTCGCACCGTAACCGCCATCGTCCTGCGTCGACGAACCGACATACAGACGCAGACCGCCCGGCAGCGAACCGCCGCGTGCGATGCAATCCTTCAGCACGAGTGCGCCGACCTTGATGTTGGTCAACGGTTCGAGCGCGGTGCTCTGGCCGCCGAAGTACTGGAACTTGTCCGAGTGCACCTTCGACATCACCTGCATCAGGCCCTGCGCACCGACGCCGCTTTCGGCGTACGGGTTGAAGCCCGATTCGATCGCCATCACGGAGAGCAGCAGCAGCGGATCGAGACCGACTTCGCGGCCGGTGTCGAACGCCGCTTTCACGAGCTCGCTGACCGGTTCCTGCGCGACGCGATAGCGGCGTGCGAGGTACGACGCGACCAGATCCTGTTCGCGGCTGGAGACGAGCACGCGGTCGTCGCGGGCATCCGCGGAGACGCGCTGCGCGGGAATCAGCCGGGCGAGCGAACCGACGCTCGGCAACGTGCGCGGATCGAGGCCATTGAGCGCGACCGTGCCGCCGTTACCCGAACTGCTACCGTCGAAAGCGCCGTCATAGCTGACGTTCGAGGTGCTGCCGCTGCTGTCGTTGCCCGTAGCGGCGCTGGACAACGAATCGTCGGACAAACCGGTGGACGGCCCGAACGACGGCAACGGATTGCCTCGCAGCAGACGGGCCGGACCGGCCTCGACGGCTGCCGACAGCACCGGCATCAGCCGGGCAGCCAGGGTGCCGCGCCACGAGGGCATCAGCCACAACGCGACCGCGAACAGGACGGCGAATCCGCCGACGACGCTGAAAAGATGGTGACTTACACGCGTCCCGCGACGCAGCACTGCGCGTACAGCTTGCGCAAGGCGCTCATCGGGACGCCACGATAACCAGGCGTTCATTCAGATGATCTCCCATGTTGCATGGTCCGCGAAACGCCGGGCAAGCCGGCAACAAGCATGTGTTCGCAGACCAAGACACCGCGCGCTCTGGTTAGGACGGCAGCGGCGTCGGGAAAAAACGGCATAAACCGTTGGGGAACCGGTAAAAGATCCGCCCGCATGCGGAAAAGCATGCAACCGGGGGTTCCCACGCGAAAAACCAGCGTCGGATGGCGCTGGCGAGGACAGCAAATAGACCGTCTGAAGCCGTGCAGGGGTCGGCTAACGGCGACGCGTTGCGTCTAAAGGACCGGGGGCGCTGGTGACAAAAACTACGGGCCCTGCAACCAATGTGGACGGATTCTAGCAGGGTTTTATAGATCGTCAACACTATAGAAAGCAAAAACTATAACCAAATGTAATAATGAACAGCGTTCAGTTCGATGAAAACCGCGCGCTGCGTATGTTTCGAGCCGGTGGCATTTTTGCCCCTGGGCGTACGGTCGCCAACGTATCCGGCAACCCAGGTAAAATTGCCGATCCTTCGCGGCACGCGCTTATGCGATTGCGTGCCGCCGCCCTTCTTCTGCCGTCCTACGCGACCACGACCCGATGAAATACAAAGATCTGCGCGACTTCGCCGGCCGTCTCGAAACACTCGGCGAACTGCGCCGCATCCCGCAAGACGTCTCTCCCGTACTGGAAATGACCGAGCTGTGCGACCGAGTGCTGCGCGCCGGTGGCCCGGCTCTGCTGTTCGAGGCGAAACGCAGCCATGCGTTCCCGGTGCTCGGCAACCTGTTCGGCACGCCACGGCGGATCGCGCTCGGCATGGGCATCGACACTGACGCAGGTTCCGGTCCCAACACCGGCGATGCGGCCGCGCTGCAGTCGCTGCGCGACGTCGGACGGTTGCTGTCGGCGCTGAAGGAACCGGAGCCGCCCAAGGGCCTGAAAGACGCCGGCAAGCTGCTGTCGCTCGCGAAGGCCGTCTGGGACATGGCGCCGAAGACTGTGAGCGGGCCGCCATGCCAGGAGATCGTGTGGGAAGGCGATGACGTGGATCTCGCAAAACTGCCGATCCAGACCTGCTGGCCCGGCGACGTCGCCCCGTTGATCACGTGGGGGCTCACCGTCACGCGCGGACCGAACAAGACCCGGCAGAATCTCGGTATCTACCGGCAGCAACTGATCGGCCGCAACAAGCTGATCATGCGTTGGCTCGCCCATCGAGGCGGCGCGCTCGACTTCCGCGAATTCGCGTTGAAGCATCCGGGCCAGCCTTATCCGGTTGCGGTCGTGCTCGGCGCCGATCCGGCGACGATCCTCGGTGCCGTCACACCGGTGCCCGATACGCTATCGGAGTACCAGTTCGCTGGCCTGCTGCGTGGCGCGAGGACCGAACTCGCGAAATGTCTGACGCCGGGCGTCGATACGCTGCAGGTGCCGGCGCGCGCGGAGATCGTGCTCGAAGGCTTCATCTATCCGCAGGACGGCACGCCGGAGCCAGCGCCTGCGGGTGCGCCGCCGCGCCCGACGAAAGGCGCGAGCGCCACTTACGAACACGCGCTCGAGGGTCCCTACGGCGATCACACCGGCTACTACAACGAGCAGGAGTGGTTTCCGGTGTTCACCGTCGAGCGCATCACGATGCGGCGCGACGCGATTTACCACTCCACCTACACCGGTAAGCCGCCCGACGAACCCGCCGTGCTCGGCGTCGCGCTAAACGAAGTGTTCGTGCCGCTGCTGCAGAAGCAGTTTTCCGAGATCACCGATTTCTATCTGCCGCCCGAAGGATGCAGCTACCGGATGGCGATCGTGCAGATGAAGAAGAGCTACCCCGGCCACGCGAAACGCGTGATGTTCGGCGTGTGGAGCTTCCTGCGTCAGTTCATGTATACGAAGTTCATCGTGGTGGTCGACGAGGACGTGAATATCCGCGACTGGAAGGAAGTGATCTGGGCGATCACGACGCGCATCGACCCGTCGCGGGATACGGTACTCGTCGATCGCACGCCGATCGATTATCTGGACTTCGCTTCGCCGGTCGCGGGCCTCGGGTCGAAGATGGGTCTCGACGCGACGAACAAATGGCCGGGCGAAACGGATCGCGAATGGGGTCGTCCGATCGCGATGGATAAAGCGGTCAAACAGCGCATCGATGCGCTGTGGGATGAACTCGGGCTGTAGGGCTATAGGTAAGCGATCGCTGGAGCCACACGCGGTATCCCGCTTCAACGGACCCGCGTATCGACAACGGGCAAACCAGGTCATCACACTGCCCGCAAGGGAACATTAATAAGAACGAGGCTGTGGCAAGAATGCACGCGTGGTCGATGTTGTCGGATGGTTTTTTTCTGTCTCTGTCGTTGTGTCTCGATATCGGCCTCGTCAACGTAGCGGTCATTTCGCTGACGCTGACGCACGGCTTCAGGCCGGGATTCTGGCTCGGCCTCGGCTCGTGCTTCGGGGATCTGCTGTATGCAGCGCTCGCGCTTGCCGGGATGGCCGCGCTGCTGCAATTCGATGCCGTGCGCTGGATCGTATGGATCGGCGGCGCGGCGATCCTGCTGTTCCTCACGTGGAAGATGGCGCGCGAGGCGCTTTACCCCGCATCGGCGCCGCCGGTCGAAGGCGAGGCCGATACCGATACACAGGCTCCGCAATTGAGCGCGTGGCGCAGCTTCGTGCGCGGCGCGTTGCTCGCGATCTCGTCGCCGAGCGCGATCCTGTGGTTCGCGGCTGTAGGCGGCGCGCTGATCGCGAAAGCAGGCGCGACCACGCCGACGACAGCGTCGATATTCCTCGGTGGCTTCTTTCTCGGCGGCCTGTGCTGGACGCTCTTCCTGTGCGGGCTCGCGAGCCACGGACGCAAGCGCGCCGGGACAGGACTGCTGCGTGCGTGTCACGTGCTGTCGGCGCTGCTGTTCGCGTACTTCTCGTATAGCGTGATCGTCCACGGATACCGCGATCTGATCGTGCACGCCGCGCGCTGAGGCCATCGCCCCAAAGCAAAACGGCGTAACGCGGCAATGAAGCCTGCGTTACGCCGTCGGGCGTACAGCGAAGCGGCGCTCGCCGCGCGGGATTTATCCGCGCGACACCCGCTTAACGGCGCCAGCCGTGACCGTAATAACCGCCGTGGCCATAGTAGCCGCCGCGATAGTAGCCATGGTGGTAGTACGGATGACCGTAATAGCCGCCATACCCGCCGACCACAACCGCAGGACCGCCGTAATAGACCGGCGGCGGCGGCGCATACACGACCGGAGGCGGCGGCGCGTAGTACACGGGCGGAGGCGGCGCGTAGACCGGATAGGCCGGCGCAACCGGGATACCGATCCCGACGCCGATCGACACGTGCGCTTCGGCGGCGGTGGTGAGCCCCACGCCAAGCGCGGCGGCAACGATGAACGGAACGATCTTTTTCACTTCTCTTCTCCTGGCGGCGCGACCCCTTGGTCGTGTCGCATAACGGGCGTGCTCTCTGGAATTCACTCTATCCAAAAAGGCCGCGCGCCGCTTTATGCATTTGTTGCAAATTGCAATCGATGCGACAGCTTCAATAACGACGATCAGCCGGTGCAAACAAGAAGTGGTGAGGTACCCGCTAAAAATCAAGGGTTTGCACGGACAAACGTCTGGCGATAGACGATTTTACCGACACAGAAACCGCCCGCCTGTGTACGCCGGTAATCTTTAATTACAAATGAGTGAGCGCATCGCGCGTGCCGCGGACGAGAAAAAGCCCGGCAAGCAGCCGGGCTTCGGGAAAAACAGGTGATGTCGGCTTCAGCCAACTTTCACGTACGTGAACTCACGACTGACGGCCGGCGGCACGTACGCCCCGCTGATCCGCACCCGCGGCGTGAGACGCTTTTTCTGATCCCACCACCGACGGCGCTGCGAAGGCGTGAGAAACCGCAGATGCTTGCGATACGAAAAGATGCTCATGACGACCTCCCGAATCTGCCTGGAACGGAAAAAATCGACAACGACGGCCACCACAGTTGCAAGAAAAAAACACACCGGGAAATTGTGAGCAGTTTTCGAACCCGGGTGCGTCGCGCAGCGCAATGTTCGTCCGCCAGCGCCATATCGCGGGAAAACAGACTGACGAAACCGCGCCTGGATAATGGATCGGCGATACTCGCGGTTTGCCCGTGCTTACTCGTATTTACCCGGTCCCTTCCGTTTCGCCTGGAGCAGAACCATGTCCCAGCCCTCGTTGCCGCGTGTCGGTTTTATCGGCGCAGGCCGACTCGCGCGTTGCCTCGCGCGCGGTTTTGCGCGCGCCGGTTATCCGGTCGTCGCGATCGCCAGCCGGACTGCTGCCACCGCGCACGCGCTCGCTGAGGAATTCGCCGGCTGCGTGTCGTCGGACGATCCGCAGACCGCCGTCGACACCGCCGATATCGTCTTTTTAACCGTCCCCGACGACAGCATCGGTACGACAGCGAACACTCTGCGCTTCGGACCGCCCGCGAAGACCGGGGCTACCGGCCGTTCGGCATGGGGACTCGTGCATTGCAGCGGCGCGTCGCCGGTCGAACTGCTCGAACCCGCGCGCGTGCAGGGCGTTGCAATCGGCGGGTTTCATCCGCTGTATCTGTTCAGCGGCGCGCCCGCCGACATCGAACGGATCGTCGGCTGCTCGGTGACGATCGAGGCCGACGGCGCGCTGCACGACGCGCTCGCGGCGATGACCTCCGCGCTCGGCTGCCATCCGCTATCGATTCCAGGCGGCGGCCGGATGCTTTATCACGCGGCCGCGCACTATGCGGCGAGCTTCGCGCTGTGTGGCCTCGCCGAATGCGTGACCCTGTGGAGCAAGCTCGGTTTTGCCGAGGACGACGCGCTGCGTGCTGTGCTGCCGATGCTCGCCGGCACGATCGAAACCGCCCGCGAGAAAGGTCTGCCCGGTGCGCTTGCGGGCCCGATCTCGCGCGGCGACACCGGCGTGATTCAAAAGCAGCTGGCGCTGATGGAAACGCTCGGCGGCGATCATGCGGCGCTGTACGCGTTGATGTCGCGACGCGGCGTCGAACTCGCGCGTCGGCGACCGTCTCCACCGGCCGGCATCGACGCGATCGCCGACGCCGTCGAGAATTCGCTCGCACGCTCGGTGAATCAGGTATCGGCTGGTGCAAGCGTCAAGTAAGCCGTGATAATGTGACGTCCGGCGCAGCGCGGCACACGCATCCGACGCAACTCACGCGACGCATGGCCGCCCGCCGACGCTGACCACACACGAAGCAAAGAGGATCCAAGATGTTCGGCGATATCGCCCGCTTTCTGCTCAATACCGTTTTCACCCTGTTCGGTGCCGCACTGCTGCTGCGCGCGTGGCTGCAGTTCGTTCGTCTGCCGCCGTACAACCCCGTGTCGAACGCGGTGCTGCAATTCACCAACTGGCTGGTGCTGCCGCTGCGTCGCGTGATTCCGGGGACGCGCGGCATCGACTGGGCGAGCATCGTCGCCACGCTGATTACCGCACTCGTCTACGTGATGCTGACGATCGTGATTGCGGGCATCGATCCGCTCGGCCTGATGCCGGCGCTGCTGATCGTCGCGTTGCTCACGGTCGTGAAGTGGGCGCTCAATCTGATCATCTGGATGACGATCCTGATGGCGCTGCTGTCGTGGCTCAACCCGCGCTCGCCGGCCATGCCGATTCTTTATCAGCTGACCGCGCCGCTGCTGAATCCGTTGCGACGCGTCGTGCCGCAACTGGGTGGCATCGACCTGTCGCCGATCCTGCTGTTCGTGATCGTGCAGGTGCTGATCATGGTCGTCACGCGCGCAGCGGTTTCGTTGACGCTATTCGGGATTTGATCGGCTGGAGAGGCTGGTTTCACTACGCGGGTTTGCGCAAACGGGCAGAACCCGCGTAAAATGGCGCGCTCTGCGGGCGTCGTATAATGGTAATACCCTAGCTTCCCAAGCTAGAGCCGTGGGTTCGATTCCCATCGCCCGCTCCAGTATTTTTCGAGTCTGCGCTGTGTTCTGCAGCGCCAGCAATTCCCCTCGCTGAATTCCTTCGTTGTTTGATCGAGTGCGACCGTCGTCTGGTTACATCCATTTAGTTCGTGGCAACTCAAGCGTGATCGCCAACTCCGAACTCTCCAGATCAAATCCCTCATCACCGCAACTTCTCCGCATACCGCTCCCCGACCACCCGACTGATATACGTACTCAGCCCTCTACCCG
Source organism: Paraburkholderia flava (assembly GCF_004359985.1). Taxonomy (NCBI): domain Bacteria; kingdom Pseudomonadati; phylum Pseudomonadota; class Betaproteobacteria; order Burkholderiales; family Burkholderiaceae; genus Paraburkholderia; species Paraburkholderia flava. The sequence continues at coordinate 446,655 of NZ_SMRO01000002.1, read as the reverse complement.
CGATCGCCAGCCGCGTCATCTCTTCGACCTCTCGACGTCCCGGCATCGTGTAGTCATACCGGTAGATCGCGCCGCCGCGAAACTCGACCGCAATCGAATCGCGCGACAACCGATACGCAATCACGCCTGAATCGCCGCTCAGATTCCGGTAGCGTTCCATCCGATGCTCCCTGTCGCTCCGCACCCCACTGCTATAATCCGCACCCGACCGGGCGCCCATAACCAGTCGCCCAGACCGCGCAGCAGTAAAACTCTGCGCACCCAGCGCGCAGCAGAAACGATGCCCGCCGTGCGACACCTCCGTCGCCTCACCAACCGTTGTTCCCGATGATGATTCACGATCCGAACGAAGCCGGCCATCCCGACGCCGACCCGACCACCGACGACAACGACGATTCGCAACCCCTGCACCTGCGTCGCATCCGCAGTTTCGTCACGCGTGCGGGGCGTGTGTCGACGGGCCAGCGTCGCGCGCTCGACGAACTCGGGCCGCGCTTCGTCATGCCGTATTCGGCGACGCAGCCCGACTGGGACACCGTCTTCGGACGACACGCGCCGCGCATCCTCGAGATCGGTTTCGGTATGGGCGCGACGACCGCCGAGATCGCCACGCATCGCGCGGACGACGATTTCCTCGGCGTCGAAGTTCACGAGCCTGGCATCGGTGCGTTGCTGAAGCTAATCGGCGAGCAGAATCTGTCGAACATCCGCATCGTTCAGCACGACGCAGTCGAAGTGCTCGAACAGATGATCGCGCCCGACAGCCTCGACGGCGTGCACATCTTTTTTCCGGACCCCTGGCACAAGGCGCGGCATCACAAGCGTCGTCTGATCCAGCCGAAGTTCGTCGCGCTGCTGGTATCTCGACTGAAGCCTGGCGCGTACATCCACTGCGCAACCGACTGGCAGAACTACGCCGAGCAGATGCTCGAAGTGCTCGCAGCCGACCCCGCGCTCGTCAACACCGCGCAGGATTACGCACCGCGTCCCGACTATCGTCCGGTGACGAAGTTCGAACGCCGCGGTTTGCGGCTCGGACACGGCGTGTGGGATCTCGTCTTCAGACGACGCGACGCAGTCTGAACGTAAAAAAAGTCCGCACATGTGCGGACTTTTTTATCTCTGCGCGTCGAACACGCTCACAGCGTCCAGCTCAACCCACCGCTATATCCCACCAGCAGGATCAACAGACCGAAGGCAATCCGGTACCACGCGAACGCCGTGAAATCGTGTGCGGCGATATAGCGCAACAGCCAGCGCACGCAGGCGAACGCGCTGACGAATGCCGCGACGAAACCGATCGCGAACGTGCCGAGCATGTCGGCGGACAGCAGGTGCCAGCTCTTCGCCATCTCGTACAGCGTCGCGCCGAAGATTATCGGGATCGCGAGGAAGAACGAGAACTCGGTGGCGACGCGCCGGTCGAGGCCGAACAGCATCCCACCGATGATCGTCGAGCCCGAACGCGACATCCCCGGGATCAACGCGAAACACTGCGCGAGGCCGACCTTGAGTGCATCGGAAGGACGCAGGTCGTCGATCGACTGCACGCGCGCCGCAGTGGCGCCGCGCTCACGTCCGCGTGCCTCGACCCACAGGATCAACACGCCGCCGATGACCAGCGCAAACGCGACCGGCACAGGCGAGAACAGCGCGGCCTTGATCGCTTTTTCAAACAGCAGGCCGAGCACGACTGCGGGAATCGTCGCGACGATCACGTTCAGCGCGAAACGTCGCGCCTCGGGCCGGGTCGGCAATCCGACGATCACGCTGCCGATACGCCGCCGAAACTCCCAGCACACCGCGAGAATTGCGCCGAGCTGGATGACGACGTCGAAGGTCTTCGCGTGTTCGTCGGTGAAATCGAGCAGGCTGCCCGCGACGATCAGATGGCCGGTACTCGACACCGGCAGAAATTCAGTCAGTCCTTCGACGACGCCCAGAATCAGCGCCTTGCAGATCACGATCCAATCCATCCGGAGCCCTTGTCGATGTATGAAACCGTGACGGGCCCCGCTGCGCTCAACGTCGGCGACACGCGGCCCGTACGGCCGCGCACGCCGTCATTTTTCGACGATCTGAACGCGTATGCCGTTTGTAAGGATGGTGATTGTACCGGGTTCGTAGTTCACACCGGCAAATTGCAGCTGTTCGGGCTTGAACGTGTAGATCGGATAGTTACTCAGCAACTGGGTGGCGAGCAGCCCGGCGCCTGCGCTGATCTGCTGCGCGTACGCCTGCGCATCGCCGCTCACATCGACGTGATCGACACTCGGCGACTTCAGCACCACTGAGCGGCTCGCGCTGTCGTACGCAAGTTCGCTCGACAGCGTGAACACGCCGCTCACCGGCTGCGGCATGAAGGGGCTCGTGAAGCGCGCATCGAGCCGCACGGACACGCGATTCGTATCCGGCAGAAAACCGACGACCGGATTCGTCAACGCGACGTCGAAGACCTGCGATACGGTGCGCTGATACGGAAACTTCCGCTGCACCGCGTCCTGCACCTGCTGCTGCGAGAACGTGTAGTGCTGCGGAATGAACGGAAACGTCGACGCTGCGCAGGCCGCAAGCGACACGGTAATGCCCACGGCCGCGCCGGCAGCGAGCAGGAAACGGCGCCGGGACGGCGGTGCGAATCGGGTCATGCAGTCTCTCCTGTCGACGGGAGTTAGCGCTTATGTCTACGAGTATGTGACCGGAAGCACGCGTTAAAGCTCCCGCGCCGGTCGACTCGCCCGCTCTGATCTCATGCTTGATGGGGCGCGCTCAAGTGGATGCACGCGACGGCGCGGGCCGGGTCTGCTGTTCGAGCTGCGTGAGCCACGCGAGCGCTTCGCCGCGCGTCGTGCCGCACATTTCCAGTTGCGGTTGCAGGCCCGAACAGCATGCGGGACGCTCGGGCGCACCGAAGATTGCGCAACGCAGATCGTCGCCGAGTTGCACGCAGCGCACGCCAGCGGGCTTGCCATGCGGCATGCCGGGAATCGGGCTCGAGATCGAAGGCGCGATGCAGCACGCGCCGCAATCGGGGCGGCACGCGTGATCGTCGGTGCGAAATGCCGGGGTGTGATTCACTACGCTCTTCCTGAAACCTGTTGCTTGCGAAGCCGTTGCTCGCGGACCGCGGCGCAACGAAGTCCGCATTGTGCCATCGCTACGTGCGGTGCCTTCGGTGCGATGCCCGCGACGCGACACCGCTCACGCGCGGCACGGCCGCCAGCCGTCCGCGAAGCTGGCCGGCACCTTGCCTCACCGTCGGTTTTCCGACATAATCCGCGTTTCGCCGCGGGCGCATTCGCGCTCCGTCAGCAAGCCCAGGTGGTGAAACAGGTAGACGCAGGGGACTCAAAATCCCCCGCCGCAAGGCGTGCCGGTTCGAGTCCGGCCCTGGGCACCAGTTAATCTCTTTCACGATTCCCCGCAAGTCGCAATAAGCCCAATAAGCAAAGGCGCGAAGAGAATTTCTGTTCCTGAAGATTCCGGCCAGGTCTCGTCTAAAAAATGACGTGTTCCCATGGCTCGGGAAGCATCCCATCACAGCAATCAACGCGCCCAAAATACTGGCCGTGCTTAAACGCATCGGCAGTCGTCCCGCGCGATTCTGAACTCACCGAGTCCGCAGCGAAATCAGCCGCGTATTTCGCTACGCCATCAAAGATGGGCAAGCCGAAGAATGAACTGGCGAAGGATTTGATCGGCACTATTCCGCCTGCCGTCGAAGCCCCGAAGCCCATTACGCAGAGCCCGTCCACCCCACTCGTCACCCCTCTGATTAGCAGGCTAGGTCGCGCGCGCCGTGCGGGGTAGCATCACTTGTCTTGCTGGCGGCGGTTGTTCATCACTCAATGCGTTGAGCTACTGCACGCCAGTTCGGACTCGCCAGAAACCTGAGAGAAGCACACAAAAGCCCGGAGCAAAAGGGCATGCACACCGGGGGCTCTGCTTCGGCAGAGCCCCCGGTTTACTGTCATTCCCCATTGACGCCAATAGAAAAGCGCTTGAGCCACAAGCTCATCAAGCCTGCCCGTCCCCGCACACCGTACTTGCGGAAAATTCCGGTGATATAGGAATGGGTGGTCGAGTTAGCGAGCCCAAGTTGCTCGGCAATCTGCTTTTCGGTCGCCTCTGTCAGCAGCAGTTCAAGAACCTTGCGTTCATACGGAGCAAGGACGGCCAGCATTGCTGTGGGCGCGGTTTTCCTGCGGCGGAGTTCTGTCACATCGCGGGCTACACCGACGCGCAGAGACTCGTGCTCCAACCATCGTGCTGACCACGTCACGTAGACGTCACTTCCATTTCTGTGCCGATAACGGTTCTCGAAGCCGACTCGCTTGCGACCAGCCAGCACCTCTTTCGCCTCTTTACGCGTGGCGTCCTGATCGGCTGGAACCACGAAATCGATGATGAACTGATCGACAAAATCGCCCGGTGCATAGCCGAATATATCCTCGCACGCAGAACTGACGTGGCGGATGCGCCCTTCCTTGTTTACGAGAAAGATGGCGTCAGGCGAATAATCCGCAGAGGTAATAACAAGGTCGTCGACGAGGTCGTCTTTTATGTCCATAGCCGACTCCTGCTCCCCCAGTCGCATTGGTGAGGCCATCGCGAGGCGAGTTCGAGGGACAGAAAGCAGGTTGAGTTGACGCGACAGCGTAAGCCTACATATATCCCTGGTCAATTTTACTTCACGAGTGGATAAACGCGGATGACGAAGGAATTTCTACGCGTTTCTCGAAGTCCACCGTGACGACTTTCGCATCAAACGCCTTCAAGCCCGACGACAAGGTTGAAGCCGCGACCGCTGTCTTCTTCGTACAGGCGAGGCAGCGACGCCTCAGGTATCTTTGAGATACATCGTCGCGTCCAGCGCGCGCATGACCCATCAATTCAATCTCGGAAAACCTTCCTATGAACGACGCACTTGTTCCGGTCGTGGTCGGCGGCGTGATCGGCGGCGGCTTCGCTATCGTCGGTAGTCTTATCACCGGATGGCTGACCTACGTTTCGTCGGTCCGAAAACGCGAGACCGAGTTATACCGACGCCATCTGATTCAGGCCTATGAGGACATCGCCGCTTTTCATCGCCTTGAAGAACGGTATGTAGAGAAGCTGTCCGAAATAGAGCCTTCGAAGACCCCAGTAGGCTGGAAGCGAAGCGTTCGCCGGGAGCAGATGCTCGCGAACATACAGACGCCGAGTAAGGACGCAACGGCCAGAAATGCCGATCACGAGGTGCAGCGGCTGCGCGACAAGCAGGCGTCTTGAGACACCCCTCGTTTTTGTCCATTTGACACCCATCCCAAATAAGAGATATTTTCCCAAATATGGAAAATATCTCTCCCGCTGATACGACCTTCGACCGCCAGATCGCACAACGTCTAAAAGGATTGCGCAGCGAGCGCGGCTGGTCGCTGGACGAACTGGCGTCGCGCAGTGGCGTGAGCCGAGCGACGTTATCGCGGCTCGAAAACGCCGACGTCAGTCCGACCGCGAATGTACTCGGCAAGCTGTGTACCGCGTACGGCCTCACGATGTCGCGACTGATGCGCCTCGTCGAAGAAGATTTCGTGCCGCTCGTGCGGCGTGCCGCGCAGCCGGTATGGCGCGACCCCGAGCACGGTTTCCTGCGACGCTCCGTTTCACCGCCCGCACAGACGCTGGCCGGTGAAGCACTCGCGTGCGAACTCGCGGCGGGCACGCACATCGCGTACGAAGACACGCCGCGATCGGGGCTAGAGCATCATCTGGTGCTCGTCGATGGGCGTTTGTCGATAACTGTCGACGGCCATTCGCACGATCTGCAACCCGGCGACTGTCTGCGCTATCAGCTGTTCGGCGCCAGCACCTTCACGACGCCGCCCGACAGCGCGGCCCGCTATTTCCTGTTCATCGTGTGAGCCCGCCATGACACTCGACATCTCGTCCTTCACCGCCGCCGATCTATCCGCGCATTTGCGCGAACTCGGCGAGCTGCTGCACGCATGCGTGCATACCGGCGCGAGCATCGGCTTCGTGTTGCCGTTCGTCGCGCGCGACAGCGAGGCGTTCTGGACCGACAACGTGTTGCCCGGCGTGCAGGCGGGCACGCGCCTGCTGCTGATTGCGCGCGACGCGGGACGTATCGTGGGATCGGTGCAACTGGACTACGACACGATGCCGAACCAGCGACACCGCGCGGACGTGCGCAAACTACTGGTGCATCCTGCGTACCGACGGCGCGGCATCGCGCGGGCGTTGATGAGGGAACTCGAAAGCGCATCGAACACGCTAGGCCGCACGCTGCTCACGCTCGACACGCGCACCGGCGATGATGCCGAGCCGCTATATGCGTCGCTCGGCTACCAGACGGCGGGCGTGATCCCCAGCTATTGTCGCGACGCGAGAGAAGACCGTCTCGATTCGACGACGGTCATGTATCGGATGCTTTGAACGAAGCAAACCGAAACAAACCAAAGCGATGCGACGCACCCACGTCGCATCGCAACAGCCAGTCCGACAGCAACTCACTGGCCGTCAGCCCCCCACAACCACACGCCCCGCCTGCCGCCGCTTCACCACGTAGCCAATCCACATCACAACCAGCCACACCGGCACCAGCCACACCGACACCGAAAGCCCAGGCGTCATCGCAAGAATCACCAGCACCATCGCCATGAACGCGAGGCACACCCAGTTCGCGACAGGGAACCACAACGAGCGGAACACCAGCGTTTCGCCGGCCGCGACCATCGCCTTGCGCGACTTCAGATGCGTGAGGCTGATCAGCGCCCAGTTCAGCACGAGCGCCGCGACGACAAGCGCCATCAGCACGCCGAGCGCCTGCGCAGGAATCAGATAGTTGATGATCACGCACGTGAACGTCGCGAGTGCCGACAGACCGATCGCCATATACGGCACGCCGCGCCGGTCCACCTTGAGCAATGCACGCGGCGCGTTGCCCTGCTCCGCGAGACCGTACAGCATCCGGCTGTTCGCATACACGCCGCTGTTGTACACCGACAGCGCAGCCGTCAGCACCACGACGTTCAACACGTTCGCGGTCAACGTCGAGCCGATCTGCGAGAAAATCATCACGAACGGACTGCCACCCGCTGCGACCTTGCTCCACGGATACAGCGACAGCAGCACCACCAGCGAAAAGATGTAGAACACGAGAATCCGGTAGATCACCTGATTCACCGCTTTCGGAATGCTCTTCTGCGGTTCGTCGGCTTCGGCTGCGGTGATACCGATCAGCTCGAGGCCGCCGAACGAGAACATGATCACCGCGAGCATCATGAAGAGTCCGTGGAAGCCATGCGGAAAGAACCCGCCGTCGCGCCACAGGTTCGTGATCGATGCCTGCGGACCACCGGTGCCCGTCGCCAGCAGCCAGCCGCCGAACAGGATCATGCCGATCACCGCGACCACCTTGATGATCGCGAACCAGAACTCGGTTTCGCCGTACGCCTTCACGTTCGCGAGGTTGATCGCGTTGATGACCGCGAAGCACACCAGCGCCGACACCCACGCGGGCACGCCTGGCCACCAGTAATGCACATACGTGCCGACCGCGGTCAGCTCGGCCATGCTGACGAGCACATACAGCACCCAGTAGTTCCAGCCCGACAGGAAGCCGGGGAAATCGCCCCAGTACTTGTACGCGAAGTGGCTGAACGAACCGGCGACCGGCTCCTGCGCGACCATCTCGCCGAGTTGTCGCATGATCAGGAACGCGATCGCGCCGCCGATCGCGTAGCCGAGAATCATCGATGGACCGGCTGCCTGCAATACGCTCGCGGAACCGAGGAAGAGACCGGTGCCGATCGCGCCGCCCAACGCGATCAGCTGGATATGGCGGTTTTTGAGCCCGCGCTTCAGGCCGTCATGCTGCCGTGGACTATTCAAGATGCGCCCCAGTGTATGGATGTCGGATATCGATGGCCGACGCGCATGCTTGTCTCCATGACGCGCGCCGGCAAAGGCGACGATTGTACTGCGCACCAGCACAGTGCACCCGTGCCAATCGATATCAAATCCAGCCATGGGCGTACCGGAACCCACGCTGCGTGCGACGGGTTCCGGACGGAAACAACGCGGATTGCGAACCGCTCGCGCTAGCGGATCGCGGACGTAGCATCGGGTCGCTACGCCCCGCTACCGCCGACAAGCAAAAAACTACCGCAGATTCGTCGTCGCAAGCTCGACGACTTCATCGCCGCGACCGTTCAGCACCGCGCGCAGCATGTAGAGGCTGAAGCCCTTCGCCTGCGCCCACTCGATCTTCGGTGGCAATGCGAGTTCGTGCTTCGCGGTGACGACGTCGATCACCGCCGGCCCCGGATGCGCGAACGCGTTGCGCAACGCGTCGGCGAGATCTTCCGATTCGGTCACGCGCACGCCGTAGATGCCTGCGCCTTTCGCGATCGCCGCGAAGTCGGTGGTGGCGAGGTCCGTGCCCGTGTCGAGGTAGCCGCCCGCCTTCATCTCCATCGCGACGAAACCGAGCACGCTGTTGTTGAAGACGACGATCTTGATCGGCAGATCGAGCTGACGCGCGGTCAACAGATCGCCGAGCAGCATCGACAGCCCGCCGTCGCCCGACAGCGACACGACTTGCCGCCCAGGCGCCGCAGCCTGCGCGCCGAGCGCCTGCGGCATCGCGTTCGCCATCGACCCATGATTGAACGAACCGTGCAGCGAGCGCTTGCCGTTCATCGTCAGATAGCGTGCGGCCCATAGCGTCGGCGTGCCGACGTCGGCGGTGAATACCGCATCGTCATTCGCGATCTGGTCGACGAGGCTCGTCAGATACTGCGGATGAATCGGCCGGCCCGGACCCGACGGCCGCGCGAGATCGTCGAGCCCCTTGCGCGCGGCCTCGTAATGTTTGCGCGCACGATCGATGAAATGTCTTCCGTCCTTGCGCTTGAGTTTCGGCAGCAGCGCCTGCAACGTCGCGTGCACGTCGCCAATCAACCCAAGCTTGAGCGGCGCGCGTCGTCCGAGTGCTTTGCCGCGTCGATCGATCTGTACGATGTCGGCGTGCGGCGGATAGAAGTTGCGGTACGGGAAATCGGTGCCGAGCATCACCAGTGTGTCACACGACATCATCGCGTGATAGCCCGAGCTGAAGCCGATCAGCCCCGTCATGCCGACGTCGTACGGGTTGTCCCATTCGACGAACTGCTTGCCGCGCAGCGCGTGCACGGTCGGCGCGCCGAGCGTGTCCGCGAGCGCGACCACTTCATCGTGCGCGCCTTCGCAGCCGCTGCCGCACAGCAACGTGACGGCGTCCGAACGGTTCAGCAGGTCGGCGAGCCGATCGACGTCTTCGGCTGCCGGCGTGAGCACCGGCACACCCGCCGACGCGGCCCACGCGGGTATCTCATCAGGTGCTTCGGCGAGCGCGATGTCGCCGGGCAGCACGATCACCGCAACGCCGCGCTCGACGATCGCCGTGCGCATCGCGGTCGCGAGCACGCGCGGAAACTGCGACGGGTTCGACACCAGCTCGACGTAATGCGAGCATTCCTTGAACAGCTCCTGCGGATGCGTCTCCTGGAAGTAGCCGAGCCCGATCTCCGACGACGGAATATGCGCGGCGATCGCCAGCACCGGCACGTGATTGCGATGACAGTCGAAGAGTCCGTTGATCAGATGCAGATTGCCCGGTCCGCAGCTACCCGCGCAGACGGCGAGCTTGCCGGTCGCGGCCGCATCGGCGCCGGCCGCGAACGCGGCAACTTCTTCGTGCCGCGTATGCATCCAGCGGATCGACCCGAGTCGATGCAAGCTGTCCGACAGGCCGTTCAGGCTGTCGCCCGTCACGCCCCAGATCCGTTCGACGCCCGCGGCTGCGAGCGTCCGTGCCAGAAAATCCGCAATGGTTTGCCTGCTCATGTCGTGCTCCGCTCCGTGCGTGATGCAGCGCATGACTCCGCGCTGTAGTCAGTGAGAAAGACCGTGCCGCTGGAATGCCAGAGAGTACCGCTTCCTCGCGAAACGTGTCACCGCACGCGCAGTGTTCGACCGAGCTTCCAGCTAGCGCAACATGAACGACATCGCGGACAGACAGTTCAACATCCGCACCACGTGTTCCGCCGACTCCGCATGAAAGCGCAGCGTCACCGCATCGACACGCGTGAGCGTCGGCCACTGGCAGAACAGATCGGCGAGCGCGCTGGTCTGCACGCGCAGTTCGCATTCGGCTGGTTTCGCTGCGGTGCAGGTGCGCGTGGATTCCTGCGCGCCGTGGCTTGCGAGATGGCTTTGAACCACTTCGCGCGCGGCGGCTTCAATCGCGGCACGCGCGCTCGCCGGCGATTGCGTGACACCGCTCGCGTGTCCCGTCGCATGCTTCGTGATCACAAAGCGCGCGCCGGGAAAACGCGGCGCGGTTTCTTCGGCGAAAACATCGTCGCCCGATAAAAGCGCGACCTGTGCGCCATATTCTTCCGCGAGCGCACCGTACAAACCCGCTTCGCCGACTTCCACGCCGTTCACCGACACGCGCGCGAACGCAAAGCTGTTGATCGTGTGCGCGAGAATGCCGCGCGTCTGCGACATCGCGTGATAGCCGATCATGAACACGAGCGCCGCGCCATATTCGAGCCCGGCCATCATGCCGAGCGTGCGCGGTTTGCCGAGCACGATCTGCGCGCGTGCATCGAGCAGGTCGGGCAGCAGATTGCGAAAGCCGCCGTGCGAATCGTTGACCCACACCTGCGTCGCACCGCCCGCGAATGCGCCTTCGATCGCCGCGTTTGCTTCGAGCGTCATCCAGCGACGCGCGGCTTCGTATTCGCCGTTACCCGCGCGCGTTTGCTCGGGATGAAACACGCCGGCGATGCCTTCGATGTCGGTGGAGATGAGGACTTTCATACGCAGGGACGTTTGAGTAGTTGAGCGAGGTCGGGCACGCTGTCGCGTAGCGAAGAGCGTCGATGACCATCACGGCCAGCGACCGTTACCGCGCTCCACAGCGCATCGAGAATCGCCTGCTCGACGCTGTCTGCGCATGCGGCAAAGAGCGGATCGAGACATCGGTCGGCAAGCAACGGCGGGAGCGTGATGAACTCAGCTTCGTGCGGCACGGTATAAGCCGTCGAAAACGCCAGCGCGATATCGCCGCTGCCGTGACCATAGACCGAGCCGGTGCGCGCAAGACCCGCTGCGGCGCGCATCGAAAGACGCTTGAGTTGGCGTGAGTCGAGCGGTGCATCGGTGGCGGCGATCATGATGATCGAGCCTTGCTCGGGTTTCTTTGATGCGTGTGTCGAAGAGACCGCACGTTCGGCCAGCACACGTCCGAGCGGCTGACCGTCGACGATCAACATCGGTAGCCGGCCAAAGTTTGCCAGCACGAGCACACCGACCGTGTACTCACGACCCACCACGTTCACCACACGCGACGCATTACCGATACCGCCTTTCAGATCGAAGCACGACATACCCCGCCCTGCACCCACCGATCCGCTTGCGACATGAGCGCTTGCAGCGGCGTACGCATCGTCGAAATGCCGTTCACCGACGGCGAGCGCCTGGATGTCGTTCAGATAGCCGTCATTGCATTCGAACACCAGCGGATTAACCGTCGGCCACTCGCGCCCGATCCGCGGATTCGCCCGCACAGCCGCACGAATCTGCGCCTGCGCAAGCGCCGCCACACCAAATGTATTCGTCAATGCGATCGGTGTTTCCAGCGTGCCGAGTTCATCAACCTGCACGAGCCCGATGCTCTTGCCCAAGCCATTGATCACCGATGCCGCCGCCGGCACCTTGTCGAGAAACGGATCGCCGCGATGCGGACGGATCACGGTCACGCCGGTTTGAATCGCATCTTGATCGAGCGCGCAGTGCCCGACGGTCACGCCGTCCACATCGGCAATCGTGCCGAGCGAACCGGCGGGCAACACACCGATGTGCGGCGGGCGCGATGAATCGAGAGAACTCATTGCCGGTCGAGCTTCGGATCGAGCGCATCGCGCAACCCGTCGCCGAGCAGGTTGAACGCGAGCACGGTCAGGAAAATCGCGAGACTCGGAAACAGCGCGATATGCGGCGCGGTGACCATGTCGGCGCGCGCTTCGTTGAGCATTGCGCCCCACTCGGGCGTCGGCGGCTGCGCGCCGAGTCCGAGAAACGACAGGCTCGCGGCCGTGATGATCGATGTGCCGATACGCATCGTGAAGTACACCACCACCGACGAGATCGTCCCCGGCAGGATGTGTCGCATGATGATGGTCCAGTCCGACGCGCCGATGCTGCGCGCGGCCTCGATATATGTGAGCTGCTTGAGCACCAGCGTATTGCCGCGCACGAGCCGCGCGAACGCCGGCACGCTAAAGATCGCCACCGCGCAGATCACGTTGATCATTCCGGTGCCGAGAATCGCCACCACGCCGATCGCCAGCAGAATGCCAGGAAACGCGAACAGCACGTCGGCGACCCGCATCGTGATGCGATCCCACCAGCCTTCGTAGTAACCGGCGAGCAGACCGAAGAACGTACCGATCACTGCGCCGATCGCCACCGACAGAAACCCCGCTTCGAGCGAAATGCGCGAGCCCACCAGAATGCGGCTGAAAATATCGCGTCCCAGCGAATCGACGCCGAACCAGTGCGCGATCGACGGTCCCGCGTTCAACGCGTCGTAGTCGAAGAAATTCTCCGGATCGTACGGGACGATATGCGGCGCGGCGATCGCGACGGCGATCAGCAGCAGCACGAAAATGCCGGCGCCGAGCGCCACGTGCTGCTTGCGGAACTTGCGCCAGAACTCGCTCCACGGTGTGCGGATCGCGCGTTCGACGGGCGCGGTGTTGGGCGAGTTGGGTGTGTTGGGCTCGGTGGCGGTCGTGCTCATGCGGGCCTCACTTGAAGCGGATGGTCGGATTGATCACGGCGTACAGCACGTCCACGATCAGATTGATGACGATGAATTCGAGCGAGAACAGCAGCACCTCGGCCTGAATCACCGGATAGTCGCGCATCGATACCGCGTCCACGAGCAGACGCCCGAGGCCCGGCCAGTTGAACACCACCTCGACGACGATCGAACCGCCCAGCAGAAAACCGAACTGCAGTCCCATCATCGTGACGACAGGAATCAGCGCATTGCGCAGGCAATGCTTGGCGATCACGAGCCGCTCGGGCACGCCCTTCGCGCGCGCGGTCCGCACGAAGTCTTCGTTCATCACCTCGACGAACGACGCCCGCGTGAAGCGCGCCATCACCGCCGCGACCGCTGCGCCGAGCGTGAGCGAAGGAAGCACGTAGCTGCGCCACGAACCGTCGCCGACCACCGGCAACCAGCCGAGCTGCACCGAGAAAACTTCCATCAGCAGCATGCCGAGCGCGAACGCGGGAAACGAAATACCCGACACCGCGAACGTCATGCCGAGACGATCGGGCCAGCGGTTGCGCCACACGGCCGACACGATGCCGATCCCCATGCCCAGCACCACCGACCACACCATGCTGGCCAGTGTCAGCAGCAGCGTCGGCATGAAACGCTCGCCAATTTCCTCGCTGACCGGCCGCTTGCTGCGTGTCGAAATACCGAAATCGCCATGCGCGATCTTCACGAAGAAGCTGACGAACTGCTGCGGCATCGGCTTGTCGAGACCGAGGTCGGCGCGCACAAGCGCGACGGTCGCGTCGTCCGCTTCGGGGCCTGCGGCGAGCCGCGCCGGATCGCCGGGCAACAGATGCACGAACAGGAACACCAGCACGGCGACGATGAACAGCGTCGGCAGCAGACCAAAGAGACGTTTGACGAGGAAGTTCAGCATGGAACCCAATCCGGCAATGAGGCTGAGGCGGGCGACGGGAAATCAATCGTGCGCGACGGCGTGCATCCGAAACCACGTGCCGTCACGCACGATCCGTTCATCACTTGATCGCGATGTCGTCGAAACTGAACGAGCCGTCCGGCGCGACATACGCACCCGACAGACGCTTGCTGCGCGCGTACAGCACCTTCTCCTTGACGAGGAAAATCCACGGCGCGTCGGCCCAGATGCGTTTCTGCGCGTCGGCATAGATCGCGGTCTTCTGCGCGCGGTCAGTGGTTTCGAGCGCCTGCTTCAGATCGCTGTCGACCGCGTCGTTCTTGTAGTAGGCGGTATTCAGCGTCTTCGGCGGAAACGATTCCGATGCGAGTAGCGGCGTGAGCGCCCAGTCGGCCTCGCCCGTCGACGACGACCAGCCCACGTAGAACATCCGCACCGGCGCGGTCGCGGGATTCGGCGCGCTCTCCACGCGGGCAACGCGCTGCCCGGCCTCCAGCGCCTCGACCTGCGCCTTCACGCCGACCTGTGCGAGCTGCTGCTGCACGAACTGGATCACCTTCTGCGCAGTCGAGTAGTTATACGCAGACCACAACGTCGTTTCGAAGCCGTTCGGATAGCCCGCTTCCTTCAGCAGTTCGCGCGCCTTCGCGGGATCGTACGGCCAGGGCCCGAGCTTCGTCGCAAAGTCGACGCCCTGCGGCACCACGCCGTCGGCCGGCGTCGCATAACCGGCGAACACGACCTTCGCCAGTGCTTCCTTGTTGATCGCGTAGTTCAGCGCCTCGCGCACCTTCAGGTTGTCGAACGGCTTCTGGTTCATGTTCAGGCTGATGAAGCGCTGAAGGATCGAAGGCGACACGATCAGATCGACCTTCGGGCTCGACTGCAATTGCGCGGCCTGTTCGAACGGCACCTGGAACGCAAAGTCCGCTTCGCCGGTGCGCATCAACGCGGCGCGTGTGTTGTTGTCGACGACCGGCTTCCAGTCGATCGCGTCGATCTTCGGGTAGCCCTTCTTCCAGTAGCCCGGGAACTTCTTCACCGTCAGATCGCCTGCCGGATCCCATTTCACGAGTTCGAACGGGCCCGTTCCGACCGGATGAAACGCGATGTCCTTGCCGTACTTCTTCAGCGCGTCCGGCGAGATCATCACCGCCGACGGATGCGCGAGCACGTTGATGAACGCCGAGAACGGCGCCTTCAGCGTGATCTTCACCGTGTACGGATCGATCACCTCGGTCTTGTCGATGCGGTTGAACAGGTTGTAACGCTTCAGCTTGTTCGCCGGATCGATCGCGCGGTCGAAGTTGGCTTTCACCGCCGCCGCATTGAAGTCGGTGCCGTCCTGGAACTTCACGCCTTGACGCAGCTTGATCGTGTACACGCGCGCATCGGGGCTGGCCACGTAGCTGTCGGCGAGCACGTTGATCAGCTTCATGTCCTTGTCGAAACCGAACAGCCCCTGATAGAACGACTTGGCGACCGCCTGCGACAACGTGTCGTTGGCATCGTACGGATCGAGCGTCGTGAACGTCGACGCGACGGCCATCACGGCCGTGGTCTCCGCGTGCGCCATCTGGCCGGCAAACATCGCGAACACGACCGCGCCACCGCCGATCAGCGCGCGCAAACGAAACGTAGAAGACGGGACGGGCAGATTCATGAGGTTGGCTCCGGGCTGCTGGTTTAACGGGTTGTGATGCTGCGGGATCGGATGTGCTGCTGCCTTTTAATACGCACCGCCGACGCGATGCCGTGCGACGAAATGGTCCTGTCCAACCGCGACCAGCGGCGCGACGACCGGCTCGTCGTTCAGCGCGCGGATCGGGCTCGGAATCTCGTCGGCGGCGAGCGTGCGTTTCGCGTGACGGCGCGCGGGATCGGCGACCGGCACCGCGCCCATCAGCTTGCGCGTGTACGGATGCTGCGGCGCCTCGAACACCGCGCGACGCGGACCGATCTCGACGATCTGGCCGAGATACATCACCGCGACACGATGGCTGACGCGCTCGACCACCGCCATGTCGTGCGAAATAAACAGGTACGCAACGCCCAGTTCGCGTTGCAGGTCGAGCATCAGATTGACGATCTGCGCCTGCACCGACACGTCGAGCGCGGACACGGATTCGTCGGCGATTACGACTTTCGGATTCAACGCGAGCGCGCGTGCAATCGCGATCCGTTGCCGCTGACCGCCGGAAAATTCGTGCGGATAACGGCGCGCGGCTTCGGCGGGCAAGCCGACCTTGTCGAGCAGCCACGCGACGCGCGCCTGCGCTTCGTCGCCGCGCGCGACGCCGTGCACGAGCAGCGGCTCCATGATCGAGAAGCCGACCGTCAAGCGCGGATTCAACGACGCGAACGGATCCTGAAAAATGAACTGGATATTGCGACGTAGCGCCTGCAACGCAGGGCCGGTCAACGAACTGATTTCGCGGCCGTCGAATTCGATCGAGCCGCCCTGGCTTTCGACGAGACGCAGCAGCGAACGTCCCGTCGTCGATTTGCCGCAACCCGATTCGCCGACCAGCGCAAGCGTTTCGCCGGGCCGCAGATCGAAGCTGACTTTTTCGACTGCGTGCACGCGGCCCGTCACGCGACCGAACACACCGCTCTTCACTGGAAAACGCGTGACCAGATCGCGTACACGAAGAATCGGCGGTGCGCTTTCTTCGACGAGCGGTTGTGTTTCGCGCGCGACGTCCGCAGCGGGACGCACCGCTTCATCGATGCCGGAGAGACCCGCCTGCTCCACCGTGAGAATCGGAAACCGCGCGGGCTGATCGGTGCCCTGCATCGCGCCGAGTCGCGGCACGGCTGCGAGCAGCGCTTTCGTATAAGGATGCGACGGCGCGGCAAAGAGCGCATCCGACGCGCCCTCTTCCACCTTCTCGCCGCGATACATCACGAGCACGCGGTCGGCGACTTCGGCGACGACGCCCATGTCGTGCGTGATGAAGATCACGCCCATGTTCATCTCGTCCTGCAGGCCGCGAATCAGTTGCAGGATCTGCGCCTGGATCGTCACGTCGAGCGCGGTGGTCGGCTCGTCGGCGATCAGCAGCGACGGCTTGCACGACAGCGCCATCGCGATCATCACGCGCTGCCGCATACCGCCCGACAGTTGATGCGGAAACCGCGCGGCCACGCGACGCGCCTCCGGAATCCGCACGAGGTCGAGCAGACGCCGCGTCTCGACAGCCGCTTCGGAACGGCTCTTGCCCTGATGCAACGCGATCGCTTCGCCGATCTGATCGCCGACCGTGAAGACCGGATTCAGCGACGTCATCGGCTCCTGAAAAATCATCGCGATGTCGGCACCGCGAATCGAACGCATCGTGCCGGACGACGCTGTCGCCAGATCGAGCACGCTGCCGTCGCGGCGCCGGAACGCGATGCTGCCGCCGGCAAGACGTCCACCGCCGTGCTCGATCAGCCGCATCAACGCGAGCGACGTTACCGATTTGCCCGAGCCCGATTCGCCGACGATCGCCAGCGTCTCGCCGCGTTCGACCGTCAGCGACAGATTGCGCACCGCGTGGAATGTGCGCTCGCCGCTGCGGAACGCGACGGACAGATCATCGACGGCCAGCACGCGTTGCGGCGGCAAGGTGCCGGTGAACGACCCGGCGGGTTGCGATGAAGTCGGCACGGTGACTCCTTTGGACGGGTTCAGGTGCTGCGTCGTGCAGCGTGGTTTCGCATCGACTAGCGGTAGATCGCCGTCACCGGCGTTTCGCCCGGTCGTGCATAACCGCGATACATCCCTTCGGTGTTGAACGGCAGCACGACGTTGCCGCGCGCATCGACGGCGATCAGACCGCCGCGGCCCGCGATCCTGGGCAGGCGATTCATCACGACGTCGTCGGCTGCTTCCTGCAGCGACACGTTGCGATAGGCCATCTGCGCAGCGACGTCGTAGGCCGCGACCATCCGCATGAACATCTCGCCCGAGCCGGTGGTCGACACTGCGCAGGTCGCGTCGTCCGCATAGCAGCCCGCACCGATCAGCGGCGTATCGCCGACCCGGCCTACCTGCTTGTTCGTGATGCCACCCGTCGACGTCGCGGCGGCAACGTGACCGTGCCGGTCGAGCGCGACCGCACCGACGGTGCCGAACTTGCGATTCGGATCGATCGGTTCGTGCGGTGTGGGGTCGTCGTCGTTGTTCGAAGAGGACGTCGCGGCAAGCGCGGCGCCGTCGTGATCGAGCATCGGCGGACGATCGCGTGCGAGCAGCCATTGCCGGTGACGCGCATCGGTATGAAAGTATTCCGGATCGACGAATTCGAAGCCCTGTGCCGCCGCGAAGGCTTCCGCGCCTTCGCCGGTGAACAGCACATGCTCGCTGCGTTCGAGCACGCGCCGCGCAACCAGGATCGGATTGCGCACGCGCTTCACGCAGCAGATCGCACCGGCGTCGAGCGTGCTGCCGTCCATGATCGCGGCGTCGAGTTCGTGCGTGCCGGCCGCTGTGTAGACCGCGCCGTGACCCGAATTGAAGAGCGGACAGTCTTCGAGAAGACGCACGGCTTCGCTGACGGCGTCGAGTGCGCTGCCGCCTTCGCCGAGCACACGTTGACTGGCGCTCAGCACGTCGTGCAGCGCGGCGTGGTAATCGGCTTCGGCGCTGGCCGACATCGACGCGCGCAGGATGGTCCCGGCTCCGCCGTGAATGGCAATGACTGCGTTGGAGTTCATCGTTTGGTTTTGTTGGTGCGTGGAGTACGGGGTGCGGCGCGTGTGGCGCGCTGGCCTGTTGCGGAGGCGGCCTCGGCTTGCGGATCGATCAGCCACGGCAACACGAATTCGCTGACTTCGGCCGCGGCTTTCACCGAGCGTTCCGATCGATACGCGACCGCATCGCACAGCGCTTCGATCACAGCAAGCACGGCTGAATCGGCATTCGACGCGAGGCGCCGGTCGGTACGGATATACAGCGAGAGATCGGCGAATTGCGCGAGCGGCGAACGCGGGCTGTCGGTGAGCGCGAGGATGCGGGCGCCACGGCTTGCCGCGCGCCGCGCGAGTTTGATCGTGTCTTCGACGTAGCGCGGAAACGCGATGCCGATCACGAGATCGCCTTCGTTCGAAGCGAACAGCCGCCGTGCCGCATGCGACGGTCCGCCCATCAGCGCGAGCAACTGCACGTTGTCGTGATACGGCGTCAGGCCGTGCTCCATCAGACCCGCGAGAAACGCGCTGGCGCCGTAGCCGAGCACGAAGACACGGCGCGCGGCGACGATCGCTTCGACGGCGGCTTTGGCAACGGCGCTGTCGACGGAAATGCGCGTGGCCTGCAGATTATTCGCGGCCTGTTCCAGCGACGTATCGACGATATCGTTGCCGGCCGCCGCCGATTCCTGCGCGGTGCGTAATCGCTCGACCGGCGCGAGTGTCGCTTCGAATCCGCGCACGAGCGCCTCGCGAAACTGCGGATAGCCGTCGAAACCGAGCGCGCGCGCAAAGCGGTTCGCCGTCGCCACCGACGCGCCGACGACACTCGCCAATTCGTCGATCCGCATCGTGGCCGCGCGAAACAGATTGGTCAGCACGTAGTCGCCCATGCGCCGGTGAATCGGCGTGAGGCTCGGCATCGCGGCCGCGATGCGTGCGGCGATCGCCTGCTCGGCGGAACGGGAAACAACGGGCGGGTGATGAATCATCGGAGCCAGGCGGTGCAGCAGCGGCACAATAATGAGATGAAATAATATTTACATGGAAATCCATCCGAAAAAAATTCATTTTCATCTTCGAGGGTTTGTCCGGACGATGCTTATGCATGTCGCGTCGTCCTTCGTCCCGCTCTTTCAGCAGGCTGCGGCGCCTTGCTCGGGAATACGCGAGAGCCGCGCGGCCGCCGACCTCACGATGATCAGCGCCTGCAGCAGAAACGCGACGGCGGCTGCAACCAGACACGCTTCCATCCCCCAGTGCGCGCTGATCGCCGCGCCGAGCAATGCACCGAGCGGCCGCGCGCCGTATGTGGCCGTGCTGTTGATCGCCGATACGCGACCCATCATCCGCTCGGGCGTGACGGCCTGGCGCAGCGTGGTCGAACCGACTGTCCACAGGATCGGGCCGACGCCGAGCAGGAAAAAGCTGAGCGCGGCGAGCCAGAACGACGGCACGGCGATCGTCGCGACCATCACCAACGATGCGAGCAGACCGCACGCGGGACCGATCGTCAGCATGCGGCCGAACGTGAGCCGTCGCGCGACCGCGGACGCCGATAGCGCACCACACACCATGCCGACGCCATACGCGCCGAGCGTCACGCCCACCGCCGAAGCGGACAGCGCCAGCCGATGCACCGCATACGGCACGTACATCGACTGCAGCGTGAAGAAGCCGATGTTGAAGAACACGGCGGTGGCAAGCATTGGACGCAGCAGCGGATCGCGCAGGACGAAGCTCGCGCCGTCGCGTAGCTCGAGCATGAAATGGCGCTGCGCGGCCTGCGTGCGTGCCGGTTCGCGCAATCCAGCGAGCAGCGCGACGGCGAGTGCCGACAGCGCCGCCGCGCAACCATATGCCCAGCCCGCGCCGATCCAGCCGACGAGCAACCCGCCCACCGCCGGCCCCGCCGAATACGCGACGCTGCGTGCGAGTTCGATGCGGCCGTTGGCAGCAGCGAACGCCTCGCGCGGTACGAGCGAAGGCACGAGTGCGGGTGCCGCGACGCTGTAGGCAACGGTGCCCGTCGCGCCGAGAAAACCGAGCATCGCGAGCAGCGGCAACGACAGTGCATGCATGCTGATCAGCAGCAGCACGGCCACCATCGCGAGCACGCGGACCGCTTCGGCAACGGTCATCAAGTTGCGGCGCGAGCGGCGGTCGGCCCAGATTCCGAGCGGGATCGACAGCAACAGGAACGGCAGTGTCTGCGCGGTTTGCAGCAGGCCGGTATCGCGCGCGGTTGCGCCGAGTGCGAACACGGCGACGAGCGGCGCGGCCGCGAGACTGATCTGTTCCGCTGACTGCGCGGCGAGATTGGACCACGCGAGCCGCTGGAATGCGGACGGCAGGATCGGTTGCGAAG
This sequence comes from Paraburkholderia flava, assembly GCF_004359985.1. Lineage (NCBI taxonomy): Bacteria > Pseudomonadati > Pseudomonadota > Betaproteobacteria > Burkholderiales > Burkholderiaceae > Paraburkholderia > Paraburkholderia flava. The sequence continues at coordinate 425,832 of NZ_SMRO01000002.1, read as the reverse complement.
CGTTCATCGATGATCTCCAGTGACGATGGGGTTATCGTCGCTGGATGGCTGGTGCGTCGCGCTCCGGTTCTTGCGGTGTTATTCGCGGTGTCGGCGGGGTATTAGCGTGACGGTCGGCGGTCGAGAGAGGCGCGACGTGTCCCGGGTAAAATGCGGGCGCGCATCACTGCACCTATCGCTCCAGCTGCCCTTCTCTCTTCATGAATCTCGAAAGCGTTCTCTTCACCCAGGGCTTCGGCTCGCGACGTCAGTGCCGCGCGCTGATCGCGGAAGGTCGCGTGGCGATCGACGGCATCGCATGCGACGACGCCGATGCGCAGATCGCAACCGACATGCTGACGTTCTCTGTCGACGGCACGCTCTGGCCGTATCGCGAGCGCGTGTATCTGCTGCTCAACAAGCCCGCGGGTTACGAATGCTCGCGCGATCCGCAACATCATCAGAGCGTATTCAGTCTGCTGCCGGCGCCGTTCATCACGCGCGGTGTGCAGTGTGTCGGACGGCTCGATCAGGACACGACCGGCTTGCTGCTGCTGTCCGACGACGGCCAGTTCGTCCACGCATTCACATCGCCGAAACGCAAGGTGCCGAAGACCTACATCGCGACGACGCGTCACGCGCTCGACGATGCGCAACTCGATGCGTTACGCGCCGGCGTGCTGCTGCATGGCGAAGCGAAACCGATCCAGGCCGTCGACGCACGCGCACGCGATTCGCACGTGCTCGAACTGAGCGTGCTCGAAGGCAAGTACCACCAGGTGAAGCGGATGGTCGCGGCGGCGGGTAATCGCGTCGACGCGCTGCATCGCGAGCGGATTGGTGGCCTCGCGTTGCCTTCGACGCTCGCCGAAGGGACATGGCAATGGCTCGACGATGCGCAGCTCGCGGCGTTGCGGGGCGGTTGAATCTCGCCGGGCTGAAATCGCGCTACACCAGGCCAGAATCCTTCAGGAAATTTACTGAGGGGGTAAACATCTAGCGCGCCCCAATTGCCGTGCAAAAGCCCGCCAGAGCAAGGCCCGGGGCCGATCGAGCGTCCGTTCGCGGCGCTTTCTCACTGCGCCGCAGCATGCCCTTACTGACCGTGCGCCCTATACTTGATTAACAAACATTACAAAGGAATCAAGGAGGGGGCGCCATGATAACTATCGGCAATTTTGAGATCTCGTTCGTGATGCTTGCGTTCACAGGTCTAGGCGCGATTCTGGTCGGTGGCTTGCTGACCGCGATGCATCTAAGGCATCAATATCATCCAAACCTGATCGGTGCGCTGATCGGTGCGATGCTCTGCTTCCTGCTACTCGAAGCACTGCCCGCATTGACGTGATGCATCGGCGCGGGAAGCGCCAACGTGTGATGCGTGATCGGGATCAGACGTCGCTGTCCGGCGACGTCGTTCGACCCTGCGCGCGCTGCGTCTAGATCTTTGTCCGGGTCTCGGTCCGCAGAAAATCGTCGACACTCGGATAACGCAGCCGCACCCGCAGCTCGCGCTTCAAACGCGTGTTGATGAGCCGGCGCGACTCGCGCATGAACGACAGCAGCATCGGATCGAGTTGCTGTTCCGCTTCATCGCGTGCGATGCGCGGTGCGCGTGCGAGTCCGTACGCATCGGCTACCCGATCGAAGTACGTTCCCATCTTCATCTCGCTGTCGTCCGACGCGTGAATCACGCGCGCGGTGCGACCGTGCGTCGTCATGCGGACGAGGATCGTCGCGAGATCGTCGGCGTGGATATGGCTCGTGTAGACGTCGTCCGCATCGATCAGCGCCGGGGTGCGCTTCTCGAGCCGCGCGAGCGGCAGACGGTTCGCCGCATAGATGCCGGGAATCCGCGCGATGCACGCACGCGCCGCGCCGCGAGCAGTTGCGCGCCGCAACTGGCGCTCGGCCGACACGCGCCGCAACGCGCGCGGATTGGCCGGCCGCACCGGCCGCGTCTCGTCGATCCGTGCGCCGCCGCAGTCGCCGTACACGCCCGTCGTGCTCGCGTAGACCACTTTAGGCGGGGTTCTCCACAGGGAAATCCGGGCTACCCCGTCGGGTACAATAGCGCCTGTTTCGCGCTCCATCTGCGCCATGCACAGGCGTCGCAAACGCGCCACCGGCACGCTCGCGGCAGCACGTGCGGGACTGGTCCGGCGGGTATTCAATGCGGCAAGCAATGCGCGCGTGCGGCGGTCGTCGTCGCCGGTTTTCTGCGGCGGCGCCAGGTGCAGTACAGTCGGCGCAAGTCCCGCGAGCCGCGCGAGCGAACGGCGCACGTCGAGGTCGCCGACCACCGGCGTCACACCGGCGGCACGCAGTTCGGCACATCGCGCGGGCTGGGTGGTCAGCGCGACGACGCGTGCGCGCGGTTGCAGTTGTTCGGCGCAACGCATGCCGACGTCGCCGCATCCGACAATCAGTACGCGCGGGCGGCGCAGTTTTCGTGTGACTTTCATGGTGGACGCATTGTAGCCGTCGCGAACGGCGCGCACCGATTACCGACTCTTCGATCTGATCTTTCTCTATGGCATTTAACGTCACGCTCCGGCAAAGCGGCCGGCAGTTTCAGGTGGAACCCGATGAACCCGTGCTGACCGCCGCGCTTCGCCAGGGCATCGGTCTTCCGTACGGCTGCAAGAACGGCGCGTGCGGTTCGTGCAAGGGCACGCTCGTCAGCGGCGAAGTCGCGCAGCGCGCGCATTCGTCGTCGGCATTGTCGAACGATGAAAAAACCCGCGGCATGGCGCTCTTCTGCTGCGCGACGCCGCTCACCGATCTCGAGATCGACGTCCGCGAAGTGGCCGGCGTCGGTGACGTGCAGGTGAAGAAGCTGCCGTGCCGCGTGAACGCGATCGAGCGCAAGGCCGACGACGTCGTCGTGCTGAAACTGCAATTGCCGGCGAACGAACGCCTGCAGTATCTCGCGGGCCAGTACCTCGAATTCATCCTGAAGGACGGCAAGCGCCGCAGCTATTCGATGGCAAGCGCGCCGCACAGCGAAGGTCCGATTGAACTGCACATCCGGCACATGCCCGGCGGCACGTTCACCGACCACGTCTTCGGCGCGATGAAAGAGCGCGACATCTTGCGCTTCGAGGCACCGCTCGGCACGTTCTTCCTGCGCGAAGACTCCGACAAGCCGATCGTGCTGCTCGGCTCGGGCACCGGCTTCGCACCGCTGAAGGCGATCATCGAACACGCGATATTCCAGCAGATCGACCGGCCGATGACGCTGTACTGGGGCGCGCGCCGCAAGAAGGATCTGTACCTGCTCGAGCTCGCCGAGCAGTGGGCGAAAGACGTGCCGAACTTCCGCTTCGTACCGGTGCTGTCCGAGCCGGACCCGAGCGATGCGTGGACCGGCCGCACGGGCTTCGTTCATCGCTCCGTCATCGAGGATCTGCCAGACTTGTCCGGCTATCAGGTGTACGCATGCGGTGCACCGGTGATGGTCGAGTCGGCGCAGCGCGATTTCACCCAGCATCACCGGCTGCCGGAAGACGAGTTCTACGCGGACTCGTTCACCAGCGCCGCGGATCTGGCGAACCCGGTCTGAAAGGGCCACGAAGAGGAAATCGACTCAGCGCGCGAAATTCATGGTTTACATGAGCGCGCGCGTTGTCGTATTCTTTCGCGCATGAACCGCATCCAGTCCGAACTTCGACGTCGCCGCTCGCCGTCCCCCTAGGGGCGCCGCTGGCTCGTCACGGATTCGCGCCGTTCAGGCGCACGCAGTTCGAATCATGAAAGCCACGGCATGCCGTGGCTTTTTGTATTTTTGTCTCACGTTTCGCTGTTCCTTGATTAACCGCCCTTTGCCGGCCCTTTCCATCCGCATCGCCTGGAGTCTGTCGCCATGAATTTCAATGAGTATCCGATCGAGTCGTTGATGTACATCACGAACCGGCCCGAAATCGTTTTCACGCATGGCAAGGGGTCGTGGATCTACGACAACGAAGGCAAGCGATATCTCGACTTCATCCAGGGCTGGGCCGTGAACAGTCTCGGCCACTGCAACGAAGGCATGATCGAAGCGCTGGACAAGCAGGCCCGTCAGCTGATCAACCCGTCGCCGGCGTTCTACAACGCGCCGATGGCGCAGCTCGCGAACCTGCTCACGGAGAACAGCTGCTTCGACAAGGTGTTCTTCACGAACAGCGGCGCGGAAGCCAACGAAGGTGCGATCAAGCTCGCGCGCAAGTGGGGCCGCAAATTCCGCGACGGCGCGTACGAGATCATCACGTTCGATCACAGCTTCCACGGCCGCACGCTCGCGACGATGTCGGCGAGCGGCAAGCCGGGCTGGGACACGATCTACGCGCCGCAGGTGCCGGGCTTTCCGAAAGCCGATCTGAACGACATCGAATCGGTTGAAAAGCTGATCACCGGCAAGACCGTCGCCGTGATGCTCGAACCGATCCAGGGCGAAGGCGGCGTGATTCCGGCGACCAAAGAATTCATGCAGCAGCTGCGCGCGCTGACAAAGAAGCACGGCCTCCTGCTGATCGTCGATGAAGTGCAGAGCGGCTGCGGCCGTGCCGGCACACTGTTCGCGTACGAACTGTCGGACATCGAGCCGGACATCATGACGCTCGGCAAGGGCATCGGCGGTGGCGTGCCGCTCGCCGCGCTGCTCGCGAAGAAAGAAGTAGAAGTGTTCGAGGCCGGCGATCAGGGCGGCACGTACAACGGCAATCCGCTGATGACGGCGGTCGGCTACTCGGTGATCTCGCAGCTCACGGCGCCCGGTTTTCTCGAAGGCGTGCGCGAGCGCAGCGAGTATCTGCGCACGAAGCTGCTCGAACTGTCGGAAGAACGCGGCTTTGCCGGCGAACGCGGCGAAGGGCTGCTGCGCGCGCTACTGCTCGGCAAGGATATCGGTCCGCAGATCGTCGAGAAGGCGCGCCTGATGCAACCGGACGGCCTGCTGCTGAACGCCGCGCGCCCCAACCTGCTGCGCTTCATGCCGGCGCTGAACGTGACGCGCGACGAGATCGACCAGATGCTCGCGATGCTGCGCACTGTGCTCGACTCGCTGTGATTGCCGGAGCGCCGTCGATGACCGACATCGTTTCGATCCGCTACTTCGATGCACGCGATACCGAAGCCGTGATCGCGTTGTGGCAACAGGTGTTCCCCGAGTACCGGAACCCGGACAAGCCGCACCGCGACCCGCGCCTGTCGATTGCGAACAAGCTCGCAACGCAGCCCGAGCTGTTCTTCGTCGCCGAACAGGAAGGACGTGTGATCGGTACGGTGATGGGCGGCTACGACGGCCATCGCGGCTGGCTGTATTCGCTCGCGGTCGATCCGGCGCAGCGCCGGCTCGGCATCGGCACGCAACTCGTCGCGCACGTGGAAGCGGCGCTGACCGCGCGCGGCTGTCCGAAGCTGAACCTGCAGGTGCTGTCGTCGCGTGCCGACGTGCGCGCGTTTTATGAGTCGATCGGCTATCGTGCCGATGAGGTGATCAGCTTCGGCAAGCGGCTCGGGGTGGCGGCCTGATTTTTTATAGTGTGATCGCGGCCTGCCTGCAACACTGCAGGCCGCAAAAGAAAAAGCCGCATGCGATTTTTTTCGCATGCGGCTTTTTCGTGCGCCGGAGCAAACAACCCAGGCACTCGCTAACGATCCAGCAGAATCACTCGCCCAGATACGCGGCGCGCACCTTCGGATCTTCGAGCATCTGCTTCGCGTCGCCGGACATCGTCACCGTGCCCGAGTCCATCACGTAGCCGCGATTCGCGGCCTGCAACGCGAGACGCGCGTTCTGCTCGACGAGCAGGATCGTGATCCCTTCCTTCGAGATTTCGCGCACCACTTCGAAGATCTTCTCGACCATGATCGGCGACAGACCCATCGACGGTTCGTCGAGCAAGAGCAATTTCGGCTTGCTGATGATCGCGCGCGCCATCGCCAGCATCTGCTGCTCGCCGCCCGACAGCGTGCCCGCGTATTGCGATGCACGCTCCTTCAGACGCGGGAAGAAGCCGAACATCCGGTCGACGTCCTTCTTGATGCCGTCGGTGTCGTTGCGCAGGTACGCGCCCATCTGCATGTTCTCGATGATCGACATCCGCGCGAAGATGCCGCGGCCTTCCGGCACCATCGCAAGACCACGCTTGAGCAGTTCATGCGCGGGGACATTGCGGATCGACTGGCCCATGTACTCGATGTCGCCGGCCGAATAAGGCTTCAGCCCGGTGATCGCTTTCATGGTCGTCGTCTTGCCCGCGCCGTTCGCGCCGATCAGCGTGACCAGCTCGCCCTGCGCGACCTCGAGGTCCACGCCCTTCACCGCCTGGATGCCGCCGTAGTTGACCTGCAGGCCCTTGATTTTCAACATTGCCGTAGCCATCAGTGGACTCCTGCACCCAGATATGCCTCGATCACCTTCGGGTCTTTCCGCACGTCCTGCGGCAGCCCCTGGGCGATCACCTTGCCGTAATCGAGCACTGTCATCTGATTGCACAGGCCCATCACCAGCTTCACGTCGTGCTCGATCAGCAGGATCGTCTTGCCGTCCGAACGGATCTTGTCGAGCAGTCTCGTCAGCTCGACCTTCTCCGTCGCGTTCATGCCGGCGGCCGGTTCGTCGAGTGCGAGCAGCTTCGGATCGGTCGCGAGTGCACGCGCGATCTCGAGACGCCGCTGGTGGCCGTACGACAGATTGCGCGACGTGTAGTCCGCGTACTGCGCGATGCCGACGTAGTCGAGCAGCTCAATCGCACGTTCCTTGATCTCGCGCTCTTCCCTGCGTTCAGACGGGGTCTGGAACACCGCGCCGATGAGTCCGTGGCGCGTGCGCACGTGGCGGCCGACCATCACGTTTTCCAGCGCGGTCATGCCACCGAACAGACGGATGTTCTGGAACGTACGCGCAATGCCGGCCTTCGCGACCTGGTACACCGCGGTCGGCGTGTAGTTCTCGCCGTCGAGCTTGAACTCGCCGGAATCCGGCGTGTAGAGCCCGGTGATCACGTTGAAGAACGTCGTCTTGCCGGCACCGTTCGGACCGATCAATCCGTAAATCTGCCCCGCATTGATTTCGATACCGACGTCGGACAAGGCTTGCAGCCCGCCGAAGCGTTTGTTGACGCCCTTGACGGACAGTCGAATGTTGTCGCTCATAGTGTCCTCTCTAGTCCGTTACGCACGCACCGGCTTCTTGCCGCTGCGCTTCGCGAACTTCGCGATCTTGTCTTCGTGCTTCGGCGACGGCCACAACCCTTCCGACCGGTACAGCATGATCAGCACCATCGCGAGACCGTACAGCAGCTGACGGATCACTTCGGTGTCGACGATCTGGTGACCGAAGATCGCGTTCTGCAGCGGACCCATCGTCGAGCGCAGGAATTCGGGGAACACGGACAGCAGCACCGCGCCGAGAATCACGCCGGGGATGTGACCCATGCCGCCGAGCACCACGCACGCGAGCACCACGACCGACTCCCAGAACGTGAACGATTCCGGCGACACGAAGCCCTGGAAGCCCGCGAACATCGCACCCGACAGACCGCCGAACGACGCGCCCATCGCGAATGCCAGCAGCTTCACGTTACGGGTGTTGATGCCCATCGCCTTCGCGGCGACTTCGTCTTCGCGGATCGCGGCCCATGCACGGCCGATACGCGAGTGCTGCAGACGCGTACAGACCCAGATCACCAGTAGCGCGCACAGCACGAACAGGTAGTAATACATGTACACGGTCGTGAACGTGAAGCCGAACAGTGTATGAGTCTGCGAAAGATTGAAGCCCGCGACGCGGATCGGATCGATGCCGGTGATCCCCTGCGGCCCGTTGGTGATGTTCACCGGACGGTCGAGGTTGTTCATGAAGATCCGGACGATTTCCCCGAAGCCGAGTGTCACGATCGCGAGGTAGTCGCCTCGCAGACGCAGCGTCGGCGCACCGAGCAGGATCCCGAAGAGGGCCGCCAGCGCCATCGCGACCGGCACGACCACCCAGATCGGTGCGTGCAGGCCGTTGGGGAACAGCGCGGCGATCCACGCGAACTGGGTGGTCAGATGCGGCGACGACAGCAGCGCCGCGACATACGCGCCGATCGCATAGAACGCGATATAGCCCAGGTCGAGCAGGCCGGCAAAGCCGACCACCACGTTGAGGCCGAGCGCGAGCATCACGTACAGCATCGCGAAGTCGAGCACGCGGACCCAGTAGTTGCCGCCGACAGCGCCGATGACCATCGGCGCGGCGAGCACCATCACCGCGATCACGATGCCGACGATGAGGGTTTTGGCCGCGTTCTTCTCGGGAATGAGCGTCGTGGACGGCTCGATCGGTTGAATGGACGTCATTTTGCCTGTCTCCTTCTTACGCTCGATCCGCAAGGCGTTCGCCGAGCAGACCCGACGGACGGAACACCAGCACGATGATCAGCACGACGAATGCGAACACGTCCTGATAGTTACTGCCGAACACGCCGCCCGTCAGATTGCCGATATACCCCGCACCCAGCTGTTCGATCAGCCCGAGCAGCACCCCGCCCACCATTGCGCCGCCGAGATTGCCGATACCGCCGAGCACCGCCGCGGTAAAGGCCTTGAGACCCGGGATGAAGCCCATGTAGAAGTGCGCGTTGCCGTACTCGGACGCGATCATCACACCGGCCAGCGCGGCGAGCGCGGAGCCGATCATGAAGGTCGCCGAGATCACGAAGTTCGGGTTCACGCCCATCAGGCTCGCGACGCCGGGATTCTCGGCGATCGCCCGCATCGCGCGGCCGAGCTTCGTCTTGTGAACCAGCAGCAGCAGACCGGCCATCACGAGGAACGCGACGACGATGATCACGATTTCGGTCATCGATATCACGGCGCCGGGCGTCGTGTCGGTGGCCTTGATCACGTTGATCGGATCGGTCGGCAGCAGTTGCGGAAACGGCAGCGGGTTGCGCGACCAGATCATCATCGCGAGCGTCTCAAGCAGGATCGATACGCCGATCGCGGTGATCAGCGGTGCGAGACGCGGTGCCTTGCGCAGCGGCCGGTACGCAATCCGTTCGATCGCATAACCGACCACGGCGCAGACCACGGCGGCAATCACCAGCGCGATGATGAGCGTCGGCACATTGCCTAGCCCGGGGAAATGGTTATGCAGGACTCCGATGGCCGACAGCGCCACCATTGCGCCCACCATCAGGACGTCGCCGTGAGCGAAGTTGATGATGCCGAGAATCCCGTAAACCATCGTGTAGCCCAGTGCGATGATGGCGTAGACGCTGCCAAGCACCAGTCCATTGAGGATCTGCTGGATGAAAATATCCATTTAAAGCTCCTTAGCCCGTGCGACTGGATTCACGTTCGTCATCGGCCGGTGGGCGGCGATGAGTCGGGGAATCGCAACGGCACTGCGGGTACTGATGTAAAAGACCGGTAAGGGTTATCCGCTCCCGTCGCGCCGTGCGACCGGGGTGCGGTCGCGGGCTTGCCGTCAGCGGATGCAAAAACGGCACCGTGGGATGGTTCGGTGCCGTCACGTTGGTACGTCCCGTCTTACATCTTCACGGCGTCGAGGACCGCTTTCTTGCCGTCCTTGAAGTCGTAAAGCGTAATCGCGCCTTCTTTCGAAGCGCCGTTGTCTTCGCCTGCGATAGCGGTGAACGACATCGCAGCGAGTACCCCGTGCGCCTCGATCGAGCGGGCGCGCTTCATTGCATCGACGTTCGCGTGCAGGGCGTCGTACGCGAACGGCGCGTCAATCCGCGCCGGCATGTGAATGCGGTTGCCGGACTTCTTTTCGAAACCGGCTCCCTTGTCCATAGTCGAAAGCGCGAATCCTGCTTTCAAACGGATCAGGTTCTGCGCGGCGAGATTCGCCGGCTCCCCTACCTTGTCGGTACACACGCCGTCGCCGCCAAGGATTTGTGCCCCGATGCCGGGTGCCGCCTGCTTCGTAAACGGCTCGCCCGGCGCGTTCATTCCGCCGGACAGAATCCCGTCCGGCTGAGCGCTGCTGATCTTCGTGAGGACGGCGCGGTCGTTCGTCGCTTGATACGCAACGTTGTCCTGCGCCGCTTGCGGAGCGATCACGCCGTGCCGCGCATCGGGTTGCAACCCGATGCAGCGATCGTCGACCGTCCGACCCTGTGCGTTGATTTGTTCGACCGCCAACCGCGCCCCATTTTCGTTGTCGTTGCCGAGATGCGCGATGGGCTCCGTCAAAAGAGCCGCATGGCCGATCTTCACCACCGTCGCACTGCCTGCCGGCACTGCCGCAGCCATCGCCGTCGACACACCGTTACCCGCTTCGCCATCACTTTTCTTGCCGCATGCGGTCAACAGTGCAACCGCGGCTGCGACGGACTCCGCGTGAGCAAACCTGACTCGCATTGACTGGTCTCCTGCGCCTTGCAAAATCCGATATTCCAAGGCCCACAGGGCTTCAGAACGCGCGCATTGTAACTCCAATTATGCGGCGGCCAATATATTGAGCCGGCAGGGTTTTCCTGCATTGCAACCTGATTTTGAGACTCAACTCCGGATATCAGTGCAACCTGGTTGCGCCTGCTTTTCGCGCATCAGTTGCACCGTGCCGGAGATGATCGTCATCAAGTGTTGCGGCCGCGTCCGGCGGAGTCGCGCGCCTGTTGAAGCGAACTCGCTCTGAACCAATGCTTCCATGGGCCGGAGTTTCAGCCGCCAAAAATCCAGTGAACAGCCGATTTATACGAAAATGGGGATCGAGTGAGTTGAAAGGCGCTGAAATAATCGTGTTTGCTTCAAAAATGAAGGCTGCAAACGCCTGTCGAAGTGTCCTTTTTGATGATGCGCCCCTTAATTTTTTCATCGCCTTTACAGGCTTCAAAGCGGCAACGGAGAGCGAAGGCCAATAAAAAAGCGCGCCGAAGCGCGCTTGATCATTTGTCGAAGTTGCCGATCCGTGCGGGTCAGGCTGGCAAACCCAGCCCGCGCGGCAGCGGAAACGCGATGTTTTCCTCGATGCCTTCGAGCGCACGCACGTTGCGCACGCCGAGTTCGTGCAGCCTGGCGATCACCGCCTGCGCGAGCACTTCGGGCGCGGACGCGCCGGCCGTCACGCCGATGCGTCGCTTGCCGACGATCCACGCGGGGTCGATCTGGGTCGGCGAGTCGACCATATAGGCGGGAATGCCGCGCTTCTCGGCCACTTCGCGCAACCGGTTCGAATTCGAGCTGTTCGGGCTGCCGACGACGATCACCACGTCGCACTGCGGCGCCATGAACTTCACGGCGTCCTGACGATTCTGCGTGGCGTAGCAGATGTCCTGCTTCTTCGGCTCGCGGATCGACGGGTATTTCGACTTCAGCGCGCCGATGATTTCGGCGGCGTCGTCGACGGACAGCGTGGTCTGCGTGACGAATGCGATCCGCTCCGGGTCCGCGAGCGACAGTGCCTGCACGTCTTCGATATCTTCAACGAGGTACATGCCCTCGCCCGTCTGCCCCATCGTGCCTTCCACTTCGGGATGGCCCTTGTGGCCGATCATCACGATGTCGAAGCCGTCCTGACGCATCTTCGCGACTTCGATGTGCACCTTGGTCACGAGCGGACAGGTCGCGTCATACACACGCAGCCCGCGCGATTCCGCCTCGCTGCGCACCGCCTTCGACACGCCGTGCGCGCTGAAGATCACGGTATTGCCGGCGGGCACCTCTTCGAGCTGCTCGATGAAAATCGCGCCCTTCTTGCGCAGGTCTTCGACGACGTACGCGTTGTGGACGATCTCGTGTCGTACGTAGATCGGCGAACCGTGCAACTGAATGGCGCGCTCGACGATCTCGATCGCCCGGTCGACGCCGGCACAGAATCCGCGCGGCTGCGCCAGCAGGATTTCGGTTTCGGCGAGGGTCGTGTCCGTGGTGCTCATGATATTTACAGAATCCCGATGATTTTCACTTCGAACGCCAGCGGCTGGCCGGCGAGCGGGTGATTGAAATCGAACAGGGCGGACGTTTCGCCGACTTCTTTCAGCACGCCCGCGTAGCGTCCGCCGCCAGGTGCATTGAATTCGACGAGATCGCCCGGCGAAAAATCCTCACCGATCATGCTGTTTTCGCGCAGCGTCGCGAGCGACACGCGCTGGATCAGCTCCGGATTGCGCGGACCGAATGCGGCACCGGGCGCTAGCTGAAAGGTCGAGTGGTGGCCCACCTTCAACCCCAGCAGAATGTCTTCGAGCGGCGGAGCCAGTTGCCCCGCGCCCAATAGCAACGTCGCCGGCTTGTCGGCGAACGTATTGATGATGTCGGCGCCATCGGCGAGAGAAAGCCGGTAGTGAAGCGTCACGTGCGAACCGGCTTTCACTTCGGAAATGTCGATGATGCTCATGCGGTACTCATTCAGTCAGGACGCGCCGTCGGCGCTGTCGATGCATACGGCGCGCGCAATGCGGCGCGACGCGCAAAGGCGTCATTGTAAACCACATATCCCACCCCGGCCGTGCGCCCGTCGCCGCACGCTGGACATCGCCCCTACTCACAAGGGTCACGTATGAACGACAACCTCCATTTGCATGAAGACGCCACGGTCGACACAGTGACCGACGCGTCGGCCACCGCGGTCACTACAGTGGCGGCTGTCCGGAGATCCGCCACTGTGGTGTCAATCAGCAGCCCACCCGCCCCTGCGACTGCACGCCGCACCCGCAAGCCCGCCTATCGCGACATGCCGCGCGAGCGCCTGCTCGAAGCGGGGCCCGGCTCGTTGACGGACGTCGAACTCATTGCGCTGGTACTCGGCTGCGGGCTGCCCGGGCAAAACGTGCTCGAACTCGCCCGCGCGCTGTTGTCCCGCTTCGGCTCATTGCGCGCGATGCTCGATGCGACACCCGGCGATTTCGGCGGGATTCGCGGCATCGGGCCGGCCAAGACCGCGCAGTTGCTCGCCATTCTGGAAACCGCGCGGCGCGCGCTCGCCGAAAAAATCCGCGAACGTCCACTGATTGACTCACCAGAAGCAGTTGAGGATTATCTCCGGCTGCTGATCGGCACACGTCCGTATGAAGTGTTCGTCAGCCTGTTTCTCGATGCGCGGCACCGGCTGATCCGCTCCGAGGAGAGTTCGCGAGGCTCGTTGACGCGCATGGCGGTGTATCCGCGTGAAATCGTCCGGCGGACGCTTGCGTTGAACGCGGCCGGGCTGATCGTGGCGCATAATCACCCGTCCGGCGCGGTCAAACCGAGCGCCAGCGACCGGCGGCTCACCCGCATGCTGCGCGAAACGCTGGCGCTGATCGACGTGCAGTTGATCGATCATTTAATTGTCGGCGCGCAGGAGACGTTCTCGTTTGCCCGCGCGGGCCTGTCGTGAGCCTTCGCCGCCCCACAGACACCATGTTTAGCGACCAGGCCGCCCGCTTCCGGTCCGCAAATAAGGTTTGATTTTTCGGCTTTTTTTCTGCTAGAATCGCGGTTTGCTTCTTTCCAACCCCTGTTCTGAAGCTGATCGAGGTCTTCCGAAAACCTTGAGAAAGTGCCGATTATCGGTGCCTTCGCTTTCCGGAAACTTTCGCAGCATTCGAACTCAGAATTTAAGCGTATTAGGAGTGCTCTCATGGCACGCGTATGCCAAGTAACTGGGAAAGCGCCGATGAGCGGCAACAACGTTTCCCACGCGAACAACAAGACCAAGCGTCGTTTCCTCCCGAATCTGCAAAACCGCCGTTTCTGGGTTGAAACCGAAAACCGTTGGGTGCGTCTGCGCGTTTCGAACGCCGGCCTGCGCCTGATCGACAAGAACGGCATCGACACCGTGCTCGCAGATCTGCGCGCACGCGGTGAAGTGTAAGGAGTAAATCATGGCCAAGGGCGCACGCGACAAGATCAAGCTGGAATCGACTGCAGGCACGGGTCACTTCTACACGACGACGAAGAACAAGCGCAACATGCCGGAAAAGATGGAGATCTCGAAGTTCGATCCCGTCGCCCGCAAGCATGTGGCGTACAAAGAAACCAAGATCAAATAATCCTGGTTTCTGCTGTATCGAAAAAAGCCCCGCTTCTGCGGGGCTTTTTGTTTTCTCGTTCGCGTTTTCTAGTTCACCTCCTCTCACACTTTCCCTCGCCCGCCCCCGCGCGTATGCTCTTTCGTTCGTCGGGACGCGCGGCACGCAGTCACACTCGTCGCAATAACAGCAAGAGACGGAGAAGCAGCGGATGAATTTCGATGTGGCGATTGTCGGCAGCGGGCTCGCAGGTCTGAGTGTCGCGCTGAATCTGGCGGAAACGCGACGTGTCGCGGTGATCGCAAAACGCTCGTTGACCGAAGGCGCGAGCGACTGGGCACAAGGCGGCATTGCGGCCGTGCTCGATTCGACCGACAGCGTCGACAATCACGTCCGCGATACGCTCGTCGCCGGCGCAGGTCTGTGCGACGAAGCAGCGACGCGTTTCATCGTCGAGCACGGCCGCGCCGCGATCGACTGGCTGATCGCGCAAGGCGTGCCCTTCACGAAAGACGACGCCGCCGAGCTTGGCTTCCATCTGACCCGCGAAGGCGGCCACAGCCATCGCCGCATCATTCACGCCGCCGACGCGACCGGCCACGCGGTCGTCGCGACGCTCAGCGAACAGGTACGGCGCCATCCAAACATCACACTGCTCGAGGATCACTACGCGATCGACCTGATCACGTCGGACCGACTCGGTCTGCCCGGGCGTCGCTGTCACGGCCTGTACGCGCTCAACCTCGCGAACGGCCGCACCGTCACGATCGAAGCGCCGCACACGGTGCTCGCCACGGGCGGCGCCGGCAAGGTCTATCTCTATACGACGAACCCCGACACTGCGACCGGCGACGGCATCGCGATGGCATGGCGCGCCGGCTGTCGCGTGTCGAACATGGAGTTCATCCAGTTTCATCCGACCTGCCTGTTCCATCCGTACGCCAAGTCGTTTCTGATTTCGGAAGCGGTGCGCGGCGAAGGCGGCGTTCTGAAGCTGCCCGACGGCACGCGCTTCATGCCGGCCCACGACGAGCGCGCCGAACTCGCCCCGCGCGACGTCGTCGCGCGCGCGATCGACTTCGAGATCAAGAAGCGCGGCATCGACTGCGTGTATCTCGACATCAGTCATCAGCCGACGGCGTTTCTCGAAGAGCATTTTCCGACGATCCTCGCGCGCTGCCGCGAGTTCGGCATCGACATCACTAAAGAGCCGATTCCGGTCGTGCCGGCCGCGCACTACACGTGCGGCGGTGTCGTCACCGATCTGGCCGGCAGGACCGACCTCACCGGTCTGTATGCGGTCGGCGAGACGTCGTGCACCGGACTGCACGGTGCGAACCGGCTCGCGAGCAATTCACTGCTCGAATGCATCGTGATCGGCCGCTCGGCCGCCGCCGCAATCGAGGAAGAAGGTTTCTGCGGCGCGGCCCATGCACCGCTGCCGGACTGGGACGAAAGCCGCGTGTCCGATCCCGACGAAGAAGTGGTCGTCGCGCACAACTGGGACGAACTGCGTCGCCTGATGTGGAATTACGTCGGGATCGTGCGAACCGACAAGCGGCTCGCGCGCGCGAAACATCGTCTGTCGATGCTGCGCGACGAGATCCACGAGTTCTACGCGAACTTCCGCGTGAGTCGAGACCTCCTCGAGCTGCGCAATCTGGTCGACGTTGCATCGCTGATCGTCGACAGTGCGCGCTCGCGACGCGAAAGCCGCGGGCTGCATTTCAGCCGCGACTGGCCAGCTACGTTGCCGAAGGCGCTACCGACAGTGTTATCGCCGGAGCGAGTACGCAACCGCAACCTCTGACGCACTCGAACAAAAAAGGCCATCGCAAAATGCGATGGCCTTCTTCCATCCAATGATGAAACGCGCGAACGTGTACGGCCTACGCGTCAACGAGACACAAACATCACGCGGCCCCAACGTTCGAAAACAACGCACCATCGCGCGCCAGATCTCCACTCGTCTGCACCCGCTTCTTATGACGTGCGGCGAAGTCGAGCATCCAGTCGATCGGAAGCTTCGCGCGCTCGCCGATAGCCGGATCGACGAAAATCTCGTTATGACCGCGCTCAAGCACGTCGGCGAGATTGGCGAGTCCGTTCATCGCCATCCAAGGACAGTGCGCGCAACTCTTGCACGTCGCGCTGTTGCCCGCAGTCGGTGCCTCGATGAACGTCTTGCCCGGTGCCGCGAGCCGCATCTTATGCAGGATGCCGAGGTCGGTCGCGACGATGAAATGCGTCGCGTCGAGCCGCTGTGCCGCGTCGATCAGCTGAGTCGTCGAGCCGACCACATCGGCCAGCGCGACGACGCCCGCTGGCGACTCCGGATGCACGAGCACTTTCGCGTGCGGATATTCGGCGCGCAGCAGATCGAGCTCGATGCCCTTGAACTCGTCGTGCACGAGACACGAGCCCTGCCACAGCAACATATCCGCGCCGGTCTTGTTCTGGATGTAGCCACCCAGATGACGGTCCGGCGCCCACAGAATCTTCTCGCCGCGCGCATGCAGATCGGCGACGATCTCGAGACCAATCGACGACGTCACCATCCAGTCCGCGCGTGCCTTCACCGCCGCGCTCGTATTCGCATACACGACCACCGTGCGGTCCGGATGTGCATCGCAGAATGCGGAGAATTCGTCGGCGGGACAACCGAGATCGAGTGAACACGTGGCGTCGAGATCGGGCATCAGGATGCGCTTGCCCGGGCTCAGGATCTTCGCGGTCTCGCCCATGAAACGCACGCCCGCGACGACCAGCGTCTGCGCGTCGTGATCGCGGCCGAAGCGCGCCATCTCCAGCGAATCGGCAACGCAGCCGCCGGTTTCGTCGGCGAGTTCCTGCAGTTCGGCATCAACGTAGTAGTGCGCGACAAGCACGGCTTTCTCGCGCACCAGCAGCGCACGGATACGTGCTTTAAGCGCGGCCCTTTCTTCCGCCGACGGCGCATCGGGCACCTTCGCCCACGCTTCGCCTATACCGCACGTCAGTCCCTGCGGCCGATCGTATTCGACACTCCTGATCATCTGATTCATGAGTCACCTCTGCACTGCGCAGCCGGCAGCGCAACGTGCATTGTGCGCAACGTGCGGGCGGCCACCAAAAGAAAAAACCCCGCCAACGCGGGGTTTTTTGACGTGCTGAAATTCTAAAGGATTTCTGCTCAGGCGTAGCGGCGCAGTCGCGTCGCGAATTCCTGCAGCGCCTTGATGCCGCTCTGTTCGGCGCGATGGCACCAGTCCTGCAACTGCACGAGCAGCTGTTCGCGCGATGCGTTCGAACGCTCCCACATCGAAGCCAGTTCGCTACGCAGTTCGATATACGTGCGCAGCTTCTGGCTGTTCGCGAAGATCTGCGGCAGCTGACGCTTCTGTGGTTCGTCGAGACCCGACTCTTCCTTGTGGAACCAGCCGCGCGCGCTGCGCATCAGCTGATACTTTTCACGCGCGCCCACTTCCTTCAGATGCGCGAGTTCCTGGCGATACGCACGCTTGAGCGCCTTCCCGTAGCTCGCCATCACTTCATAGCGATTGGCCAGCACGGCCTGCAGCGTGTCCTGGTCGAGCACGAGCTTGCCGGTCGACAGACGCGGCGTCGGTGCGATCTTCTTCACCTTCGCGAGACGGAACGCGGACAGGATGCGGATATACATCCAGCCGATATCGAACTCGAACCACTTGTTCGACAGCTTCGCGGACGTCGCATACGTGTGGTGGTTGTTGTGCAGTTCTTCGCCGCCGATCAGGATGCCCCACGGGAAAATGTTGGTGCTCGCGTCGGCCGAGTTGAAGTTGCGGTAGCCCCAGAAGTGCGCGAGACCGTTAACCACGCCGGCGGCCCAGAACGGAATCCAGATCATCTGCACGGCCCACACGCTCAGACCGACGATACCGAACAACGCGACGTCGAGGACCATCATCAGGCTGATGCCGAGAATCGGGTACTTCGAATAGACGTTGCGTTCCATCCAGTCGTTCGGCGTGCCGTGACTGAACTTGCGCATCGTCTCTTCGTTCTTCGCTTCGCTGCGATAGAGTTCGGCGCCTTCCAGCAGCACCTTCCAGATGCCGCGCGTCTGCGGGCTATGCGGGTCTTCTTCGGTTTCGCACTTCGCGTGGTGCTTGCGGTGAATCGCGGCCCACTGGCCAGTCAGCATGCCGGTGGTCGTCCACAGCCAGAAGCGGAAAAAGTGACTCACTGCCGGATGCAGATCGAGCGCGCGATGCGCCTGGTGACGATGCAGATACACCGTCACGCCGATGATCGTCACGTGCGTCATCGCCAGTGCGAACAGCACGATCTGCCACCACGAGAAGTGCAGCAGGCCATGGGCCAGGAAATCAAGCGAGGAGTTCAGCAAGGTCGTTTACCTGTGGCTCGAAAAAACATCCGTACGAGACGGGTGTCAAGAAAGGGTGTCAAGAAAGTGAAAGCATACGTCGGGGATTGGACGGCATTTTACTAGAACCGTTCCAAGTCTTTGTAACAAATGGGGATTTTTTTGTTATGTATCAAGGGCGGAACGCCTGCGCAGAATAAAAAAACCGCCACGCCCAGGCGCCCGCGCCGCACGCATCAACGCGCAGCCGGCTCCGGCGGGGCGTTGCCCGGCGGACTCGCTTCATTCGCAGCCGCGCCGGTCATAGTTACCGCCTGCGACAGGATGTCGCTGCCCCCGCCGACGATGCGCACTTCGCGCTGCGCATACGGGATCGAAATGCCGTGTTCGACGAACAGCCGCCAGATGTTGCGGTTCACCGCCGAGCGCACCGACGACGTGCCGGTCGCCGCATCTTCGATCCAGAAACCGAGTTCGAGATTGATCCCGTCGGAACCGAAGCTCACGAGATATGGCGTCGGCACGGGCTCCTGCAGCACGCGGCTCACGCCCTGCGTCGCTTCGACCAGCAATGCCATCGCGTGCTCGACGTCTGACGTGTAGGCCACCTGCACCGCGGCCTTCGCATAGCCGCGCGTCAGATACGACGACTGGTTCTGCACGACGTCGGTGATCAGCTTCTCGTTCGGGATCAGCGTTTCGTTGCCGTCGAGCCCGCGCACCACCGTATAACGCGTGCGGATCTGCGTGACCATGCCCTGCAGACCGCCGACGTTGATCGTGTCGCCGAGCCGCAGCGAGCGGTCGATCAGGATGATGAAGCCGGACACATAGTTGCTCGCGATCTTCTGCAAGCCGAAACCAAGCCCGACACCGAGCGCACCGCCGAACACACCGAGCACCGTGATGTCGATGCCGACCAGCGACAGACTGATCAGCACCGCGGCCAGCATGAAGAGCGCCCGGCCGACGCGCGCGAGCACCACCTTCAGGTTCGCATCGAGTGTTTTCGACCGCATCAGCCGGTCTTCGAACGTTGAGCCGAGCCACATCGCGACGATCATCGTCACGCACACCCACAGGAGGCCGGTGACGAGCGACAGCAGCGTCATGTGCGTATTCGCGACGGGAAAACGCACGCTCGCCATCCAGCCGATCATGTCGTCTTGGATGCCCATCACGGTTAGCACCATGCCGACCCACACCACGATCGACACGAACTTCTCGAACAGGAACAGCCACACGTGCGTCTGCCCGTCCGAGCCGAACACGCGCCGCGCGACGTAGAACGCGATGTAGATCAGCGCGATCCCGAACAGCGGCACGAGTGCGAGATCGAGCAGCGCCGTGTGCATGAACGGGCTCGCGATCGCCCGCGCGATCGACACGAGCACGCCGCCGAGCAACGGAAACAGCGCCCGATTCAAACTCTCCGCGCCGAAGCGCACCGCCTGATAGCGACTCTCGCGACGTCGCTCGAGCAGCCCGCGCAGCTGGCGTGCAAGCAGCCACGCGAGCAGCAGCATGCCGATCAGCAAGCCGCTCTGCCACAGCATCACGGGCTGACCAAAATCGCGCCCGAGATCGCCGAACATATGAGGGAAAGCGCGGTTTGGCATCGGGTCGTGCGGATCAGCCGCGACGTTCCAGCACGGCGGCGAAGAAACCGTCGGTCGCATGGCGATGCGGCCACAGCGACAGATAGTCGCCGGTGTCCAGATCGATGCGCTGCTCGGCGAGCACATCGCGTGCGGGCACCAGCGCGAAGTCCGGGTGATCCGCGAGGAACTGCTCGACGATCGCTTCGTTCTCCGCGTCGAGCACGCTGCACGTCGCGTAGATGAGCCGGCCGCCCTTCTTCACGAGACGTGAAGCGCTCGCGAGAATCGACGCCTGCTTCGGCGTCAGTTCGGCGATCGATTCGGGCGTCTGCCGCCACTTCAGATCGGGATTGCGGCGCAGCGTGCCGAGCCCGCTGCATGGCGCATCGACCAGCACGCGATCGATCTTGCCGGCAAGCCGCTTGATCTTCGCATCGTGCTCGCTGTCGATCAGCACCGGGTTCACGTTCGACAGACCGCTGCGCGCGAGCCGCGGCTTGAGTTTCGCGAGACGCCGGTCGGAGATGTCGAATGCGTACAGCCGACCGGTCGAGCGCATCATCGCGCCGAGCGCGAGCGTCTTGCCGCCGGCACCCGCGCAGAAGTCGACGATCATCTCGCCGCGCTTCGGCGCGACGATCGAGCACAGCAACTGGCTGCCCTCGTCCTGCACCTCGATCCAGCCATCCTGGAACGCGTCGAGCTTCGTCAGCGGCGGCTTGCCGATCACGCGCACGCCGAACGGCGCGAACGGCGTTGCGCCCGCTTCGATGCCGGCCTTGCCGAGCGCGTCGAGCACCTGATCGCGGGTCGCCTTCTGCGGATTGGAACGCAGATCGAGCGGCGCCGGATAATTCACCGCAGCGGCCAGCTGTGCGAGTTCTTCCGGCGAGAAACGCTTGCCGAGCGCCTCGCAGATCCAGTCGGGCAGATTCATCCGGATGCGCAGCGGCAGGCTCTCAGGATCGATCTTCGCGACGTGTTCGAGCCACGTGCTCTCGGCTTCCGACACGAACGGCTTCAGCGCGGTGCGGCCGGCCGTCTGCATCAGGCCAAGCAGCGCGAGGCGTCGCGCGGGACTGCCGGTGCCGCTCTCGGCCAGATGCGCGAACTCCATCCGACGGCGCAGCACGGCAAACACCGCTTCGGCAATCACGCCGCGCTCGCCGTGCCCAAGCTTCGGATGCGCGCGAAAGAAGCGGCTGGTCGCGGCATCGGCGGGGCCGGCGAACTTCAATACGTCGGCGAGCAACGTTTCGGTTTGTCCAATCAGAAATCCATGCAGTCTCATGCGCCCTCCCCGGCGTGGCTGGTCGATTCGGTGAAGAGCCATTGCGGCTCGGGTGGCGTCAGCACGACGCGCAGTCCGTCGAGCGCAAGACGCCCTTCGACGAACCAGCGCACCGCGCGTGGATAAAGAATGTGTTCGACAGCGAGTACACGCTCAGCGAGCGCGGCGGCATCGTCGCCGGCCTGCACGGGAATCGCTGCCTGCGCGACGATCGGACCATGATCCAGTTGCGGCGTGACGAAATGCACCGACGCGCCGTGCAGATGCACGCCCGCGTCGAGCGCCTGTTGATGCGTCTTCAAACCGGGAAAGCACGGCAGCAGCGACGGATGGATATTCAGCATGCGGCCCGCGTAACGCTCGACGAAACCGGTCGTCAGCACGCGCATGAAGCCCGCGAGCACGACGAGGTCAGGCGAGAAACGGTCGATTTCCGCGGCGAGCGCAGTGTCGAAAGCGCTGCGGTCAGCGAACTGGCGGTGGTCGACGACCGCCGTGGCAATGCCTTGCGACGCCGCGAACGCAAGGCCCGCGGCGTCGGGACGGCTCGCAATCACGGCGGCGACCTGCGCCGGCCAGCGATCGCGCGCGCATGCGCGAACGATCGCTTCCATGTTGCTGCCCCGCCCCGAAATCAGGATAACGAGTTTTTTCATCCGCGGATTTTATCATCCGGGAGGGGCCCGAACCGCGCAGCGAAGCCGTGTCGGGCCTGTAGCGTTTATAATCGTTCGTTTTGCGGCATTGCAGCCGCGCCAATCGACGCCCCCCGCTATCGTGAGAGTTTTCCGCGGTCTTCCCAATGCCGAAAGCCGTGCGCCATGCGCATTGACGATCGGCAATTTCGACGGTGTCCACCGCGGACATCAGGCGTTGCTCGCGCACGTGCGCGCCGCCGCCGATGCGCGCGGACTGCCCGTCTGCGTGATGACCTTCGAGCCCCACCCGCGTGAATTCTTCAACCCGGCCGGCGCGCCGCCGCGCATCGCGATGCTGCGCGACAAGCTCGAGGCGCTGCGGATGAACGGTGTCGATCGTGTCGTTGTCGAGCATTTCAACCAGACCTTCGCGAGCCAGTCGCCGGATACGTTCGTCGAACGGATTATCGTCAACGGGCTGCACGCGCGCTGGGTGATGATCGGCGACGACTTCCGCTACGGCTCGAAGCGCGCCGGCGATTTCGCGTCGCTGAAGGCGGCAGGCAACCGGTACGGCTTCGAGGTCGAACAGATGGCGACGGTCGCCGATCCGTCCGGCGCGCGCATCTCCAGTTCCGGCGTGCGCGCTGCGCTGGTCGCCGGCGATCTCGATGCGGCACGCGCAGCGCTCGGCCGCGAATACGTGATCAGCGGCCACGTCGTGCACGGCATGAAGCTCGGACGCGACCTCGGTTTCCCGACGCTGAACCTGCCGATCGCGCACAAGCGTCCGGCACTCGCGGGCATTTTCGTCGTGCGTGTGCACGGCGTCGAAGACAAGCCGCTGCCGGGCGTCGCAAGCCTCGGCCTGCGGCCCACCGTCGACGACTCGGGCCGCGTGCTGCTCGAAGTGCATCTGCTCGACTGGCACGGCGACGCATACGGCAAGCTCGTGCGCGTCGAATTTTTGAAGAAGCTGCGCGACGAAGAGAAGTACATCGACCTCGAAACGCTGACGGCGGCCATCGCCCGCGACGTCGACCATGCGCGCGAGTGGTTCGCCGCAACGGGCGACGCATCGCCGGGCAGTCGCTCGACGGGTTTCGCCACCTCGGCCACCGACCGAATTAGTTAGCCGGGTGGACCGCGCCGGCGCAGTGTCCGTAAGCGCCCGCACGGTCCGTTCGCCGCATCCGGCAACGCTCGCACATCATGCGATCCGCCGCCGGATGTTCCGCGCAGCACGACAGCGCCGCGCGGGCCGCACTTACCGTATCTAACCCGACCTCATCATGAGCAACAAGAAAGCCGATTCGAAACCGCAGGCCCGCTACCCGGTCAACCTGCTCGACACGCCGTTTCCGATGCGCGGCGACCTGCCGAAGCGCGAGCCGCAGTGGGTCCAGGAGTGGCAGGAAGGCAAGCTCTACGAGAAGATCCGCGAAGCGTCGAAGGGACGCAAAAAGTTCATCCTGCACGATGGGCCGCCGTACGCGAACGGCGACATCCACCTCGGCCACGCGGTGAACAAGATCCTCAAGGACATGATCGTCAAGGCGCGCAATCTCGCGGGCTTCGACGCGGTCTACGTGCCGGGCTGGGACTGCCACGGCATGCCGATCGAAATCCAGATCGAAAAGCAGTTCGGCAAATCGCTGCCGGCCGCCGAAGTGATGGAGAAAGCGCGCGCGTACGCAAGCGGCCAGATCGAGAAGCAGAAGGCAGGCTTTCGCCGCCTTGGCGTGCTCGGCGACTGGGACAACCCGTATCGCACGATGAACTTCACTAATGAGGCCGGCGAAATCCGCGCGCTCGCGAAGATCATCGAGAAGGGCTACGTGTTCCGCGGCCTGAAGCCGGTGAACTGGTGCTTCGACTGCGGCTCGGCGCTCGCCGAAGCGGAAGTCGAATACAAGGACAAGACCGATCCGACGATCGACGTGCTGTTCCCGTTCGCCGATCCGGAGAAGACCGCGCGTGCGTTCGGCCTCGCGGCATTGCCGCGCGCCGAAGGCGGCATCGTCATCTGGACCACGACGCCGTGGACCATCCCCGCGAACCAGGCGCTGAACGTGCATCCGGAAGTGGTCTACGCGCTCGTCGATACGCCGCGCGGTCTGCTGATCTTCGCTCAGGAGCGCGTCGAAGCGTGCCTGAAGGACTTCGAGCTGACCGGCAACGTGATCGCGACCGCGCCCGGCGAAAAGCTCGCGAACCTGCGCTTCCATCACCCGCTCGCGTCCGCGCATCCGGGCTACAAGCGCACGGCGCCGGTGTATCTCGGCGAGTACGTGACGACCGAGACCGGCACCGGTATCGTCCATTCGTCGCCAGCCTATGGCGTCGAGGACTTCGTGTCGTGCAAGGCGCACGGCATGGCCGACTCCGACATCATCAATCCGGTGATGGGCGACGGCCGCTATATCGAATCGCTCGCGCTGTTCGGCGGTCTGTCGATCTGGGCCGCGAATCCGCAGGTCATCGACGCATTGCGTAACGCCGGCACGCTGCTACGCAGCGAGAAGTACACGCACAGCTACATGCACTGCTGGCGTCACAAGACGCCGATCATCTATCGCGCGACGTCGCAGTGGTTCGCGGGCATGGACGTGAAGCCGAACGACAGCGACCGCACGCTGCGCGAAACCGCGCTCGCGGGCATCGAGGCGACCGCGTTCTATCCGTCGTGGGGCAAGCAACGTCTCTTCTCGATGATCGCGAACCGGCCCGACTGGACCTTGTCACGTCAGCGGCAATGGGGCGTGCCGATGGCGTTCTTCGTGCACAAGGAAACCGGCGAGCTGCATCCGCGCACGCTCGAACTGCTCGAACAGGTCGCACAGCGTGTCGAAACCGGCGGCATCGAAGCGTGGCAGACGCTCGATCCGCGCGAGCTGATCGGCGACGACGCGAACCTGTACGAGAAGAACCGCGACACGCTCGACGTCTGGTTCGATTCGGGCACGACGCACTGGCACGTGCTGCGCGGCTCGCACAAAGACTCGCTGCAGTTCCCGGCTGACCTCTATCTCGAAGGCTCGGACCAGCATCGCGGCTGGTTCCATTCGTCGCTGCTCACTGCGTCGATGCTCGACGGCCGGCCGCCGTACAACGCGCTGCTCACGCACGGCTTCACCGTCGACGGCGAAGGCCGCAAGATGAGCAAGTCGCTCGGCAACGGGATCGATCCGCATGAAGTGGCGAACCGGTTGGGTGCGGAAATCATCCGGCTGTGGATCGCATCGACCGACTATTCCGGCGAGCTCGCGATCTCCGAGGAAATCCTCAAGCGCGTGACGGAAAGCTATCGACGTATCCGCAACACGCTGCGCTTCCTGCTCGCAAACCTGTCGGACTTCGACTTCGCCGCGCACGCGCGCCCGGTCGACGAATGGCTCGAGATCGATCGCTACGCGGTCGCGCTGACGTCCGCGCTGCAGACCGACGTGCTCGCGCACTACGACCGATACGAGTTCCATCCGGTCGTCGCGAAGCTGCAGACGTTCTGCTCGGAAGATCTCGGCGGCTTCTATCTCGACGTGCTGAAAGACCGTCTCTACACGACCGCGCCCGACTCGACCGCGCGCCGTGCCGCACAGACCGCGCTGTATCACATCGCGCACGGGCTGCTGCGGATCATGGCGCCGTTCCTGTCGTTCACCGCCGAAGAAGCATGGAAGATCTTCCAGCCGGGCAACGACACGATCTTCACCGGCACGTATCACGTGTACCCGCAGGTCGAGGACAGCGCCGCGCTGATCGACAAGTGGGCGCTGCTGCGCTCGGTACGTAGCGATGTCACGAAGGCTCTGGAAGAAGCGCGCGTCGCGAACCTGATCGGTTCGTCGCTGCAGGCCGAAGTCGAGATCCGCGCGAGCGGTGCGCGTCACGATGCGCTCGCGAGCCTCGGCGCCGATCTGAAGTTCGTGCTGATCACGTCGGCGGCGACGGTCGTGCGTGTGGACAGCGAAGCCGACGAAGGCGTCGAAGTGATCGCGTCGAAATACCTCAAGTGCGAGCGCTGCTGGCACTACCGCGCGGACGTCGGCGAGAACGCCGAACACCCGACGCTGTGCGGGCGCTGTATCAGCAATCTGTTCGGCAGCGGTGAAACAAGGAGCGCGGCATAATGGCCAAAACCCTGTCGAAATCGGGCGGCGGATCGCTCGCACCGTGGCTGGGCGTCGCACTGATCGTGATCCTGTTCGATCAGTTGACGAAGATCGCTGTCGCGCGCGTGTTCGAGTACGGTCGCCCGTATGAACTGACGCCGTTCTTCAACCTGCTGCTGGTGTTCAACCGCGGCGCGGCGTTCAGCTTCCTCGCGGCTGCCGGCGGCTGGCAGCGCTGGGGCTTCACCGCGCTCGGCATCGTTGCGGCGCTCGTGATCTGCTATCTGTTGAAGCGGCACGGCACGCAGCGGCTGTTCTGTGCGGCGCTGTCGCTGATTCTCGGCGGTGCGCTCGGCAACGTGATCGACCGGCTGATGTACGGCCACGTGATCGACTTCCTCGATTTTCACGTGCGCGCATGGCACTGGCCGGCGTTCAATCTCGCCGACAGCGCGATCACGATCGGCGCAGCGCTGCTCGTGTTCGACGAGCTGCGGCGCGTGCGCGGCTCGCGTTGACCGTGTTTCAAAGCCGGCGCGCTGCGCCGGCGGCACTTGCTTAGTCGGAGGCTTGCGTTGGCGACTGTCACTACCGTCACTACTGCCACAGGCGGAGAACTCGCAGGAAAACATCTCGTCCTCGGTCTGACGGGTGGCATCGCCTGCTACAAGATCGCCGAACTCACGCGCCTGCTCGTCAAGGCAGGTGCCACCGTGCAGATCGTGATGACCGATGCGGCAACGCAGTTCATCACGCCGGTCACGATGCAGGCGCTGTCCGGCCGGCCCGTCTACACGAGCCAGTGGGACGCGCGCATTCCGAACAACATGCCGCACATCGATCTGTCGCGCGAAGCCGATGCGATCGTGATCGCGCCGGCGTCGACGGATTTTCTCGCGAAGCTCGCGCATGGTCGCGCGGACGATCTGCTGTCCACGCTGTGTGTGGCGCGCGACTGTCCGCTGCTCGTCGTCCCCGCGATGAACCGGCAGATGTGGCAGAACCCGGCCACGCAACGCAACGTCGCGCAGCTGCGCGCGGACGGCGTCGAAGTGCTGGGTCCGGACTCCGGTCCGCAGGCGTGCGGTGAAGTCGGCGACGGCCGGATGCTCGAACCCGAAGCGACGTATGAAGCGATCGCGTCGTTCTTCCATCCGAAGCTGCTCGCCGGACATCGCGTGTTGCTCACCGCGGGCCCGACGTTCGAACCGCTCGATCCGGTGCGCGGCATCACGAATCGCTCCAGCGGCAAGATGGGCTTCGCGCTCGCGCGCGCCGCACAACAGGCGGGCGCGGACGTGCATCTGATCGCCGGTCCGGTCAGCATCGAAACACCGTGGGGCGTCTATCGAGAAGACGTGCAGACCGCGCAGCAGATGCACGACGCGGTGATGCGCGCGGTGCCCGACTACGACATCTTCATCGGCGTCGCAGCGGTCGCCGACTGGCGCGTCGATCACCCGAGCGACCACAAGATCAAGAAGACCGCCGACAAGCCGATGCCGTCGTTCACGTTCATCGAGAACCCCGACATCCTTGCAGCGGTCGCGAAGCTGCCGCATCCGCCGTTCTGCGTCGGCTTCGCGGCGGAGAGCGGCGACCTCGACGTGCACGGCGAAGAAAAGCGCGTACGCAAGAACGTGCCGCTACTGATCGGCAATCTCGGTCCGCTGACGTTCGGCCTCGACGACAACGAAGTCGTGCTATTCGAAGCAAGCGGCGCGACGAAGCTGCCGCGCGCGGACAAGCGTTCGCTCGCCGGCGCGCTGATCGCCGAAATCGCGAAGCGGCTGCCGGACACGAGCCTGATCCGCTGATCTCATCCGGAGCGGTACTGCCATGACGCGACTTTCCGTGCTCGATCAAACGCCCGTGATCGACGCGCACTCGGTAGCCGATGCGATCGCGGCCACCATCGAACTCGCCCAACTCGCCGACGACCTCGGCTACACGCGCTACTGGTGCGCCGAACACCACGGGTTGCGCGGCGTATCGAACCCGTGTCCCGAAGTCATGCTCGCGCGCCTCGGCAGCGTGACGAAGCGCATCCGCATCGGCTCCGGCGGCGTGATGCTGCCGTACTACAGCCCGTTCAAACTCGCCGAGCAGTTCATGATGCTCGAAGCGCTGTTCCCGAATCGCGTCGATCTCGGTGTCGGGCGCGCGCCCGGCGGCGACATGCGCACCGCGCAGGCCGTCGCGGCGGGCACGTACAACCGTGGCGACATTTTTCCGCAGCAGGTCGGCGAACTGGTCGGGCTGATGAACGGCACCCTGCCCGACGATCACCTCGCGCACGGCGTGCTGCTGCAACCGCAAGTCGAGACGCGACCTGAACTGTGGGTGCTCGGGTCGAGCGACTTCGGCGGGCTGCTTGCCGCGCAGCTTGGGCTGCGCTTCGCGTTCGCGCATTTCATCAACGCGCATTTCGGACATCAGGTGGCGCAGGCGTATCGCGAGCGCTTCGCTGCCGGCAACGAAGCGCGGCCGTATCTGGCGGCCGCAGTATTCGCGATCTGCGCGGACACCGAACAGGAAGCCGCCGACCTCGAAAAAGCAGTCGATCTGCGCCGCGTGCAGATGGCCTACGGACTCAACGCGCCGATTCCATCGATCGAGCAAGGCCTCGCGCAGGAATACGGCGAGCGCGAGCAACTGGTCATCGCGCGCGAAAAGCCGCGCAGCGTGATCGGCACGCCCGGCACGGTGACCGAACGGCTACTCGAGTTGAAGGACCAGTTCGAGGCCGACGAACTGATCGTGCTGACCGTCGCGGGCAGCTACCGCGCGCGACTGCGCTCGTACGAACTGCTTGCCGAAGCGTTCCAGCTGGGACGCTGAATTTTTTTCTTCACCTCCATTCCCGACCTCGCATGAAACTCGACCTGAAGATTCTCAACCCGAAGATGCGCGACCAGCTTCCGCACTACGCGACGCCGGGCAGCGCGGGCCTCGATCTGCGTGCATGTCTCGACGCGCCGCTGATCCTCGAACCGGGACAGACCGCGCTCGTGCCGACCGGCCTCGCGATCCACGTCGGCGATCCGGGCTACGCCGCGCTGATCCTGCCGCGCTCGGGCCTCGGTCATAAGCACGGCATCGTGCTGGGTAATCTGGTGGGATTGATCGATTCGGATTACCAGGGCGAGCTGATGATTTCGACGTGGAACCGCGGCCAGACCACGTTCACGCTGAATCCGTTCGAACGTCTCGCGCAACTGGTAATCGTGCCGGTCGTGCAGGCGCAGTTCAACATCGTCGACGACTTTGCGGAGAGCGCGCGCGGCGCGGGTGGATTCGGTAGTACCGGCAAGCACTGAACGTCGATACGCAGGACAAATACGCCACGCAAAAGAAAAACGGCGCGGGTTTATAGCCCGCGCCGTTTTTTATTGCTGCTCTTGAAGCTTATTCGGCCTCGACCGCTTCCGGATTCGGACTGCCCGGCTCCGAATGCTCGTCGAACGTCAGCTGCACCTTGTCGTTGCCATCGACGTCGACCGTCACGCGGCCGCCCGTCACCAGCTTGCCGAACAGCAACTCGTCGGCGAGCGCGCGACGGATCGTGTCCTGGATCAGGCGCTGCATCGGACGTGCACCCATCAACGGATCGAAACCGTGCTTCGCAAGATGCGCGCGCAGCGCGTCGGTGAAGAGCGCGTCGACCTTCTTCTCGTGCAGCTGGTCTTCGAGCTGCATCAGGAACTTGTCGACCACGCGCATGATGATTTCTTCATCGAGCGAGCGGAAGCTGATCGTCGCGTCCAGACGGTTACGGAACTCCGGCGTGAACATCCGCTTGATATCGGCCATTTCGTCGCCGGTTTCGCGGCGCGTCGTGAAACCGATCGTCGACTTCTGCATCGACTCGGCGCCCGCATTCGTCGTCATGATGATGATGACGTTGCGGAAGTCCGCCTTGCGGCCGTTGTTGTCGGTCAGCGTGCCGTGGTCCATCACCTGCAGCAGCACGTTGTAGATGTCCGGATGCGCCTTCTCGATTTCGTCGAGCAGCAGCACGCAGTGCGGCTTCTTCGTGACGGCTTCGGTCAGCAAACCACCCTGATCGAACCCGACGTAGCCCGGCGGCGCGCCAATCAAACGGCTCACCGCATGACGCTCCATGTATTCCGACATGTCGAAGCGCAGCAGTTCGATGCCCATCGTGAACGCGAGCTGCCGCGCCACTTCGGTCTTGCCGACACCGGTCGGGCCCGAGAACAGGAACGCGCCGATCGGCTTGTCCGTCTTGCCGAGGCCCGCGCGCGCCATCTTGATCGCGGCCGACAGCGCATCGATGGCCGGGTCTTGTCCGAACACGACGCTCTTCAGATCGCGATCGAGCGTCTGCAGCTTGCTGCGGTCGTCCTGCGACACGCTCTGCGGAGGGATGCGCGCGATCTTCGAAATGATTTCCTCGATCTCGCCCTTGCCGATCGTCTTCTTCTGCTTCGACTTCGGCAGGATGCGTTGCGCCGCACCGGCTTCGTCGATCACGTCGATCGCCTTGTCCGGCAGATGACGGTCGGTGATGAAGCGCGCCGACAGCTCCGCCGCCGCCGACAGCGCACCCGACGAATACTTCACGCCGTGGTGCTCTTCGAAGCGCGACTTCAAGCCACGCAGGATCGCCACCGTTTGTTCGACGGTCGGCTCGGTCACATCGACTTTCTGGAAGCGGCGCGACAGCGCTGCGTCCTTCTCGAAGATGCCGCGATATTCGGTGAACGTCGTCGCGCCGATGCACTTCAACACACCCGACGACAACGCCGGCTTCAGCAGATTCGATGCATCGAGCGTGCCGCCCGACGCAGCACCTGCGCCGATCAGCGTATGGATTTCGTCGATGAACAGAATGGCGTGCGGCCGTTCCTTCAGTTCCTTCAACACCGTCTTCAGGCGTTGCTCGAAATCGCCGCGATACTTCGTGCCGGCGAGCAGCGCGCCCATATCGAGCGAATAGACCTGCGCATCCGCAAGAATGTCCGGCACTTCGCCGCGCGTGATCCGATACGCAAGACCTTCGGCGATCGCCGTCTTGCCGACGCCCGCTTCACCGACCAGCAGCGGATTGTTCTTGCGACGACGGCACAGCACCTGAACGACGCGCTCGACTTCCGCTTCGCGTCCGATCAGCGGATCGATGCGGCCGTCCTTTGCCATCTGGTTCAGGTTCTGCGTGAACTGCGCGAGCGGCGTTTCCTTCTGCGCACCGGCTTCGTCGGACTCGGCATTCGCGTCGCTCGCTTTCGCGGCGTCGGTGCTGTTCGTCTTCGCGATGCCATGCGAAATGAAATTCACGACGTCGAGCCGCGTGACGCCCTGCTGCTGCAGGTAGTACACCGCGTGAGAATCCTTCTCGCCGAAGATCGCAACCAGCACGTTCGCGCCGGTCACTTCCTTCTTGCCGTTCGACGTGGACTGCACATGCATGATGGCGCGCTGGATCACACGCTGAAAACCGAGCGTGGGCTGCGTGTCGACGTCGTCCGTGCCAGGCACGGTCGGCGTGTTGTCATGAATGAAGTTGCGCAGGTTCTGACGCAGATCCTCGATGTTGGCCGCGCATGCGCGCAACACCTCAGCCGCCGTCGGATTGTCCAACAGCGCCAGCAAAAGATGTTCGACCGTGATGAACTCGTGCCTGGCCTGGCGTGCTTCCATGAACGCCATGTGCAGGCTGACTTCCAGTTCCTGGGCAATCATGCTTCCTCCATCACACACTGCAGCGGATGCCCGGCCTGCCGTGCGTGGGTAACGACTTGCTCGACTTTGGTCGACGCGATGTCCCGCGTATAGACCCCACAGACTCCCCTACCTTCGCGATGTACCTTCAACATAACCTGCGTTGCGGTTTCACGATCTTTATTGAAATACTCCTGCACGATCATCACGACAAATTCCATCGGCGTGAAGTCGTCATTCAGCAGCACCACCTTATACATGGCCGGCGGTTTTAGCTTCTGTTCCTGCCGCTCCAGTACGGTGCCATCCTGCTTGTCCGGAATAATCGCCATACACCCATTCTAAACAACTCGGACAGGCCCGCAATCCTGCCAAAACCCCCAGCCAGCTGGCCGGTGAACGTTGCCCGGAGGCCCTGCGGCCAGCATTGCCGGCGCGAGCGTTCCGCGACGAGCCGAGTGCGGTGCCGGCCCTCCCGAAAGTCGTTGCTGCATTCGTCAAACCATCGTCGGATCGAGTATCGCATAACCCGCCGGAAGCGGCTGGCGGCTCCGCGTTCCTCCGCGACCCGCTACGCAGCATGTGAGTCGATTATGCGACTTTTCAAGACCGCCCGCTCGTACGGCCGCACATAAGAAAAGCGGGAAAAACCCTGAAAATGGGATTCACGCAACGGCCCGCAGCGTGTCTCAAAATTTTCTTGACACTCGAATTAAGAGCCTCAACAATCAAGCTGGCACTTTTTTCAACCAGCAATTATTTCGAAAAAATGCCGATGGTGAGCTTGTGAGGAGGGGACGGCTGCAAACTGCGGTCGTTAAGCTTTTCGAGCGTGCTCGTGGTGGGAACATGAGTTACAGGGGAAGTTGGTATGTCAACTGGTACAGTCAAATGGTTCAATGACGCGAAAGGTTTCGGATTCATTACGCCCGACGAAGGCGGTGAGGATCTGTTCGCGCACTTTTCGGCTATCACGATGAACGGGTTCAAAACCCTCAAGGAAGGCCAGAAGGTGAGTTTCGACGTCGTGCAGGGCCCCAAAGGCAAACAGGCATCGAACATCCAGGCCGCCGCCTGACTCCGTTCGATACCCGTACCTCTGAAACCCGGCTTCATGCCGGGTTTTTTCATTTTGCGTTCACATAGGGCGCGACGCTCAGATCACTCAGATCACCTTGAGCGTGGCCATCATTCCGAGGTCCTCGTGCTCGAGGATGTGACAGTGGAACATGCGCTCGCCCGCCATCCGCTGCACCGTCGCGATGCGCACGATCTCGTCGGGCTCGACGTTCACCGTGTCGCGCCACGCGCGATACGGCTCGGACGTCGCAACACCGCCCCGCACCCGCTCGACCACCTGAAACTGCGTGCCGTGCAGATGGAACGGATGATCCATGTCGGTGCGATTTTCGATTGACCAGATTTCCACGTCGTCGCGCCGGCTCGTCAGCGTGACGCGAGATGGATCGAACGTCGCGCCGTTGATCATGAAGGACATGCCGGCGGGCATCCCGTGCACGGACGCGCCGGGTTTATGCATCGCGGCCATGTCCATCTTCTCGGAAAACACGACCGATTTTTTTGCAACCGACGTGCCCAGCGGTTCGATCGTGCGCAATATCGCGGGTAATGCTCGTGGTGTCGCAGCGGCAGCATCGGCACCGGCCGACGGTGCGAATTCGATGTCGGCGAGCGCATGCGCGGGATCGGCGGGCAGACTGCCGTGCGACATTGCCATCTTGCGGCGATCGTAGACATCGGCGGTGAGCACCACCTGTTGCGGCTTCGTGCCGGCGCGCACGATCAGCTCCGCGCGCTCGCCCGGCGCGAGCAGCAGGTCGGTCAGACCGTCGCGCGAACGCTCCAGCAAACCGCCGTCGGTGCCGACCTGCGCGAACGGCACACCCAGCGACAACCGAAGATAGCGCGCATTGCAGCCGTTCCACACACGCCAGCGCTCGTCGTTTGCGACGACGATGCGCGGCCGCCGAGCGCCGTTGACCAGCACGAACTGGCCTTCGCGGCCGTTCATCCAGTCCATCATGTCGTTCGGCGGAATCGTGCCGTCGGCGGACAGCTTCAGATCCGAGAAGAACAGATGACGCTCAGGCCAGCCGGCGAGCGGATCGTTAGCAGCGCGCACGACGATCGGACCGGCCAGCCCGCGAAACACCTGCTCGGCGGACATCATGTGCGGATGCGGGTGATACCAGTACGTTCCCGCGCTGCCGGGCGGCAGCGTGAAACGGTAGACGTGCGTCGCGCCCGGCGCGACCGGATCGGAAGGATTGCCGTCCTGATCGGGCGGCACGGGCAAGCCGTGCCAATGAATTGTCGACGGCTGTGCAAGCCGGTTGATGAAGTGGATCTCGACGGTGTCGCCCTCGCGTACGTCGATCAGCGGACCGACGATGGGACCCTGCGATGTCGCGTCGGTCGTCGGGTCGTACTGCCAGAACGTCGTGGGTTTGCCGCTGCCCGCGAGCACATTGCGCTGGACCGGATGCGCGACGAGCGTCGCGCGAAACACACCTGGCTCGCGGCTCTCGTTGGCAAGGATGCGCAGCGATGCGAGCGGACGGCCTGCCGGCAGCGCATCGACCGCAGCGAGCGGCGCAGGCGCGTGTGCGGCGGCGCTCGTCTTCGGCGTCATGCCGGGCATTCCGGCCATGCCTTCCATCCCTTCCATGCCGGCCATATCGTGCATGCCCTGCATGCCGTGCGACGCCTGCTGCGCACACGCGCCACGACCGGCTAGCGTTGCCACCGCCGCAGCCAGCGTGCGAACCATAAATTCTCTGCGGATCATCGATCGATTCCTCTTTGCTCGCGCACGCGGCTGCCGCTCGGGCAATGTCGCGTGCGCATTCGTTCATTCGGGAAACGGCCAGCGACTGCGCGAGCGCGCGGTCGGCCGTCGTCGTTGCGGCGCGCCGCAGCTGTTGCGTGATTGCGTGACATCGATCACGCGCCCAAGCAGGCGACACACACGTAAGTCAAACGATCGGCGGACGCAGCGGCGGCGCGTGCGAAATGCCTGCGCGATAAGGACCAGTAGCGGAAGACGGCAACGATGCATCGGGCGTCCACGGTTCGAAGCGCCACGCGACAAACAATGCGCCGCAATGCGCACCGCACATCGTCGCGCAACACGACGCGTGACCGCATACACAGTGGAGCATGTCGCAATGCGCGGACAGATGTGACACGCGGTGCTCGTGTTCCGCCGTCGCGATGCGATGAGAGACCTGCGCACCGTTGTTGACGGCGATACGCTGCACGTCTTGTTCGTGTGCGGACACGCGCTGCGTGAACAGCAGCGCGATCGACAGCACAACGAGGATTCGCCACAACGAAGACATGCGACGGGAAAGTGGAAAGTGAAAAAGGCGTGCGGCCATCATACCGCAGCGCGCCGCCGCAGCCGGTCGACCGCCGCAACGCAACTATCGCGACCGTCGCACGATGAGCGACGCAAGAAAAAAACCCCAGCGAGTCACCCCGCCAGGGTTTCAAAGCCAGCCACGGGTCAGGCTGCTGGCCACCACTCCCACCACACCCGCGCTTCGAACCCGCGCGGATGCAGTGCGTCGATTCAACGCTTCAAGGCTGCGGCGTCGCGAGTGCCTTCGTATAGTCCGCGCCCGGTCCGGACGGCGGCGCGAGCGCGGCGCCGGTCGCCCAGTCGGTCGGCGTCGCCGACAGCGTGTAGGTCAACGTACCGCCGTTCGCAATTGCCGCGAGCGGCAGCCACGATCCCTGATACGTCTTGCCGTTCAGCTGCACCGACTTGATGTACGGCTTTGTGTTCAACAACGCTTCGTCGTCGGCTTCGATGCGCAGCTTCTTCGTGCCGTCGGCGAGCCACACGGTCATCCCCTTGAACTGCGGCGTCGACATCGCGAGACCGGGTGCCGACGGAATCACCGGATACAGCCCGAGGCTCGCCCACAGATACCAGCCGGACGTCGCGCCCATGTCGTCGTTGCCGGGCAGGCCGCCTGGGTCGTTGGCGAAGGTCTGCTGCATCACGATCGGGATCACACGCTGCGTGAGCTGCGGCGTGCCGGTCCAGTTGTAGGCCCACGGCGTTTGCAACGACGGCTCGTTACCAATGTACAGCGTGCTGCCGCCCTCTCCGCTGTTCAGCGTTTGCGGACTTGGCAGCGCGCCGCCATACGGATTGCTCGCGTCCAGTCCGAACAGCGCATTCAGCTGCGTGATCGCCGCCGTGTTGCCGCCGAGCGCCGCGTTCAGCGCCGTGTAGTCGTGGCCGATCGTCCAGATGTAGTTCGGCTCGGTCGATTCGTGGAAGCCGCCGTTCTGCGGATCGTTGAACACCCATTGCCCGCTCGAAGTCTTCGGCACGAGTCCCTTCGTCACGCCGAAGTAGTTCTGGCTCGCGGGAATGTTCGCGTCGAAGATGTTGGCCCAGGCGGCGGCCCGTTTGTGCAACGTCGTGACAGTGCTTGCATCGCCGGTCTGGCCGAGCGCGGCAAGGAAGTTGCCGATCGATTCGTCCGTCGTGCCCATCTCCAGGGTGACAGAACCCGAGTGATGATTGACCGAAAGATCGGTGGAAACGTAGCCGTTCTTCAGATAGAAACTACCGACGCTGCTCGACCCGTTCGTCCAGTCGACGCTCGGCTGGTCGTTGCACTGACCTTCGACAAACGCACTGCCCGGACCGCCCGTGCCGAACGCCGATTGCAGCATGTACTTGCGCGCGGTCGTCGTATCGAACGAACGCGCGCCGAACGCGTAAGCACCCGCGATCACGTTCGGCGCGTGGTCGCCTTCCATCGGCCTGGTGTCGTCGCTGCCGTCGACCCAGTGCGGGAGCGCGCCGCATTGCTTCGCGTCGGCGACGAGCGACTGCATCATGTCGCTCGTTTCGGTCGGAAACAGCAGCGCCTGCAATTGCGTCTCCGAACGATACGTGTCCCACATCGAGAAGCCTGAGTAGTGCGCCTTGTACGCATTCGCGTTGCCGGGCACCGGATATTGCGAGACGTTTGCGGTCGGACGTCCCGGTGCCGTGTTGCCGGGCGCGCCAAGATTGGCCTGCTGCATGCTTCGGTAATCGCCGTTGACGTCGCTATAGATCGTGGGGCCCGTCATCGTGTGATAGAGCGCCGTGTAGAACTGCGTCACGTAGTTGGTCGCGGCCTGCGCCTTCGAACCGAGACTCGTGATCGCGCCACTCTGCGCAAGATCGAGCTGCACGGTGTTGAGCCGGTGATTCCAGATCGCATCCTGATTCGTGCGAACGGTATCGAACGACCAGTTCGGGTTTTCCGTCGTCAGATTCAGCTTCGCGTTGGTGACGCTGACCGACGAGATACCGACCTTGACCTGCACGACCGTCGCGGCACCGGCAGCCGCGGGCTGGAACGTAAGCGTCGCGACGCCGTTCGACGACTTGGTCTTCGTCGGATCGAACGCGGTATCGAAGACGATGTAGAAGTACACCGGCTTGTACCAGGTCCCGCCGCAGAACGCACCGACCACCGTTTGACCGGACACCACACCGGCCGTTGTATCGACGGCGATGTTCACGAGCGATGACGACACACCGCTCTTCATTCCGTTGCTCTTCAGCGCGTTGACGACAAGCGTCGGCGTCGACCCCGCCGGGAAGGTCAAGCGAGCCATGCCGGTGCGCGTCGTCGCGGTGAATTCGTTGACGATGCCGTTGCCGGTCTTCACCTTGTAGTAGCCAGGCGATGCGCTTTCGTCCGCATGCGAGAAGGTCAGTTGGCCCCCACCGGGGATCATCGCGACCGCGCCCTGCCCCCGGCAGCCTGGACCATTCAGATGCGTGAGGCTGAAGAAGTCGATGCTCGAATCTTCATAGAAGTAACCGCCCGAGCCCGCCCCGTACGGCGACCTGCTGCCGGGTGTGTCCGGACCGAAGCTCACCATGCCGAACGGCGTCTGCGCTCCCGGGTTGAGGTTGCCGGGATAGCCCGAGAGACCCGTATCCGGCGTATCGGTGCCGATGAACACGTTGACGAATTTCGTCAGGCCGGCAATGTCGGTGCGGGTCACCGGAGGCGTGACCACCGGCGGGTTGCTGCCGGTCGAATTACCGCCAGAGCCAACCGGCGTTCCCGCGCCTCCGCTTACCGACCCTGCTCCGTTACTCCCGCTCGTATGCGTCGCGGACTGCGACGATCCAACGTCGCCTCCGCAACCCGTGAGTGCCGCCATGCTCGCGACGACTATCGCGAGCTTCAGCAGATTTTTCATGTCCACCTCCCTGTTTAATGCATCGGTACGATGTCGCTCGACGATCGCGACGACCCGCACGCTTTGCCGCGTGCGGGGTCGTGTCCGATGCTGTTTGTCGATCGTTGTTTTTAGAAGTACGGCAGTCGGTGCCGCGACTACTGCGAACCCGACGCAGCCGGAGCCGCAAACGAAGGCGGCGCATCCGAAGCCTGCGTGCCCCACGTCGACGGCGCGGTGCCCATCGTGAATTTCATCGACGCGCCGTTCGTCAGTGCATCGAGCGACAGCCACGTGCTCGTGTGAGCCGCACCATCGATGCTCAGGCTCTGCACATAGTTCGACGTCGACGACGCGCCGGGCGCATCGATCTGCAACGTCTTGCCGTTACCGAGCCTCACCGCAATCGAGTCGAACTGCGGACTGCCGATCGCGAGCCCGCCGACACCCGGAATCTCCGGATACAACCCCAGCGCACCCCACACGTACCATCCCGACACCGCGCCGAGATCGTCGTTTCCCGGCAGGCCATCGGGCTTCGTGCTGAAGACGGTCGTCATGATCTGGCGGACGACGCGCTGCGTGCCCGATGGCGAACCCGCCCAGTTGTAGAGCCACGGCACCGTGAAGGTCGGTTCGTTGCCCATGTAGAAGTTGGGCTGCGTGGTGCCCGCATTGAGTTGCGAGAAGAACTTGTCGAGCCGCGCGACGACGACCGCATTTCCGCCGAGTTTCGCGAACAGCCCGCCGACGTCGTGCGGCACCATCCACGTGTACTGCTCCGCGTTGCCTTCGACGTACGCGCTGTTGTCCG
Organism: Paraburkholderia flava; assembly: GCF_004359985.1. Taxonomy (NCBI): domain Bacteria; kingdom Pseudomonadati; phylum Pseudomonadota; class Betaproteobacteria; order Burkholderiales; family Burkholderiaceae; genus Paraburkholderia; species Paraburkholderia flava. The sequence continues at coordinate 387,181 of NZ_SMRO01000002.1, read as the reverse complement.
GCGAGAGCCAGTTGCCGCTGTCGTCGCGTGGCGTGATCAGCGGCGGCGTCGCGGACGTGTTGAGCAGATTCGCCCAGTAGCCGGAACGTTGCAGTTCGGTCGTCTGGAACGCCGTATTGCCGAGCGCACCGGCGAACTGCGCCATCGCGAAGTCAGTGCTCGCGTATTCGAGTGTGGACGACGCAGGTCCCCAGCCATTTTCGTCCTCTGTCATGTAGTGATACTTCAGGTAGCTGCCGCGTCCTTCGGCGGTCGTGTCGCCCTGGCATTTAGTGCCCGGCACGTTCGCGACGGTCATCATGTGTTTCAGTGCGCCCTGCGTATCGAAGTCCTTCGCGCCGAACGCGTACCCGCCCGCGACCATCAACGAACCGGAATCGCCCGGCATCACACCGGTCTCGACGTTGTAGTTGACCCAGCGCGGAATCGCGCCGCACTGGTCGGCGTCGTTGATCAGCGACTGCATCATGTCGCTGGTTTCCTGCGGGAACAGCAGCGCCTTCAACGGAATCAGCGAGCGGTAGATGTCCCAGCCGGAGTAGTTGGTGTATTGCGCGTGGCCGGCGGCGACCTTATGAGTCTTCTGGTCGAAGCCGATGTAGCTGCCGTCGACATCGCTGAACACGCTCGGCGACCACTGCGTGTGATACAGCGCGGTGTAGAACTTCTTCTTGTCGTCGTCGGTGCCGCCTGTCACCTGAATTGCGTTGAGGCGGCTGTTCCATGTTGCGTCGGCGGCTTTGCGGGTTGCGTCGAAGTCCCACTTCAGATCTTTCGTCTCGGTGGTCAGGTTCAGCTTCGCATGGTCCTTCACAAACGAGATGCCGATTTTCATCTGCACCGTTGCGCCGGGTGCAAAATGCAACTCGGCCTTGCCGTTCTCAATCGGCGACGCTGCATCGAACGGCTGATCGAACACCGCATCGAAATAGACGGTGACCGGCGTGGTGTGATTGCAGAAACCCTGGCTCGTCGTACTGCCTTGCAGTTCGTTCGCGGAGATGCCCGTCACGGTGCCGGTCGTGTGCGACTTCGTGTTGGTGCTCGTCGCGTCGAGCACGAGAATCGACGGTTGCCCAGCGGGGTACGTGAAGCGTCCGAAGCCAGTACGCAGCGTCGCGGTCAGTTCGACCTTGATGCCGTTGTCGAGCTTGACCGAGTAATAACCCGGCGCCGCGTGCTCGTTGTCGTGACTGAAGCCGGGCAGGAGCTTGCCGGTGTCGGTCCTCGGCATCACCGGGAATTCGCCGCCGTTGCCGCCGCAGCCGGCGCCGCTCATATGCATCAGGCTGAAGCCCTTGATCGTCTTCAGATCGTAGTAGTAGCCGGCGGGCGAACCGGGTTCGGCGCTGGTCGACGGGGCTGGCGTGGTGTTCGTGTCGGGTGCCCACTGCACCATTCCGTTAGGCAGTCCCGCAGCAGGTATCACGCTGCCGGCCTGACCCGCGGGCACCGGGTTCGGCGAGTTGCTCGCGAGCGTGCCGATCAATGGATCGACGTATTGGGTCAGTTGCAGATCCTTCGCGACCACCACCGGCGACGATGCGCCACTCGCTGGCGCGCCGGTCGCGGGTGCTGTGCTGTTCGCCGGCGTATCGATCGATGGACTCACGGCGTTGCCGGTGCGAATGGCCGTGCTGTCGACGCCGCCTCCGCATGCGCTCATTAATGCCGCCGTGATGGCGGCGGCGGACACGCGCAGTATCAGTGTGCGTATTGGTTTCATCCTCGTCTCCTGGCCAGCTGTCGACCAGAGTTAGCGCTTTAGCGCTTACTCTGGTCCCATGCACAGCGGTCGGCGGCGCCCATTCCTCGCGCCACCTCATTGTTTTGTCCGTCCGGTCTGCTCTCAATCACAGCAGCCGGACTTCTCCCTAGCACTTCTCACTGTTACTCACCCACTGCTGCGGCGTCACGCGCGGCCGCTCTATTCCACGAGCGACCGCACGCGATCCGACGACGCCACCATCACGTCCCAACCGCCATCCCGAACACGTGCATCTTTCCGGTATTCACCTGCCGGGGCAGCGTCACGCTGGCGACGGTCTTGCCCGCCGTCAGCGGCACCTTGACCGCGAACACATAGGTCTTCGTGTTGTCCTTCTGGCCGCTGCCGGTGTCGCGATACGGCATCGTCAGCGCGATGTCGGCGCTCGCGGTCTTGCTGCCGCCGTTGAGCGTCCAGTCGTCGAATGCGAGCGTGAAGGTCGACGACGTACCGTCCGAATAATTGACACGCGCGGTGCCGCTGCTCGGCCCGTTGTTCGAAGCGCCCAGCACGACGAGATTGCTACCGGGCTGTGCGGGGCTCAGCGTGATCGTCTGTCCGACCGCGACGGCGTTATCGAGCATCGATCCGCCCGACGCCGTGAAGGTCGCGCCGTCGAACGAGAACGCCTGGTCCGCTTTCCAGCCGGCCGCCGCCATCGCCGCCGACGAGTACGCGTACAGACCGCCGTCGAAATCCGCGCCGGTGCCGTCGGTGTTTGCGCTGCCATCGGTGGCGATGCCGTGGTTATTGAACGCATCGGCGACGTTCAGCGCGACCGGCACGCCGAACGAAGGCGGCGCGTCCTTTGCTGCCGTGCCCCAGCTCGACGCCGCCGAACCCATCGTGAAGTTCATCGTCGCGCCGTTGCTCAGCGCGGCGAGCGGCAGCCACGTGCTGGTCTGCGCGGTGCCGTTCACCGTGAGGCTCTGGATGTAGTTCGAAGCGGGCGCATCGGGTGCCGAAATCTTCAGCATCTTGCCGTTGCCGAGACGCACCGCGATCGCCGGGAACTGCGGACTGCCGATCGCAAAACCGCCGACCGCCGGAATCTCCGGATACAGCCCGAGCGCACCCCACACATACCAGCCCGACACAGCGCCGAGATCGTCATTGCCGGGCAAGCCATCGGGCTGCGTGCTGAATGCCGTGTTCATGATCTGCTGGACGACGTTCTGCGTACCGGACGGCGAACCGGCCCAGTTGTACAGCCACGGCACTTCGAAAGTCGGCTCGTTGCCCATGTAGAAATTGGGCAGGCTCATGCCGGCGTTGAGCACGGTGAAGAAGTTGTTCAGACGCGGCACGACGACGCTGTTGCCGCCGAGTTGTCCGAAGAGGCCGGCGGGGTCGAACGGCACCATCCATGTGTACTGTTCGGCGTTGCCTTCGACGTAGTTGTCGGTGCTCGAAGGGTCCTCCGAGGTCCAGCTGCCGTCGCCGTTTCGTGCAGCGAGAAGCGGTGTTGCGAGCGACGTGTTCAGCACGTACTGCCAGTAGGCCGAGCGGCTGAGCATCATCTTCTGGATCGCAGTGTTGCCGAGTGCACCAGCGAGGCTCGAGATCGCGAAATGGCTGCTCGTGTATTCGAGATTCGTCGACGCTCCGCCCCACACGCCGTCGCCAGGCACCAGATGACCTTGGCCCAGGAAGTCGTTCAGACCACCGTAGCTCGTCATCCCGGATTGCTGGCATGCAGTGCCAGGAATGTTCGCCATCTTGATCATGTGCTTCAGCGCGCCTTGCGCGTCGAACGCCGTCGCGCCGAACGCATAGCCTCCCGCGACCATCGCCGAGCCTGCATCGCCCGGCATCACGCCGTCTTCGACGTTGTCGTTGACCCAGTGCGGAATCGCGCCGCACTGATCGGCGTCGTTCACGAGCGACTGCATCATGTCGCTGGTTTCCTGAGGGAACAACACCGCCTTCAACGGAATCAGCGAGCGATAGACGTCCCAGCCCGAAAAGCTCGTGTACTGCGCGTGACCCGATGCGACGGTATGAACCGTGTTGTCGAACCCCTGGTACTGACCGTTTGCATCGCTGAACACGCTCGGTGCCCACAGCGCGTGATAGAGCGCGGTGTAGAACTTCGTCATCGAATCAGGCGTGCCGCCGGTCACCTGAATCGCGTTCAGGCGCGAGTTCCATGCGCTGTCGGCGAGCGTCTTGATGCCGTCGAAATCCCACGCGGAGTTTTCTTTCGCGAGATTGTCCTGTGCGTTTGTGGTGCTCACGTACGAGATGCCGATCTTCATCAACACGGTTGCGCCCGGTTTGAAGTTCAACACCGCGCGGCCGTTGCTGAACGACGACGTCGTATCGAACGGCTGGCTGAACTGCGCGTAGAAGTAGACCGGCACCTGAGTCGAGTTGCCGCAGAAGCCACCGCCGGTCGTGCTGCCGGAGATCGTGTCGGTGGCCACTTTCGTCACCGAACCAGCTACCTGCGAATTCGTGTTGGTGTGCGTGGTGTCGAGCACGACGATCGACGGCTTCGCAGCCGGATACGTGAAGCGTCCGAAGCCCGTGCGCAGCGTCGCGGTGAGTTCGACCTTGACGCCGCTGTCCAGCACGACCGAGTAGAAGCCGGCCGCCGCGTGTTCGTTGGTGTGCTTGAACGAAGGCGCGAGCTGGGTCGCATCGGTGGTCGGCATGACGGGGAACTCGCCGTCGTTGCCCGAGCAGCCGGCGCCGCTCATGTGTGTGAGGCTGAAGCCCTGGATGTTCGACAGGTCGTAGTAGTAGCCCGCGGGAGAGCCGGGCTCCTTGCTGTTCGACGGTGCCGTGCCGGTGTTCGTGTCCGGTGCCCATTGCACCATGCCCGACGGCAGACCCGCTGCCGGCACTACGCTGCCGGCCTGTCCGGCAGGCACCGGGTTCGGCGAATTGCTCGCGAGCGTGCCGATCAGCGGATTCACGTACTGGGTCAACGCGAGGTTGGCGGGCGGTGCCGTGTCGGTACCGCTGCCGCTGCTACCGCCGGTGCTGCTGCTTCCCGTGCTGCCGCCTGCCGATCCGGACTGCGCGGATCCGCTGCCGGTCACCACGGGCGTCGTCGCAGCCTGACCGCTGCCCGAATGCACGTCGCCGCCGCATCCTGCCAATGCACCGAGCATTAACAGGGCCGCAAATATCTCCTGATTTCTTTTCACTGCCGTCTCCTTTTCATTCTTTGTTTAGTAGATTTCCTAAACAATTTAGTGGTGAAAAGCGTGTAAGAATTCTATTTAAACTCAGTCTAGACGGAGTAATTTGCCAATGTCAACGATGTATTCTTATCGCATTATGTTTATTCGTTTTGCTAAACAAGCGAAGTTTGCGAATTTAGTTTATTCGCTAAACGGCACATTCCGCTTAATGAGATAGAAGTGAAGCGCGACGGGGTGAATGCCCTTGCGATTGGTACGCGGCACCGGGATCTGCTGCGTGTTTTGTATTTTTGTATCGATGCATGCGATCGTGAATCGCACAGGCGCGGCAGCGGCTGAACAGACTCACGCGGATCGCGGAGCGCACGCGGCATACGGAATTGACGTAGAACGCGCGCGAATAAATTCGCGCTTAAAAAGAAAAACCCCGGCGGACACGATATGTCTGCCGGGGTTTATCGGATCGCTCCGAACTGCTTTACATGTTTTCGATCAGCACCTGACCGAAGCCCGAGCACGACACTTGCGTCGCGCCTTCCATCAGGCGTGCGAAGTCGTACGTGACGCGCTTTTGCAGGATCGACTTTTCCATCGACTTGATGATGACGTCAGCCGCTTCGGTCCAGCCGAGGTGGCGCAGCATCATTTCCGCCGACAGGATTTCCGAACCCGGGTTCACATAGTCCTTACCCGCATACTTCGGCGCCGTGCCGTGCGTCGCTTCGAACATCGCCACGGAATCCGACAGGTTCGCACCCGGCGCGATACCGATGCCGCCGACCTGCGCAGCCAGTGCGTCCGAGATGTAGTCGCCGTTCAGGTTCAGCGTTGCGATCACGTCGTATTCGGCCGGACGCAGCAGGATCTGCTGCAGGAATGCGTCGGCGATCACGTCCTTCACGACGATATCGTTGCCCGTGCGCGGGTTCTTGAACTTCATCCACGGGCCGCCGTCGATCAGCTCGGCGCCGAATTCCTTCTGCGCGAGTTCATAACCGTAGTCACGGAACGCACCTTCCGTGAACTTCATGATGTTGCCCTTGTGAACTAGCGTCAGCGAGCGGCGGTCGTTGTCGATCGTGTACTGGATCGCCTTGCGCACCAGACGCTCCGTACCTTCGCGCGACACCGGCTTCACGCCGATCGCCGACGTTTCCGGGAAGCGGATCTTCTTCACGCCCATTTCTTCGCGGAAGAACTTGATGACCTTCTTCGCCTGCTCCGACTCGGCCGCCCATTCGATACCGGCGTAGATGTCTTCCGAGTTCTCGCGGAAGATGACCATGTTGGTCTTTTCCGGCTCACGCACCGGCGAAGGCACGCCCTTGAAGTACTGCACCGGACGCAGACACACGTACAGGTCGAGTTCCTGGCGCAGCGCGACGTTCAGCGAACGGATGCCGCCGCCGACCGGAGTCGTCAACGGACCCTTGATCGACACGACGTATTCCTTCACGACCTCGAGCGTTTCTTCCGGCAGCCACACGTCCGGACCGTACACCTTGGTCGCCTTCTCGCCGGCATAGACTTCCATCCAGTGGATTTTCTTCTTGCCCGCGTACGCTTTCTCGACCGCCGCATCGACGACCTTGATCATCACCGGCGTGATGTCCGCGCCCGTGCCGTCGCCTTCGATGAAGGGGATGATCGGCTGGTCGGAAACGTTGAGCGAGAAATCCGCATTGACGGTGATCTTGTCTCCGCCGGTCGGGACCTTGATGTGCTGATACGGCATGGTCGACTCCAGTGATAGCTGTGCTGATGGAAGCTGTGGGGAAAGCAGACTATGAACTGCGGAACCGGGCGCCTCGTTGCGCGCGGTGCCGGGCGCCAGCAAGCGGCCAGGGCGTTATTCTAGCCCACGCCGACGACTGCACGCCCGCACCTGGACACGACGTTTTTGCATGGACGGTCGTACCCGGGTTCCCAAGTCTTATATAAGACAAAAGACTTGCTGTTTCATATTATGCATTAATATCTCGCCATTTGCCAACGCGCTCGCGGGCTAACCCGCGCCAGCCGGGGCTTCCCCGACCCACCGATCCGTATGCGTCTGCTCGCCCTCAACAAGCCTTTCGGCACGATCTGCCAGTTCTCGCCGCACGAGACGCGCGCGTCGCTGGCGGACTGGGTCAAGGTGCCCGGCGTTTATCCGGCCGGCCGGCTCGATTCGGACAGCGAGGGCCTACTGCTGCTCACCGACGACGGCGCATTGCAGGCACGCATCGCCGAGCCCCGGCACAAGCTCGTCAAACGCTACTGGGCCCAGGTGGAAGGCGCACCGGACCCGTCGACGCTCACAGCGCTCGCACGCGGCGTCGATCTCGGCGACTACGTGACGCGTCCGTGCAAGGCCGCCTTCGTCACACCGCCGGATACGCTATGGCCACGCAATCCGCCGATCCGTTATCGCGCTGCGATTCCGACCACATGGATCGAACTGTCGATCACCGAGGGCAAGAATCGCCAGGTGAGGCGGATGACGGCCGCGGTCGGATTTCCGACGCTGCGGCTCGTGCGTGTCGGCGTCGGTGCACTCGATATTTTTTCGCTCGGACTGCAGCCCGGCGAAAGCATCGACCTCCGTGCGAATGCGCCGTGGGACGGTATCGCGTAATCCAGACGTCCCGGGACAATCGTCCATCCGACGCCTAACCCGTTGTGGCGGCACGTATTTCTTATCGAAACGAACACGCCAACGTCAACGCAATCACACGCGAATAAACAATCCCGAAATTTCACGAAAGAATTTCGTCAACCGTGTGCCGAACTCACGCGTTATTCGACGCAGATGCCACCGAAGCTATCCGGCATTCAGCCATAAGAGCCTTTGTGCACGCCGCTCCAACGGCCTGCACGAATAGTTCGAGCGCTAGCAGTGCCCGTCGGAAAAATTCTTCGACGGGTCTGTCAACCGAAAGGTGGATGGCACGTTTACCGGCATGACTCAAGAACCGGGTCATCTGGTTAATTAACCGCAACTCAAGCTGAGGATTTACAAAATGAACAAACTGATCGCCGCTCTGGTCGCTGGCCTGTTCGCAACGGCTGCTTTCGCACAAGCTTCGGCTCCGGTCGCTGCTTCGGCTGCTCCGGCTGCTGCTGCTTCGTCGGCCAAGAAGGCCACGAAGGCTACGAAGCATCACGCAAAGAAGTCGCACAAGAAGGCAGCAGCAGCTGCTGCAGCTTCGGGCGCTTCGGAATAAGTTAGCTTGTAAAACGCAGTCAAGAACCAGCAGTATTGCCGTTCTTACGGCGTTGAAAGGCAGATCACCGCAAGGCGATCTGCCTTTTTGTTTTTGACGCGCTCGCGTAACATGCGCGGGTTATTTTCGAGGCAAGGAGTGTTGTCGTGCGATTTCCCCTGCGCTTGTCGATGGCACGTGTCGCGATTGCGATCATGTTGCCCCTCGCTGCTTTATCGTCGGCCTGGTTTGCCGCGCCCGTTACCGCTCACGCACAGCAGATGCCCGCAGGCGCGAAGCAGCCCGGCGATTTCCCGCGTGCGAAACTTACTGCCGGCATGTTCGTGATCGACGCAGCCGTCGCCGCCAACGATGCCGATCGCGAACAGGGCTTGATGTATCGTTCGCAGCTCGCGCCCAACGAAGGCATGCTGTTCGTCTTCAACGAAAACGCGGTGCACTGCTTCTGGATGAAGAACACGCTGATCCCGCTGTCGATCGCCTTCATGCGCGCCGACGGCACGGTCACCGACATCGACGAGATGCAGGCCGAGACGGAGAACAACCACTGCCCGCGCAACAACGGCGTCTATGCGCTCGAGATGAGCAAGGGCTGGTTCACGTCGAAGGGCATCAAACCCGGGACGAAGATTCAGGGGCTGCCCGCACCGCAGTGATCGCCAGAGCGCGCGTCGCGATGGGTCGACGGCGATGCGCACCCGGCACCGGAAACAGAAAAGCCGGCGGCATGCCGGCTTTTTCGTATTCATCCGACCGGCGCGCCGGACAGGTTCGATTCACGTGCCGCGCCGCCACCGTCATCGTCCCAAACTGCCCGCCCAGCAAGAATCCTGCAAAAGCCTGACGCAGGCGCTATCCTTATAGTCTTCGTACCGCAGCACCCCGATCGTCCGGACGGCATATCCAGCCGTTCGACGTTTTTCCATCGGCGCGCCCAACTCCAAGGAGATTCACGTGCCCCGCAAGACTCCCATCGAGCGTTACCGGAACATTGGTATCAGTGCTCACATCGATGCCGGCAAAACCACCACCACCGAACGCATTCTGTTCTACACCGGCGTGACTCACAAGATCGGCGAAGTTCACGACGGTGCGGCGACGATGGACTGGATGGAGCAGGAGCAGGAGCGCGGCATCACGATCACGTCCGCTGCTACGACCGCGTTCTGGAAGGGCATGGCCGGCAACTACCCGGAACACCGCATCAACATCATCGACACCCCGGGTCACGTCGACTTCACGATCGAGGTCGAGCGTTCGATGCGCGTGCTCGACGGCGCGTGCATGGTCTACGACTCGGTCGGCGGCGTGCAGCCGCAGTCGGAAACGGTGTGGCGTCAGGCGAACAAGTACAAGGTGCCGCGCATCGCGTTCGTCAACAAGATGGACCGCGTCGGTGCGGACTTCTTCCGCGTGCAGCGGCAGATCGGCGACCGCCTGAAGGGCGTCGCGGTGCCGATCCAGATTCCGGTCGGCGCGGAAGAAAACTTCCACGGCGTCGTCGATCTGGTGAAGATGAAAGCGATCTACTGGGACGACGAGAACCAGGGCATCAAGTTCGAGTACCGGGATATTCCGCCGGAACTCGAAGCCACCGCGAAGGAATGGCACGACAAGATGGTCGAGGCCGCCGCCGAAGCGAACGAGACACTGCTCGAAAAATACCTGGGCGGCGAAACGCTGACCGAAGACGAAATCAAGCACGGCATCCGCACGCGCTGCATCGCGAATGAAATCGTGCCGATGCTGTGCGGCAGCGCGTTCAAGAACAAGGGCGTGCAGGCGATGCTCGACGCGGTGATCGACTATCTGCCGTCGCCGGTCGACGTGCCCGCCATCACCGGTCACGACGAATACGACAAGGAGATCGAGCGTCATCCGACCGACAGCGATCCGTTCTCCGCGCTCGCGTTCAAGATCATGACGGACCCGTTCGTCGGCCAGCTGATTTTCTTCCGCGTGTATTCGGGCGTCGTGAATTCGGGCGACACGGTCTACAACGCGATCAAGGAAAAGAAAGAGCGCCTCGGCCGGATCCTGCAGATGCATGCGAACGAGCGCAAGGAAATCAAGGAAGTCTACGCGGGCGATATCGCCGCGGCGGTGGGCCTGAAGGAAGCGACCACCGGCGATACGCTGTGCGATCCGAACCACGTGATCATCCTCGAAAAGATGATTTTCCCGGAGCCGGTGATCTCGCAGGCCGTCGAGCCGAAGACCAAGGTCGACCAGGAAAAGATGGGTATCGCGTTGAACCGTCTCGCACAGGAAGATCCGTCGTTCCGCGTGCAGACCGACGAAGAATCCGGCCAGACGATCATCTCCGGGATGGGCGAGCTGCATCTGGAAATTCTCGTCGACCGGATGAAGCGCGAGTTCGGCGTCGAGGCGACTGTCGGCAAGCCGCAGGTGGCGTACCGCGAAACGGTGCGCAACAAGGTCGAGGACGTCGAAGGCAAGTTCGTCAAGCAGTCGGGCGGGCGCGGCCAGTATGGCCACGCGGTGATTACGCTCGAGCCGGCGGAGCAAGGCAAGGGCTACGAATTCGTCGACGCGATCAAGGGCGGCGTGATTCCGCGCGAATACATTCCGGCAGTCGACAAGGGCATCACGGAAACGCTGAAGGCCGGCGTGCTCGCGGGCTATCCGGTGGTCGACGTGAAGGTCACGCTGACCTTCGGTTCGTACCACGACGTCGACTCGAATGAAAACGCGTTCCGGATGGCCGGCTCGATGGCGTTCAAGGAAGCGATGCGCAAGGCGAAGCCCGTGCTGCTCGAACCGATGATGGCCGTCGAAGTGGAAACGCCGGAAGACTTCATGGGCAACGTGATGGGCGATCTGTCGAGCCGTCGCGGGCTCGTGCAGGGCATGGAAGACATCGCGGGCGGTGGTGGCAAGCTGGTGCGCGCCGAAGTGCCGCTTGCGGAGATGTTCGGTTACTCGACGTCGCTGCGCTCGGCCACGCAAGGTCGCGCTACGTACACGATGGAGTTCAAGCACTACGCCGAAACGCCGAACAACGTCGCCGAAGCGGTGATCAACGCGAAGCGGTAACACGTGTGCCGCTGCTAAGGCGGCTCGCGGCAACACCCGAAAGCCCGTTCCATGTGAACGGGCTTTTTTTCGCCCGTCCACGCGGTTCGTATCGCGCGTCCACCCATCCGTTTTTTGAACGTGCAAAAATGCCTGACGACACCGGGCAGCTCGCCGGAAGCCACATGCAGAAGGAGACACCATGAGCCACGATCACGACCATCCGCATCATCATGACGATGAACCCACCGCACCCGTCGACTGGCGCGAGCACGGCGTGAAGGTCATCAAGGGCGATCAGCTGGACACCAACACCGCGCAGACGCCGGGGATGAACCGCGCGGCCGCGATCAACGCAGCGCGCGTCGGCGCGCAGAAAATCTGGGCCGGCACCGTGACGATCCATCCGGATGCGAAGACCGGTGCCCATCACCACGGCGCGCTCGAAAGCGTGATCTACATCGTGCGCGGTCACGCGCGGATGCGCTGGGGCGATCACCTCGAATTCGTTGCCGAGGCAGGTCCCGGCGACTTCATCTTCGTGCCGCCGTTCGTCCCGCATCAGGAGATCAACGCGAGTACCGACGAGCCGCTCGAATGCGTGCTCGTGCGCAGCGACAACGAAGCGGTCGTCGTGAATCTCGACATCGATGCAGTCGAATCGCCGCAGACCGTTCACTGGGTCGATCCGATTCACCGTCATCCGCACGAACACTGAAGCACTCGTTCATCCATCGTTTCTTCGCTACGTCATGACCTCGACCGCTGCGCTGCGCCCTCGCCTCGTCACGCTGTACGCCGTGCTGATCGGCGCCAATCTCGCCGCCTGGCTGTGGGCGTTCGTCGCGTTCCGCCACTATCCGCTGCTGCTCGGCACCGCGCTGCTCGCGTATGGTTTCGGTCTGCGCCACGCGGTCGACGCGGACCACATCGCCGCGATCGATGCCGTCACGCGCAAGCTGATGCAGGCGGGCAAACGACCGCTCGGTGTCGGCCTCGCGTTCTCGCTCGGTCACTCGACGATCGTCGTCGCGGCCACCGTCGGCATCGCGTTGACCGCGCTCAAGTTCCACGATCGATTCGATGCGTTCAAGGCGATCGGCGGGACGATCGGCACGATCGTGTCCGCCGTGTTTCTGCTTGTGCTGGCCGGCGTGAATCTCGTGATCCTGCGCGATGTGTGGCGCCGCTACCGTCATGCGCAGCGCAGCGGCGAACCGCTCGCCGACGATGAAACCGCAACCGCGCCGGCGGGTCTGCTGTCGCGCGCACTGCGGCCGCTCTTTCGCGTCGTCACGAAAAGCTGGCACATGTACCCGGTCGGCGTGCTGTTCGGTCTCGGCTTCGACACCGCGACCGAAATCGGCCTGCTCGCGATCGCCGCAGCGGAAGCAGGCAAGGGTCTGCCGCTGTATTCGATCCTCGTGTTCCCCGCGCTCTTCACGGCGGGCATGACGCTCGTCGATTCCACCGACAACGTGCTGATGGTCCACGCATACGGCTGGGCAATGGACGACCCGAAGCGCAAGCTCTACTACAACGCGAGCATCACGTTCGTGTCGGCGCTGGTCGCGATCGTGATTGGCGGCGTCGAGGCATTGGGGCTACTGTCGGACAAGTTTGGTCTGAGCGGCGGCGCGTGGGATGCGATCGGTGCGGTCAACGAGCGCTTCGGCGCGATCGGCTACGGCATCGTCGCGTTGTTCATGGCGTGCTGGATCGGCTCGGTGCTGTTTCATCGCTGGCGTGCGCCGGTCACGCTCGCCGCACGCATACACCGTCACCGCGGCCACCGTCGCCACGATAACGACTGAACCGCTTCTAAAGCGTCGTCGCACGACACTTCGCGCGACGCGAGGCTGTCGCATCGCCTTCGCCTGGCAGCGAATTGGCAGCTGAGTGACAGCATGTCTGCGGCACACTAACCGCACGAATCGCGCGCGGCATCGCAGCAATGCGTTGTCGCGACGACACGTCTCGTGCGCCGCAGGCGTTCCGGATCGACGGGCAATCGCTTACACTGAACGCCCAGCCCGCCATCGCAGCACCGCTCGCCTTGCCGCGCCGCCATCGTGCGACGTTCCCCCAAAACCGAACGGATACTCCCCCGATGAAGACACCCGCGGACCGCTCCCTTACCATCGCTCTCGAAGCAGCACGCCGCACCGCCGACTCTCACGGCAATCACGCAATCGACGAATTCGTTGCAGGCCGTCTGTCGCGCCGCGAACTGCTGCGCCATGCGAGTGTGCTTGGCCTGTCGCTCGCAGCGGGCGGCCTGCTCGGCATGCCGAGCGCGCGCGCCCAGGGTGCTGCAGGTACCGCCGGTGCAAACGCGACGATCCGCGTCGCACATCTGACACCCGCAGGCGCAGTCGACCCGCTCACCGTCACCGACGCCGCCAGTCTCGCGCTGCTGAACCAGACCGGCGAATTCCTGATCGACGACGACGGTCAGCAACTCGTGTTGAAGCCCGCGCTCGCACTGTCGTGGAAACCGAACGACAAGGGCGACGTCTGGACCTTCAAGCTGCGGCCCAACGTGAAGTTCCACGACGGCCAGCTGTTCAGCGCGAAGGACGTCGTCGCAACGTTCGATCGCCTCGCCGATCCGGCAACCGGTTCGGCTGCGCTATCGGTGTTGAAGGGCGTGCTGTCGAAAGGCGGTGCGAAGGTCGTCGACGAGCATACCGTCGCGTTTCATCTCGATGCACCGAACGGCAATTTCCCGTACTACGTGTCGTCGGATAACTACAACGGCGTGATCCTGCCCGCGAACTACGCGGGCAACTACGAGAAGAGTTTCATCGGCACGGGTCCGTTCAAACTCGAGAAGTATCAGCCGAAGGTCGGCGCATCGTTCGTACGCAATCCGGACTACTGGGGCGAAAAGGCATTGCCGCAGCGCGTGCAGTTTTCGTTCTATGCGGACGAGCAGGCGCAGATCCTCGCGCTGCAGGGACACCAGGCCGACGTGATGGGCACGTTCACCGTGCAGGGCGGCTCGGGCATCATGAACAATCCCGAGTTCCAGGTGATGGGCGTGAAGTCGAGCGCGCATCGGCAGATTCACATGCGCAACGACAATCCGCTGTTCAAGGACAAGCGCGTGCGCCAGGCGCTCGCACTGACGCTCGATCGCGATGTGATCGTGCGTGGCCTCTTCCGTGGCAGGGCGCAGATCGGCAACGACAGTCCGTTTGCGCCGGTGTTTCCGTCGTCGGATGCGGGCGTGCCGCAGCGGAAAATCGACATCGCGAAGGCGAAGCAGCTGCTCGCGCAGGCCGGCGTCGCGAACGGCTTCGACGTCACGCTCACCACCGAAAAGTACATGGAGATTCCCGACCTCGCGGTCGTCGTGCAGAACGCGGCGAAGGCGATCGGCGTGCGCATCAATCTCAAGGTCGAAAGCCAGTCGCTCTATTACGGCGCGGGTACGCCCGGCAAGTCGGACTGGCTCGACTCGCCGCTCGGCATCACCGACTACGGCCATCGCGGCGTGCCCAACGTGTTCCTGAACGCCCCGCTCACAAGCTCAGGCACATGGAATGCTGCGCACTTCCGTAATCCGCAGTACGACAAGCTCGTCGCACAGTTCGTCGCCACACTCGACATCGCGTCGCAGAAAAAGGTGGCCGGAGAAATCCAGACGCTGCTGCTCGACGAAACGCCGGTCATCATTCCGTTTTTCTACGACCAGTTGATCGCCGCGCGTGCGTCGTTGCGCGGCATGCGCTTCACGGCGCTCGCCCAGCTGTACTTCGATCGCGCGGTGCTTGCGTAAGCGTTCGACGCAGCGAGCCACGAGGTCACTACCGGAACATCGATGTCGACTACGGTTTCGTCTTCCGTCGCCCGGGTCGCGCGCAGCAACGCGGGACGCATCGCGCGTTTTCTCGCGACGCGCGCGCTGCTGTCGCTCGTCACGCTGTGGCTGCTGTCGGTGATCGTGTTCGCGGGCGGCCAGCTGCTGCCCGGCGATATCGGCCGCGCGATTCTCGGCCCGCTCGCCGATGCGCGCGCGGTCGCCGCGCTGAATCACCAGCTCGGCGCGGACCGTCCGCTGTTCACGCAATACATCGACTGGATCTCGCATTTCGTGCGCGGCGACATGGGACTCTCGTATGCGTACCGTGAGCCGGTCGGACCGTTTATCAGCGATGCGCTCGCGCATTCGGCGAAGCTCGGTTTCCTCGCGTTCGTTGTCGTCGTGCCGCTCGGTATCGCGGGCGGTGTGTGGGCTGCGATGAATGCGGGCCGCTGGCTCGATCGGACGATCAGCATCGCGGGGTTGTCCGCGACCGTCGTGCCCGAGTTCGTGTCGTCGATCGTGCTGATCCTGATCTTCGGCGTATGGCTGCGCTGGCTGCCGATCGAAGCGTCGTACCCGCCCGAGGCCGGCGCGCTCGAACAGTTAAGACATCTGGTGCTGCCGGTGCTGCCGCTCGTGTTCGTGTTCTTCGGCTATATCGCACGGATGGCGCGCGCGGGCACCGTCGAAGCACTCGATGCCGACTACACGCGCACTGCTGTTCTAAAGGGTCTGCCGAGGCGCATCGTGATCTGGCGTCACGTGCTGCGCAACGCATTGCTGCCGACCGTCACGGTCGCCGCGACGCAATTGGGCTACATGATCGGCGGACTCGTCGTCGTCGAGACGCTGTTCCACTACCAGGGCATCGGCTCGCTGATCTACAACGCCGCGAAAGCGAAAGACTTCCCGATGCTCGAAGCGGGCGTGCTGACCATCGGCATCGTGTACACGGTCGCGAACCTCGTCGCCGATGCGCTGCACGTGCTGCTCAATCCGCGGCTGCGTGTGAGGAGCGCCGAATGAGCACGATCCTCCCCGATACGTCGCCGCCCCGGCCGCACGATTCGCGCATCGATACGCTGCGCGTGCTGCTGCGCTCGCCCACGTTCGTCGTCGGCGCGGTGATCGTGCTGTGGTGGATCGCGTGCGCGGTCGCCGGGCCGTGGATCGCTCCCCTCGACGCGTACGCGTCCGATCCGCTGAACTCGCTGATGCCGCCCGATCACACGCACTGGTTCGGCACCGACCAGCTCGGCCGCGACGTGTTCTCGCGCGTGATCGCGGGCGCACGCGACATCCTGACGATCGCCCCGCTCGCGACGCTGCTCGGCACGCTTGCGGGCACCGCGCTCGGGCTGGTGGTCGGTTACTTCGAAGGCTGGATCGACAACGTGATCGGCCGCGCGATCGACGCCGTGCTCGCGCTGCCGCTCGTGATCGTCGCGCTGCTCGCGCTCGCGGCCGTCGGTGCATCGAACTTCACGGTGATCCTCGTGATCGGCATCACGTTCACGCCGATCACCGCGCGCACCGTGCGCGCCGCCGTGTTCGCCGAACGTCATCTCGACTACGTCGCGGCCGCGCAGCTGCGCGGCGAGCGCGCGCCGTACATCATGTTCGCGGAGATCCTGCCGAACGTGCTGCCGCCGATCATCGTCGAAGCGACCGTGCGCCTCGGCTACGCGATCTTCGCGGTCGCGACGCTGTCGTTTCTCGGCTTCGGCATCCAGCCGCCTTCCGCCGACTGGGGGCTCGCGCTGTCCGAGTCGTACACGTTGATGGCAGGCGGTGCATGGTGGACCGTCGTGTTCGACGCGGCCGCGATCGCGTCGCTGGTGGTCGGCGTGAATCTGATCGCCGACAGCGTGCAGGGAGTGCTCGACCGATGAACGGCCCGCCGCCCGCCTCGTTCCCCGCGTTCGACGTGTCGAAGAGCGATCGCACCGACGCGCTGACGATCGTCGGCCTCACCGTGACCTACCGGATTCGCGGACGCGACCGCGAGGTGCTGCAGGACGTGTCGTTCCGCATCCGGCGCGGCGAAGCGTATGGGCTCGTCGGCGAATCGGGTTGCGGTAAATCGACGGTCGCAATGGCCGCGCTGCGCTATCTGCCGCGCAACGGCAAGGTGAAGGCCGGCAAGATTTCGATCGCGGGACAGGACGTGCAATCGCTCGGATCGGAGGCGCTGCGCGTGATGCGCGCTCGTTCGATCTCGATGGTCTATCAGGATCCGTCGCGCGCGCTGAATCCGTCGCTAACCATCTCGCGCCAGGTCGCCGAGGCGTTCGAAGCCGCCGGCGCGACGCGCGCGGAAGCGCTGCGACGCACGCTCGAGATGTTGAAGCGCGTGCGCATCGCCGCACCCGAGCGCGTGATGGACAGCTATCCGCATCAGCTGTCGGGTGGCATGCAGCAGCGCGTCGTGATCGCGATGGCGCTCGCGTCGAACCCAGAACTGCTGATCCTCGACGAACCGACCACCGGCCTCGACGCGACCGTCGAGGCCGAAGTGCTCGATCTCGTCGCGCAGCTGCGCGAGGAATTCGGCACCGCCGTGCTGTTCATCAGCCACAACCTCGCAGTGATCGGCCGGATGTGCGAGCGCGTCGGCGTGCTGTATGCAGGCAAGCTGGTTGAAGAAGGCGCGACCCGCGACGTATTCGACGCGCCGCGCCATCCGTACACGGTCGGCCTGCTGCGCTGCCTGCCCGACACGGGCCGCAGCAAGGACGACGCGCGGCTCGACACGATCGCCGGTCATCTGCCGGCGCCGGGCTCGGTTGTGCAGGGCTGCATTTACGCGGATCGTTGCCGGCTCGCCGACGATCGTTGCCGCCGCGACGCACCGCCACCCTATCGCGTTGCGTCGGCACATGGCGAGCAGATGTCGCGCTGTCATTATCACGAGCGTGCGGCGGATTTGCCTCGGGCGGTGAAGGAAGGGCCGGTTGCTTCGGTCGCTTCAGCTGCTGGCATTGCGAACGGCAAGGAACGCGCCCTCGTGCTGCGCGCCGAAAACGTATCGAAGACTTTTTACGCCAGCGGCGCAGCGCTGCATGCAGTCGATAACGTGTCGCTCGATCTCGCCGCCGGCGAAACACTTGGGCTCGTCGGCGAATCGGGCAGTGGCAAGACGACGCTCGCGAAGCTGATGCTCGGCCTGCTGTCGCCCGATGAAGGCAGCGTGCTCGAACTCGACGGCGCGCCGCTGTCGCCGCGCATCGGCGGCCGCAACGACGAGCAGGTCAAGTCGATGCAGATCGTGTTCCAGAATCCGGACTCCGCGCTCAACCGCTCGCATTCGGTGAAACGGCTGATCGGCCGTGCGCTGTCGCGGCTCGGTGCGTTGCGCGGTCCCGCGCACGACGAACGCCTCGCGGCGCTGACGGCAGCGGTGCGACTGCCCGACCGCTATCTCGGCGCACGCACGCGACAACTGTCGGGCGGACTGAAGCAGCGCGTCGCGATCGCGCGCGCGTTTGCCGGCGATCCGCGCGTGGTGGTCTGCGACGAACCCACGTCGGCACTCGACGTCTCCGTGCAGGCCGCGATCCTCAACCTGCTCGCCGATCTGCAGCGCGAACGCGGTGTGAGCTATGTCTTCATCTCGCACGATCTGCACGTCGTGCGGTATCTGTCGGACCGCATCGCGGTGCTGTACGTCGGTCGGCTGCTGGAGATCGGACCAGCCGCTGCCGTGTTCGACGGCCCGCATCACCCGTACACCGAAGCGCTGCTGTCGTCGGTGCCGACGCTCGACGATGCGAACGCACACCAGCGCATCCGCCTCGACGGCGATCCGCCGAGCGCAGCCGCACCGCCGTCGGGCTGCGTATTCCACACGCGCTGTCCGCGCAAACTCGGCGCGATCTGCGAACAGCAGGACCCGCCGTTCGTCGATGCCGGCGACGGCCATCGCATCCGCTGCCATATCCCGCTCGCGGATCTGCGCCGTCTCCAGCTCGGCGAGCCGTAACGGCCCGCCGTCACGGCTGACGTCTCGGCTGACGTCGACGTCGCAACGTCGCGGCGTCACCCGCGTTTCACGTTCGAAACGTTTTCCACGCATTTCTCCAGTGCAGCGCGCCGCGCGGTTTGCCCGTGTCAGGCGCCGCGCGGCTTCGCGCCGAATGGCACGGTTATCGCTAAGTAACGGTTGGGCAACGGGGTCACGTGAGACGGACGCCGTTCAGCGGATCGACTGCTGACGACACCGTCCACGCTACCGGCACGACGCACGCTGCGGCAGTGAATTGCCGCAGCAATGCCGCAAGGCATGCGCGCGCCGGTAGCGGCATGCACGCGGGCGCCCGGACAACCGGGCAGCCCACGCACCGTGACGCGCTGCATGGCCGGCTCCGAGCAATCGATGGAGATGACGCGGACGAGGAGCGCCATGTCGTTGGGGAGAGATGTGATGAGAACCATAACATTCAATCAGTACAGCTACGGGATGATGAGACGTGCGGCATTGCTGTCGATTGCTGCGGGAATCATGCTGACACCGCACCGCGCACACAGTGCGCCTGCCGACGACGCGCTCTCGAAGTGGGTCGTCGCCGTCTCGTTGCCCGATGCGCCGTTACCGGCGAGCGGCGCCACGCCGGTCGCGGTCATCGCACAGAGCGACGGTGCGGGCGCAGGTGCGGGTGCAGGTGCGGGTGCTGCCGATGCATCGGCCGGTATCACTACCGCCGATGCGGACGCTGCTGCAGTCTTCGCGCCGAAGGAGTGCTCCGGCAAGAACGGCGACTGCACGCCGAACGGCGGTCGTGGCGGCGGGTCGTCGGGATCGTCGGGCGCGGGAGCCGGTAGCTCGAGCGGCAGTTCGAGCAGCGGCGGTGGAAGCGGGAACGGTGGTGGTAGCAGCGGCGGAGGTGGCAGTAGCAGCGGTGGTGGCGGTAGCAGCGGTGGTGGTAGCAGCGGTGGCGGCGGTAGCAGTGGCGGCGGTGGTAGCACTGGTGGCGGCGGTAGCACTGGTGGCGGCGGTAGCACTGGTGGCGGCGGTAGCACCGGTGGCGGTGGCGGCACCGGCGGTGGTGGTAGCAGCGGCTGCGGATGCGGCAGTAGCGGCGGTCCGAGCGGCGGCCCCAGCGGCGGCGGTTTTGGTGGAGGTTTCGGCGGCGGATTCGGCAGTGGCAAGGGCGGTTTTGGTGGGATGGGCGGCGGCTTCGGCGGAGGTTTCGGCAAAGGCGGCGGCTTCGGTGGGGGTCATGGCGGCGGCTCCGGCGGAGGCAACGGCGGCAACGGTGGTGGCAACGGACATTAGATCCTCGCGACGGCGCCCCCGCGCCGTCCACCACGACGAAATCTCGGCAGAACGCGGCCCTCCCGGCCAGCGTCGGCGGTGACGTTGCGATCCCCCGGTCCAACGTCACCGCCGGGGGCCGGGACCCCCGGGCACGAATCGGAAACGATAGCGACGGCCGGCGCGCGCACCGCCGGCCGTCCACGGCCCTTCCCTCTTGAGCAGTAGCAGAGACAATCGGCGGTGCAGATGCAACGCGCACTGCACTACAGCACACGCATCGCGGCATCCGCATCAGACCGGCAGGAACCAAACCGCGTCGCGCGCCTCATACGAGATTCAACGATCGATATGAGGACACCACACATGCACAGAAACGTCCCCCTCGCTTCGTCGCGCGCGATTGCCGCGCTGCTGATGGCTACAGCCGTTGCGCTCGCGCCATCGCTCGCTACTGCGCAAACTGCGGCGCAACCCCAGGCACAAGCGACTACGGCGCAGGCTGATTCAGCCGCCCCGCCCGTCGATCCCAGCTTCTCCGCGTGGTCGCTTGCGCAGTTGTGCCGCCAGCAGGACAACGCCGCGCACGGTCAATGTGTCGGCGCGATTCGCGGCATCATCCATGGGTATCAATACGGTGTGCTGTTCCTCGGTCAGCGTGCGTCGCTGCCGGCCAATGAAACGCAGCGCGTATCGCTGTGTCTGCATGGCACGTCGGTGTCGTCGATCGTCGACGAGTTCGTCACCGACGCGGGCCAGGTCAGCGAAGACTCGCTGAAACGCACGCCCGCCGAAGTCGCGGTGCTCGGCTCCGTGCACATGCACCACGCATGCAGCTAACCACGTCGTACCGCAAGCGACCGCTCACAGCATTTCGAGCGGCCGTTTGCTGCGCGGCGGTCTGAAGTGCGCATCGATTCGCGCGCACTCGCTGGCATCGAGCCGCAGCTCGAGTGCGCGATGGTTGTCGCGCACGTGATCGATCTGCCCTGACTTCGGAATCGCGAACACGCCGGGCTGTTGCAGCACCCACGCGAGCGCGACCTGAAACACCGAGACGCCGCGTGCATCGGCGATGTCGTCGAGCGGCGAGCGCTTCGGCAGCCGTGCATGATCGACCGGGCTGTACGCCATCGCCGGGATGCTGCGCTCCGCGAGCCACGGCAGCAGATCGAACTCCGCTCCGCGACGCGCGACGTTATAGAGAATCTGATTGGTCGCGCAGCGCTCGCCGTCGGGCACGCTGACCAGTTCTTCCATATCGTCGGTGTCGAAATTGCTCACGCCCCAGTGACGGATCTTGCCGTCGCGACGCAGCGCCTCGAAGCCCGCGACGGTCTCCTCCAGCGGAATCGACCCGCGCCAGTGCAGCAGATACAGATCGAGCCGATCGGTCTTCAAACGCTTCAGGCTCTGCTCGCACGCCGCCTGCACGCCGCGTTTGCCCGCGTTGTGCGGATACACCTTGCTGACGAGAAACACCTGGTCGCGCAACCCGTCGAGCGCTTCGCCGAGCAGCGATTCGGTCGCGCCGTCGCCGTACATCTCAGCGGTATCGATCAGCGTCATGCCCAGCTCGATGCCCGCGCGCAACGCCGCGATTTCCGCTGCGCGCTGTGCGCGGCGCTCGCCCATTTCCCACGTGCCCTGCCCCAGCTTCGGAATGCGCTCGCCGTCGGGCAGCGCGACGCTGGGTAGCTCGGTCGTCGTCATGTCGTCTCCGGTTGATAACGGTGCGGTTGCGGTTCCGTCTGTCTCGCTTGACGCGAGACCGCAGCCATCGTTCACCGGTTCAGTGTAGCCGCTCGTCCGGTGCGCGAGCGGGTCGCACACAAAAGCCCGCTATAACGGGACGCGCCGATGTCATAGAATTGCCGCTTGCCCTTCTACGTGCGTCTTATGAACTCTGCCTCGGAAGACCGCTGGCGCGACCTGCGCCCGGACCCGGAAAGCGATACGCCGCTGTATCTGCAACTCGCGCGCAAGCTCGGCCATGCGATTCACGAAAACCGCTGGAACGCGGGCGAGGCGCTGCCTTCGGAGCGTGTGCTGTCGGAAGCGCTCGGCGTATCGCGCATCACCGCGCGCAAGGCGATTGCGCTGCTGGTCGAGCAAGGGCTGATTCGTCGGACGCAAGGCGCGGGCAGCTTCATCACGCCGCGCTACGAAGATCCGCTGTCGCGGCTGTCGAGTTTCAGTGAAATGCTGCGCCGCCGTGGCTTCACACCGAGTTCGCAATGGCTGTCGCGTGAAATCCTGCCGGCTAACCGCGATGAAGTGATTCAACTGGGGTTGTCGCCGGCCGCGGCTGTGACGCGGTTGCGCCGTCTGCGGCTCGCCGACGGCATCGTGATGGCGGTCGAGAACTCGACCTTCCCTGCTTCGCTGATTCCCGATCCGCAGTCGATCGGCGATTCGCTGTACAGCTATCTCGAACAGCGCGGGCTGTCGATCGTGCGCGCGCTGCAGCACTTTCGCGCGGTCAACGCGAACGAGGAGATCGCGCAGCAGATGAGCATCGCGCAGAACGAAGCGCTGCTGCTGATCACGCGAGTCGGCTATACCGCCGATCAGCGCGCGATCGAACTCACCGATACGTATTGCCGGAACGATTACTACGACTTTGTTGCGGAGTTGCGGAAGTAGGGGATTGAGGCGACGCGGTGCTTGAAGCAAAGCCGCGCTCGAAGCGATGCGATACTTGAAGCGATGCGGTGCTCGAAGCGACGCGCCGCCCGAAGTAGCACGTCAATCCTCCCAACGCGCATCGTCGTACCCCACCGGCACCGGCGGCCGCGCGAAGAACGGGGGCGTTTCCGTCAGCCGTTCGGCCGGCTGCGTGCCGAGCACGCGGCCGAACGGCGACTCGACGGTTTCGACACAGTCCGCGACATCGTCGAGCGTGACCTCGGGCGCGCGCCAGCCGTCCTCGATCTGCCCCATCGACTGCAACCAGCGTCCCGTCTGCGCAAGCGACACGCGCACGTGCCAGCTACCGCCTTCGGTCGCGCGTCGAGCGAGCGCGACCATCGCGCCGAACGCGGCCAGATAGCCGGTCGCGTGATCGAGCGCCTGACACGGCAGATGCTTCGGCGCATCGGTTCCCGCCGCGCGACTCTCGGTCCACGCGATGCCGCTCGCGGACTGCACGAGACTGTCGAACCCACGCCGCCCGGCCCACGGCCCGGTATGCCCATACGCGCACACCGACACATAGACGATCCCCGGCCGCAGCCGCGCCAGCTCGTCGGGTCCGAAGCCACGCGCCGACAACGCGCCCGGACGATACGCCTGCAGAAACACGTCAGCATCGGTGGCGAGTTCACGCAACTGCGCACGCGGCGCCTCGTCGCGCAGATCGAGCGTGGCCGAGCGCTTGCCGCGCCCGAGATCGATCACGAGCGGCGCGATGTTCGGCAGATGCGGACCGTTGATCAACAGCACCTGCGCACCATGCTGCGCGAGTGCGCGCCCCGCCACCGGTCCCGCGATGATCCGCGACAGGTCGAGCACGCGCACACCCGCGAGCGGCCGGTCGAGGCCGCTTCGGCCCGGCGGCTCCGCCGGTGCATCACCAATCCGCTCGATCTCGAAGAGCGGCAGATTCGCGATCGCCTTCGCCTGATCGAGCGCGGCCCACTCGCGTGGTGAGCGGATCAGCGCCGCGCACAGACCTGCATCGGCGAGCGTCTGATCGAGCGCCGCACCGTCCCAGCCGCGAATCGCATCGGCCACCGCCGTGCGATCGTTCGCGCAGCCGAGCACGTTCAACACGCCCTGCAGATGATGCGGAAAATTCGTGTGCAGCTGAATCCAGCGGCCGTCGCGCGTTGCATAGAAACCCATCACCGGATCGCGCAGCGCAGGCGGCGGTCCATCGTTCACGCGCAGATAACGCTCGCTGCGAAACGCGGCGAGCGCACGACGCATGTCGACCTCTACGCGCTGCCGGCGACCGGTGCGCAAGCGCAGGCATTCGGCGGCGGCGAGCCCGGTCGCGGCAATCGTCGCGGCGGCCAGCGTGCCGACGCGATACACCGACGGCAACGCGGGATCGTCGCCTGAGATGGACACGGTATCGAGTGTCGCCGGGTCGCATGCGGCGGCGGTCCATAGATGATCGAGAGCAAGGAGAGGTGTCATGGCTGGCATCCCATCAGCAAGAGCAGTACGAGATAAGAGAACGGCTCCGAGTCTAGAATTCCGCGCCATCTCGATCAATCTTGATTAAGATAATCAACATAGATCGATTTCTCCTGTTTTCTCGCTGCCTTATATATCGATGCCCAGTCACCTCACCGCGACCGAAGCTGCCGAAGCGCTCGGCATCAGCCTGTCCACGCTCTACGCGTATGTGAGCCGCGGCATGCTGCATTCGACTCCCGATGCGCACGGCCAGCGCCGTCTCTACGATGCGGCCGAAGTGCGCACGCTCGCGCGCCGCAAGGCCGACGGCAAGCGCGCGGGCAAGGTCGCGCAGAAGGTGCTGGACTGGGGCGTGCCGGTGCTGGAGTCGTCGATCACGTTGATCGCCGATGGCCGCTTGTACTACCGGGGCCGCGATGCGGTCGACCTCGCGCGAACCGCGACGCTCGAACAGGTCGCCGCGTTGCTGTGGGACTGTTCGCCGCGTCGCGTTACCGACGCACCCGCGCCGCGCGAAGGTCCGCCGTCGCCGACGCAATGGGCAGCATGGCTGAAGCTGTGGAGCGACAGTGCACCGCTCGACCGCGCGCTCGTGTTGTTGCCCGCAGCGGCCGCGCAGATGCCGCGCGTGTGGGCGCTCGGCCGCGATGCGCAACTGGACACTGCGTGCACGTTGATGCGCTTCGTCGCCGCCGCGATGATGTCGAGCGCACCGTCGGGCGACCCGCTGCATCGCCAGCTTGCCGCCGCGTGGGGCGTGCGCAACCGGCAGCAGGTCGATCTGTTGAGGATGGCACTCGTCGCGTGCGCGGATCATGAGTTGAATGCGTCGACGTTCACCGTCCGCTGCATCACGTCGACCGGCACGCATCTGTTCGGCGCGGTGACCGGCGGCCTCGCCGCGCTCGCGGGGCCGCGTCACGGCGGCGAGACCACGCGCGTCGCTGCGCTATTCGATGAAGCCGCGCGCGCCGCCGATCTCGACCGCTTCCTCGGCACGCGTCTCGCGCATCACGAACACGGTGCGCCGGGTTCGGTGCTATCGGGCTTCGGTCATCCGCTGTATCCGGACGGCGATCCGCGCGCCGCGCTGCTGCTCGACGCGCTCGTTCATTGCGCGCCTACGCGCTCACCGCTGCCGGGCATTCTCGCGCTCGCGCGGAGCGTGCACGAAATCACCGGCACGCAGCCGACGCTCGACTTCGCGCTCGCCGCGATCGAACGCGTGCTCGGTCTGCCGAAAGATTCGGCGTTCGTGCTGTTCGCGGTGGGCCGCACCGTCGGCTGGATCGCGCACGCGATGGAGCAGACCACCGACGGCCGGCTGATCCGGCCGCGCGCCCGTTACGTCGGCGAGCATCCGGCGGACTAGGCCGTACGCAACCAGCGCGGAAACCAAGCCGGCAACGTCCACGTGCCACGCCGACGCGAACGCACCGGCGCACCGGCACTCGCCTCTTCGAAAGCCAGCGCGACGCGCGCATCGAGACGACCCGCGCTGATCCACGCCAACGCCCCGCGCGGCAGACGGAACGACTCGCCGGACGCGAGCCAGTGATCCCGTTCATCGCCTTCCACGGTCAGCCAGATCTCGCCGGCCATCACCTTCACGATAAGCGGTCGGGCGGCGCGCCACGCGGCCGCCGGCTCGCCGTGTTCGAGTTCGAAAGTACGGATTTCGCGCATCGCCATTCTCCTTGCTGGGTTCTCTGGTGGAATCATTATTGTCGTGAGAGGATCTAAAACACATGCACAGTTCCGGACAGTTTCAACGGAACTGTGCAGTTGAAAAACCGGACAGTTGCGCGTTTGTCCACTGTTCGCTGCCTCTCGTGTCATCCGCCAGGAGCCGCGCATGAAACTCCCTCTCGAACTCGATCGCGACAACGGCGTGCCGCTGACCGAACAGATCGTCAGCGGCGTGCAGGCCTGGATCCGCTCGCGCGCCGCGCATCCCGGCGCGAAGCTGCCGTCGATCCGCCAGCTCGCGAGCGATCACGCGATCAGCCGTTTTCCGGTGATCGAGGCATACGACCGTCTGGTGTCGCTCGGCTACGTCGATTCGCGGCCGGGGTCCGGCTTCTACGTCGCCGAACGGCCGCGCACGACGATGTCGACCAGCATGGGCACGTCGGACCCGCGCCGCGCCGAGGAGGAGTCGGGGCACATCAGCCAGCAGTTCAATCATCCGGGCGAATCGCTGAAGCTCGGCACGGGCTTCGTTCCGGAATCGTGGCGCGACCTGGAGAGCATCGGGCAGGCGATCCGCCACGTGTCGCGCGCGGACCCGTCGAGCCTGATCGACTACGCGACGCCGCTCGGCAACCTGGCGTTGCGCGAGCATCTGCAAGCGCGTATCGCGCAGCTCGGCATCGTGGCCGACCCGTCGCAGATCCTGATCACCGAAGGCGCGAGCCAGGCGCTCGACCTCGTGATGCGCTACCGTCTGAAGTCCGGCGACACGATGTTCGTCGAGGACCCCGGCTACTACAACCTGAACGGCCTGCTGAAGCTGCACGGCGTGAACATCGTCGGTATTCCGCGCACGCGCACCGGTCCCGATCTCGACGTGCTGCAGGCGCAGCTGCAACACCATCGACCAAAGCTGTTCTTCATCAACACCGTCTTCCACAATCCGACCGGCACCACGGTATCGCCGCCGGTCGCATTCAGGCTGCTGCAGCTCGCGCGCGAACACAATTTCACGTTCGTCGAGGACGACATCTACGCGGACTACCAGACCGATCCGACCGATCGCCTCGCGACGCTCGATCAGCTCGAACACGTGATCTACGTCGGCGGGCTGTCGAAGACGCTGTCGTCGTCGCTGCGCGTCGGGTATGTCGTCGCGAGCCAGGAGATCGTCAAGGATCTCGCCGACATCCGCATGTTGACGAGCATCGGCGGCTCGCGCTTCGTCGAGGCCGTCGCGCTCGCGCAGCTCGAACGCGGCGCGTACCGGAAGTATCTCGAACGGCTGCGGCGCCGGATCCGCGAGGCGATCGGCACCACCGTGCAGACGCTCGAGAACTGCGGCTGGGAAGTGTTCGAAAAGCCACTGGGCGGCACGTTCGTGTGGGCTCGCGTGCCGGGTATCGACGACGCGGAGCAACTCGTCGCGTGCGGCGAACCGCTCGGCGTCACGGTCGCGCCCGGCCGGTATTTCCGGCCGCATGCGGAGGCGAGTCCGTGGATCCGCATCAATGTGGCGCTCACGAACGATCCGCGCGCGCAGACCTTTTTCGCGGCCGCGGCCGCGCTCGCCAAACGCCAGGCAACGGTCGCATAGACGAAGGGGAGATGAAGGCAACGCACCGCGTGGGAAGACCGCGCGCTATCGTTGCCCGACGCTTTTCCCTAGAATGTGGGCAGCCCGTCAGTCCCATCCATTCGAAGCGTCACATCCCGGCCGTGCGTCGATCCGGCGCCTACTCCCATGTCCACGCCCTCTCCCGCCGTCGCTCCGTCTTCCCGCTCGCTCACGGTGATGCTGTGGCTCGCCGCGACCGGCTTCTTCATGCAGGCACTCGATTCGACCATCGTCAACACCGCGCTCCCCGCGATGGCGACGAGTCTCGGCGAATTGCCGCTGCGGATGCAATCGGTCGTCATCGCGTATTCGCTGACGATGGCCGTGATGATCCCGGTCTCCGGCTGGCTCGCGGACAAGCTCGGCACCCGACGCGTGTTCTTCAGTGCGATCCTCGTGTTCACGCTCGGCTCGCTGCTGTGTGCGAACGCGCATACGCTGACGCAACTGGTGATCTGGCGCATCGTGCAGGGCGTGGGCGGCGCGATGCTGCTGCCGGTCGGGCGGCTGTCGATACTGCGCACGTTTCCCGCCGAACGCTATCTGTCCGCGCTGTCGTTCATCGCGATTCCCGGCCTCGTCGGACCGCTGATCGGCCCGACGCTCGGCGGCTGGCTCGTCAAGATCGCGTCGTGGCACTGGATCTTCCTGATCAACGTGCCGGTGGGGATTGCCGGTTGCATTGCGACGTTCATCTACATGCTCGACAGCCGCAACCCGGACACCGCGCGCTTCGACATGAAGGGCTACGTACTGCTGGTGCTCGGCATGCTGGCGATCTCGTTCGCGCTCGACGGCCGCACCGAGCTCGGCATCCAGCACGCCACCGTGCTCGTGCTGCTGATCCTGAGCCTCGCGTGCTTCGTCGCGTACGGGCTGCACGCGGCGAGCGCCGCGCAGCCGCTCTTTCCGCTCGAGCTTTTCAAGATCCATACGTTCAGCGTCGGCTTGCTCGGCAATCTGTTCGCGCGGATCGGCAGCGGCGCGATGCCTTACCTGATTCCGCTGCTGCTGCAGGTGAGTCTCGGCTATACCGCGTTCGAAGCCGGCCTGATGATGTTGCCCGTCGCCGCCGCCGGCATGACGTCAAAGCGGATCGTCACGCGGTTGATCACGAAATACGGCTATCGACGCATCCTCCTCGTCAACACCGTACTGGTCGGCCTCGCGATGGCGAGCTTCTCGCTGACGAACATGGCGCAGCCGCTGTGGCTGCGGATCGTGCAGCTCGCGTTCTTCGGCGGCGTCAACTCGATCCAGTTCACCGCGATGAACACGCTGACGCTGAAGGACCTCGGCACCGGCGGCGCGAGCAGCGGCAACAGTCTGTTTTCGCTGGTGCAGATGCTGTCGATGAGTCTCGGCGTGACGGTGGCCGGCGCGTTGCTCGCGACGTTCACCGGACTGATTCCGCGCGTCACCGAAGCGAACTCGCTGCCCGCATTCCACGCGACGTTCCTGTGCGTCGGCATCATTACCGCGGGGTCGGCGTGGATCTTCGCGCAGCTCGCGCCGGACATTCGTCGCGCGACGAAAAGGACGGATCCGTCGGAGCGGACGTGATGCTGCGGGTCGGGTGTGGGCGTTCGGGCTGACTGTCGGCGTGTTGGGTGTGCCCCGGCGGCCTGACCGTCAGCATGTTGGGTGCATGCGTCCGGCCGCGCTGTCGTTCAGACGCAGTTGTGATGAAGTTCGCATGCCCGCGCGCCTGCGTGCCGCGCCTATGTGCCGCGCCTGCGTGCCGCGCTTACGTGCAATACGCAGGCGCAAAGCGCACCATCGCTGTGCGGGCGTGGTGCATGACGTCGCGCGCAAAATGGCACCTGACGCTACGCAGCACGCGTAAACGCGAAGCCCGCGCACGCGGCGGCGGGTTTCTCCATGCGCATGTTTCTTGCTGACCTATCCTGTAAACTTGTCCGCAGCGTCCGCGCTATTTCGCGACTTCGCACGTCGCCATCACCCGACCGACATGATGAGCATGATCGACCTCGACCCACCTGGCTTTCAGCCGCCGCGCCCGATGGCCGGCGACGAAGGCTCCCGGCGCACCGTGCTGTACGGCGGCTACACGGTTTTCAGCGTGTTCCAGCCGGTGTTTTCGGTGTCGCATCGTCGCGCGATCGGCTATCACGCGTCGCTGCGCGCACACGACGAGCACGCGCAGCAGGTGCCGTCGCACGAGGTGTTCACGCAGGCGGCGCGGCGCGGCGATCTGCTGGAACTCGGGCGGCTCGCGGAATCGCTGCATCTCGGCAACTTCAATGCATTCGACAGCCACGACGAGTGGCTCTTCCTGAATCTGCACCCCGCCGCGCTGATGGACACCAGCTACGGCGACGCGCTGCTCGCGAGCCTGAAGGCGCTCGGCCTGCCGCCGCAGCGCGTGGTGCTCGAAGTGTCGGAACAGGCCGGCGGCGAAACGACGCGCTTCGCGGAGATCGTCGACGCGCTGCGCAAATCGGGCTTCCTGATCGCACTGGACGGCTTCGGCGCGAAGCATTCGAATATCGATCGCGTGTGGCAGCTGCGGCCCGACATCGTCACGCTCGACCGCTGCATTCTCGCGCAGGCGAGCGAGCATTCGCACATCGAACGCGTATTGCCGGGACTGGTGTCGCTGCTGCACGAGTCGGGACAGCTTGTGCTGATGGGCGGACTCGCAACCGAACGCGACGCGCTGATCGCACTCGAATGCAACGTCGATTT
Source organism: Paraburkholderia flava (assembly GCF_004359985.1). Classification (NCBI taxonomy): domain Bacteria; kingdom Pseudomonadati; phylum Pseudomonadota; class Betaproteobacteria; order Burkholderiales; family Burkholderiaceae; genus Paraburkholderia; species Paraburkholderia flava. The sequence goes on along the minus strand of NZ_SMRO01000002.1, from coordinate 356,789 downwards.
CGTGCAGGGCGCGTATTTCGCGGGACCGAGTGTCGAGCCGGTGAAGCCGCAGACGGCGGCGGGTCTGATGGATGCGCTGTCGGCTGCGCTACGCGAACGCGTGGCCGCGCGCGAACGTGCGCAGGTGAAGCGTCTCGCGCCGTACGTCGCCGCGCTCAAACAGGCGAGCGTACAGCTCATCGGCGGTGCGACCGTCGCGGATGCGACCGCGCCGCTCCTTGCGCTCGGCGAAACGGCGCGCTGTTTTCTGCTCGACGGTTCGGGACGGCAGATCGGCGACAACGTGTTGCCACCCGGTCGCTCGTCGCAACGTGCGAAACGCTTCCGGCCGCTGCTGCATTCGGAAGGCGCAAGCTGGGAGCGTCGGCCGTATTTCATCGAAGCGCTACGCGCGCCCGGCAAGGTGCATGTGACGCCGCCGTATCTGTCGATCAACGAAGCGCACCTGTGCGTGACCGCATCGATTGCCGCGCAGACCGCGCACGGCACGCAGGTGCTATGCGTCGATATCAACTGGGAAGTTGCTGCACACCGTAACTGACGGACGCATCGTCTGCGTACGAATGCCTCGCAGCAGGCGTTGCACCGCGCGCAGGCCGAACCTCGCATTCAATACGTACAGCGTCGCGGCATCCGCGACGAGTTGCAGCTCCGCGATACTTCCGTCGTCCGCCGCCCACATCTCCAGCACACCGACAATCTCGCCATCGCGCAGCAGCGCAAGCTCGCGCACGCCACGCATCGACACAGCCTGCGCCGTGCAACCGTCGACGCGTTCGACGAACGCCTGCGCGGTCAGCGCATCGTCGTGCTCGTCGAACCGCTGCGGCACATGACCGACGAGCCGCAGCACGCGCTCGCTGTCCTGCGCGTCGATTGCGGCACGCAATGCATCGACGAGCCGACGATGCGCGGCCGGATCGGCTGCAGGCAACGGCGCGCCCGCACGCTGCAGACGATGCTTCGCGCGATGCACGATCTGGCGGCAGGTCGACGACGGCCGGTCGAGAATCTTGCCGATCTCGACGAAATCGCAATCGAACGCTTCGTGCAGCACGAGCGCCGCGCGCTCTTCGGGCTTCAACCGTTCGAGCAGCAAACGCACCGCATCGGAAATTTCCGACATGTGCAGCGCGAGCGCTTCCGCCGACGGCGCGAGATCGTCGAGCCACGGCGGCAGCGTGCCGTCAGTTTGTAGCGCGCGCTCGAACTGCCGGTGTCGCAGCCGGTCGATCGCGAGACGCGTCGTGATCGTCGTGAGCCACGCGACTGGCGTACGCACGTCGTCGGCGCTCGCGAAGCGCCACTTGAGCCACGCATCCTGCACGACGTCCTCAGCCTCCGCGCGGCTGCCGAGCAGCCGGTATGCGAGCGCTTGCAGCCTTGCGCGCGCGGCGTCGAACACGGTGGTGGAATCGTCTGCCTGCTCGGTTATCTGCGTCATTCGTGACCTCTCTACATCGGTCGATATGTCGTTTAACGCGCCCGCAGGCGCCCGCTCGCTTGACGTTCGACGCGCGGCGAACGTGACACCCGCGCGCAAAAATTTTTTCGTCACGCGGCACCCCACTCCCGCGTCATGCGGATGAAACCCGTGCTGCGAACGCAGCGACGGGACACTCACCCGCCATTGCGAGGAACGCATGCCATTTCATCCCTCATCCGTTTCCGGACTCGGCCTCGTGCCGACGGTCATCGAACAGTCCGGACGCGGCGAACGCGCTTACGACATCTACTCGCGGTTGCTGCGCGAACGGATCGTGTTTCTGGTCGGCCCGGTCAACGAACAGTCGGCGAGCCTGATCGTCGCGCAACTGCTGTTTCTTGAATCGGAGAACCCGGACAAGGACATCTCTTTTTATATTAACTCGCCGGGCGGTTCGGTCTACGACGGCATGGCGATCTACGACACGATGCACTTCATCAAGCCCGACGTGTCGACGCTGTGCACCGGTTTCGCCGCGAGCATGGGCACGTTCCTGCTGGCGGCCGGCACACGCGGCAAACGCTTCGCGTTGCCGAACGCGCGGATCATGATCCATCAGCCGTCGGGCGGCAGCCAGGGAACCGCCGCCGACGTCGAGATCCAGGCGAGGGAAGTGCTGTTTCAGCGCGAGCGGCTGAACGCGATGCTCGCCGAGTGCACCGGACGAAGCATCGAGCAGATCGTCAAGGACACGGACCGCGACAACTTCATGTCGGCGGAAGAGGCGAAGACGTATGGGTTGATCGACGATGTGCTGGCGCATCGGGATGCAGCGATGGCGGCTGCGGCCGCGCATGAGAATACTGAATAGCGCTCGCAGTTCTATCCACTCGACCGGGCCGCGCTCGTTGCGGCGAGATGCGCGGCCAGCGGCCCCTGCCAACTCACACGTCAATCCGCGAGCAGCCCTGCCTCTCGCGGATTGACTTCGACCAGCCCGAATCGAGACACCCGACCTGATAAAGTCAAATTTAGCATCAATTGATTCAAATAAACAATTTGAATCATGATGCAGCGCGGCATACCATTCGATGCAACGAATACGGACAGCGCACAGCCTGCGCGAACGGTCCGTCACGAACGATTGCGAATTCAGGGAGCCGCACCATGTCAGCCGAAAACGAACGCCGTCCAGCCTCCGTCGACGAACCCCGTTCGCTCGCGGGATTCGCGGCGGTCACGGTGCTGACCGGCATCGGTGCGGGGCTCGGCGGCATGGCGCTCGCGCTGTTGCTGCATGCGATCCAGCACGTCGCGTACGGCTACAGCGTCGCGCATGTGATCAGCGCGGAGAGTTTTCTCGAAGGCGTGACGGACACGGCGCCGCTGCGTCGTCTGATCGTCGTGTCGATCTGCGGACTGATCGCGGGCGGCGGCTGGTGGGCGCTGTATCGCTATGGCCGGCCGCTCGTCGGCATTCGCAAGGCGATGAACAGCGACGACCCGCGGATGCCCGGCCTGAGCACGACGATTCATGCGCTGCTGCAGATTGTCACCGTCGCGATGGGCTCGCCGCTCGGCCGCGAAGTCGCGCCGCGCGAAATCGGCGCGGCGTTTGCGGCGTGGCTGTCGCGCCGCGCGGGACTGTCGGTGGCGGATCGACGGATCATGGTCGCGTGCGGTGCCGGCGCCGGTCTCGCCGCCGTGTACAACGTGCCGCTCGGTGGCGCGGTGTTCGTACTCGAAGTGCTGCTCGGCACGTTCGAGTGGACAGTCGTCGTTCCCGCGCTCGCGACGTCGGCGATCGCAGCAGTGGTCGCGTGGATCGGGCTCGGCAACGAACATCAGTATCAGGTGCCGCAGTTCACGCTGAACGCGCAACTGGTGGTGTGGTCGATCGTGTGCGGGCCGCTGTTCGGTGTGGCCGCGTATGCGTTCACGCGCCTCATGAGCCATGCCCGTTCGCTCGCACCGAAAGACCAGCGCCTGCCGGTGTTGACGCTGCTCAATTTCGTCGTGATCGGCGTGCTCGCGATGTCGTTGCCGCAACTGCTCGGCAACGGCAAGGGACCGGCCGGCCTCAGCTTCGACAGTCACCTGACCGTCGGCCTCGCCGCGACACTGCTCGTGCTGAAGGTCGCGATCACCGCAAGCACGCTGCGTTGCGGCGCCGAGGGCGGATTGCTCACACCGGGTCTCGCGAACGGCGCGTTGTTGTCGCTCGTGATCGCCGGCCTGCTGAATCCGCTGTGGCCCGGCATGCAACCGGGCGCATTCGCGGTCGTCGGTGCGGCATCGTTTCTTGCTGCGTCGATGCAGATGCCGATCACCGCAGTCGTGCTGATTCTCGAATTCACACGGGTCAATCACGACATGTTGATTCCGATGCTGCTCGCGGTCGGTGGATCGGTGAGCACGTACAAGCTCGCGGCGCGCTGGTTCCCTTCGTCGCTGCCGGCTGCGAAACAACCGGAACCTGCGATGAGAATCCGCCGCACGATCTGACGCGATCCGCAGATCTGCGGATCCACACGCATGGCGCGACGTGTAACCCGCGTCACGCCATTCTTATTCCAGATTTTCAAAGTATTTTTTGTACGCGAATGTAGCGCGTAAAAATACTGCACGTCCCACGCTTTTTTCAAAATTTCGGGAATATCCAGGCGAGAGTCGATGTTCACTCAAATGAACACAGCAGTCGTCTCTCACCACTCAGGAGTTCCAAATGAAAAAGCTTTCGTTCATCGCACTGTCCTTCGTTGCCCTCGCTTCGGCAAGCGCATTCACCAATGCATCCGCACAGGAAAAGACCCGCGCCGAAGTGCGTCAGGAACTGATTCAGGCGGAGAACAACGGGTCGCGTCTCGTCACCGACACGTCGTACCCCGACGTCAATCCGATCTTCGCGCAGCAGCTCAAGCATCAACAACAGCAGCAAGCGCAAACGCAAGGCGCAGTCGGCGCACAGACCGCCGGCACGAGCAGCAGCGGCATGCGCATGGGAACCGATGCGATGACCGAGTGCGTCGGCCCTGTCAGCTATTGCTCGGTGTATTTCGGCAGCTGATGCGAACGCGCATCGATCGCGCCGATCACGCGGATCGCGCCGATCACGTATTACCCTGGCTCCACGCAGGCTTCCGGTTCGGGTGAACGCCCCACCCCGGCGGCATGGCGCTGGCTGCCTGTCGCTCAATCGATACCGGAAACCTTCATCATGAAAACGCTTATAGCCATTGCACTGACCCTCGGTGCCTGTACCGCCTCCATCAGCTCGTTCGCGAGCACGACCGCGCCGCTCACGCGTGCGCAGGTCTACGCCGATCTCGTACGCGTCGAACAGGCGGGTTACACGCCGAGCTTAGGCGACGATGCCAATTACCCCGAAGACATTCAGGCTGCGGAAGCGAAAATCGCTGCGGAAGATTCAGCCGCTGCCACTGCGCAAAACGCAGCGAATGCGCAAGGTGCGGTTGGCGGGACGACTTCGAATGGCACTTCGCAGGCAGGGGCGTCGACGTATTGATGTGCGCTCCGATAACGTCAAGGCATGCACGTCCGCTCGTGCATGCATGACGCTTGCGATGGCGCAGCGTCGTCGCGGGTCGCCGGATTGAACTGCTGACTCTCGGCAATCGAGACGCGAGTCCAGCGCGCGTTACGCTGCGACACGATGCGCAGTCATTTCACCCAAAGCGAAACAACCACCCCACTGCATCGATAAGAATTTCTTTTGGGCCCCACCAGTTATCGTCGCTTGTTGCCGGTTCCCGACGACGCGACAATGCCTCGTCCTCCTCATCGGCCCAATCGATCCGTCATGTCCAGAAACGCGCCACGCATCAACAAAATACTATTGCTGCTCACGTGCCTGTGGGCCACACACAGCTACGCGGCGGGGAACGCAGACTCGTCGCCGCAGACGCGCGCGATCGATGCAATCGTCCAGCCGTTGCAGCAGAAATACGCGCTGCCCGGCGTCGCGGTCGCGGTCACCGTCGACGGCAAGCAATCGTTCTACAACTATGGCGTGATGTCGAAGGCGACTGACGAAGCAGTCACGCCGCAGACGCTCTTCGAAATCGGCTCGTTCAGCAAGACTTTCACCGCGACGCTCGCGTGCTACGCGGAAGTGGACGGCAAGCTTTCGCTTTCGGACAACGCGAGCAAGTACCTGCCCGCATTGCGCGGCAGCCCCATCGATCACGTCAGTCTGCTGAATCTCGGTACGCACACATCGGGGCTGCCATTGTTCGTGCCGGACAGCATCACGAACAACGATCAGTTGATGGCCTACTTCCGCGCATGGAAACCGGAGCATCCGATCGGCAGCTACCGGATCTACTCGAATCTCGGCATCGGCATGCTCGGCATGGCGGCCGCGGCCAGCCTGAACCAGCCATTCGACGATGCAATCGAAAAGCGGTTGCTGCCCGAACTCGGCATGACGCACAGCTACATCAACGTGCCCGCGAACGAAATGAAGCGCTACGCGCAGGGCTACACGAAAACCGATGCGCCGGTCAGAGTGAATCCCGGCATGCTGTCGTCAGAAGCGTATGGGCTCAAATCCAGTACGTCCGATCTGATCCGTTTCCTCGACGCGAACATGCAGGTCGTGCCTGTGAACAACAAGCTGCAACGCGCGATCGCGTGCACGCATACCGGCTACTACAAGGTGGGCAAATTCGTTCAAGACATGGTGTGGGAAGAGTACCCGTACCCGATGGCACTCGACACGCTCGTCGAAAGCAACAGTCCCGATGCGATTTTCAAAGGCTCGCCGGCCACTGCGATCACACCGCCGTTGCAGCCTCAACAAGCGTATCTGCTCGGCAAGACCGGTTCGACGAACGGCTTCTCGACTTACGCCGCGTTCGTGCCGGGGAAGAAAATCGGTGTCGTGATACTCGCGAACAAATCGTACCCGCTCGACGCGCGTGTCACCGCCGCGTACGAAATCCTGAATTCGCTCGATGCTGGTAGCAAGCCTTAAAACCGGAGCCGTCGTGACACACTCTCTTCGTTTCCTTGCCCTCGTCGTCGCTGCGATGGCCGCGCCGCTCGCGCAGGCAGCCACCATCGCAGCCTCCACCGCACCCGCCGCGAAAGACACCGTCGTACTACAGCGAGTACCCGTTCCGGGCACCGATCGCGAGATGGGCATGGGCATCGCCGAGTTCCCTCCGAACGCCGCGAAGCCGCGACATAAAGCTACGGGCCCGGAAGTGTTCTACGTGCTCGAAGGCGAGGTGACGGTGCAGATCGAAGGTCAGCCCGCGCGTGTCGTGCATGCGGGCGAGAGCGTGAAACTCCCTGCGAACGTCGTGCACGTAACGACAGCAGGACCGGCCGGCGCGAAAGTCGTCGCGACATGGGTGTGGGTGCCGGGCAAGCCTTTCAACATCGCGGTGCCGGATTAACGTCGCGGGGGGACATCGGCATCAATCCGACGATTCGTGAATTAATTTCATTTTCCTGCGGAAGAGACAGCGATCAAGATGTGACAGCCCTGAGGAGACGGAACCCCCATGAACATCACCATTCTTGACGACTACTTCGACACCGTTCGTCACCTGCCCAGCTTCCGCAAGCTGGACGGTCACACGGTAACGGTATGGAACGACCACGTGCAGGACGTCGATGCACTGGCCGAACGACTGCGCGACACGGAGGTACTCGTGCTGATCCGCGAGCGCACGCAGATCCGCGCGCCGCTGATCGCGCGATTGCCGAAATTGCGTTTGATCAGCCAGCGCAGCGTCTTTCCGCACATCGACATCGATGCGTGCACCGCGCAAGGCGTCATCGTTTCATCGAATCAGCACGCCGGCACGCCGTCGTATGCGGCAGCCGAACTGACGTGGGGTCTTGCCATCGCGGCGATGCGCCAGATTCCGCAGCAGATGCGTTCGCTGCAAACCGGCGGCTGGCAGATCGGCGTCGGCCGCAGTCTGCATGGACGCACGCTCGGCATCTACGGTTATGGCCGCATCGGTGCCGAAGTGGCGCGCTACGGCGCCGCGTTCGGGATGAAGGTGCTCGTGTGGGCACGCGAGGCGTCGCTGCAGCAGGCTCGCGAAGACGGTTGGGACACTGCGCCGGACAAGCAGACGTTCTTCGAATCGTGTGACGTGCTGTCGCTGCATATGCGGCTTGTTAAGGACACCCGCGGCATCGTCACCGCCGATGACCTCGCCCGGATGAAACCAGACGCACTGCTGATCAACACAAGCCGCTCCGGACTGATCGTGCCGGGCGCGCTCGAACACGCGTTGCAGGCAGGCCGCCCCGGCATGGCCGCCGTCGACGTGTTCGACGAAGAGCCGCTACGCGACCCGCAGCATCCGCTGCTGCGCATGCCGAACGTCGTGTGCACACCGCACATCGGCTACGTCACCGAGGACGAGTACGAGGTGCAGTTCTCCGATATCTTCGATCAGGTCGTCGCGTATGCGGACGGGCATCCGGTTCATGTGGTGAATCCGGACTCGCTCAACAAGCACTAACGGAACGATTGCCGGAAGCTAAAAAGCAGAAAGCCCTCTTGATAGAGGGCTTTCTTTTTCACTACCGTCTGCCGACGTGACTCACATCAGCATGAACGCACACGCGGTTTAATCCTCGCTCTTGCCGCTCTTCAACTGCGGCAGCACCGATGCATCGCTGGCCGACAGCAAACCGATCTGCGAATAGACGCGCAGCTTGTCGCGCGTGTCGGTGATGTCGAGGTTGCGCATCGTCAGCTGGCCGATCCGGTCGCGCGGCGAGAACGTCGACACGACCTTCTCCATCGACAGACGCTCCGGTTGATACGTCAGGTTCGGCGACTTCGTGCTGAGAATCGAGTAGTCGTTACCGCGACGCAGTTCGACCGTCACTTCGCCGGTGACCGCGCGCGCGACCCAGCGTTGTGCGGTTTCGCGCAGCATGATCGCTTGCGGATCGAACCAGCGGCCTTGATACAGGAAGCGGCCAAGACGGCGACCGTTCTCGCGATACTGCTCGATCGTGTCTTCATTGTGGATGCCCGTGACGAGACGCTCGTACGCGATGTACAGCAGCGCGAGGCCCGGGGCTTCGTAGATGCCGCGGCTCTTCGCCTCGATGATCCGGTTCTCGATCTGGTCGCTCATGCCGAGGCCGTGACGCCCGCCGATGCGGTTCGCTTCCAGAAGCAGTTCGACCGAATCCGTGTACGTCTTGCCGTTCAGCGCGACCGGATGACCTTCTTCGAAGCGGATCGTCACTTCTTCCTTCGCGACCTGCACGTCGTCGCGCCAGAACGCGACGCCCATGATCGGGTTGACGATCTTGATGCCGCTTTCGAGGCTTTCGAGATCCTTCGCTTCATGCGTCGCGCCGAGCAGGTTCGAATCGGTCGAATACGCTTTTTCCGCCGACATCTTGTACGCGAATCCTGCCTGACGCATGAACTCGGACATCTCGGCGCGACCACCGAGTTCGTCGATGAACTGCTGGTCGAGCCACGGCTTGTAGATCTTCAGATCCGGGTTCACAAGCAGACCGTAGCGGTAGAAGCGCTCGATGTCGTTGCCCTTGTACGTGCTGCCGTCGCCCCAGATGTTGACGCCGTCTTCCTTCATCGCGGCGACCAGCATCGTGCCCGTGACCGCACGGCCGATCGGGGTCGTGTTGAAGTACGTGACGCCTGCGGTCGAAATGTGGAACGCGCCGGATTGCAGTGCTGCCAGGCCTTCCGCGACGAGTTGCGCGCGGCAGTCGATCAGTCGGGCGCCTTCCGCGCCGTATTCGGTCGCGCGGCGCGGGATCGAATCGTAGTCGTCCTCGTCGGGCTGGCCGAGGTTTGCTGTGTACGCATAGGGCACGGCGCCCTTGAGACGCATCCAGTGCAGTGCCGCGCTGGTGTCGAGGCCACCGGAGAAGGCGATGCCTACCTTCTGGCCCGTCGGAAGATTTTCAAGAATTGTGCTCATGACTGGAATCGATGAATCTACGTGAAAAATCGGGTTCGGCTCCGGGTGTCGGCGCTGATCCGGCGCGAGCGAGGCTCGGCGGAACATGGCGCGAACGGCTGTTCGACTGTCGTGCGCGCTTGAACGGACTGGTCGCCCGGCACCCTGCCCGAGGATAGCCGGCAGGTCAGCAATAATACCGCGAAAGGCGGGGCGCTCCGGCGGCGCGCTGTGTCGGGCAGTCTGGATGATGGGGAAATGGCGGTCCGGCTTGGGTCCGGAGTCCGGCGCCTGGTTGAGAGAAGCGCGTCGCGCGCGCTCAGTCGGAATTATCGGTATGCGCCATCGTCGCCGGAATCCACGCCATGTCGCTGCCCGCCAGTGCGCGCTGCCCGTACACGGCAACCGACTGCGCGAGCCTCTCGATATCGATCGCGTCGCCGTGGTCCGCACGCGCGGTCTTGAGCCCGGGATCATGCAGTTCGGCCGACCGCACGACGTACCGTCCCAATGACGTGACGCGTCCCGGCAGTGCCACCACGAGCATCGTCGCGACAGACCGCGCGATGACCTGCTGCGCGTCCGCGGTCATGTCGAGGCTCGCAGCACCACCGACCTCGGCGGCCAGCAGCAACGCGAACGCTCGCCGCTTCACGCGTTTCTGTAGTGCGCTGACCAGCATCAAAACCGCTAGCTACTTCGCATCAGGCGCCTTCACCGCATACGAAATACGCCCTGCCGGCAAAAAGAACAGCGCAATCACCGCCCCACCTTTGACCTCCGGATAATGATGGCTTCCAGGCGCCGGCGTGGTCCAACCGCCATAACACCAGCCGTTCGGACCCGCGAGTGCCGCGCCTTCGTTAAGCGGTATCACCATGTTGAATTCGCCATACGGGTGAGCGTGATAATCGCCACGGAAACTGTCCTCCGGATTAGCCTGAGTATTCCCGACGCTATCCATGTAGACCGTCGTGATGCTGAATCCGAAGGTCGCCTCCGAAGGATCGACCAACCGGGCGCGACGATATCTCCGGCCCTCGACCTCGACGTTGGCAGCCCACCCTTCCTCTTCGACGCCGACACGGATCAAGTGGGCTACTTCTCGATAGAACTCGCTGTCCGTGCCGTACTTCGTGTTGAGCCATTGCTCGACTTCGGCGCCGGTCGTCATGTCTTTGACCTCGGCAAGAAAGGGCAGGCATCGCGCGATCAACTCGTCTTTGCTGCTTGAAATTTTGCTGTGTTCCATATGCGTCCTCATCCGGTATGCGGTGGATCGGGTGCGTGGCACCTTCAACGATGCATGCATGGTCACGCGGCTTCATGTATGCCGTTTGAGCAAAATGCCACGGCCACCGCAACGAAGGAAGCGACAACCCTGCAAGGTGATAATGCCGCGCATGCAAGAGCTGACTCGCGGCCAGTGAACAACAGTATTTCAACGATCGCGGCATGTTCAATATCGTGTTGAAACCGCGTACCCGGCGACAGTAAAACGGCAGTGCTCACCGTCAGTAGAAACGTTCCCGACCCAGCGTAAGATGGCCTCAACGCAACGTGACCCGGATGGAACGCATGAACCTCGCGAGGATCGATCTCAATCTTTTGCGCGTATTCGATGCGATCTTTGAAGACCGCAACCTGCTCCTCGCAGGCAAGCGGCTCAACCTCAGTCAGTCTGCGATCAGTCACGCGCTCGGTCGACTGCGCGACGTACTCGAGGACGATCTTTTTGTGCGTACCGCAAAAGGGATGCAGCCTACCGCTCGAGCGGAAGCGATGGCCATGCCGCTGCGCAATGCACTCCAGCAGATCCAGAACGCACTGGGTAACGAACCGTTCCTGCCGAAGGTGGCAAGCCGCGATTTTGTGGTGGCCGCGAACGACTACATGACCATGCTGTTGCTCAGCCGTTTGAGTCGACGGCTGAGTGCCGAAGCGCCGATGGTCAATCTGATCATCAGGCCGTCGACGAGACTCGATCTCGCCGAACAGATCGATCTCGGCCGGATCGATATCGCGATCGGAATTTTCGCGGAGGTGCCGTCGCGATTTCAATCGATGCTGGTGTGGAAGCACACCGAGCTTCTGGCGATGCGTCAGGACCATCCGCTCACTGCACGGACCATCACGCCGGAAGACCTCCTGAATTACCCGCTCGCGACCGTTTCGCTGGGTGGGCGCGAGGAAGGCGCGCTAGGCGGATTTATCCTGGAGCGAGGTCTTGCACGGCAATCGGAAATGTTCGATCGACAGGCGCTCGAAGATGCCTTTGAGCATTCTCCGACGCATCCGCGCATGCGCATCTCCGTCGCTCATTCGCTAGCGATTCCGTCGTTGCTGCGTGATAGCGACATGCTGGCCATCGTGCCTTCTCCGCTTGGGTTCGAATTCGAGCGCAGCGGCGAACTGTGCACGCGCCCCGTTCCCTATCCCGCACCTGATTCATGTGTGCGGGCAGCATGGCACGCACGCAATGACCAGGACCCCGCGCTTCAGTGGCTGCGGACGCAGATCGCCGATGTCGCCGGCCAGGTCCGATGCTAGGCCCATCCTGTCTGCTGCAACTTCGTCTTGCAGTTTTTTCATCGCGATCGGCAGTTTTTCTGTGCCATCATCGACGCCGACATGCGGATGGCAACGTCGCAGGGTCACCGTCGAGACGAGACAGCGGCGAGTGACGGTGGTGTCTGGAGAACTGAATTCGGAACAGGCAACCGTACTCGCTTGAAGCGGCACTTCTAAAGCAGGATGTCGGGTTCACCACCATGCTCACCGACCGCGCGTCACCCCCACACGCTCAACCCCCGAGCATCGCCGACGATCGCATCCTGTGCGCCCGCGTTGAGCGACGAAGTGAGCGGCGAAGCCGCTACGCAGATCCGGCAATCGTTGTGCAGCCGGCTCGCGGTGCTCAATGCATCGGACAGTGAACAGACCCGTCGGTCCATGGAACCGTGCGCGGCTCCACTACGTGAGCCGCCGACACGTCATAGCATCGACGGTCCCTTCTGACGGCACAGCCCTGGTCTCGTCAACTGGGGCTGTGTCCTTGTGCCGTCCACCCAATGCGCGATAACACACACACGCATCCCTCTTAGCAGCGTCTCTCGTTTGCACACGCAGCCACTCCGCCCCGGCAATACGCGACAACGCAACAGCCAACGTCATCGCGTCTCGATTATTTCGCGGCGCCGACTCTCGCTCACCGTGCGACCGACTTAACGCCTGGAATGCCTGAAACGCCTGGCGCCGATCGCGGGCCATGCCGTGCCGTTCAAATCGGCTCGCGATGTTCGGTGAACCAGCCGCCGTCGACAACGATCGGCGCATGCCAACCAACGCGCAGCGCCGCTACGCGCTGCCGGACATCCTGTCGATCGACGAAGCGAACCGGCAAGAAAATGAATCAAGGTCGACCCGATGGAGTGCAATAGCCGGGTCACCTGAATCATCACTATTCAAATTAGTTTTGCAGTGGAGCGGTAATGGACCGGTTTCAGGAAATGCAGGTGTTCGTGCGGATCGCCGAGCGACAGAGCTTCACGCAGGCGGCCGAGGATCTGCAGATTCCGCGCGCGACGGTAACGAACCTGCTGAAGCGAATGGAACGACGTCTTGGCACGCGGCTACTCGAACGCACGACACGCACCGTGCGGCTCACGCCCGACGGCGACGCGTACTACCGATGCTGCGTCCGCCTGATTGCCGATCTCGAGGAAGCCGATGGCGCATTTCGTCACGCCGCGCCGAAGGGTCTGCTGCGCGTGAATCTGCAGGGCACGCTTGCACGGCATTTCGTGGTGCCGGTGCTACCTGAATTTCTCGATCGCTATCCGGACATCGATCTGCACATCGGCTCCGACGACCGGCTGGTCGATCTCGTGCGCGAAGGAATCGACTGTGCATTGCGTGCAGGGTATTTGCCGGATTCGTCGATCGTCGCGGTGCGGGTCGCGTTGATGGAACAGGTGACGGTCGCGAGCCCTGGGTATCTGCAACGTTTCGGTGTACCGGACAGTCCCGACGCGCTGGCAGGACATCGTGCGGTGAACTACGTATCGAGCACGACGGGCAAGAACATGCCGTTCGAATTCCTCGCCGACCGAAGCGTGACCGAGATCGCGATGCGCGGCGTGGTCGCGGTCACCGGTGCCGATCTCTATACCGCCGGCGCGGTCGCGGGCCTCGGCCTCGTGCAGGTGCCGCGCTACCGGATCGCCAGTGAACTGGATGAAGGCCGGCTCGTCGTCGTGCTTCCCGAGTTTCCACCACCGCCGATGCCGGTGTCCGTGCTGTATCCGCACAGCCGGCAATTGTCGTTACGGGTTCGTGCGTTCGTGCAATGGATGCGCGACGCGTTCGCGGCACCGTCTAATGGCGGGTGGATGGTGCCGGACACATCGCGGGCGGTGCGAAGGTAGTGGGCGAAAAGCGCGTCGCTCAAGACCCATGCAGCAGTACGTGCACTCGACTCATCGAAGCCTAACGCCCCGACTCACCATCAGCAGGCGCCCGATGCAGATAGAGCACATCCTGATCGACGGGAATAAGATTCTGGCCGCCGTCCACGACGAAGTCGACGCCCACCATGCTCGGTAAGGTCAACATCTGGATCGCCTCGGCCACATCGCGTGGCCCCACTGCTCGGCCGATCAGGTTCGAGCGCGTGGACGCGTATTCGAAGTCCCGTTGGGTCTGGTTGTCGCTCGGCAACATGAGTCCAGGAAAGACGGCGTTGACGCGCAAAACCGGCTGAGCGCTGATCGCGAGCATTTTCGTCAGGTTTCCAATCGCCACCTTGCCGACCGTGTAGCTGAAATGGTCCTTGTGAAAATTGTCGCGGATCTTCTGATCGACAACGTTGACCACGGTTCCCGTCGCACCCGCAGCAGCCGCTTTGCGATAGAAGGCCTGAATAAGCAGAATCGGCGCGCGACAGTTCACTGTCCACGCATCGTCCAGAAGCTTCAGCGAGAAATCCGGAAAATGCTCCTGCGCAAACACGGACGCGTTGTTCACCAACAGGTCCAGTCGCTGGAATTCCCGGTACGTGACATCGATCAGATTGTCGATATCGACGGCCTCGCGCAAATCGGCGCGCACCGCAATCGCACGGGCACCTTGCCGCACCGCTTCGTCCACCACCTCGCGCGCTTCATTTTCGGACCCGTGGTAATGCACCACGACGTCATAACCTTTTTCCGCGAAATAGCAGGCGAAGTCCCGCCCCGCTCGTTTCGCTGCGCCGGTCACCAATGCGACAGGACGATTCACTCAATTCTCCTAAAAGCAGTTACGCGCGATAGCGCCGACGCCAGGTCTTCGGCTACGCGTTCAGCACATCGGCAGGCAGTTGCTGCGCGAACTCGTGATACCCGAGCGATTCATCGCTGCGCGCCTCGAACAGATCATTGATCCTGCGCCACCGGCGAAAGAGTACGAGCGTGTCGTCGTGTCCCTGCTTCGACATCGCCGGGACACCGCTCTCCAGACGCTCGATGATGCCGCTGTATTGCTCGCTGATATCGCGGCGAACCGTGACGGTGCTGCCCGATCGCAGGTTGCATTGATACGACGCGCCGCGAATGACGGGGATCGAACCGCCTGCGCGATCGATTGCCTCGCACGTGTGCAGAATGTCCTGCGCGAACGTGGTCTGCCATTGCGGATGCTGATCACGTCGGCCGATCGCGTGCATCGAGCCGAACTGGCGTGCGAACACAGGAATGGTCAGCGTATCGAACGCTTCGCCAATCGCTCTCACGACATGACCCGTGTGATCGACGTAACGGGTCGACGCGGTGACGACAGGATGCGTCTGCAACTCAGCGCGCGCGGCGCCGATAAACGACGGGTCCAGCAGGTCATCGTCGTCGAGCGTCGCGACCCACGTGCCCCGCGCGATCGCGAGACCGCGGTTCCGCGCGCGGCCCGCGCCGGTATGCGACTCGCTCGTGCGAACCACGCGGATGCGTGTATCGCGCGCTTCGAGATGCGTGTAGTCGGCGCCGTCGTCCGGCGAGACGATCATCTCCCAGTCGGGACAGTCCTGCGTCAGCAGCGAGTGGATTGCGCGGTCGAGCAAAGGCCCGGTGTTGAATGTCGCGGTGATGACCGAGATGATGCCAGCGGTGTCCATGTCGTCGCTCGTGAGCCATGAATGCGGATGCGAAGCGGGTGCTCCACGTAGCCCGGTAATATAGCCTGGGTCGTGCGAGGTCAGTCGGCGCGCGGACATGGAGTCTTCTCGAAGCCAGAAAACAAAAAGCCCTCACATCGGAGGGCTTTCGTTCCCGCTACGTTCAAACCTGCTTGCAGATCTGAACGTTAGAGCCAGGCAATCTCAAGCAAAGTTCTTTGCTGCGAAATCCCAGTTCACGATGTTCCAGAATGCTTCGACGAACTTCGGACGGGCATTGCGGTAATCGATGTAGTACGCGTGTTCCCAGACGTCGATCGTCAGCAGTGCTTTCGCGTCGGTGGTCAGCGGCGTGGCAGCGTTGCTCGTCGACACCAGGTCGAGCGAACCGTCGGCCTTCTTCACGAGCCATGCCCAGCCCGAGCCGAACGTGCCGACTGCGGTCTTCGTGAACGCTTCCTTGAACGCATCGTAGGAACCCCACTTCGCGTTGATCGCGTCGCCGAGTGCGCCCGACGGTGCACCGCCACCTTGCGGGGACAGGCTATTCCAGAAGAACGTGTGATTCCAGATTTGTGCCGAGTTGTTGAAGATACCGCCCGACGACTTCTTCACGATCTCTTCAAGCGACAGATTTTCGAACTCCGTGCCCTTGATCAGATTGTTTAGGTTGGTCACATAGGTCTGGTGATGCTTGCCGTAGTGGAACTCGAGCGTCTCTTCCGACATGTTCGGCGCGAGAGCGTTCTTTGCGTACGGCAGCGGCGGGAGCGTATGTTCCATGATGCTTTCCTTCTGTCTGTTTATGGGGAGTTCTGCGGATAACGCCTTGGAGCACTCGATTGTAGGCGACTTGGAATAACCCCGCAAACACGCGGCCATTATGTCGGGCATCGCGTGCAAACGCAGGTGCGACGGGCGTGGAAGCGGCGTAATAAATGCGTCTGCAGCGTGCGCCGAAGGTCAAATGTACTGCGGCCGAAAGCGTTGTCAGAAACCGTCGGTAAGACGTTGCTGCACGTCCGCGAGCGCGACGTCCGCGGTTCCTTCCGCGAGATGCACGGTGAGCCGCCGGCCCGGTTTCAATGCAGCCGGCGCCCGCACCGCGTGGCCGCTCTGCGCATCGAGCAACGCGGCATAACCGCGTTCGAGCGTGCGCTGCGGACTCAGCACTTCGAGCCGCGCGGCAAGCGACGTCACGCGAGCCTCCTGACGTTCATGCTGTCGTAACACTGCCTGCTCGACACGCTGCTTCAGTTGCTGCAACGTCGCGCGATGCGCGGCGAGATTGGGATGCGTGCGCTGCCAGCGCATCCGCAGCAGCGCAAACTGCGCACGCGCATCGCGCACGGGTCGCGCACCCGCCGACACGAGACGCACGCCCAGTTGCTGAAGATGCGTACGTTGTCGCGCGAGCCGTTCGGCCGGTGACACAAGCCTGCGCGACAGCCAGTCGAGTTGCTGTGCGCGCCGCTCCATCATCCGGTCGAAGCCACGCGCAAGCGATGCATGCCGTTGCTCGAGATCGCGCAACAGCAGCGCGCGCTGCGGATTCACGAGTTCTGCGGCGCCGGTCGGCGTCGGTGCGCGCACGTCGGCGGCAAAATCGGCGATCGTGAAATCGGTTTCGTGTCCGACGCCGCTCACCACCGGCAACGCGCTTTCGGCAATCGCACGCGCGAGTATTTCTTCGTTGAACGCCCACAGGTCTTCGATCGACCCGCCGCCCCGGCACACGATCAACACGTCCACTTCGCGACGTGCGTTGGCCGCCTCGACCATCGCGGCGAGCTTCGCGCTCGAACCCACGCCCTGCACGGGTGCCGGATAAACGATCACCGGCACGTGCGGCGCGCGACGCGACAGCGTCGTCAGTACATCGCGCAACGCGGCCGCCTGCAGCGACGTGACGATGCCGATCGCTCGCGGATGCGCGGGCAATGCGCGCTTGCGCTCGGCGGCGAAGAGTCCTTCGCCTTCGAGTTGCGCCTTCAGTCGCAGGAACGCTTCGTACAGCCGGCCCTGGCCGGTCCGGCGCACAGCCTCGACATTCAGTTGCAGTTCGCCGCGCGGCTCGTACATCGTCACCAATGCGCGGACTTCGATGCGATCGCCTTCGCGCGGCGTGAACTCGGCGTGCTGCGCGCGGCCACGGAACATCACACAGCGCATCTGCGCCTGCGCGTCCTTGATCGAGAAGTACCAGTGACCGCTCGCGGCGCGCGTGAAATTCGACACTTCACCCGACACCCACACCAGCGGAAACGAGCGTTCGAGCATCGTGCCGATCGCGCGATTGAGCATCGACACCGGCACGACCGCATCGGCGCCCGTGGGCAACGACGACGACGAAAAAGGACTTTCGGAATTCATGCGAAGAATAAAAGTAGAACCTGAAGAATGCGTGCCGAACGGCCGACAGAAGATAGTCCGGTGCGCCCACGCCGTCCAGTCCCGCGCGTCGAGACGCCGGAGTGTCCACACCGGCCATGCATAGCGCAAATCGCAGACCCGGCACCGCGCTCAGGCCGGTGAGTTCGTATCATGTGCTTGATTCGACTAGGTTTTTTGTCTCGTTAATAGTGTACGACACCGATCCGGGGCTTTCTGCACGGCCTTTTCCGCGCGACGCGAGGCATCTTCTCCACAAAGTTATCCACAGGAGCGGCCTGTGGATAACCGGTGCGCGCACCGCGCGACCCCGCGCGACTTGCCGCCGACGATGCCCGCACGCTAGAGTGCCGGCTTTCCTGGACGTTGCGTGCGGCTCATCGAGTGCGCAGGCTGCCCGCAACGTCCGTCATCGTTTTACAGTCAGGGGTCGTCAACGACCGTCCGGAGAATCGCGCCGATGTCTTTTTCGTGGATCGCGTCATCCCTGTGTCCCATGCGTTTCGTGTGCGCGTCGCGCGTCGCGCGGTTTGCGTCCGTTGTCCAATGAGCGCCCTCAAAGCTCGCATCGAAGCGCGGCTCGCCCGCGAATGGCAAAGGCGCGGATTGCTCGCGTGGGCGCTCACGCCGTTTGCCTGCGTATTCGGCGCGGTAGCCGCCGCACGCCGCGCGATGTTTGCGCGCGGCTGGCGCGAGACGGTGCGCGTCGGTGTGCCGGTCGTCGTGGTCGGCAACGTCACGGTCGGCGGGACCGGCAAGACGCCGACGGTGATCGCGCTCGTCGATGCGCTGCGCGCGGCCGGCTTCGTGCCGGGCGTCGTGTCGCGCGGCTACGGCGCGAAGATCGTGCAACCGACGCTCGTCATGCCCAGCTCGCTCGCGACCGAAGCCGGCGATGAACCGCTGCTGATCGCGCGACGCACCGGCGCACCGGTATGGGTCTGCCCCGATCGCGTCGCGGCTGCGCAGGCGTTGTGTGCCGCGCATCGCGAGGTCGACGTGATCGTCAGCGACGATGGCCTGCAGCACTACCGTCTCGCGCGCGATGCGGAGCTGATCGTGTTCGATCACCGGCTCGGCGGTAACGGCTTCCTGCTGCCGGCCGGTCCGCTACGCGAACCGCTGTCGCGCCGTCGCGACGCAACGCTGATCAACAACCCGTATGAACGCGCGCTGCCGCCGTGGCCGAATACGTTTGCGCTCGCGCTCACGCCAGGCGACGCATGGCAGCTCGACGACCCATCGCGCCGCAAGCCGCTCGCGCAGTTCGCGGGCAACCGTGTACTGGCGGCAGCAGGCATCGGTTCGCCGGAACGCTTCTTCGCGACGCTGCGAGCCGCCGGCCTGTCACCCGATACGCGCGCGTTGCCCGATCACTACGCGTTCGACAGCAATCCTTTCGCCGGCACCGATGCCGATACGATCCTGGTCACCGAAAAGGATGCGGTAAAATTGGCGGCCTGGCGTGATGCGCGGATCTGGGTCGTCCCAGTCGAAGCCGCGCTCGATCATCGCCTCATTGCACTGGTTGTGGAGAAACTCCGTGGACGCTCGCCTGCTTGAAATTCTTGTCTGCCCGATCTGCAAGGGCCCGCTTAGCTACGATCGCGCCGCGCAGGAACTCGTCTGCCACGCCGACAAGCTCGCCTATCCGATCCGCGACGGCATCCCGGTGATGCTCGTCGACGAAGCGCGCCAAACGGTAGAAGGCACGCTCATCGAACCGCAGGATTCGCACAATCCGGGCTCGGGCAACTGAACGCCCTCTCGCCCTTACACCGTTAGATCGTTAGATCGTCACGCCGCAACGGCATCGCGCTCACACAGCCGTCGCGGCTTTCGCCGGGTTCCCGGGCGCTACCACGCCACAGGTCCCCGCCTTCCTCCGGTTCCCTGCTGCGGTCCCTCACGCGATGCCCATCGTCACTGCCTCTGTTCCGCCCTTCATCGCCGTCGTTCCCGCGCGGCTCGCGTCGACGCGTCTGCCGAACAAACCGCTCGCGGACATCGGCGGCAAGCCGATGGTCGTGCGTGTCGCGGAGCGCGCGAGAGAGTCCGGCGCGCAGCAGGTGCTGATCGCGTCTGACGCGCAATCGGTGATCGACGCCGCGCGCACGCACGGCTTCGAAGCGGTGCTCACGCGGCCCGATCATCCGTCGGGCACCGACCGTCTCGCGGAAGTCGCCGCGCACTTCGGCTGGAGCGACGACACGATCGTCGTCAACGTGCAGGGCGATGAACCGCTGATCGATCCGGCGCTCGTGCGCGGCGTCGCCGCGCATCTCGCCGCGAGCGACGGCTGCGCGATTGCGACCGCCGCGCATCCGATCCACGACCCCGCCGAGATCTTCAATCCGAATGTCGTGAAGGTCGTCCCCGATGCGCGCGGCGTCGCGCTGTATTTTTCGCGCGCGCCGATTCCCTGGGCTCGCGATGCTTACCAGCCGCACTGGCCCGACGTCGCCGCGCTGCCCGCTCCGCCTGCACCAGCCGTCGTGTATCGGCACATCGGGCTGTACGCGTATCGCGCGAAATTCCTGCGCACGTATCCGTCGCTGACGTTGTCGCCGATCGAGCAGGTCGAAGCGCTCGAGCAGTTGCGCGCGATGTGGCACGGCGAGCGGATCGCAGTGCTGATCACGCAGGACGTCCCGCTGCCGGGCGTCGACACCCCCGCCGACCTCGCCCGCGTGCAGGCGTTATTCGGGTCGAACGCAGAAAAACCCATGGCATAATCGGTCGTTTACACGACCCGTCGGGAACCGTCGTTCGCAGACTCCGTATCGCTCGCCGCGCGTTGTACAGGCCACCGCTTCCGCTTCGCATGAAGCGAAATTGCACGGCATTCAGCGCGAGCGGCTCGCAGCATCGGCCCGCCTCGAACGACGCATAACTAGACACACAGCGACCGCTCGCGCGTCGCGCAGCACAGAATTCACACAATCTGGAGATATCACATGCGTTTGATCCTGTTGGGCGCCCCCGGGGCGGGGAAGGGAACCCAGGCAAACTTCATCAAGGAAAAATTCGGCATCCCGCAAATTTCCACCGGCGACATGCTGCGCGCCGCAGTGAAAGCAGGTTCGCCGCTCGGCGTCGAAGCGAAGCGCTACATGGATGCCGGCGAACTCGTACCCGACGACCTCATCATCAATCTCGTAAAAGAACGCCTGCGTGAGCCGGACTGCGCGAACGGCTATCTGTTCGACGGTTTTCCGCGCACGCTGCCGCAAGCGGAAGCGATGAAGCAGGCCGGCGTCGCGATCGACTACGTGCTGGAAATCGATGTGCCGTTCGACGAGATCATCGTCCGGATGAGCGGCCGTCGCGTGCATGCGGCGTCGGGACGCACCTATCACGTGAAGTTCAATCCGCCGAAGGTCGAGAACACCGACGACGTCACCGGCGAGCCGCTGATCCAGCGCGACGACGACAAGGAAGAAACCGTGCGCAAGCGGCTCGACGTGTATGTCGCGCAGACGCGTCCGCTGGTCGACTACTACAACGGCTGGGCACAGCGCGGCGACGAGAACGGCCTGAAGGCGCCGGCGTATCGCCGTATCTCCGGGCTCGGCGGCGTCGACGAAATCCGTACGCGTGTGTTCGACGCGCTGAAGTAAATCGGGCGGCCGCACCTCGGGCGGCTGTCGACGCGCGCCGCAGGCTTCAAGCTCGCGGCGCGTTTTCTTTTGGGGCGCCTGGATGCAGTCGCGACGATCCTCGCCGCGACGCACCGGCAGACGGCCACGAGCCGAACCCCTCGCGACCTGCCCACAAGGCACATGAAAAGGAGAGAAAGATGGAGATTCGCGACAACGCATTTCTGATCACCGGCGGCGCTTCGGGCCTCGGTGCGGCCACCGCGCGCCTCTTTGCGGCGCAGGGCGGCAAGGTCGTGCTGGCCGACCTCAACGAAGCGGCCGGCACTGCGCTCGCGCAGGAACTCGGCGGCGTGTTCGTCAAGTGCGACGTGAGCCGCGAAGACGACGCCATCGCTGCTGTCGAAGCAGCGACAAAGCTGGGCACGCTGCGTGGGCTCGTCAATTGCGCGGGCGTGGCGCCTGCGGTGAAGACGGTCGGCAAGGACGGTCCGCATCCGCTCGACGCGTTCGCGCGCACGATCTCGATCAACCTGATCGGCACGTTCAACACGACGCGGCTCGCGGCTGCGGCGATGTCGAAGAACGAACCGAACGCGAACGGCGAGCGTGGCGTGATCGTCAATACGGCGTCGGTTGCGGCGTTCGACGGGCAGATCGGTCAGGCTGCGTATGCGGCGTCGAAGGCTGGCGTCGCGGGCATGACGCTGCCGCTCGCACGCGACCTCGCACGCAACGCGATCCGCGTGATGACGATTGCACCGGGCATCTTCGAGACGCCGATGCTGCTCGGCATGCCGCAGGAAGTGCAGGACGCGCTCGGCGCGATGGTGCCGTTCCCCTCGCGCCTCGGCAAACCCGACGAGTACGCGATGCTCGTCAAACAGATCTTCGACAATCCGATGCTGAACGGCGAAGTGATCCGTCTCGACGGCGCGATCCGGATGCAGCCGAAGTAACGCGCGTCATCGAAAAAAAAGCCCGCGACGCAGTGTGTGCGTCGCGGGCTTTTTTATTGCGGCCCCGTCTCCCTGCCTCGTCGAAACGAAAAATTCAGTCGCGGTCGTTGTGCTGCGTGCGTTGCCGCAATTCATGCAGTTGGGCTTCGACGACAGTCGCGTCTTCGGCATCGGGACGGTCGCCGAGATAACGCTCGAGATCTTCGAGCGCCGGACGCAGATAGTCGAGCCGTGCATACGCGAAGCCGCGATCGCGGACTTCGTCGATGCTGTCGGGCAGCAGGATCACGAGCCGCTGCTGCACCGCGAGCAGCCGTTGCCAGCGTTCGGTCTGCAGATACGTCGCCTTCAGGTTACGCAGCATCCGCGCGACGATCTCCCGACGCGTCGCCGGCTGCAACAGAATGCGCAGCGCCCGGCCAACCGACTCACCCGCCTTCGCCACATACGGCTCCAGCATGTCGACCATCTCGGATTCGCTGAGCGAGTGACCTGACGTCGGATCGAGCATCATCTCGCCGTCGGGCATCGTCACGCGCAGCAGGAAGTGCCCAGGAAACGACACACCGCGCGCCGGCACACCAAGCTGCTCGGCCATCTCCAGATACAGCACCGCCAGCGAAATCGGAATTCCGCGACGGCGCTTGAGCACCATGTTCAGATGACTGTTGTCCGGGTCGTAGTAGTCGTTCAGGTTGCTCGCAAAACCGAGCTCGCGAAAGAAGTACCGGTTGAGAATGCCGACCCGCTGACGGATGTCGGCATCGTCGGGCATACGCCGTTTCAGACGCATCGCCAGCTCGTCGATCTCCGCGAGAATGCCCTGCAGATCGAGATCCGGATAGGCGTCCTGCGCGAGCGAAAGCGCCGTTTCCGTGAGCGGGAGACTATCGTCCTCCGCCACGAGCGTACTGAAATAATCGAGAACCCGCGTCGTCGTGATCACTTCACTCGCCTTCTGAAATACGCGTACTTGAACCCCATGAGCCAGAGCATACCGAAATATAGCGTCGCGAACAGCACGAGGCTTGCGCCGAGCAACGCGATGCGCATCAGCGGCCGTTCATGCAGCCCGATCCAGTCGAAGCTGATCGCGAACCAGTGCATCGCGCCCGCGAGCACGAGGCATGCGCCGAGCAACTGCATGAAGAACATCGACCAGCCGCGTGACGGCATGTAGATGCCGCGTCGCCGCAGCATGAAGAACAGCAGACCCGCGTTCATGCACGACCCGAGGCCGATGCTGAGCGTCAGACCCGCGTGCGCGAAGATCGGCACGAAGATGAGGTTGCTGATCTGCGTCGCGATCAGCACCGCGATCGCGATCTTCACCGGCGTCTTGATGTCCTGCTTCGCATAGAAGCCAGGCGCGAGAATCTTGATCAGGATCAGCCCGATCAGCCCGACGCCATACGCGGACAGCGCCCGGGCGACCATCACGACGGCATTCGCATCGAACTTGCCGTAGTGGAACAGCGTGGCTGTGAGCGGCTCGGCGAAGAAGAACAGCGCGACCGCGCTCGGCGCGGCGAGCAGGAACGTGACGCGCAGCCCCCAGTCGAGCAGCGATGAGTATTCGTGAGGATCGGCATCGACGTGTGCCTTCGACAGACTCGGCAGCAGGATCGTGCCGAGCGCGACGCCGAGCAGCGCGGTCGGGAATTCCATCAGCCGGTCCGCGTAGTTGATCCACGACACGGCGCCCGGTCCGATGTGCGACGCGATATTCGTGTTGATGATCAGGCTGATCTGCGCGACCGATACCGCGAACATCGCCGGCACCATTTTCGCGAGCACGCGCTTCACGCCGCGATGCGCGAGCGCCCGCAGCGGATTCAACCCGATGCGCGGCATCATGTCGATCTTCTTCAGCCCCGGTAACTGCACGAGGAACTGCAGCACGCCGCCCGCGATCACCGCCCACGCAAGTGCGTAGACCGGCTTCTGCAGATGCGGCGCGACGAACACGGCCGCGACGATAAACGCGACGTTCAGCAGCACCGGCGCGAACGCGGGCAGCGAGAAGTTCTTGTACGTGTTCAGCACGCCGGACGCGAGCGACGTCAGCGAAATGAACACGATGTAAGGGAACATGATCCGCGTCATCGACACGGCGAGCGGGTACGCCTGGCCGTCGGCGCGCAGCCCGGAAGCCACCACATAGACGACGAACGACGCGCCGAAGATGCCCAGCACCGACAGGACCGCGAGCACCCAGGCCAGCACCGTCGATGTCGCGTCGACGAGCGCCTTGGTCGCGTCGTGGCCCTGCTGGTTCTTGAACTCCGCGAGGATCGGCACGAACGCCTGCGAGAACGCGCCCTCGGCGGAAATCCGGCGCAGCAGGTTCGGGATGCGGAAGGCGACGTAGAACGCGTCGGTGTATTGACTGGCGCCGAACGCACGGGCGATCAGCGTTTCGCGGGCCAGACCGGTCACGCGAGACAGCAGCGTGAAGCCGCTGACCGTCAGCAGGGCTCGGAATAGATTCATGGGGCGCTTATTATACGGGTGCCATCGGGACGAACGGACGATCGTCCGGTGCACGCATCGGACCGGTTCGGACCGCAGACGTTCTGGCCTCCGCATAATTTCTGGCTCGCGGCAGTTGCGCGGTAGTCATATAGGGTTCGCGCCCTTTTTGGTCGTGCCATCCGCGCCGCCTGCCGCGGCTCGCCCAGCCGAACCGTTTCGTTTGCCACGTGCCTGATTTTGTTGCTATAATCGCCGGTTTCTACGCTTGCTCGGCTGTCGGGCTGCAGGAAAACCGCCGGTGGATCGGGTTACCCAGGCAGCACGGAACCCACGCAATCCAGCCGATGCCCGCAGATCGTCGTCGAAATTCTCTTTGCGCCTCTGGGCAATCGCTTCCAGGGGTTTGGATTAAAAGCAGCGCCCGGCCACCTTCATTCAGGTCAGGCACTGGAAACAGGAACAGGATAAGGAACCGTCATGGCTAATTCCGCACAAGCACGTAAGCGCGCCCGTCAGGCCGCCAAAGCCAACTCGCACAACTCGGCGCTGCGCTCGAAGTTCCGCACGGCCATCAAGGCCGTTCGCAAGGCGATCGACGCCGGCGACAAGGCTAAGGCCACCGAAATTTTCCAGGCATCGTCGAAGACCATCGACATCATCGCCGACAAGAAAATCGTTCACAAGAACAAGGCAGCTCGCCATAAGAGCCGCCTCGCCGCAGCCCTCAAGGGCCTGCAGGCATCCGCAGCAGCACAGTAACTCCGGCTGGTCCGCGACAGCGGACCGCGTCCTGTTTCCGCTGCGTCATTAAAGCCCGCCTCGGCGGGCTTTTTTGTCGTCTGGTGTTCGGCGGTCGACGCGCTTGCCACGAATACGATGGACACAAAAATGCCCGCAATCGCGGGCATTTTTTTGACTGGATGCTGCGCGGATTCGCGCATACGAATCAGGACTACGCGCCTTTTTTCTGCGTTCCGTGATCGGGCGGCAGTTCGCATGCCTCGGTCACGACGAGATCGTTGTCCTTCGCGAAGTTCAGTACGAAATCGAAAGCCATCGGCTCGATGGCGCGCAACCGCGAATCGAGGATCACGCACTTCACATTGCCCAGCATCGTCGGGCGCACATACAGCGAGTACTGCAGACGGGCGTTCGGCCCTTTCGCTCCCGGCCCGAAACACGACATCACGCCGGCGAGCCGCTCCGACCAGTCGCTCGGCCGAAATGTCTTTCCGCTGTGCGTGATGCCTTGAATGAAATACTCGGTTGGGGGTGCTTCGGCCATGTGATTACCTGTTGACTGCCCGGCGACTTGCCGGCAAACGCCGCTGCGTGCGTGAGAGCGCGAAGCCGTGACGGCTTGTCGTAGCCTGCCGAAACGGCTGAGGCGATGGCCTCGACGACGCTTCGCGAAGCAAGCCTGCCTGATGCGGCGCGACCGCGTCCCGACGAGCGGAGAGCCTGCTGGCCGGGCCTCAGAAAACCTCGCGATTATAGCGCAGCGAGCCCTTTTCCGCACTGCACACAAACCTTCCGACGCATCGCAAACGGCGCATTTCAAGGACTGGCGGGGCCTTCCGGCCGACTCGTCAAACGAGCCAAAATCCTTTATGCTGCATTGAGTTACCACAAACGACGGCGGCGCCGTCCGGCGTCGTCGCCGGGTGAGACCGCCGTATTTGTTTTATGACCGCCAAGAAAATTCGCCACTATCTGCAGTTCAAGGATTTCTCGCTGGACGACTACGAGTACGTGCTCGAACGCGCCCGCATCCTGAAGCGCAAGTTCAAGAACTACGAGACGTATCACCCGCTGCACGACCGCACGCTCGCGATGATTTTCGAGAAGAATTCCACGCGCACACGCCTGTCGTTCGAAGCGGGGATCTTCCAGCTCGGCGGTCACGCAGTGTTCATGAGCACGCGCGACACGCAGCTCGGCCGCGGCGAACCGATCGAAGACGCGGCGCAGGTCATCTCGCGGATGGTCGACATCATCATGATCCGCACGTTCGGTCAGGACATCCTGACGCGCTTCGCGGAAAACTCGCGCGTGCCGGTCATCAACGGTCTGACCAACGAATATCACCCGTGCCAGGTGCTGGCCGACATCTTCACGTACTACGAGCATCGCGGTCCGATTCGCGGCAAGACCGTCGCGTGGGTCGGCGACGCGAACAACATGCTCTACACGTGGATCGAAGCTGCGCAGATTCTCGGCTTCAAGCTGAAGCTCTCCACGCCGCCCGGCTACAAGCTCGATCACGGGATGGTCTCGGCCGATAGCGCGCCGTTCTACGAAGAATTCGACAATCCGAACGAAGCCTGCACCGGTGCCGATCTCGTCACCACCGACGTCTGGACCAGCATGGGCTTCGAAGCGGAAAACGAGGCGCGCAAGAAGGCTTTCGCCGACTGGTGCGTCGACACGGAGATGATGGCCCTCGCAGGCCCCGACGCGCTCTTCATGCACTGCCTGCCCGCGCATCGCGGCGAGGAAGTCAGCGCGGACGTGATCGACGGGCCGCAGAGCGTCGTGTGGGACGAAGCGGAAAACCGTCTACATGTGCAGAAGGCGTTGATGGAATTCCTGCTGCTCGGCAAGCTGAATCACTAAGCGCCGCGGCCGCTACCTCAGACACACCGGTTCCGCTTCGAGCGCGACGCCGAACCGGCGCTGCACATCGTCGCGGATCACATCGGCCAGTGCCAGTACATCGGCACCGGTCGCGCCGCCCCGGTTCACCAGCACGAGCGCCTGCCGGTCGTGCACGGCCGCCGCCCCCATCGAACGTCCTTTCCAGCCACAGCGATCGATCATCCAGCCAGCCGCGAGCTTCACGCTGCCGTCCGGCTGCGGATACGACACAAGCTCCGGCTCCCGCGCTTTCAACACCGCGAACTGCGCGGCATCGATCACCGGGTTCTTGAAGAAACTGCCCGCGTTGCCGAGCACCGACGGGTCGGGCAGCTTCGCGGAACGCACGGCGACGACCGCATCGAAGATCGCGCGGGCATCGACAGTCGTAGCCGCATCGGCCCCCGATCGCGTAGCCAGCGCCTGCGCGATATCCGCATACCCTGCCCTCGGCGTCCACACTTTCGGCAAGCGAAAGGTCACCGACGTGATCGCGAACCGGTCGCGCCCTTCCCGCTTGAAAAAACTGTCGCGATAACCGAAGCGGCACGCGGCGGCATCCATCTCGATCACGTCGCCGGTGGCAAACTCCACCGCGCGCAGCGACGCGAAGCGCTCGGCCATCTCCAGGCCGTACGCACCGATGTTCTGGATCGGCGCGGCGCCGACGGTGCCGGGAATCAGCGCGAGGTTTTCGAGTCCGGGCAACCCCTGCTCGAGCGTCCACGCAACGAACCCATGCCAGTTCTCGCCGGCCGCCGCTTCGACGTACCACGCGTCGCTGTCTTCGCGCACCACGCGACGACCTTTCAGATCGACCAGCAGCACAAGCCCGTCGAAATCGCGTGTCAGCACGACATTGCTGCCGCCGCCCAGCACGAGCCGGCGCAGCCCCGCCGCACGCGGATCGCGCACAGCTGCGGCAAACAGTGCTTCGTGCCCGACATGGCACGCAAGCTGCGCACGGACGTCGAAGCCGAACGTGTTATGCGCGCGCAGCGAATAACCGGCGATGAACGAAAGAGGATCGGGCTGCGGCATCGGGATCGACAAAGGAGCGGAAGTAACGAAGAAGGGCAAACGAAAGCAGCGGATAGCCCTACAGGCAACAGCAACAACAGAAGCGGCCTTGGGCAAACGGGGTCGCGTCGGTAAAATGACAGCCGGTCCGTGATTATAGCGAGTGCGTCGTGCGCAGCCGCGCCGCGCGCCGCCGCACTATTGGGAGAAAGCAATGCCATCGTTCGACGTCGTCAGCGAAGCCAACATGATCGAAGTCAAGAATTCGATCGAGCAGTCCAACAAGGAAATTTCCACGCGGTTCGATTTCAAGGGGTCCGACGCGCGCGTCGAGCAGAAGGAGCGCGAGCTGACGCTGTATGCCGACGACGACTTCAAGCTCGGTCAGGTGAAGGACGTGCTGCTGTCGAAGATGGCGAAGCGCAACGTCGACGTGCGCTTTCTGGAGTACGGCAAGATCGAGAAGATCGGCGGCGACAAGGTCAAGCAGGTCGTCACCGTGAAGAAGGGCGTATCCGGCGATCTCGCGAAGAAAATCGTCAGACTCGTGAAAGACAGCAAGATCAAGGTGCAGGCGAGCATTCAGGGCGACGCGGTGCGCGTCACCGGCACGAAGCGCGACGATCTGCAGAGCACCATCGCGATGCTGCGCAAGGACGTGACCGACACGCCGCTCGACTTCAACAATTTCCGCGACTGATCACCGGACAAAGGCGCGTCAGCGTTTGTTCCCGCCCGCCCGCGCCGCGCCGTCCTTCTTCTTGCCGCCGAGCCGGCTCTCCTGCCCGGCCATCAGCTTCGCGATGTTCGCGCGGTGCCGCCAGATCAGCAGCGCGCT
Source organism: Paraburkholderia flava (assembly GCF_004359985.1). Taxonomy (NCBI): domain Bacteria; kingdom Pseudomonadati; phylum Pseudomonadota; class Betaproteobacteria; order Burkholderiales; family Burkholderiaceae; genus Paraburkholderia; species Paraburkholderia flava. Next base: position 327,362 of record NZ_SMRO01000002.1, on the reverse strand, counting down.
CATCACGACGATCGCGAGCGCGATGATGTTCGGCCCGAACAGAAAGCCGTCGAACAGCGGCGCGAACACGGCGGCCACCAGCGCCGCCAGCGACGAATAGCGGAAGAAGAACGCGACGATCAGCCAGGTCAGCATCGTCGCGAGACCGAGTACCGGATTGATCGCCAGCAGCACGCCCGCCGCGGTCGCGACGCCCTTGCCGCCCTTGAAGCGGAAGAATATCGGGTACAGGTGACCGAGGAACACGGCGATCGCCGCGAGCGCGATGGCATCGTCGCCGAGGCCGTAGTGCGGACCGAAATGATCGGCGAGGAACACGGCGAGCCAGCCCTTGAACGCATCGCCGACGAGCGTCAGGATCGCCGCGGTCTTGTTGCCGCTGCGCAGCACGTTGGTCGCGCCGGGATTCTTCGAGCCGTACGAACGCGGGTCGGCCAGCCCCATCACGGCGCTGACGATCACGGCAAACGACACCGAGCCGATCAGATAAGCCACGACGGCGACGATCAGGTTTTCCATGGCGGGACTCTTTTGTCTCTTTGTCTTGGGGAGGCGGCACCGCGCGTCACACGTGAGCACTCACGCGCACGCGGGCACAACGGCCGCCATTCTACCGAACCGGCACGCGGCTCCTACTCGATACTCGCGCACTGCACCGGCTTCGCGTCGAGCAGCGTCGTCAGCACGGACGGTTCGATGCTGACGAGAAAACCGCGTCGACCGCCGTTCAACAGAATCCGCTCGAGTTCCAGCACCGTCGATTCGACGTACACCGGCATCGTCTTGCGCGTGCCGAACGGCGACGTTCCGCCGATCAGATAGCCCGAGTGCCGGCTCGCCACCTCCGGCTTGCACGGCTCGACGCGTTTCGCGCCGATCTGCCGCGCGAGGTTCTTCGTCGATACAGTGCGGTCGCCGTGCATCAGCACGATCAGCGGCTTCGCGTGCTCGTCTTCCATCACCAGCGTCTTGACGACACCATGCTCGTCGACGCCGAGCTGCTTCGCCGATTCGGCGGTGCCGCCGTGCTCGACGTAATCGTACGGATGCTCGCCGAACGGCACGCCGTGACGGCGCAGGAACTGTGTCGCGGGCGTTTCGGAAACGTGTCGGGCTTTGCTCATCGGCGCATTGTAATGGGCACGCCGCGCAAACGCCTATGCACGACGCGCGCGTGTTTCGCTACCGGACCGTCGATTGTGCGCGGCTGCCGGTTGTGGCACGATCGTTCGAAAACCATCGACCGGTATCAAGGAAGGAGACAGCTTTGACTCTCGATCCGCAACGCGGCGTGGCCCCAGCCGAAGCGTCGGCCAGTCGCCCGGCCATCGATCCCGCTGCGGTACTCGCCGGACTGCCCGCGCGCATCGCCGCGATTCCAGCGCGTGTCGCAGCGCAACGGCCGCATCATCCGGCGTTGATCGAAGATGCGCGCAGTCTCACCTACGCACAGCTCGTCGATGCGATCGATGCGACCGCCGATCTGCTGCGCGAACAGGGCGTGCGCGGCGGCGACCGCGTGATGATCGTCGCGGAAAACAGCATCGTGCAGATCGTGCTGCTGTTCGCGGCCGCGACGCTCGATGCGTGGGCGCTCGTCTCGAACGCGCGACTGTCCGCCGCCGAACTCGACGCGATCCGCGCGCACGCGCAGCCGCGTGTCGTCGCGTATGCGGTCGAAGCGTCGTCCGATGCGCGGCAGCATGCGGAGCGCCACCACGCGCAGCTGGCGCCGGCGTTCACGATCGACATCGGCGCATGGGCCTACGCGATCGATGCAAGCGTCGCCGTCGAACCGGTCGAAGCCGCGAGCGAGCGCCAGTGTGCCGCGCTGATCTACACGACGGGCACCACCGGCGCGCCGAAAGGCGTGATGCTGTCGCACCGCAACCTGCTGTTCGTCGCGGCGGTATCGAGTGCGCTGCGGCGGATCGGTCCGGACGATATCGTCTACGCGGTGCTGCCGATCTCGCACGTGTACGGTCTCGCGTCGGTGTGTCTCGGCAGCCTGTATGGCGGCACGACGCTGCGGCTCGCGCCGCGCTTTTCGCCCGACGCGGTGCGGCACGCGCTCGCCGAAGAACGGATCTCGATCTTCCAGGGCGTGCCCGCGATGCACGCGAAGCTGCTCGATCATCTGCACGAGCATGGTCATCCGTGGTCGGCGCCATCTCTGCGCTACGCGTATTCGGGCGGCTCGCCGCTCGATGCCGCGTTGAAGGCACGTGTCGAGCGTGCATACGGCGTGCCGCTGCACAACGGCTATGGGATGACCGAAAGCAGTCCGACGGTCGCGGGTACGACGCTCGACGCGCCGCGCAGCGATTGCTCGGTCGGTCAGCCGATTCCGGGCATTGAAGTGCGTTTCGTGACGCTCGACGGCGTCGAGGCCGCGCCCGGCGAAATCGGCGAGCTGTGGGTGCGTGGCCCGAACGTGATGCTCGGCTACTACCGCAGCCCGGAGCAGACCCACGCGACCGTCACCGACGACGGCTGGCTGAAGACCGGCGACCTCGCGCGCCAGGACGAGGACGGTGCGCTGCATATCGTCGGGCGCAGCAAGGAGCTGATCATCCGTTCGGGCTTCAACGTGTACCCGGCCGAAGTCGAGCATGTGCTGAACGCGCATCCGGACGTCGTGCAGTCAGCCGTGATTGGGCGTGCGGTGGAGGGCAACGAGGAGGTGATCGCGTTCGTCGAGCTGGCAGCCGGCGCGACCGTCGCCACCGATGCGCTCGACGCGTGGTGTGCCGAACGGCTCGCACCGTACAAACGGCCTGCGCAGATTCGTGTGCTTGCGGCGTTACCGGCTGCGTCAACCGGCAAGATCCTCAAGCACAAGCTGCGCGATTTCGTTTAACGGTCGAAGCCCATCACCCGCGCGGATGATGCGTCGCATGCAGCGACTTCAACCGCTCGCGCGCGACGTGAGTATAGATCTGCGTCGTCGAGATATCGGTGTGGCCGAGCAGTAGCTGCACGACGCGCAGATCGGCGCCGTGATTCAGCAGATGCGTCGCGAACGCGTGCCGCAGCGTGTGCGGCGACAGTTTCGCCTGCACGTCGGCGGTCTTCGCGTGCCGCTTGATGATGTTCCAGAACTGCTGGCGCGTCATCCCTTCCGCACGCGACGTGACGAACAGCGCATCGGCCGCGCGCGCACCGAGCAGCGCGGGCCGCGCTTCGCGCAGATAGCGCTCGATCCATGCGTGCGCTTCTTCGCCGAACGGAATCAGCCGCTCCTTCGAACCCTTGCCCATCACGCGCACCACGCCTTCGTTGAGGCCGACCTCGACGGTCTTCAGCGTGACGAGTTCGGTGACGCGCAGCCCGCTCGCGTACATCAGTTCGAGCATCGTTCGATCGCGCAGACCGAGCGCCGTGTCGACATCGGGTGCACCAAGCAGCGCTTCGACCTCGGCTTCGCTCAACGTCGACGGAAAGCGCGCCGGCTGCTTAGCGGAACGGATGCGCAGCGTCGGATCCGCAGTCGCGCGATGCTCGCGCACCGCCCACGCGTAGTAGCGGCGAAACACCGATAGCCGCCTGTTCGCCGATGTCGGCTTGTCCTTCAGCCGCGCAGCGCTATACGCGTGAAGGTCGTCCTCGACTGCGGTATCGAGCGACGTGTCGCGTCCGACGAGCCATTGCGAGAACAGTTTCAGATCGCGCCGGTACGCATCGAGCGTGTTGCGCGACAGCCCGTGTTCGAGCCACAACGCGTCGCAGAATGCGTCGATCGACGCGCTGCTCGCGATGAAAAGCGGCGACGCGGACGCGGCTTCGTCGATGGAAGCGGTGGAAACAGTGTCGCTCATTAGTCGTGCGGATAGCCTGGTTTTGTTCGCTTTGTTCGTATAGGGCTCATGCCTGCGCTTGCCACAGCGGCAACGCTTCCAGGCTTTCGTGCGCGAGCAGCCAGCGCTTCACGTCGCGCAGGAAACCTTCTTCGTTGTGATGCGCGAAACCGCCGATCCAGTTCGATCCCACCACACGGTGACACGGAATCACGATCGGAAAGTAGTTCGAGCCGCACGCCTGCCCGACCGCGCGCGGCACGCTGCCGACTTCGTTCGCCAGCTGTCCGTAGGTCTGCACGGTGCCCGGCGCAATCCGGCTGATGCCGTCCCACACGCGCCGCTGGAACGGCGTGCCGACCGGTGCGAGCGGCAGATCGAAAGTCGCCGATGCGTGCTCGAAATAATGCTCGATCTGTTCGACCGCGCGCTTCGCCATCTGCGTATCGGGTGCGACGTTCTCCACCGATGCGGGCAGAAAGATCACCTCGCGTACCGCGTCCCCTTCGGTGCGGATGCCGACCTTGCCGAACGGTGCGTCGATCACTGCGTTGTACATCGCTTTTCTCCTGCCAGCCGGCGTTGCCGCCGGCACTGAAATCGCGCCACTGTCGTCTACCGCTGTTGCGTACTTTACGCCGCTTCGAGCGCCCATTGAACATGCTCGCGCACGACCGGCGACGGATCGTCCGCGCGCCCGCGCAATGCAGCGACGATCTCCGCGCGCGCCGCAGCGGTCAGCGCCGCCGCATCGCCGCGCAGCGCATTGCCCATCCCGACCGCGAGATTGCGCAGCCAGCGCTCATAACCGATGCGACGGATCGCGCTGCCCTGCATCCGCACGTCGAAATCGTCGGCGCTCCATGCGAACAGCTCAGTCAGCGACGCGCGGTCAAGCCCATGCCGCACATCGAAATCGGCGACCGGCGCGGCCTGCGCGAACTTGTTCCACGGACACACCAGCTGGCAATCGTCGCAGCCGTACACGCGATTGCCGATCAGCGGACGCAGCTCGCGCGGGATACTGCCCTTCAGTTCGATCGTCAGATACGAGATACAGCGCCGCGCATCGACCTTGTACGGCTCGACGATCGCGCCGGTCGGGCACGCGTCGATACAGCGCGTGCAACTGCCGCAATGCGCGCCCTCCGTTTCGGGTGCGGTATCGGGCGTTAGCGATGCGTCAGTCGGCAACGGCACGTCGACGTAAATCTCGCCGAGGAAAAACAGCGAGCCCGCATCGCGCTGCAACAGCAGCGTGTGCTTGCCGCGCCAGCCGATCCCCGCATTCTGCGCGAAAGCGACTTCGAGCACCGGGGCCGAATCGGTGAACACGCGATAGCCGTACGCGCCGATCTCCGCTTCGATTTTTTCCGCGAGCTGCTGCAGCCGCTGGCGCATCACCTTGTGATAATCGCGGCCGCGTGCATAGATCGATACGACGGCCGCGGCGGGATCGGCGAGGCGCGCGGCTTCGTGTGCGCGCCAGTCGCGCGGGCCTGTGCCATTAAGCGTATTTGCAGCAAGCACGTCCCCATCGACAGCCGCAACAACGGCGGCGTTCGCATCCGCCGAGGCCCTGGATTGCACAACACTTTCGCCGCCCTTTCCACCGAGCGTCGCAGCGGGCAGATACGCGATTCGCGCGGTGATCACGCGTCGCGTGCCGGCCACAAGCTCGGCCGGCCGCGCGCGTTTCGTCCCATGTTTGGCCATATAATCCATCTCGCCGTGGTAGCCCGCCTCGAGCCACGCAGCGAGTCCCGACTCGGCGTCGGGCACGTGGATATCGCTGATACCCACTGCACCGAAACCCAGTTCGCGGCCCCATGTCTTGATGCGCCGCGCGAGCGCTTCCAGCGCCGCTTCATCGACACGACGCTCCGCGCGCACTTCGTCATCGGACGCAGGCGCGCTGGCAAGAGGGGACTCCGGGTTCCGGTTCATCACGCCATTTTACGAGAATGCCCGACCACGCCGATCGTCCTGTCGAACCGACTGCCTCCGTCCTGCTGGAGCGCCGCTTCACGCTCGCGGACGAAGCCACCACCGCCGCGTTCGGCGCGCGTTTCGCCGACGCGATCGAAGCCGTGCGCAACCGGGGCAATACGGCGCACACGGGGCACGATCCGCACGACGAACACGCATTCGAAGGGCTGCAGGTGCAGCTCATCGGCGATCTGGGCGCGGGCAAAACGACGCTCGTCCGCGCGACATTACGCGCGCTCGGTCACACCGGCCGGGTGCGCAGTCCGACCTACACACTGGTTGAACCCTATGCGGTCGAACGACCCGATGGGGAACTTGAGGTCTATCACTTCGATCTGTATCGATTCACGGATCCGGCCGAATGGGCCGATGCCGGCTTTCGCGAGTATTTCGATTCCGGGGCGATCTGCCTCGTCGAATGGCCGCAACGGGCAGGCGGTCTGCTCGGCATCCCGGATCTCGTTTTCTCGCTCGATGTCGCAGACGACGGGCGGTTGCTCGTCGCACGCGCCTATAGCGAATCAGGAAAAGCATGTCTCGAAAGATGTTGATCAAACCGTTCCGCTCGATTGAATCGGCCGCCACCGCGACGCATAACTGGCGGCGCCGGCAGATTCTCTGCGCGGGTGCGTCGACGCTGGTACTCGGACTCGTCGCACCGCGTCTCGCGCATGCCAGCTCCGTGCTCGGCGTGCGTGTGTGGCCCGCACGCGACTACACGCGCGTGACGATCGAGTCGGACCAGCCGCTGCAAACCTCGCAGCAACTGCTGCAGGGTCCGGACCGGATGGTCATCGACCTGAATGGCCTCGATCTCGATCAGGCGCTGAAAGACCTTGTCTCGAAAATCACGCCGAACGATCCGCAGATCCAGGCGGTGCGCGTCGGCCAGTATCAGCCGCACGTCGTGCGGATGGTGTTCGATCTGAAGGGTTCGGTGAAACCGCAGGTGTTCACGTTGCAGCCGGTCGGCGCGTATAAATACCGGCTGGTGTTCGATCTGTACCCCGCCGTCGCGCCCGATCCGCTGATGGATCTGCTCGCGCAGACCGAGCGCAAGGAACGCGCGCTAAACGAGAACAACGCGCCGCCCGCGGCGCTGAGCGGACCGACCACGCCGCCCACGACGACCGACAACAGCGACGCGTTTTTCCAGCGCTACGCGCAGAACGGCAGCCCGACCGAAGCGCAGCAGCCGCCGATTCTCGGTACGCCGACACCGGTGCCGCACCCTCACCCGAAGCCGTCCGTCACTCCGCCGCCTACGGCAATCGCGCGCAACGACAACAGCGACGACGACTCAACCGACGACACCTACAAATTCACCACGCCGAAGTCCGGCAAGAGCAACACGGTGCGGCTGCTCACGGTCGCGATCGACCCGGGCCACGGCGGCGAGGATCCGGGCGCGATCGGCAGCGCGGGAACGTACGAGAAACACATCGCACTCGACGTTGCGAAGAAGCTGCGCGCGAAGATCGATGCACAGCCGAACATGCGCTCGATGATGACGCGCGATTCCGACTTCTTCGTGCCGCTCAACGTGCGCGTGCAGAAGGCGCGGCGCGTCGGCGCCGATCTGTTCGTGTCGATCCACGCGGATGCGTTCACGACGCCGCAGGCGAGCGGCTCGTCGGTGTTCGCGCTGTCGGAGCATGGCGCATCGAGCGCCGCCGCGCGCTGGATGGCGAACAAGGAAAACTCGTCGGATCAGGTGGGTGGGATCAACGTGAAGACCGCCGACGCAAGCGTGAACCGCGCGCTGTTCGACATGTCGACGACCGCGCAGATCCGCGATTCGATGCGCTACGGCAACTTCGTGCTGAACGAAATCGGCGACATCAACAAGCTGCACAAGGGCTCGGTCGAGCAGGCGGGCTTCGCGGTGCTGAAGGCGCCGGACATTCCGTCGATTCTCGTCGAGACCGCGTTTATCAGCAACCCGGACGAAGAGCGCCGGCTGAACGACGACGCGTATCGCGACAAGATGGCCAACGCGATCATGAAGGGCATCAAGCGCTACTTCGCGGCGAATCCGCCGTTGTCGAAAAACCGGATGACGTGACGCGGGCGGGTTGCTGCACATGAAAAAACGGCCGCTGCGTGCGGCCGTTTTTTTGTGTGCGCTGTGTGCTCCGTGTACCCAGGCCATCGCTGCTTAACGCATCGACTTGAACCGACACACGACCTACCTGCCGAACACGTTCAGCCCATACGCGCCGTGCGTGCCGCGTACCCGACCGCCGCCGCTATCGGTGCCAGCACGGCTATCTCCACTCAACGCATCGACTCGAACCGTTGCTTCATATACCCGCCGAACACATTCACCGCGAGCCCTAACATCACGAGCGACGCACCGACCAGTTGCGCAAGCGACAGCGTCTCCCCCAACAGCACCGAAGCCGACGCAAGCCCAACGATCGGCACCAGCAGCGAGAACGGCGCCACCTGGCTCGCCGGATAGCGCGACAACAGCCGGCTCCACAGGCTGTAGCCGAGCAGCGTGGCGACGAACGCGAGATAGACCACCGCGAAGATCGACACCGCGCCGATCCCGGCAAGCGCCTCGGTGATTCGTTGCGGCCCCTCGAGCACATACGACAGCGCGAGGAACGGCAGCGGCGGAATCAGGCTCCCCCACACGACGAGCCCGACCAGATCCACATTGCCGACCTTCTTCGTGACGATGTTGCCGAGCGCCCACGACACCGCCGCGCACAGCGTCAGCACGAAGCCGGCCGTGGTCATCGCGTGGCCGCCTTGCCATGCGATGACCCCGAGTCCGGCGGCAGCGATCAGCAGCCCCAGCGCGTTCACGATGCGAAAGCGTTCGCCCAGGAAGAACATCGCGAAGATCAGCGTAAAGAACGCCTGCGCCTGCAGGACCAGCGACGCGAGTCCGGCCGGCATGCCGACGTACATCGCGTAAAAGAGCAGCGCGAACTGACCGAACGAGATCGTCGCGCCGTACGCGAACAGCCAGCGCCACGGCAACTTCGGCCGCTTGACGAAGAACACCGCCGGGAACGCGGCCAGCAGGAAGCGTAGCGCGCCGAGCAGCATCGGCGGTACGCCGTGCAGGCCCAACTTGATCACGACGAAATTGATACCCCACGCTACTACGACGACCAGCGCGAGCAGTAGATCCTTTAGTGACATCCCCTGTCTCCAATGTCGACCAGAGTTAGCGCTTCAGCTGTCGGCCAGAGTTCGCGCTTCAGCGCGTTACTCTGGTCCCACGCAGAGCGCTTACTCTGGTCCCACGCCTGAGTTGGCGCTTTAGCACTTACTCAGGCCACGTTATGATTTTTATTTGAATGCCAGAGTGTAGCGGACTGCACACCCCGAAAGGCCGTCTGCCGGCCCCGACGATTCGTCGCGCACGCGGGCAGTAGAATAAGCATGTCCCCTTCCCCTCTTCTCACGAGACCACGATGTCTTCCTCGATCAAAGCGGTGCTCAAGCCTCACCTGCGCGATGTCGGCAATCTCACCGTGCGTCGCGTGCTGCCCGCGATGGCCGCGCGTCTGATCGGCCCGTTCATCTTCTTCGATCACATGGGGCCGGCCACGCTCGCGCCAGGCGTCGGGCTCGACGTGCGGCCGCATCCGCACATCGGGCTCGCCACCGTCACCTATCTGTTCGCAGGCGCGATCATGCATCGCGACAGCCTCGGCTCCGAACAGAAGATCGTCCCCGGCGACGTGAACTGGATGACCGCCGGCCGCGGCATCGTCCACTCGGAACGCACGCCGCCCGAGGAACGCGCGGCCGGCGTCGCGATGCACGGCATCCAGACCTGGGTCGCGCTGCCGCTCGCCGACGAGGAAACCGAACCGTCGTTCGAACACTACGCGGGCAACACGCTGCCGGAGATCGAGCGCAACGGCGTCACGCTGCGCGTGATCGCAGGCGACGCATTCGATCTCGAGTCGCCGGTCCGCACGTTTTCGCGCACGCTGTACGTCGCGGCGCACTTCACCGCGGGCGGCGCGTTCGCGCTCGGTCCGGAACATGACGAGCGCGGCGTGTATCTCGTCGAAGGCGATCTGGAGATCGACGGCACGCCGCTCGAAGCCGGTCAGATGGCGGTGCTCACGCCCGGCGAAACCGTGACGCTTGCAAGCCGGCAAGGCGCGACCGCGATGGTGCTCGGCGGCGAGAAACTCGAAGGCGAGCGGTTCATCGAATGGAATTTCGTCGCGAGTTCGCGCGAGAAAATCGAACGCGCGAAGGCGGCGTGGACGAACCAGCAGATGGGCAAGGTGCCCGGCGAAACGGAATGGATTCCGTTGCCCGAACCGAAGCCGAAACAGTAGCCGCAGCCGCATTGAACGCATTGAAATTACCGGCGCCGTCCCCATCTGCGCGCTGACTGTTTTCTTCCGACGAGGACGTAATGGATACCACCCTGGCCACTTTCGAAAAGGACGTGATCGCCGCGTCGACACTCGCGCCCGTGCTGGTCGATTTCTGGGCGCCGTGGTGCGGTCCGTGCAAGACGCTCGGACCGATGCTGGAAAAGCTCGAAACCGAATACGACGGCAAATGGCGGCTCGTGAAGGTCAACGTCGACGAGAACCAGGAGCTGGCCGCGCACTTCGGCGTGCGCAGCATCCCGCACGTGGTCGCGTTCGCGGACGGGCAGGCGGTCGACCAGTTTGTCGGCGTGCTGCCCGAAGGGCAACTCCGCGAGTTCCTCGACCGGCTCGTGCCGGACGGCGCGGAAGCCGCGCGTCAGCAGGCGCACGCGGCGCTGGCCGAAGGCAACCGCGAAGCAGCCTACGATGCATTGAAGGCGACGCTCGCGTTCGATCCCGGCTACGAAGACGCACGGCTCGACCTGATCGAACTGCTGCTCGAAGACAACCGGATCGACGAAGCGCGCAACGAAGTCGATCTGCTGTCGCCGAAAACGACGCAAGGTATCGACGCGCGCTACAACGCGATCAAGACGCGTCTCGACGCAGTGGACGCCGCAGCCGACCTGCCGCCCACCGATGCGCTCGAAGCCCGCGTCGCCGCCGAACCCACCGATCTCGAAGCACGCTTCGATCTGGCGAGCGCGTTGATCGCGCGACGCAAGTACGCGGAGGCGCTTGAACATCTGCTGGCGATCGTGCAGCGCGACCGCGCGTTCCGCGAAGACATCGGACGCAAGACGATGTTGTCGGTGTTCGATCTGGCCGCGCATCAGCCGGAACTCGTGTCGCAGTGGCGCCGCAAGCTGAGCGCGGCGCTATTCTGAGTTCATGTGAAGCGAAGGGCTGCATGTGCAGCCCTTCATGCAACAGTTAATTCATCACACCGCGCGCGGCGTCAACGCGCGCAGCACATGTGCAACCGCCGCGAAACCAAAGCTCGCAGTCACGCACACGCTCGATCCGAACCCCGCACAATTCAGCCCCACCGGTCCACTCTGCTGCGACGACGCAGCGACATCGACATCGCCAGCCTCGTCCTCGACATCGCTCGCAACTGCGTCCGGATAAATCAACGGCTCGTCGGAATACACCGCACTCACCTTGAATTTCGCTTTCGGTCCGCGCGGAAAACCATGCTGCTTGCGCAACTGCGCGCGCACCTTCGACAGCAGCGGATCCTGAATCGTCAGCGCGAGATCGTCGATGCGGATGCGCGTCGGATCGAGTTGACCACCCGCGCCGCCCACCGTGATCAGCGGTTGCCCCTGCTGCACGCACCAAGCAATCAACGCGGTCTTCGTCCGCACGCTGTCGATCGCATCGATCACGTAGTCGAAGCCGCCGCCTAACAGCGCGGCGAAATTGTCCGGCTCGACGAAGTCTTCGATCACCTTCACGTCGCAAGCCGGATCGATCAATGCAATGCGCTCGGCCATCGCGTCGACCTTCGGCTTGCCGTAGTTGCCGTCGAGCGCGTGGATCTGCCGGTTCGTGTTGCTCTCGCCGACGTTGTCGAGATCGATCAGCGTCAAGCGACCGATCGCGCTGCGTGCAAGCGCTTCCGCTGCCCACGACCCCACTCCACCGATACCGATCACCGCGACATGCGCACGCTCGAACGCATCGAGCGCGGCCGTGCCGTAGAGCCGCGCGACGCCGCCGAAGCGGCGCGCGCGGTCTACGGTTTCAGCAGTTCCAACAGGCGTGGAGCTGGTAGTAAGATCGGCAGGAGTACCGGGAATAGCGTTCGCGTGAGGCGTGGACATGATCGAAGACTCGTTGCTGATGCGGACTTGTGCGGACCGGAATACCCGGTCGCCAAAGGGGGTATTGTGCCCGATCCAGCGCCCGCAAGTGTCCGCACGGCGGGCGCCCCGGCGCTGCGGAGCCGCACGCAGAAAATTCGTTCCTTCGCTATACTGGCCCCACTGTAGTGTTCGCATAAGAAGATGACCTCACTCGCCGAACTTCGAAAAAACTACTCGCGCGGTTCGCTCGACGAAGCCGACGTGGATCGCGATCCGATCCGGCAATTCAATGCGTGGTTTGCCCAAGCTCTGGACGCCGAACTTCCCGAACCCAACGCGATGACGCTCGCCACCGCCGATGCCGATGGCCGTCCTTCGGCACGCATCGTGCTGATCAAGGGCGTCGATGAACGCGGCTTCGTGTTCTTCACCAACTACGACAGTCGCAAGGGCCAGGAACTCGCGCATAACGCATACGCGAGCCTGCTGTTCCACTGGGTCGAGCTCGAGCGCCAGGTGCGCATCGAAGGCCGCGTCGTCAAGACAAGCGATGCAGAAAGCGATGCGTATTACACGTCGCGTCCGTCCGGTTCGCGAATCGGCGCATGGGTGTCCGCACAGAGTCAGGAAATTGAAAGTCGCGACGAACTCGAAGCGATCGAACGCGACGTGCGCGCGCGCTACGGCGACGACCCGCCGCGACCACCGCACTGGGGCGGCTACCGCGTCGTCCCCGATGCGCTCGAATTCTGGCAGGGCCGGCCGTCGCGTTTGCACGACCGGCTCCGCTATACGCGGGAAGCCGCGGGCAACGAATGGCGCATCGCGCGTCTGGCGCCTTGACGCTGCATTAGTGCGAAGTTAATGCCGGATCGATTTCAATAACGCCGGCGATGGCCGCGAAGCCGCGCATGGCGAGTCAGCAAGCTCTGGTTTGTATTTCATCGGACACGGAGAGATAAAATGTTCTGGGAGAAGAAGCTCGCGCAGTGGGTGGAAGAAGTCAGAAGCAAATCCGATCTGCCCGCCCGTCTCGTGCTGTGGGACGGTCAGCAACACGACTTCGGCACGTTCGCCGCGCCGCGGGTCACACTGAAGGTCAACAGCGCGTCAGCGCTGCCGCTCCTGCTCGAACCGAGCCTCGACAATCTTGGCGAGGCGTACGTGAAGGGCAAGATCGACATCGAAGGCAAGCTGTCGGACATCATCAACATCAGCTACTCGCTCGCCCGTAGCACCGTCACGCACGCGGGCAAGCTCGCACGCGTGCGACGCTACTTCAATCACTCGAAGACGTCGGACAAGAAGGCGATCCAGTATCACTACGACGTATCGAACGAGTTCTACCAGCTGTGGCTCGACGAGAACATGGTGTACTCGTGTGCGTACTTCGAGAACGGTGACGAAGATCTCGCGACCGCGCAGCTCAAGAAGATCGATCACATCCTGACGAAGATCCAGGTGCAACCCGGTCAGCGTCTGCTCGACATCGGCTGCGGCTGGGGCGCGCTGGTGCTGCGCGCGGCGCAGAAGTTCGGCGCGAAGTGCGTCGGCGTCACGCTGTCGCAGAACCAGTTCGATCTCGCCACCGCGCGCGTGAAAGCCGCGGGCCTCGAGAACCAGATCGAGATCCGTCTGCAAGATTACCGCGACATCGACGGCCAGTTCGATCGGATCACGAGCGTCGGCATGTTCGAGCACGTCGGTCGCAAGAACCTGCACGGCTATTTTCAGAAGCTTCACGACCTGCTCGCCGAAGACGGCATCGCGATGAATCACGGCATCACGTCGTCCGATTCGGAGAGCGGCGAGACAGCGCTGGGCGGCGGCGAGTTTATCGATCGCTACGTGTTCCCGGACGGCGAACTGCCGCACATCAGCCTCGCGCTCGAATCGATGCAGCGCGGCGGACTCGAAGCGGTTGACGTCGAAAGTCTGCGCCGTCACTATGCGCACACGCTCGACATCTGGGCAGAGAATTTCGAAACGCACGCCGACGAAGCGAGGAAGCTCGTCGACGACGAAAAATTCCGTATCTGGCGCGTGTATCTTGCCGGCTGCGCGTATGCGTTCGAAAACGACGACGTGTCGATCTATCAGGTGGTGTGCCGCAGGGCCGGCCGCAGCGCGAAAACGCTGCCGTGGTCGCGGCGCTATATGTACGAAAAACCGCTGTGATGTCGTGGCGCCGAAGCCGTGCGCGACGGCTCCGGCGCTCTCACTGCTTCAGTTGAACCGATGGACGAACGCGTTCTCGCGCACACCATGAAAGCATCGTCCGACGCGAACGCCGCGCCGGACGACAGCACCAGCGAGCTGGATCAGCTCGATATGTTCGGCATGCCGGTTGGGCCGGGTTCTGCTGCCTCCTCTTCCCCTTCTCCTGCCTCTTCCGCACAGGGCACGTCGGCGTCGCGCGGCGATGCTGCACCGTCTGGTCGCGCTGTCGCAGCGAGGACAACTCCCGCTACCGCGTCGTTGTGGGCCGATGACGGCGACGACGATCGCAACGACAGCAACCAAGAAGCCGACGCCGAAGAAGCCGGCGAACAACCCGCGTCGTCACGCAGCGAACCTCCCGTACGCAAGCGCCGCGCACGCGACGTGCTCGCCGCCGAACCGTCATCAGACGTCACCGCCATCGCCGCCACGTTGCCGCCGAACGTCCACCTCGGCACGTCGACGTGGTCGTTTCCCGGCTGGAACGGCATCGTCTACGGCGACGAATACAGCAACAGCAAGCTGTCGCGCGACGGCCTCACCGCGTACGGTGCGCATCCGATCCTGCGCACGGTCAGCATCGACCGGTCGTTCTATGCGCCGCTGCCGGTCACCGACTATCTGCGTTACGCGCAGCAGGTGCCGGACCATTTCCGCTTCATCGTCAAGGCGCCCGCGCTCGTCACCGATGCGACCGTGCGCGCCGAACGCGGCGAACCGGTATCGGCGAATCCATGTTTTCTGAATGCGCAACTGGCCGCCGACGAATTCGTGCGCCCGTGCCTCGACGGTCTCGGTGCGAAAGCCGGCGCATTGGTGTTCCAGTTCTCGCCGCTGCCTGACGAAATGCTCGCGGATCCGGCCGGTTTCATCGAACGGCTTGCCGCATTTCTCGGCGCGTTGCCACCGCTGCCGAAGAGACCGGGCGCCCCGTGCTATGCGGTCGAAATCCGCGACGGCTGTCTGTTGACGCCGCGCTTCATCCGCACGCTGAAGGCAGCGGGTGTGCGCTACTGCGTCGGCGTGCATGCGAAGATGCCCGACCCGCTGCGGCAGGCCGCGGCGCTCGCGTTACTCGATGCGGACGGCGATGGCCCCGCCGGTCCGTTGATCGTGCGCTGGAGTCTGCATGGCGGTTTCCGCTACGAGCAGGCGAAGGCGAAGTACGAGCCGTTCGACAAGCTCGTCGACGAAGATCCGGCGACCCGCCAGGCGCTCGCCGAACTGGCCGCGCGCTACGCGATCGCGGGCCAGCCGGTACTGATCGCGGTGAACAATAAGGCGGAAGGGTCGGCGCCGCTAACGTGCATCGAACTGGCACGGCTGATTGCCGAAGCGATCGAGCGGATGAAAAGCGACGGCGCGTGACGTCACGCGCCGCCGTCTTGGCATAAAGCGAAAACGGTTAAGCGCCGGCCCTGATCCGATGCGCGAACTTCTGACGGAACTTCGCGACCTTCGGCGCCACGACGAACGAGCAATAGCCCTGGTTCGGATGCTGCGCGAAATAGTTCTGATGATAGGGCTCGGCCGGCCAGTAATTGCCGTCGAGCGGCAGCACCTGCGTGACGATCTGGCCGTCGTAGATGCCTTCGGTGGTTATTTCGCGGATGGTCTGCAGCGCTACGTCGCGTTGCTCATCCGAATGCGTGAAGATCACCGACCGGTACTGCGTGCCGACGTCGTTGCCCTGCCGGTTCAGCTGCGTCGGATCGTGGATCGCGAAGAAGATCTCGAGAACCTCGCGATAGCTGATCTTCGCCGGATCGAACCCGACCTTCACGACTTCCGCATGCCCGGTCACGCCGTCGCAGACCTGCTCGTAGGTCGGCCGCTGCGCTTGGCCGCCGGCATAACCCGACTCCACCGCGGTCACCCCGTCGACACCCAGATACACCGCTTCGAGACACCAGAAACACCCGCCGCCCAGGGTGGCGGTTTCGACTGACTGGCTCATGTTGCGACCTCCTCGTTGAATGCGGCGCCCCGGCCGAAAAACGCGCGCGGGCTTGTGGGAGCCTCGTCGCACGGCCGGTCTGTCCGCGATTCCGTTAAAATTGGGACAAATCGCCGATTTTCACCATGACTTTTGAATCGAACCTTGCTGCTGCGCGAGAATGCG
This sequence comes from Paraburkholderia flava, assembly GCF_004359985.1. NCBI lineage: Bacteria > Pseudomonadati > Pseudomonadota > Betaproteobacteria > Burkholderiales > Burkholderiaceae > Paraburkholderia > Paraburkholderia flava. The sequence goes on along the minus strand of NZ_SMRO01000002.1, from coordinate 311,062 downwards.
CCGCCGCGTCGCCGGCAGTGCGAACGAAGCGGACTTCCCGCCAATGAAACACGCCACACCACCCGATTTCGATGCCGCCGCGTTCAAGCAGGCGCTCTCGCAGTTCGCGACCGGCGTCACCGTCATCACGACACGCGCGCCGTCCGGCCAGCTGATCGGCATCACCGCGAGCTCGTTCAACTCCGTGTCGCTCGACCCGCCGCTCGTGCTGTGGAGTCTCGCCACACGTTCGGCGTCGATGCCGGTCTTCAGGTCGAACAGCCATTATGTCGTGAATGTGCTCGCCGCGTCGCAGCTCGATCTATGTACGCGTTTTGCGACGGTGAAGGGCGACCGCTTCGAGGGCGTATCGCATGCGCGGGGGGATAGCGGGATGCCAGTGCTGGACGGCGCGCTTGCGTGGTTCGAGTGCCATAACCGCAGCCGGTACGACGAAGGCGATCACGTGATTTTCGTCGGCGAGGTGGAGCGCTGCGGGGTGCACGAAAGTCTTGGCGAGATCTCGCCGCTGGTGTTTCAGAATGGCGGGTTTCATGGGTTGACGGAGTTGTAGCGCGGCGGTGTCCCGTCTAGTCAGCGGCTGCTCCATCGATCCATCACCAGACCATCGTTCGCCACTCACAAGCGGAGACCGCAAACGTCCGCTCAGTCCGTTGCCTTTTGCACTTGCTGCGCGATATCCGACAGGCGCGTTTGTGCAAGACGTTCGAGCAACGCCTCCTCTGCCGAGCGAAGCGCATCGTCGAGCACCCCATTGACAGCGGCCTCGACCGGACAAGCCGGATTGTCGTCGGCCGCACCGATCGCGAACGCACTCCTGTGCGCGATCGCGACGTAAATATCCCGCACCGTGAGATCGCCGAGTTCACGGCGAAGCGCCCAGCCGCCCTTCGGTCCCGCAGTCGACTCGACGTAACCTGCTTCGCGCAATGCCGCCATCGTCCGTCGAACGAGCGACGGCTGCGTGTGCAGCATTTGCGCGATCGTTTCAGACGTAGTTGTTCCGCCGCGCAGATCCATATGAATGAGCACGTGAAGAAGCCGCGCTAGCCGTGTATCCCGTTGCATGCTTTTAAAGAAAGTAATTCGCGACATTTGATGTTACGATTTAGTGAGACTTTAAGCAACCGTCGGAGCGCAATCGTGTCACTCACCCAATCCTTCATCGAAACCAATGGCGTCCGCCTGAGCGTCGCTTCGCAGGGCACCGGGCCGCTGGTGCTGCTGCTTCATGGATTCCCTGAGACATCGTATGCATGGCGGCATCAACTGGCCGGCCTGGCGAATGCCGGGTTCCGCGCGGTGGCGCCAGACCTGCGCGGCTACGGAGCCAGCGATTGCCCGACGAATCCCCAGCAGTACACGACGCTCGACATCGTCGGTGATCTCGTGGGCATGCTCGACGCGCTCGGGGAACGCGACGCCGTGGTGGTGGGAAACGACTGGGGCGCGACGATCGCATGGCAAGCCGCGCAACTGCGCCCTGACCGCTTTCGCGCCGTCGTCGCGCTCGGGGTTCCGATGATGGGCCGGGCCCCGATGGCACCCAGCCGGCTTTTTCCGCTGACCGAGCACGCGTGGTTCTACACGCATTACTTTTCGCAGGTGGGCCAGGCCGAAGGCGAATTCGAGCGCGACGTCGCAGCGACGCTACGCAAGATTTATTTCTGGGCATCGGGCGACGCTGGCCCGCGCGATGAAAAGACGCCCAACCCCTTCACGATGATTTCACGCGAGCATGGACTGCTCGACTCACTGCCCGAACCCGCGACGTCCACGAGCTGGCTCGACGACGCCGACTTCGATGCGTTCGTGCATGCGTTCAAGGCATCGGGGTTTCGCGGCGGCCTGAGCTACTACCGCAATCTGGACCGCAACTGGGATCTGCAGGCCGCGCTCAGTGGCCGCCTCGTCGAGACTCCGGCGCTGTACCTTGCCGGCGAGCGCGACCCCGGGCTGGCGATGCCGGGCATGCGCGACATCATCGATGCGATGCCGAGCCTTGTGCCCCAGCTTCGCGATTCGGTGATCGTTCCGCGTGCGGGCCACTGGTTGCAGCAAGAGGCCCCGGATCGCGTCAACGACGCGTTGATCGGATTTCTGCGCAGTCTGTAGGGTTGTCGAGTGGTGTGGCACCCTCCGCGACTCTCGACGCCCGTTGGACTGAAATTCCAGGAGAGGCCTGGAGTGCCTGCCCCTCACCAGCCGTTCAACTGAGCGGCAGGCAACCCAAGGTCGACAGCGAATGATTCGCGCAGACTTCTACCCGCCACTCGCCGCACTACTCCGCCCCGCCGTCTCCACCAGCCCGACCGGCACGCCCGTATCTTCCTTGAGCGTCTGCAGCACGATGTTCGAGCGGATGTCGAGCACGCCGGGCGCCTTGTACAGCCGCTCCAGCACGAAGTCCGAATAGTGTTTGAGGTTGTGCGCGAGCACGCGCAGCAGGTAATGCGTCTCGCCGGTGACGACGAACGCGCCGACGACCTCGGGCCAGTCGCGCACCGCTTCGGCGAACCGCTCGTGCCAGTTCGGCTGCTCGTTGCGCATCGATACCTGCACGAACGCCTCCAGCTCGAACCCCAGCACCTGCCGGTTCAGGCTCGCGCGATAGCGCTCGATCACGCCCTGCTCCTCCAGCAACCGCAGCCGTCGCAGACATGCCGACGGGGACAGCGAAATGCGTTCCGCCAGATCGAGGTTACTGATCCGTCCTTCCTGCTGCAGCACGGCCAGAATGCGGCAATCGGTGGCGTCGAGCGAGATCGCGTTCATTTTCGGTCTCCCTTTCCGGTTTGGATCAAATTATGTTCCAAGAGACCCGAAAAAACGAGATTTTTTCGCAAGCACATTTCGTAGCGTGTTGCCTATGATTCGAAGATTCACACCGACGACACATCGGAGACATGGACACACTCTGGGACATCACCCCCGCCGTCGACACCGCGACGCCCGTCTGGCCGGGCGATACGCCGGTTGGCATCGAACGGATGTGGCGCATCGAAGCCGGCTCGCCGGTCAACGTCGCGCGGCTCACGCTGTCGCCGCACACCGGCGCGCACACCGATGCGCCGCTGCACTACGACGCCGCCGGTCTTGCGATCGGCGAAGTTCCGCTCGACGCGTACCTCGGTCGCTGCCGCGTGATCCACTGCATCGGCGCCGCGCCTCGCGTCGAGCCGCATCACGTGGCCGCCGCGCTCGACGACCTGCCGCCGCGCGTGCTGCTGCGCACCTACGAACACGCACCGACGGCCGCATGGGACAGCGCGTTCTGCGCGGTCGCGCCGGAGACGATCGATCTGCTGGCCGCTCGCGGCGTGAAGCTGATCGGCATCGACACGCCGTCGCTCGATCCGCAGGATTCGAAGACGATGGATGCACATCACCGCGTGCGCGAACACCGGATGGCGATCCTCGAAGGCATCGTGCTCGACGCGGTCGCGCCCGGCGACTACGAACTGATCGCACTACCGCTGAAGCTGACCACGCTCGATGCCAGCCCCGTGCGCGCCGTGTTGCGTGCGCTGCGCGACCTCTTTTTCACCTTACCGGAACACCATGAACAACCGTAACGAAGCAGTAGCGCTCGACCGCGCCGACCCGCTCGGCACACTGCGCGACCAGTTCGCGCTCGCGCCGGACACGATCTACCTCGACGGCAATTCGCTCGGCGTCCCGCCGGCCGCAGCCGCACAACGTGCGCAGACGGTAATCGCAGCGGAATGGCAACAAGGCTTGATCCGAAGCTGGAACACCGCAGGCTGGTTCGCGCTGCCGCGCCGCCTCGGCAACAAGCTCGCGCCGCTGATCGGCGCCGCCGACGACGAAGTCGTCGTCACCGATACGATCTCGATCAACCTGTTCAAGGCGTTGTCCGCCGCGCTGCGCGTGCAGAACGAACGCGACCCGAAGCGTCGCGTGATCGTCTCCGAGCGCTCGAACTTTCCGACCGACCTCTACATCGCGCAAGGGCTGATCGAACAGCTGGATCGCGGCTACGAGCTGCGCCTCGTCGACGATCCGGCCGAACTGCCGGACGCAATCGGCGACGACACCGCGATCGCGATGATCACGCACGTCAACTACCGCACCGGCTACATGCACGACATGGCCGCGCTGACGAAGCTGATCCACGACAAAGGCGCGCTCGCGCTGTGGGACCTCGCGCATTCGGCGGGCGCGGTGCCGGTCGATCTGAACGGCGTCGATGCCGACTACGCGGTGGGCTGCACGTACAAGTATCTGAACGGCGGCCCCGGTTCGCCGGCCTTCGTGTGGGTGCCGAAGCGGCATCAGAATGCATTCACGCAACCGCTGTCCGGCTGGTGGGGCCATCGCGCGCCGTTCGAGATGAATCCGCAGTACCGGCCCGACGACGGCGTCGGTCGCTTTCTGTGCGGGACGCAGCCGATGGTGTCGATGGCACTCGTCGAATGCGGGCTCGACGTGTTCCTGCAAACCGACATGCAAGCGATCCGCCGCAAGTCGCTCGCGCTGACGGACCTGTTTATCGAACTCGTCGAGTCGCGTTGCAGTGAGTTTCCGCTGAAGCTCGTCACGCCGCGCGCGCACACGCAACGCGGTTCGCATGCGAGCTTCGAGCATCCGAACGGTTATGAAGTGATGCAGGCATTGATCGCGCGCAACGTGATCGGCGATTATCGCGAGCCGTCGGTGCTGCGCTTCGGCTTCACGCCGCTCTATACGCGCTACGTCGACGTGTGGGATGCAGTCGAAATCCTGCGCGACGTGCTCACGACCGAAAGCTGGCGCGCACCCGAATTCGCGACGCGCGGCGCGGTGACCTGAGGAGCGCACGATGACCGATCCGAAACAACCGGCTCAAACGCAGGGATGTCCGTTCGGGCACGGCGATGCCTCTTCGCCGCAAGCCGCGACTCAAGCCGCGAATACCACCGACGACACCACCGGCTGGCACGACGCACAACTCGATTTCTCGAAGTCGATGAGCTACGGTGATTACCTGTCGCTCGATTCGATTCTCACCGCGCAGCATCCGAAGTCGCCGGATCACAACGAGATGCTGTTCATCATCCAGCATCAGACCAGCGAGCTCTGGATGAAGCTCGCGCTGTACGAACTGCGTGCCGCACGCGGCGCGGTGCATCGCGACGAACTGCCGCCCGCGTTCAAGATGCTCGCGCGCATCTCGCGGATTCTCGAACAGCTGGTGCAGGCGTGGAGCGTGATCGCGACGATGACGCCGTCCGAGTACACCGCGATGCGGCCGTACCTCGGACAGTCGTCGGGCTTTCAGTCGTACCAGTACCGGCAGATCGAATTCCTGCTCGGCAACAAGAACGTGCAGATGCTGAAGCCGCATGCGCATCTGCCTGAAGTATTGGCCGAGGTGCGCGCGACGCTCGAAGCGCCGTCGTTCTACGACGAAGTGGTGTTCCTGCTTGCGCGCAAAGGCTTCGCGATTTCACCCGAACGGCTTGCCCGCGACTGGACGCTAGCCACGGAACACGATCCGTCCGTCGAGGCCGCGTGGCTAGAGGTGTACCGCAATCCGTCGCAGCACTGGGAGCTGTACGAGATGGCCGAAGAACTCGTCGATCTCGAAGACGCGTTCCGTCAATGGCGCTTCCGTCACGTGACGACCGTCGAGCGGATCATCGGCTTCAAGCAGGGCACCGGCGGCACGAGCGGCGCGCCGTATCTGCGCAGAATGCTCGACGTCGTGCTGTTTCCGGAGTTGTGGCACGTGCGGACCGTGCTGTAAGCGCCGGTTTCACCGCGCGGTGTACCCCCCATCGATCGGCAACGCCACCCCACTGATCATCGACGCCGCGTCGCTCAGCAAAAACAGGATCGGCTGCGCGACCTCGTCGGGTTCGGCGAAGCGGTGCAACGGAATGCCCTGCAACGCAGGCTCGCGCTTCACCGGATCGCTCCACGCAAGCACGGCCATCGGCGTGAGCGTGACGGTGGGATTCACGCTGTTCACGCGAATACCGTGCGGCCCGAGTTCGACGCACAGCACGCGCGTGATCGCATCCATCGCGGCCTTCGACGCGCAATACGCGAGGTGATCGTCGAGTGCGACGAGCGACGCCTGGCTCGACACGTTGACGATGCTGCCCTTCACACCCGCGTCGATCATCCCGCGCGCGACGTAGCGCGCGACCAGCGCCGCGCCCCGCGCGTTGACGGCCATCACGCTGTCGAAACTCTCCGCAGTTGTATCGAGCGCACGTTCGAGCAACGCGATGCCTGCGCAATTCACGAGACCGTCGAAGATCCCACGCTCACCGAGCGATGCAAACGCGCAATCGATCGAACCTGCATCACCGACGTCAAGCACCAGCGGCTCGCAACCCGTCTGCTCGGCGAGCCGCGCGAGTTCCGCCGCATTACGCGCGGCGGCCACCACACGTGCACCGCTCGCGCACAGCCGTTCGACCGTTGTGCGCCCGATACCGCTCGACGCGCCCGTCACGAGAATCGAGCGGCCAGAAAAATCGAAGTGTGCGTTCATGAAGGCTGCAACCGGTGCATGATCGGCTTCAACGCCGGGTACAGATCGGCATAGACGCCGAAGCGTTGTGTGTAGAGTTTCTGCCGCTCCGCATCGGGCCGCGCACGTTCGACGAGCGTGATCCAGCCGCGCTCGGCTTCGTCGCGATCGATCAGTTGCGCGCCGACCGCAGCGAGCAACGCAGCGCCCATCGCAGCCTCGACGTCCTGCTCGATCGTCAGCACCGGGTAGCCGGTGACGTCCGCGATGATCTGCATCCACAGGTCCGAATGCGCGGCACCACCGACGACGATCAACCGTTCATCAAGCGATTGCGCGCCGCGCCGCCCCGCTTCGATGTTGTGCTTCAAAGCAAACGTGACACCTTCGAGCACCGCGCGGTACAGATGCGCGCGCGTATGAAAGAGACTCAGTCCGACGAACGCACCGCTCGCCTTCGCATCCCACACGGGACTGCGCTCACCCATCAGGTACGGCAGAAACATCACGCCGTCGGCACCGGCCGGCACCTGCGCGGCCGCTTCTTCGAGCACGCGATGCGGATCGCCGTGTTCGGTCCCGCGCGCCGCTTCGATTTCCGCGTGACAGAACTGATCGCGATACCACGTGACCGACGCGCCCGCCGTGATCGCGCCGCCGAACACGTAGAGGTCGCGCTGTCCGTTGAACACGTGCGGCATGCTGACGAGCCCGTGCCGCGCATCGACGGTCTGGTTCAGATAACCCCAGCACATGCTCGTGCCGAGCATCGCGACGTGCTGGCCCGGTCGCGTGACGCCCGCCGCGAATGTCGCGACCGCTGCATCGACACCGCCTGCGACGACCTTCGTGCCCGCGTCGAGCCCCAACTGATCGCTCCACTGCGACAGCAATCCGCCGACCACCTCCGACGATTCGACGAGTCGCTCCGGCATCATCGTCGCGGGAATGCCGAGCATGTCGAGTGCTTCGTCGGACCAGTCGCGCCGCGCGACGTCGTACACGCCGCCGATATTGCCGGCCGAGCTGTGATCGACCGCGACCTCGCCGGTCAGCAGATAGATCAGATATGCGTTCGGCGGCAGGAAGTAGCGCGTCTTCGCCCACACGTTCGGTTCGTGCTCGCGCAGCCACAGCATTTTCGTGTAGCCGTAATAGCTGTCGACGCCGTTACCGGTGATCGTCTGCAAACGGTCAACGTCGACGTTCGCGCGCACCCATTCGACCTGATCGGTCGCGCGCCGGTCCATCCAGATCAGACACGGGTACAGCGGCCGCATTTCGTTGTCGACCGGAATGCCCGAGCCGCCGTACAGGCTGCTCACGCAGATCGACTTGATCGAAGAGCGGTCGATTCCAGCGGCGGCGGCTTTCTCCACGCAGCGCTTGATGCACTCGGCAACAGCCTTCAGCCATACCGACGGCCATTGCTCCGCCCATAACGGCTTCGGTGTGTCGAGCTGGTAGCTGCGCGAATGCTGCGCGACGATCGTGCCGTGCCGGTCGGCGAGCAGCGCTTTCGTACTCTGCGTGCCGATGTCGACGCCGATGACGTAATCCATAGTGTCTCCGTATGTGCCTTATATGCCGTGCTAGCTACGCGGTTTCATCAGCACCTTGATCGAGTCGAGCGAGTTCGCGACGCGGATCGCTTCGTCCCATTCTTCGAGCGAGAAGCCATGCGTGACAATGCCCTTCGATGTGACGAGACCGCGCGCGAGCAGATCGATCGCGATCGGGTAGCAGTAGGGTCCCAGGTGCGCGCCGCGCACGTCGAGTTCCTTGCGGTCGCCGATCACCGACCAGTCCATTGTAGTCTCGGCGCCGAACACCGAAAACTCGACGAAGCGTCCGAGCTTGCGGATCAGATCCATCCCCTGCGTGACGCCTGCGGGCACGCCGGTCGTTTCGATATACACGTCACAGCCATAGCCGCCGGTCAAAGACTGGATGATCGCGAGCGCGTCGTCCTCCTTCGGATTGATCGTCACGTCGGCGCCGTATTCGCGCGCAAGCGCAAGCCGCTCTTCGACGAGATCGATCACGACGAGCTTCTTCGGCGTCTTCAGATGCGCGACCTGCGTCATCATCAAACCGAGCGGTCCCGCGCCGGCAATCACGACGACGTCGTCGAGCTGCAGATCGCCGCGGTTCACCGTGTGAATCGCGCACGCGAGCGGTTCGATGATCGCGGCGTCTTCAAGCGAAATGCCGAGCGGAATCTTGTGAACGATCGCGGTCGGCGGAATGCGCATGTACTCGGCCATGCCGCCGTCCGCGACTTCGCGCTGGAAGCCGAAGATGTTGTGCACTTCGCACATCCAGTACTGGCCCGAGCGGCAATAGCGGCACTTGCCGCACGGCACGATCTGCTCGGCGATCACGCGGTCGCCGGCCTGCACGCCGAAGTGTTCCGCCGCGCCTTCGCCCAGTTCTTCGACGTAGCCGAAGAACTCGTGACCCGGGATCACCGGCGCTTTCACCCAGGGACTTGGGCCGCCCCAGAACATCTTCGCGCCGGAGTGGCATTTGCAGTCGCTGGCGCAGATGCCGCATGCGGCGATGCGGATCACGAGTTCGTGTGCGCGGGCGTGCGGGCGCGTCACCTGTTCGACGCGATAGTCTTCCGGCGCGTGGCAGACGATAGCCGTCATTTCTTTTTCAACGGGGTCTTGGGTGCTCATTGCATGACCTTGCTTCGAGAGTGGAAAGAAAGAGGAAAAGCGCCGCTTACTTCTTGCGCTCGCGGCTGATGTAAATGGCGAGCAGGATGATCCCGCCTTTGATCACGTTCTGGACGTACGGATTCACGCCGACCATGTTCAGTCCGTTGTTCAGCACGCCGAGCAGCAGCGCGCCGATCAACGTGCCGATGATCGAGCCGCGTCCGCCGGAGATCGACGTGCCGCCCATCACGACGGCCGCGATCGCGTCGAGTTCGAAGCCGACGCCCGCGTTCGGCTGACCGCTCATCAAACGCGCGGTCAGCACGATCGACGCGAATGCCGACGTGAGCCCCGCGATCGAATAGACCAGCAGCTTCACGCGCGCGACGCGCACACCGGACAGACGCGTCGCCTGTTCGTTGCCGCCGATCGCATAGACGTAGCGGCCGAACGGCATCCGTTCGAGCAGCAACCACGCGACCGCGTAGATCACAAGCATGATCAGCACCGGCGCCTGGATGCCAAGCACCTTGCCGCTGCCGAAGAAGCTGACCCAGTCGGGCAACCCGTCGATCGGATAGCCGCCGGTGTAGATCAGCGCGAGACCGCGCGCGATGCCCATCGTCGCGAGCGTGACGATGATCGGCGGCATGCCGGCGAACGCGACGAAGAAGCCGTTCGCGACGCCGAAGCCGAGTCCGACCGCGATGCCGATCGCGAGTGCGGCGACCGCGTTCACGCCGGCCACCATCAGCCCCGCGGCGAGCGTGCCCGACAACGCCATCACCGAACCGACCGACAGATCGATGCCGCCGGTCAGAATCACGCAGGTCATGCCGACCGCGATGATCGCGTTGATCGATACCTGACGCAGTACGTTCTCGAGATTCGCGGCCGACAGAAAGCTGTCGCTCGCGAACATCATCGCAATGCAGACGACGACGAGACCGATGAACGGATAGAACAACGTCGAGCGTCGGAGCGACGCCCAGTTAAAACGCAGCGGCACGCCCGGCGTATCGGACGACGCGCGCGCAGTCTTGGGAGAAGAGGAATCAGGCGTGTTCATGGTGGGCTCCCTGGTTGCCCGCGGTCGCGCAGGTCATTACGGCGTTCGCGTCGATCGCGTCACCTTCGAGCGTTGCTTCGATGCGTCCCTGGCGGAACACCGCGACGCGATCGCACATGCCGACGATCTCCGGCAACTCCGACGAAATCATGATGATCGAGTAGCCGCGCGCGGTGAGTTCGCGCATCAGCAGATAGATTTCGGCTTTCGCGCCGACATCGATGCCTCGTGTCGGCTCGTCGAAGATCAGGATATTCGCGTGGTGATTCAGCCAGCGCGCGATCACGACCTTCTGCTGATTGCCGCCCGACAGCGTGCCGACCTGCGTGTTCATCGTCGGCGCCTTCACGCCGACACGCTTCATGATGTCGGCGGTCGCGCGCGCTTCACTGCGCCGGTCGATAAAGAAGCGGGCCGCGCGATACTTGCCGAAGTTATTGATCGAGATGTTCTGCTTGATCGAGAAGTCGGTGATCAGACCTTCGGTCTTGCGGCTTTCCGGAAGAATGCCGACGCCTGCGCTCAGCGCATCGGCCGGGTCCGACAGTTTCGCCGCCGCACCGCGAATGCGGATCTCCTTCACGTGTGCCGGATCGGCGCCGATCACCGCGAGCGCGGTCTCGGTGCGGCCCGAACCGACCAGCCCCGCGAAGCCGAGAATCTCGCCTTCGCGCAGCACGAAGCGATTCACCGGACCGTCCTTGTTCAACTGCAACGCGTCCACTTCAAGCACGAGCTTTGCATCGGCACGCAACGGCGGCTTCGGCGGAAAGCTGCTTTCGATCCTGCGCCCGACCATCATCTCGACGAGCCGCCCAACGTCCGTGCTCGCGACCTCCGTCATGCCGACGTACTGACCGTCGCGCAGCACGGTGATGCGGTCGCACACTTCGAAGATTTCTTCGAGGTGATGCGAGATGAAAATCATCGCGACGCCCTGCTGCTTCAGTTCGCGCATGATCGTGAACAGATGCTCGGCTTCGGCGGGCGTGAGCGTCGCGGTCGGTTCGTCGAGGATCAGGATGCGCGCGTCGAGCGACAGCGCCTTGCCGATTTCGACGAACTGCTGCTGCGCGACCGACAGCTCGCGAATCGGCACCGAGAGATCGATCGCGACGCCGAGCCGCTTAAAAATGTCAGCCGCCATGCGACGCATCGCCGCGCGATCGAGCGTGCCGAAACGCGTGCGTCGCTCACGACCGAGGAACATGTTCTCGACCGCGTTCAGATACGGAATCAGGCTGAACTCCTGAAACACGATGCCGACGCCGGCCGCGACCGCGTCGTGATAGTTCGTGAAGCGGCGTGCTTCGCCGTCGATCGTGATGGTCCCTTCGTCCGGCTCGTAGATGCCGCACAGAATTTTCATCAGCGTCGATTTGCCCGCACCGTTCTCGCCGAGCAGCGCGTGAATCTCGCCACGCGCGATCTCGAGGTGGATGTCCTGCAGCGCCTTCACGCCGGGAAATCCCTTCGAGATGTGTTCGAGCTTCAGTATCGCGTCCATCGATGTTCTCCACTTCGCCGCCGCGCGCGGGTCACACTGCGCGCGGCGCGTGCATTACCGACTGCTCAACTGCATTACCAGCTGAAACCCTTCGCGTTGTCCTTGTCGATCAGCTTCACGTCGACCGGAATCGCCTTCGGCACATTGGCGCCCCACTTTTTCGCGAGCGCAATGCCGAGCGCGATGCGCACCTGGTCGCGCGGGAACTGCGCGGACGTCTCGATGAACTTCGAGTTCGGCTTCTGCAGCGCGGTGATCGCTTCGGGCGCACCGTCGACGCTCGTCAGCTTGATGTCCTTACCCGACGACTCGATCGCCGACAACGCGCCCATCGCGCCGCCGTCGTTGACGCTGAACACGCCCTTCAGGTTCGGATGCGCCTGGATCATGTTCTCGGTGACGGACAGCGCGGTCGCGCGTTCCTGCTTGCCGTTCTGCGTATCGACGATCTTCACGTTCGGAAACTTCGCGAGTGCCGCCTTGCAGCCGCGCACGCGTTCGAGAATCGGCACGACCGGAATGCCGTCGAGAATCGCGACTTCGCCGCTGCCGCCGATCGCCTTCGCGAGGTACTCGCACGACATCTGGCCCGCGTCGAAATTCTTCGAGCCGACGAACGAATCGACCGGACCGTTCGCGTTCGCATCGACTGCAACGACCACCACGCCCGCCTTCTTCGCCGCATTCACCGCCGACACGATGCCGGTCGAGTCAGTCGGATTCACGAGCAGGATGTCGATCTTCTTTTGCAGCATGTCTTCGACGTCGCTCACCTGCTTGCTGACGTCGTGGTGCGCATCGGTGACGACCACCTGCGCGCCGATCGATGCGGCGGCTTCATCGAGTGCCTTCTGCATCGTCACGAAGTACGGGTTGTTCAGCTCCTGAAACGTCATGCCGATCTTCAGCGGCGCGGCCTGCGCAGCGGGCGCGGCCACGAGCGATGCGCCGGCGAGTGCGAACGCGGTTGCAGCTAGCGTCATGCGCCGCTTCGATCGCAGGGCAGTGATCGAAGCAGCGGTCGAAGCGAGGATCGAAGCGATGTGCGTCATGGTTGTCTCCGTTATTGAGTGTGAGCATGTCCCTCGCGCCGGTCGGCACGATGAGCGTTGGAACAGGGTACGAAGCGGGCGATCTCGACGGGTTAGCGGGTGATCATCCCGGTGGTGCGGGCCGCGTCAGGTTGGCGGCCACGCGGACGGTGCGGCGCGTGCGCGTGCGGACGGCACGGGCGCCGCGGGAACGATCGGCGGTGCGCCCGCGATGCCTTCGCCGCGAGCGGCCGCTTCTTCGGACGCGACGCGGCTCGCGTCGTTCAGTTGCTGATAGCGACGAAACTGCGAAGGCGCCATGCCCTTCGCCGCGAGGAACTGCCGATTGAAGTTCGACAGGTTGTTGAAGCCGGCCTTGAAGCAGATGTCGGTGATGCTCAGCTCGTAGTCCATCAACAGCTGGCACGCGAGATTGATACGCATCCGGTTCACGTACTGCACGAACGGCAGCCCCGTATGGCGACGGAAGTAACGCGAGAAAGCGCTGACGCTCTGCCCTGCGAGCTGCGCGAGATCGCCCTCGCGCAGTTCGCCCGACAGGTTCTTGCCGATGTAGGCAAGCGCGTGATTGATCCGCGTCGATGCGAAGCTCGACGGATCGACGCTATACGCGGGGCTCGCGAGAAACTCGCGATCGGTTGCATCGAGCAGATGTTCGAGCATCGACATGAACAGCACGATGCGTCGCAGTCCACGCGCGCCGAGCAGTTCCTTGAACAGCGGCTGGATCGCGGCGCTCGTCTTCGCACCGAACGACACGCCGCGCTGCGCATCGGCGAGCAGCGTCTCGACCGAACGCCACTCCGGAAAACTCTCGGTGCAACGCGTGACGAACTCCTGACCGAACTGCACGACCAGATTGCGTTGCGCGATCGACTCGCCTTCGGGCACGTCGCTGACCCAGTTGTGCGGCAGGTTCGGGCCCATCAACACGAGATTGCCCGGCGCAAAACTGCTGATGTGATCGCCGACGAACATCTTGCCGGTCGTCGCGACGATCAGATGGATTTCGAACTCAGGATGGAAGTGCCACCGCACAGTGCGGTACGGATACCCATGCGACCACACCTTGAACGATTCGTCGTGCTGCACGGCGACCAGTTCGAGATCGGGTTGCGCGCTGCTTCCCTCCGGACGATGCGCGCGCTTCATGCGACGCACCGTGTGCGGTGCGCCGGCGGCATCGCGGTAAGCGGATGCGTGGGAATCGGCTGGGTCATCGTGTCTTCCTCCGTGAAGCGGTGCGGGAACAATCTTGCTCGACCCGCGCCACCCGTATTCGGCCTGTCCGGCCTGTATAGCGAAAGTTAGTCTTCGGTCGCGTTCGATACCACTAAAAATGAAACGCGAGACCAATACTTTTTTGCATTCGGGTTAGCCCGAACGCAAACAGTGTCAAATTTGGTGCAACGCAACAGCTTGCCGCCGGACGTGCGATGGCTGCCGTGCATGCCCCATCCGCCCCGCCCGCTCAAGGCTAAGACGACCGGCAATCGCCTGCTGTCGCCCTTCGCCGCACTGCGCCAACGAAAGCGCCGCGCCGACCTTGACTTTCAATTCAGCGAATACGATCATTCGTTCACATATAGAGCAAATGCTCGTTCCTGCATCGCATTGCGCGGTTATCCAACCTCGACCCGATTAAAGACGCACGCCCCGACCGTGCGCGCCAAGACTCTCAGGAGACGCAACATGAACAGCGGGCAAGACAGCGGCGCGGCCGCCAACGTGATCCTGCACATCGGCGTGGGATCGTTTCACCGCGCGCATCAGGCCTGGTATCTGCATCGGCTGAACGAAGCGCGTCAGGACGGCGAGCCGCGCTGGTCGCTCACCGTCGGCAACATCCGCGACGACATGCGCGCAGCGCTCGATGCACTCGCCGCACAGCACGGCGTCTACACGCTCGAAACCGTCACGCCGCACGGCGAGCGCGCGTACGAAACGATCCGTTCGATCGAGCGCGTGCTGCCGTGGTCCGCGAATCTCGATGCGCTCGTCGAAGCGGGCGCCGATCCGGCGTGCCGCATCGTGTCGTTCACTGTCACCGAAGGCGGCTATTACCTCGACGAACACGACCGGCTCGACACCGCGAACCCCGATCTCGCCGCCGACCTCGCCGGCGCGCGCACGACCATCTACGGCGCGCTCGCCGCGATCCTCGAAGCAAGGATGCAGCGCAACGCCGGCCCGGTCACGCTACAAAGCTGCGACAACCTGCGCAGCAACGGCGAACGCTTTCATGCGGGGATGAACGAATTCCTCGAGCGACGCGGCGCGACTGCGCTGCGTCAATGGTTCGACGCGCACACGACGAGCCCGAACTCGATGGTCGACCGCATCACGCCGCGCCCGACCGACGACGTCCGCGAACGCGTGCGCGCCGCGACCGGCTTCGACGACGCGAGCCCGGTGATGGGCGAATCGTTTATCCAGTGGGTAATCGAAGACCGCTTCTGCGCGGGCCGTCCCGCGTGGGAGCGCGTCGGCGCGGAGCTGGTCGAGTCGGTGCTGCCGTACGAGGAAGCGAAGATCCGTATTCTCAACGCGAGCCATAGCTGCATCGCGTGGGCGGGCACGCTGGTCGGGCTGCGCTACATCCACGAAGGCACGCTCGACGCCGACATCCGTCAGTTCGCGTACGACTACGTGACACAGGACGTGATCCCCTGCCTCACGCCGAGCCCGCTCGATCTCGCGCGCTATCGCGACGTCGTGCTCGACCGCTTCGGCAATCCCCATATCCAGGACACCAATCAGCGGGTCGCCGCCGACGGCTTCTCGAAGATGCCCGGCTTCATCGCGCCGACCCTCGCCGAATGCTTTGCGCGCGGTGCCGAACCCGCCGCGACGGCGATGCTGCCCGCGCTGTTCTTCCGCTTTCTCGATCGCTGGCAGCGCGGCGTGTTGCCGTATGCGTACCAGGACGGCGTGATGGACGAAGCAACCGCGCGCGGCTTCTTCGCGAGCAACGATCCGCTGCATGCGTTTTGCACCGACCGTCTGCTGTGGGGCGGCCTCGCACAGAACCCCGCGCTCGAAGCGACGGTACGCAGCGCGCTCGCGCGCGTCGATGCGTGGATCGCCGCACGCGGCGCGACCGCCTGAGCGTCGCACCACTCCCAGCCTCGCGCGCCCTTCCACGCCGCGCGAGGTAAAACGCCCATAGCAACCCGCGCCGTGGGCGGCTAAAGTAGCGCATCCCCAACGACGACCCCACGCGCCCATGTATCTCGGCATCGACCTCGGCACGTCCGAAGTAAAAGTCCTGCTGCTCGCATCAGACGGTCGCGTGATCGGCACCGCGGGCTCACCGTTCACCGTATCGCGGCCGCATCAACGCTGGTCCGAACAGAATCCCGCCGACTGGTGGGACGGCACCCGCGCCGCGCTGTTCTCGCTGCGCGCAAAGCACCCCGACGAATTCGCACAGGTGCGCGGCATCGGCCTGTCGGGCCAGATGCACGGCGCGGTACTGCTCGATGCGGAAGACCGCGTGCTGCGTCCGGCGATCCTGTGGAACGACATGCGCAGCGTCGACGAATGCGCGGAGCTGACCGCGCGCGCGCCTGACCTGCATCGCATCGCGGGCAATCTCGCGATGCCGGGCTTCACCGCGCCGAAGCTGTTGTGGGTTGCGCGGCACGAGCCGGAGATTTTCCGGCGCACCGCATGCGTACTGCTGCCGAAGGATTATCTGCGGCTGATGCTGACGGGCGGCAAGGTGTCCGATCCCTCCGACGCGGCGGGCACGCTGTGGCTCGACGTCGCGAAACGCGACTGGTCCGATGCGCTGCTCGAAGCGTGCGACATGCGCCGTTCGCAGATGCCCGCGCTCGCCGAAGGCAGCGCGCCGTCCGGTACGTTGCGCGCGGAACTCGCACGCGAATTCGGTTTGCGCGACGACGTGATCGTCGCGGCCGGCGGCGGCGACAACGCAACGAGCGCGATCGGCATCGGCGCGACGCAGCCGGGCGACGGTTTCGTATCGCTCGGCACATCGGGCGTGCTGTGCGTGGTCGGCGATCGCTTCCGGCCGAATCCGGCGTCGGCGGTGCATGCGTTCTGCCACGCGATTCCGGATCGCTGGCATCAGATGAGCGTCGTGCTGTCGGCAGCGAGCTGTCTGCGCTGGGTCTGCAAACTCACGTCCACCGACGAGCCTACGCTGCTCGGCGAAATCGGCGCGCTCGCACCCGATACGCTCGCCACCGCGCCGCTGTTCCTGCCGTATCTATCGGGCGAACGCACGCCGCACAACGACCCGTACGCACAGGGCGTATTCTTCGGCATGACTCACGCGACCGATCGCGCGCTGCTCGGCTACGCGGTGATCGAAGGCGTGACGCTCGCACTGACCGACGGCCTCGACGCGCTGCGCGCGGCAGGCACCGAAGCGAACGCGCTGTCGCTGCTGGGCGGCGGTGCACGCAGCGACTACTGGGCACAACTGCTCGCCGACGCACTCGGCACGAACACGCGCAAGCACGGTGGCGGCGAAACCGGCGCGGCGCTCGGCGCGGCCCGGCTCGGCTGGCTCGCGGCCGGCGGCAATCCGGCCGAGGTGCTGACGAAGCCGCCCGTCGAACGCGAATTCACACCGGACGTGCAACGGCATACGATGCTGCGGGGACGCCTCGACGGTTTCCGTGCGTTGTATCGTCATGTGCGGCCGTTGTTCGATCCGTCGCGCGAACGGCTGGTGTAAACAGGCAAGCCCCCCGCAAGTCCACTGAATATCGCGCAGCCCGTGACGCCACAAGCGCCGCGCAACGCGCAACCCAGGCGGAATCCATCGTGCCCAAGTCCACCGAAAAACTCGATCTCGCGACCCGCGCTGCGTGGCTCTACTACGTCGCCGGCAACACGCAGAACGAAATCGCCGAAAAGCTCCAGGTGTCGCGGCCCGTCGCGCAGCGGCTCGTCGCGTTCGCGGTCGAGAAGAACCTGATCCGCGTGCGCGTCGATCACCAGCTGGCCGACTGCCTGACGCTCGCCGACCGTCTGTCGAAACGCTACGGCCTGTCGATGTGCGAGGTCGTGCCGGTCGACGACGACACGCCCGAAGAAGTCGATCGCAAGCTCGCAGTAGCTGGCGCGCAGGTGATGGAGCGCTATCTCGGCGAAGAAAAGCCGATGGTCATCGCGGTCGGCAGCGGCCGGACGCTGAAGGCTGCCGTCGATCAGATCGCGCAGATCGAGCGGCCGCATCACCGGCTCGTGTCGATCGTCGGCGCGATTGCGCAGGACGGGTCGTCGAACCGCTACGACGTCGCGCTGCACATCTCCGAGAAGACCGGCGGCAAGCACTTCCTGTTGCCCGCGCCGCTGATCGCGGACAACGAGGCCGAGCGCGCGCAGTGGTGCAATCACCGGCTGTACCGGATCGTCGAATCGCTGTCGGCAGAAGCGGACGTCACGTTCGTCGGGATCGGCAATCTCGGGCCACATTGTCCGTTGCACGAGGACGGTTTCATCACGTCGGATGAAGTGGATGAGCTCACGCAGCTGGGTGCGATCGCTGAGATGCTCGGGCTGCCGATCGATGTTGCAGGCGGGCGGGTCGAATCGCCGACCGGCCGTCGCGTGACCAGCATTCATCTGTCGTCGCCGCCGAAGCGGCCGACGATCGGCTTTGCCGGCGGCGAGCGTAAGCGCGATGCGTTGATCGCGGTGCTTAAGGGCGGCTGGTTGTCGGGGCTTGTTACTGACGAAGCGTGCGCGCGTGCGGCGCTTGATGCGTGATTGGATGTTGGCGTGGTGGCTTCGGCGTTCGTGCAAATCGAAGTGCTGATTCGAAGCGTTGACTCCAGGCGCTAACTCGAAACACAAAAAAGAGGCGCATGCGGATCCCTCCGCATGCGCCTCTTTCACTTCCTGCCGTCAGCTCAGGCCGCGAGCACTTCAACAATCTTCCGCTGAAACGCCAGCCCATCGCTATCGAACAGATGGCAGTGCTCCGGCGTCGCACCCAGCTTCTGCGTCTCACCCTTCGTATGACGATCGAGCGGCGGAATGCGTGCGATCAGCCCGTCCGGCGCGATGCTCGATTCGGCGTACAGATACGCGGCATCACCGAGCGATTCGACCGCCATCGTGCGCGCCGACACGCCGTATTCCGTCGAGCCCACATGCAGATGCTCCGGCCGGATGCCGACGGTTACCTTGTCGCCTTCCTTCGCATTGCCCGGCTCGACCGCGACGCGCTGCGTCTCGCCGCTTTCGTAGCGCACCGTGACACCGTCATGCGACACCGACTGCACGACGCCTTCCATGAAGTTCATCTTCGGCGAGCCGATGAAGCCCGCGACGAAACGGTTGGCCGGCGCGTGATAGAGCTGCGTCGGGCTGCCGACCTGCTCGACGTTCCCCGCCGACAGCACGACGATCTTGTCGGCGAGCGTCATTGCCTCGACCTGATCGTGCGTGACGTAGATCATCGTGGTCTTCAGTTCGTCGTGCAGACGCGCAAATTCCAGCCGCATCTTCACGCGCAGCGCGGCGTCGAGATTCGACAGCGGTTCGTCGAACAGGAACACCTTCGGTTTGCGCGTGATCGCGCGGCCGATCGCGACGCGCTGCCGCTGACCGCCCGACAGCTGCTTCGGCTTGCGGTCGAGCAGATGATCGATGTGCAGGATCTTCGCCGCGTTGCGCACGGCCACGTCGATCTCGGGCTTCTTCGTGCCCGCGAGCTTCAGGCCGAACGCCATGTTGTCGTACAGCGTCATGTGCGGATAGAGCGCGTACGACTGGAACACCATCGCGATGCCGCGCTTCGCGGGTGCCACCTCGTTCACGCGCACGCCGTCGATGTTCAGGTCGCCGCCGCTGATGTCTTCCAGGCCGGCGATCATCCGCATCAACGTGGATTTGCCGCAGCCGCTCGGCCCCACGAATACGACGAACTCGCCGTCCGCGATGTCGAGGTTGATGTCGCGCATCACTTCATTGTCGTCGTAGCGCTTGCTGATACCGCGTAGGGTCAGGCTTGCCATGATGTGTCTCCCATCCAGATTCGTCGCGGAGTTGCCCGCTGTATTGCCGCTACTGCGTTTAACCAATCGCCTCAATGCGACCCGACAGCCGCGCTCGCAATCCACTGCGCCGCGAGCCCCGGCAATTGCCGCATATCGTCGAACACGTGCTGCGCCCCTGCTGCGCGCAGCGCTTCGATCTGTTGCGCGCTCGCGTGCCCGCCGCCGATGAAACCGAGCACCGTCATGCCCGCCTCGCTCGCCGCTGTTGCACCCGTCACGCTGTCCTCGACGACGAGGCAATGCTCCGGCGTCGTACTGAGACCGCGCGCGGCCGCGAGATAAACGTCGGGCGCGGGCTTCGGCTTCGCCACCGCATCGGCGCAGAACAGCCGGTCGCCGAAGAAGCGCTTGAGGCCGGTACGCGCCAGCACGCTCTCGACGTACGGCCGGTAGCTGTTGCTCGCGCAGGCCTTGATCAACGCGATCTGCGACAGCGCATCGCCGATGCCGGCCACTGCCGGCGCCTGCATCGCGGCCTGTTCTACTGCGCCGCGAATCGCTGCGACATCGGCCGGGGCAAGCGTGCGCCCGAGTTGCGTCGCGGTGCCGTCGAGTACCCGTTCGATGCGCAGACCCAGCAGCGGCATCACGACTGGCGCGACGTCCGCGTCGGGCCAGCGCGCTTCGAGTTCGCGCACCAGCATCGCCGCCGCAACCGCTTCGCTGTCGATGAGCACGCCGTCGCAATCGCAGATCAATGCGCGCGCGCTCACTGTCATGCCATCGCTCATTATTTGACCGCCCCGAACGTGAGACCGCGCACCAGCTGCTTCTGCGACAGCCAGCCGACGATCAGGATCGGCGCGACCGCCAGCAGAGATGCCGCCGACAGCTTCGCCCAGAACAACCCTTCGGGACTCGAATACGACGCGATGAATACCGTCAGCGGCGCCGCGTTCGAACTCGACAGGTTGATGCTCCAGAACGCCTCGTTCCACGACAGGATCACCAGCAGCAGCGCAGTCGATGCCAGACCCGGCAGCGCCATCGGCATCAGCAGGTAGACGATTTCCTGCCACGTCGCCGCGCCGTCGATGCGACCCGCCTCGAGGATGTCCTTCGGAATTTCATTGAAGTAGGTGAACGCCATCCACACGGCAATCGGTAGATTGATCAGCGTGTAGACGATCACCAGACCCCACACCGTGTCGAGCAACCCGGTGTTTTTCCACAGCAGGTAGATCGGCACGAGCACGCCGACGGACGGCATCATCTTCGTCGACAGCATCCACAGCAGCACGCCCTGCGTGCGGCGGTTCGGGAAGAACGCCATCGCGTACGCGGCCGGCACCGCGAGCAGCAGACACACCACCGTGACGCCGACCGAGATCAGCACCGAGTTCCACGCGAACGCGAAGTAGTTGCTGCGTGCGAACACCTCGCGGAAGCTGTCGAGCGTCGGCATGAAAATCAGCGACGACGAGTACGCCTGCTGCTCGGTCTTGAACGCGGTGATCGTCATCCAGAAGATCGGGAAGAACAGCAGCAGCGCGATCAGCCACGCAAGGATGCCGGGGATGCTGCGTCTGACGATCGCGAACGGCGACTTTGCAGGTGACTTAGCCGGCGACGTTGTTGCGGCAAGCTGGCTCATTTTTCGTACTCCCCTTTCAGGTTCTTCGCGAGCATGCGCACGAGGAAGAACGACACGATGTTCGCGAGCACCACCGCGAGAATCCCGCCGGCCGATGCGAGGCCGACGTCGAACTGCTGCAGGCCGAGCGCGTAGATCAGGTACGACAGGTTGGTGGTCGCGGTGCCTGGGCCGCCGCCGGTCGTCGTGTAGATCTCGGCGAAGATCGACAGCAGGAAGATGGTTTCCATCATCACCACGACGGCGATCGCGCGCTTCAAATGCGGCAGCGTGATGAAGAAGAACATCGAGAACGGGCCGGCGCCGTCGATCTTCGCGGCTTCCTTCTGCTCCTGGTCGAGCGACTGGATCGCGGTGAACAGGATCAGGAACGCGAACGGCAGCCACTGCCACGCGACGATGATGATCACCGAGGTCAGCGGGAACTGCGCGAACCAGTCGATCGGCGTGAGACCCAACGCGCGCATACCGCTCGCGACGAGGCCATACACCGGATGCAGGATCATGTTCTTCCAGATCAGCGCGCTGACCGTCGGCATCACGAAGAACGGCGCAATCGCGAGCAGCCGCGCGATGCCCTGACCGTAGAACTTGCGATCGAACAGCACCGACATCAGGATGCCGCCGACCACCGTGATCACCAGCACTGCGACGATCAGCTGGATCGTGTGAACGATCGACGGGATGAACGACGGATCGGTCGCCAGATAGCGGTAGTTGTCGAGGCCCGCGAAACCTTTCTCGTCGGGGTTCAGCAGGTTGTAGCGCGTGAACGAAAACCAGATCGTCATCGCGAGCGGGATCGCCATCCACAGCAGCAGCACGGCGACGGACGGCGACACGAGCCAGCGCGCGGACGACGCCTTGCGCGCTTCGTGATCCTGTTCGGTTTTGGGGCGGGCTTGCATGAGAGGAAGGTGTAAATGACGCATGATCGTGACCACCTTTTGGTAATGCGCGGGCCATCGTGAAACGACGGCCCGCTGTGCTGCCGGGCCCGGCCGACTGGCGTCGGCCGGGGGCCCTTCTCGTTACCGCGAAGGTGCCCGGACGCGGTTACTTCTGATAGCCCGCCTGACGCACCGCGCGATCGGCGGTCGCATTACCGGCAGCGAGCGCCTGATCGACCGTCATCTGGCCAGCGAGTGCGCCGGAGATGCTTTGACCGACCACCGTCCCGAACGACTGGAACTCCGGAATGCCGACGAACTGCACGCCGGTGTACGGCACCGGTTTCGCGGTCGGGTGATTCGGATCGGCGGTTTCGATCGCCTTCAGCACGAAGCTGCCGAACGGCGCGGCCTGCTGGTACTCGGGACGCGCGTAGGTGGACTGACGCGTACCCGGCGGCACAGATGCCCAGCCTTCATCCTTCGCAACCATCTCGATGTACTGCTTCGACGTCGACCACGCGATGAACTTCTTCGCGGCGTCCTGTGCCTTCGACGACTTCGGAATCGCGAGCGCCCACGTCCACAGCCAGTGCGAACCGTTCGGCGTGACGGCCGTCGGCGCTGCCGCGAAACCGATCTTGTCCGCGACCTGCGACTGCTGTTTGTTATAGAGCATGCCGGCCGCGACCGTCGCGTCGATCCACATCGCGCACTTGCCCGACGACATCAGCGTGAGGTTTTCGTTGAAGCCGTTCGAGCTCGCGCCCGGAGGGCCATCGTTCTTCAGCAGATCGACGTAGAAGTTGACTGCCTTCTTCCATTCCGGCGACGTGAGCTGCGCATGCCACTTTTCGTCGAACCAGCGGCCACCGAACGTGTTCACGAGCGTCGTCACATAGGCCATGTTTTCGCCCCAACCGGCCTTGCCGCGCAGGCACATGCCGTAGACGCCATTGGCCTTGTCGGTGAGCTTGTCGGCGAATTGCTTGATCTGGTCATACGTGGGCTGATCGGGCATCTTCAGGCCCTTCGCGGCGAACAGATCCTTGCGGTAGTAAGTCATCGAGCTTTCGACGTAGAACGGCAGGCCGTACAGCTGACCGTTCACCGACAGGCCGTCACGCGCGGTCTTCACGACGTCGTTCAGATCGTAATCGGCGGGCAGGTTCGTCAGCGGCGACAGCCAGCCGCGCTTGCCCCACTGCGGCGTTTCGTATGCACCGATCATCACGACGTCGAACTGGCCGCTGTTGGTGGTGATGTCGGTCGTCGCGCGCTGACGCAGCACGTTTTCCTCGAGAATCACCCAGTTCAGCTTGATGTCCGGATTCGCCTTTTCGAATGCGGGCGACAGCTTCTTCAGCTCGATCATGTCCGGGTTGTTCAACATCGCGATCGTCACGGTCGCGGCGGACGCGCCGAGCGTCGCGCAGGCCAGCGCGCCGGCACTGATCGCCTTGAGCGCAAATCGGTGGGTTCGTTTCATTGCTTGTCTCCTTTGTCGTTAATGACCGGCTGCGTGGTCTGCTTGCGTGTTGCTTGTATCTACATGATGGTGCGGGGGGAATCCGTACAGCGCGAGCTTGGGATCAGCTCATCCAGTTGCCACCGTCGACGTTCAGCGTCTGGGCGGTGATGTAATCGGCGTCGGCGGAAGCGAGGAATAGCGCGGCGCCGGTGAGGTCGTCGGGTACGCCCATGCGGCCGAGCGGCACCGCTTCACCGACAAGACGTTTCTTCTCGCCCAGCGGCCGGTTTTCGTAGCGCGCGAACAGCGCATCGACCTGCTCCCACATCGGCGTATCGACGACACCGGGTGCAATCCCGTTGACGTTGATCTTGTGCGGCGCGAGTGCGAGCGCCGCCGATTGCGTGTAGCTCAGCACCGCGGCTTTCGTCGCGCAGTAGTGAGAGACGAGCGCTTCGCCGCGCCGACCGGCCTGCGACGACATATTGATGATCTTGCCGCCATGCCCCTGCTCAACCATCTTGCGGGCGACCGCCTGCATCAGGAAGAACAGGCCTTTGACGTTGACCGAGAAGAGTGTGTCGAACGTGTCCCAGGACTCGTCGAGGAGCGGGCGCATGTCGAACAGCGCAGCGTTGTTGAACAGGATATCGATCTGGCCGAAACGGGACACGGTCTGCTCGACGATACGCTCGATGTCGTCGCGTCGCGTGACGTCCGCCGACACGACGAGCACGCGCTCACCGTCGCTGTCCTGCAGACGCTGCGCGAAACCGTCGGCCGGCTTCAGGTCGACGAGCACGCAGCGCGCGCCTTCATCCAGATAGCGCCGCGCGACCGCTTCACCGATCCCGCTGGCCGCGCCTGTCAGAATCGCCACCTTGTCTTGCAGTCGTGCTGCCACCGCTTGTCTCCAGGTTTTGGTCCGGGTTGTGGTCCGGTTGTTTGGCACACCGAGCGAACGCTCCGTGATCGAGCAATTGCTCTGTTTGTGGTCGAATGATCGGATACGTGTCGGGTCATGTCAAGGCACGCTGCAAGATTTCGATGGTGCAGCGCGTCAGTCTCATCGCAGGCTGGCCTGGTGGGTGGATGCGGCTCTTGCTCCCATCCGTTCGCGATACGTTATATCATTCCGCACTCGCGTCATCCGACGTTCACGGAATGCTCCGTATGTCCGCTTCGTCTGCTGTATCCACCGATCGACTTGCCGCCCGCCTCGCCACCGCCGATGCCGTCGCCGCACGCGAAGGGCTCGCGCTGACGCCGCTGCGTCGCCAGGTCTATGCGCTCATCGCGGCGAGCGAACGGCCCGTCGGTGCCTACGATCTGCTCGACGCACTCGCGCCGCAACGCGGTCGCGTGCCGCCGACCACCGTCTACCGTGCGCTCGACTTTCTCGTCGCGCACGGCTTCGTCCACCGGATCGAATCGAAGAATGCGTTCTTCGCGTGCTGCGAGATCGGCCGGCCGCATCAAGGCCAGTTCCTGATCTGCGAAGCGTGCGGCTCGACCGTCGAGATTCCCGGCGACGAACTCGCCGCGCAGTTGTCGCACAGCGCGCCGGCCCACGGTTTCGAAGTGCATCGCCAGGTCGTGGAACTGAGCGGCCTGTGCGCCGCCTGTCAGACCGGCGCACCCGCCTAGCCGTTGCACCTGCGCACTCGCGAAACAACACCCTCACCTTTCAACAAAGCAATCAGTCACCAGGAATAGCCGATGAAAACCCTCTCCGCTCCGTTGACCCGCCGCATGCTCGGCCTGTCGAAATATCTCGCGGCCGGTGCCGCCGCATTCGCGTTCGCGCATACCGCATTCGCGCAGGACGCGAAGATCCGCGTCGTCGCGGCGGAGAATTTCTACGGCGATGTCGTGCATCAACTCGGCGGCGAGCACGTCGACGTGACGAGCATCCTGAGCAATCCGGACCAGGACCCGCATCTGTTCGAAGCCAGCCCGAAGACGGCGCGCGATCTGCAGCACGCGAGCCTCGTCGTCTATAACGGTGCCGATTACGATCCGTGGATGACGAAGTTGCTGAACGCATCGAAGAATCCGCATCGCACGATCGTCATCGCGGCGGACCTCGTCGGCAAGAAGAGCGGCGACAATCCGCACCTGTGGTACGACCCGGCGACGATGCCCGCCGTCGCGCGCGCGGTCGTCGCGGCGCTCGACGCTGCTGACCCGGCGCATAAAGCGGCGTACGATGCGAACCTCGCGACCTTCGTCGAATCGATGAAGCCGGTCGCCGACAAGGCCGCTGCGCTGCGCGCCCGCTACGCCGGCGTGCCGGTGACGGCGACCGAGCCGGTGTTCGGCTACATGTCGGATGCGATCGGCCTCGACATGCGCAACCAGCGCTTCCAGCTGGCCGCGATGAACGACACGGAAGCGAGCGCGTCGGACATCGCCGCATTCGAGCGCGACCTGCGCGAGAAGCGCGTCCATGTCCTGATCTATAACAGCCAGGCGACCGAAGCCCTGACCAAACGCATGTTGAAACTGGCCCAGCAATCGCATGTTCCGACGGTGAGCGTCACCGAGACGCAGCCCGCCGGCAAGACCTTCCAGCAATGGATGCTCGCGCAGTTGAACGCGCTCGAGACGGCGCTTGCCGTAGGCGGCCCCGGTAAAGGAACCGCTCAATGACAGCAACAGATCGCCCTGCAAACGCGCAGGCCACCGGCACGACGCCCGTGCTCGAACTCGAGCATGTGACGCTCGATCTCGGCGGCCGCACGATCCTGCGCGACGCGAGTTTCGTCGTGAATCAGGGCGAATTC
This sequence comes from Paraburkholderia flava, assembly GCF_004359985.1. Taxonomy (NCBI): domain Bacteria; kingdom Pseudomonadati; phylum Pseudomonadota; class Betaproteobacteria; order Burkholderiales; family Burkholderiaceae; genus Paraburkholderia; species Paraburkholderia flava. Next base: position 284,503 of record NZ_SMRO01000002.1, on the reverse strand, counting down.
ATCGGTGTGCTCGGGCCGAACGGCGCGGGCAAGACCACGCTGATGCGCGCGGTGCTCGGCCTCGTGCCGGCCGCGCAAGGGGCGATTCGCGTGCTCGGCGCGAGCGTCGAGCGTGGCAATCCGTCGATCGGTTATATGCCGCAGACGCGCAGCGCGCTCGCGGGCCGTCGCGTGCGCGGTCGCGATTTCGTCGCGATGGCTGCGGACGGTCATCGCTGGGGCTGGCCGCATGCCGATGCGAAAACGCGCGCGGACGTCGAGCGCGTGCTCGAACTGGTCGATGGCACTGCGCTCGCGGGACGGCCGCTGTCGGAGCTGTCGGGCGGTGAACGGCAGCGTCTGCTGCTCGCACAGTGTCTGCTCGGCAACCCGAAGCTGCTGCTGCTCGACGAACCGTTGATCAGTCTCGATCCGCATCATCAGAAAGGCGTCGTCGAACTGGTACGGCGCGTGCAGCAGGAACTCGGCATCGCCGTGCTGTTTTCCGCGCATGAACTCAATCCGCTGCTGCATGCGCTCGATCGCGTGCTGTATCTCGGCAGCGGCGTCGCGGCGCTCGGCACCGTCGACGAAGTGATCACGAAGCCGGTGCTGTCGCGCCTCTACGGTTCGACGATCGACGTGATGCGTGTGAACGGCCGCATCTTCGTGATGTCAGGTGATGTCGAGGTCGAGAAGCACGACCACGCGCACGAAGACGACAGCCACGATCACGGTCACTCCCACGATCACGGTCATTCTCATACCCACTCGCGTACGCCACGCGACGGACATTCGCACGATGTTTGAATACGACTTCATGATCAACGCATTCGCGGCGTCGGGAATCGTCGCGGTGCTGGCCGGCATCGTCGGCTACTTCCTCGTGATGCGCGGACAGACCTTCGCAGGCCATGCGCTGTCGCACGTCGGCTTCACCGGCGCGACGGGCGCGGTGCTGATCGGCATCTCGCCGATCTGGGGGATGGTCGGCTTCACGCTCGCGGCGGGCATCGGCATGGGCGCGCTCGGCGAACGTCTCGCGGGCCGCGATGTCGCGATCGGCGTGATCCTGTCGCTGTCGCTCGGCTTCGGGCTGCTGTTCCTGCACTTCTTCACCGCGTACGCGACGCAGGTCACCGCGCTGCTGTTCGGCAACGTGCTCGGCGTGAACCCGTCGACGCTCGTGATCCTCGCCGCGCTCGCCGCCGTGAGTCTCGTCGCGCTCGCGGCGATCATGCGTCCACTGCTGTTCGCGTCGCTGCAGCCCGAACTCGCTGAGGCTAAAGGCGTCTCGCTGCGCACCGTGTCGATCCTGTTCCTCTCGATCGCCGCAATCGCCGTTGCCGCGTGCACGCAGATCGTCGGCGTGCTGCTCGTGTTCACGCTAATGGTTGGACCGGCTGCGGCCGCGCAGAACCTCACCACGCGACTGTCCGCCGGACTCGTGCTGGCAGCGCTACTCGCGCTCGCGCAGTCGTGGATCGGGCTGACGCTCGCGTACTACACCGACTGGCCGACGAGTTTCTGGATCACTGCGCTCGCGGCGATCGTGTATGGCGGTAGTTTGCTGGGACGTCGCTGACAGCACGCAGCGCGCTCGAACACAAACGCGAACGCAAAAACAAACAGGGCGCCGGAAAAATCCGGCGCCCTGTTTTCGTTTCAGCTCTGCGCGAGCACGTCAGCCGAGCAGCACCTTCGCATGATGCGCGACGTGATCCTCGATGAAGCTCTGGATGAAGTAATACCCGTGGTCGTAGCCCGCATGACGGCGTAGCTCCAGCGGCTGCCCCGCCGCGCGACACGCCGCCTCGAACACATCGGGATTCAGTTGGGTCGCGAGAAACTGATCGGCAAGCCCCTGATCGACCAGAATCCCCTCGGCGAAACGATGTGACGCCTGCGCGACGAGTTCGCTCGCGTCGTACTGCTTCCACGCTTCGCGATCGTCGCCGAGATAACCCGAGAACGCCTTCTCGCCCCACGGACAGCGCGTCGGTGCCGCGATCGGTGCGAACGCCGACACTGAGCGATAGATGTCCGGATTACGCAGCGCGAGCATCAGCGCGCCGTGTCCGCCCATCGAATGCCCGAAGATCCCGAGCCGTTCTCCGTCGATAGGCAAGTTCGCCAGCACCGTCTCGCGCAGTTCGTCGCGCACGTACGAGTACATCCGGTAGTGCGCGGACCACGGCTCGCGCGTCGCGTCGACATAGAAGCCCGCGCCGACGCCGAAGTCCCACGCGTCGCTCTCGCCCGCGATGCCCGCGCCGCGCGGACTCGTGTCGGGTGCGATCAGCGCGATGCCATGCTGCGCGGCGAAGCGTTGCGCGCCACCCTTGATCGGAAACGTCTCCTCGGTGCAGGTCAGCCCCGCGAGATAGAACAGGGCGGGCACGCTGCCGAGCGCGACCTGCGGCGGCAGGTAGACCGAGAACCTCATCGGCAGACCGATCGTCGACGAATCGTGACGATAGAAACGCTGCTCGCCGCCGAACGCGGCATGCGATGAAACGAGTTCAAGCATCGTGCGCCCCTTGATTTAGTACAGCACGACTGAGCGGATCGACTCGCCCTTCTTCATCAGATCGAAGCCCTCGTTGATGCGGTCGAGCGGCAGACGATGCGTGATCAGATCATCGATATTGATCTTGCCTTCCATGTACCAGTCGACGATCTTCGGCACGTCGGTGCGACCGCGCGCGCCGCCGAACGCCGAACCCTTCCACTGCCGGCCGGTGACGAGCTGGAACGGCCGCGTGCTGATTTCCTCGCCGGCTGCAGCAACGCCGATGATGAACGACTGCCCCCAGCCTTTGTGCGTGCATTCGAGCGCCTGACGCATCACCTTCGTGTTGCCGATGCATTCGAACGAGTAGTCGGCGCCGCCGTCGGTCAGTTGCACGATATGGTCGACGACGTTCTCGACTTCGTTCGGGTTGATGAAGTGCGTCATGCCGAACTTCTTCGCGAGTTCGACGCGGCCGGGGTTGAGGTCCACACCAATAATCTTGTCGGCGCCGACCATCTTCGCGCCCTGAATCACATTCAACCCGATGCCGCCGAGCCCGAATACGACGACGTTCGCCCCCGCCTCGACCTTCGCCGAGTACACCACTGCGCCGACGCCGGTCGTCACGCCGCAGCCGATGTAGCAGACCTTGTCGAACGGCGCGTCTTCGCGGATCTTCGCGACCGCGATTTCCGGCACCACAATGTAGTTCGAGAACGTCGACGTGCCCATGTAGTGAAACAGCGGCTTGCCGTCGATCGAGAAACGCGAACTCGCATCGGGCATCAGGCCGCGGCCCTGGGTCGTGCGGATCGCCTGGCAGAGGTTCGTCTTGCGCGACAGGCAGAACTTGCACTGACGGCACTCGGGCGTATAGAGCGGAATCACGTGATCGCCCTTCTTCAGCGTGCCGACGCCGGGACCGACGTCGACGACGATGCCCGCGCCTTCATGGCCGAGAATCGCCGGGAAGATGCCTTCCGGGTCCGCGCCCGACAGCGTGTAGTAGTCGGTATGGCAGATGCCCGTCGCCTTCACCTCGATCAGCACTTCGCCCGCGCGCGGCCCTTCGAGATCGACTTCCTCGATCGTCAGCGGGGCGCCGGCTTTCCATGCGATAGCTGCTTTGGTCTTCATCGTGAATGCTCCTGGATCTGTTGATTCGAAAACTGGGTTGCGCGGTGGACGACCGCTTGGGTGACCGTTCCCATCCGCGCGCGGACCGGCGTCATGATCGCAAAAAAATGTGCGCACTGCGTTGCAGCGCGCGTCGCTGCATTGATCGCGCGCGACATCGTCATGTGCGTTTTTTCGGCGTGTCGAACCATGCTTCGACGCGTCCGTACAACTCGATGAAACGCGCGTGACGTCGCGCGAGCGCGGCATCGTCACGCGGTGAAGCGACCGGCGTCGTCGCCGGCGCGAGTGCGGCGAGATCGTTCGCATGCCAGTGACCGCACGCGATCCCACCGAGCATCGCCGCACCACGCGCCGCTGCATTCGGGCAATCGAGCGCGTGCAGTTCGACGTCGAGTGCATCGGCGAGCAGTTGACGCCAGCGCGAGTCGACCGAACCGCCGCCCGCGAGCCGCAACGTCGACACCGATGCGCCGCTCGCGCGGATCGCATCGAGCCCTGCGCGCAACGCGAACGCGACGCCTTCGAACGCCGCGCGCATCAGCGTGCCGCGCGTGTGGCCGAGCGCGAGCCCGAGCCAGCCGCCGCGCGCCGACGGATTGAGCCACGGCGAACGCTCGCCGGTCAGATACGGCAGGAACGCGAGGCCTTCGTCCGGTTCGACAGCGAATGCATCGCGGTAGGCATCCGTCCATTCATACGACAGCCAGCCGCGCACCGCTTCGAGCGCGACGCCGACGTTCTGCATCGCGGCCATGCGATACCAGTCGTCAGTGGCTGCGCGATAACGATGCAGTCCGCGTGCGGCCGTCGGTTCGGTTTTCGACAGCACGACGATCTGGCCGCCGGTGCCCGTCGTGAGCAACGCATCGCCGTCGTGTGCGAGACCGCTGCCGAGCATCGCGCACGGCGTATCGGCTGCGCCGGTCGCGAGCACGATGCCCGGGCGCAGACCGAGTGCGTGCGCCGCGTCGGCGGACAACATGCCGCCTGCTGCATACGCAGGCTGCAACGGCGCGAAGCAATCGTGTGGCAAACCGAGCCGGTCGAGCAGCGCGCGATCCCACACACCAGCCGGATCGGCGAGCGCGGTCGCGCATGCATCGGACGGATCGGTCACTGCCGCGCCGCCGAGCGCGACGCGCACCCAGTCCTTCGGTTGCAGCGCCCAGCGCGTGGCCTTCAATGCGTGCGGCTCGTGCTGCGCGATCCAGCGCAGCAACGGACCGGCCATGCCGGGCGCAACGGGATTCGGTTGCGGCTCGGGCCACGCATCGAGCAGCGAGAGTGCGCGCGTGTCGGGCCACAGCATCGCGGGACGTACTGCGTGACCCTCGGCATCGGTCAGCACGACGCCGTGCATCTGTCCCGACAGACCGATCGCGTCGACAGCGGTGCGTTCGTCGGCGGGCAGACGCGCGGACGCTTCGCACAGCGCGCGCCACCACGTCGAGACATCCGTCTCGGCCCAGCCGGGATGAGGTGTGTCGAGCGCATACGCGACGCTCGCCGACGCGGTCTCGCGACCCGCTTCGTCGACGATAGCGAGCTTCAGTGAACCGGTGCCGAGATCGATGCCGAGAAAGCGCATGAGGTAGTCGAGAAAAAGAGGAAGAACAGCAAGCTGACGGAAGCGGCATTGCAACAGGCATTGCACTCAGGTGCAACCGCCGTTCGAGGGTTAACCCCGTCGCCCGCACAACGGCGTCGAAACGCCACTATGCCCATCGCGGAATACACCTCATAGATTTTCACACATATGCCTGTGTGCGGCGGCATCGGCTGCGTACACGCGAACCGCCGCATCGCGGGGCTTGCAGCGTTCACGAGCCGTACAGGTTCCACGATGTGCCCGCGAAGCGCGCAGACGCATATCATCGCCGGGAGGTCCGGAATAGCGCTGACTGGTCTTGTTCGCCTTTTTTATCGCGCATACCGTGGAGTGCATCCCGAAAACAAAGGCGGAGACAGACAAGATGCAAGCAACCCAGGTTCATCCGTGCGACGAGCGACTGCCTGCGGGCCAGTTGCTGACGCTCGGCATCCAGCACGTGCTCGTGATGTATGCGGGCGCGGTCGCGGTCCCGTTGATCATCGGCAGCGCGCTGAAGCTGCCGAAAGAACAGATCGCGTTTCTGATCAGCGCGGACCTGTTCTCGTGCGGCATCGCGACGCTGATCCAGACGCTCGGCCTGTGGATCTTCGGCATCCGTCTGCCGGTCATCATGGGCTGCACGTTCGCTGCCGTCGGACCGATGGTCGCGATCGGCACGAATCCGAGTCTCGGCATTCTCGATATCTTCGGCTCGACGATCGCGGCGGGTGTCGTCGGCATCCTGCTCGCACCGGCGATCGGCAAGCTGTTGCGATTTTTTCCGCCGGTCGTGGTCGGTGTGGTGATCTCGGTGATCGGGCTGTCGCTGATGGAAGTCGGCATCAACTGGGCGGCCGGCGGCGTCGGCAATCCGGACTATGGCAACCCGGTCTATCTCGGACTGTCGCTCGTCGTGCTTACGCTGATCCTGCTGATCAACAAGTTCGGCCGCGGCTTCGTCGCGAACATCTCGGTGCTGCTCGGCATGGTCGCCGGTTTCGTGATCGCGGCGCTGCTCGGCCGCGTGAACATGGACGGCGTGACGAGCGCACCGTGGGTCGGTTTCGTGATGCCGTTCCACTTCGGCCTGCCGCACTTCGATCCGCTGTCGATCGCGACGATGGTCACCGTGATGTTCGTCACGTTCATCGAATCGACCGGCATGTTCCTCGCGGTCGGCGACATGGTGGACCGTCCGGTCGACCAGAAGACACTCGTGCGCGGCCTGCGCGTCGACGGGCTCGGCACGCTGATCGGCGGCATCTTCAACTCGTTCCCGCATACGTCGTTCTCGCAGAACGTCGGGCTGATCGGCGTGACCGGCGTGAAGAGCCGCTTCGTCTGCGCGATGGGCGGCGTGCTGCTCGTGCTGCTCGGGCTGTTTCCGAAGATGGCGCAGGTGGTCGCGTCAGTGCCCGCGTTCGTGCTCGGCGGCGCCGGCATCGTGATGTTCGGGATGGTCGCGGCGAACGGCATCAAGGTGCTGGCGAAGGTCGACTTCACGACGAATCACCACAACCTGTTCATCGTCGCAGTGAGTATCGGCCTCGGACTCGTGCCGGTCGTGTCGCCGCACTTCTTCGAGAAGCTGCCGTCCGCGCTGTCGCCGCTGCTGCATAGTGGGATTCTGCTGGCGTCGGTGTCGGCGGTGCTGTTGAATCTGGTGTTCAACGGGGTGAAAGACGAGCGGGCGGCGAGGCGCGCGATACGGGCCGCGGGGCATGATTTCGATGGGCGGGGTGGAAGCGCTGAAACACCGGCAGGTGACGAAATGCTGCGTGCTGCGGACATGCATTGATATCGCGTTGCTTCGTGCCGCAAGGTGCGAGGATGAAAACACTGCGGCATGCCGCTAGCTGTTCTGTTAAAGCATTGCCCGGTTGATGTACACCGGCGACGCTCGCGCCTCAGTCAATGACTGGGGCGTTTCTTTGTCCAAGGCACGCTCGCCAATGCGAAGCTCTTTGGCACTGTGGCAGACAGCGTGACGTCCTCGTTGCCCGTGCGCCCGGCTACGCAGTACTTCGCACGAAGATCAGGAGCAAGCTGTAGTCGCCTTTATCCGCCGCACGCAACGCGGTCAAGTAATTGGACCGGGCATTGTCTGCTTTAACCAGGGTCCCGCCTCCACCCCACGAAAACGGTTCCTGTTTCAGGCTGCGCAACAGCGCATCGGCCATCATGCGTGAGTGCCGGCCATTGCCGTTTGGAAACGGATGGATCCACACCAGCTCGCGGTGAAATCGTGCGGCAATCTCGTCGGACGGGAATGTGCCGTTGTCGACCCACCATCGCGTGTTATCGAAAAGATTTCTCAGCTTGACGCTGACCTGCGTCCAGTCACATCCGATGTTCTTGTCGGACTTGCGAAACGTACCTGCCCACGACCAGGTGTGATCGAACATCCTCCGGTGAAGATCACGACAGAACTCTTCGCCAAGGACATCGACCTTGCGCTGACGGCGAGACCATCGCACAGCTTGCAGGATGTTCTCCTGCTCCCAGTCATTCAGGTCGCCCTTGGTGGTCAGGTGCGTCGGTATCAGTCCTGCAAGCTCGTCGGGGTCAAGCGGTGTCTGGCCGTCCTGTTCGTCCAGCGCTATCGCCATAGGTCCGACCAGCGGCCCTGGAGTAGCTCCGCCGTTCTCTGCTCGACCTGTTTGCGAAGCCGGTCGGTTGCCGGACGCTGGTCTTCCAGACTCATCGTGTGAGCCACGCCGCCCACTTCCTGCAAAGCGATTGAGCGCGCCTGGTCTTCGACCACTTGCGTCAGCGGCTTTCTGGGCACCAGCGCGTAGACCAGCTCGCAGTCCAGCCCGTCAGCCAGCTTGCGCAGTTGTCCGAGCGTGATGCGTTCCTCCGCTTCAGCCAGTTCCGACTTGTGCAGGGTCGAACCGGCAACGCCCAAGCGGCCGGCCTGCTGTCGCTGGGTGAGCCCTAACGACTCCCGGATGACCTTCAGCCATCCATGCGGCGGAGTCCGACGGTTCGTCAAATCCGAGTACGCCGCGGCCGATGCCTGGACCTGCTCGAGCCGAAGCTGCCTCATTCTGGAATCCATTTTGCTGCCCTATAGGCTATCAAGAATTGAATAAATGCTAGCCTATAGTGAAGCAAATATCAAATTTCTGCTTCACTATAGGGCAGCAAATTCCATGAAATTGCTTCACTTTAAGGCAGCAGATGCATTTGACTGGCTACGCGGCGAGCCAGCGATTCCCGGGCAGTCTGCTTCGAGCGCCGGCCACCCGGCCCGATGAAGGAACCACGGCGACATCGGGCTTTGCACACGGAGTCATACCGCCGACCAATGAAAAAGGCCTCGACAGTCGTCGAGGCCTTGAGGCCGGTCGCCAGGTGTTGGCAACGCTTTTACAGAACGGCTAGCGGCATTCCGAGGAGGTTTGCTTTACCCACACCGCCACACGCGGCGTGCAGCGTAAGCGGGCATCACCCCGCCGACGCCCCCGACGCCGCAACCGGCGCACTCGCCGCACCATAGTCGACCGGTGCATCGGCCGGACGCGGCTGCTCGCCGGCCCGTTCGATCCACCCGCCGCCCAGCGCCTTGTACAGATCGACGAGGTTCGTCAGCCGGTCCACGCGTGCAGTGACAAGCGACTGCTGCGCCGAGTACAGCGCGTTCTGCGCGGTGAGCACCGACAGATAACTGTCCACGCCGTTCTTGTAGCGCAGGTCGGACAGATCGAGCGCGCGCTGTTCGGCGAACGCGTTGCGCTCGAGCGCCTGGATCTGCTGATCGTACGTACCGCGGGCAGCAAGACCGTCGGCCACTTCGCGGAACGCCGTCTGGATCGCCTTTTCGTACTGCGCGATCTGGATGTTCTTCTGCACGTTCGCGAGGTCGAGGTTCGCCCGGTTCGCACCGCCCTGGAAGATCGGAATCGAGATCTGCGGCGCGAACGCCCACGCTGCCGAACCCGGCTTGAACAGACCGCCGAGCGTCGGGCTCAGCGTGCCGAAGTTGCCGGTCAGCGAGATCTTCGGGAAGAACGCCGCGCGTGCCGCACCGATGTTCGCGTTTGCAGCGAGCAGGTTCTGCTCCGCTTCGGCGATGTCCGGACGACGCGTCAGCAGATCGGACGGCAGGCCAGCAGGGATGTCGGTGAGCAGGTTCTGGTCGCCGAGCGCCATGCCCGTCGGCAGATTGTCCGGCATCGGCTCGCCGAGCAGCAGCACCAGCGCGTTGACGGACTGCGCACGCAGACGCGCCTGCGCCTGCTGGTTCGCAAGCGCCGTCTCGACCACCGATTGCGCCTGCCGCAGAGACAGCTCAGTGCCCGTGCCGGTATCGAACTGCAGCTTCGTGATCCGGTACGACTCCTGCGCGGTCTTCAGTGTGTCTTCGGTGACTTTCAGCAGATCGTCGGCGCCGAGCACCTGCAGATAACTGTCGGCCACCGACGCCACCAGCGCGATCTCAGCCGCCTTGCGTGCCTGCGCGGTCGCCAGATATTGCGCGAGCGCCTGATCCTTCAGGCTCTGGATCCGGCCGAAGAAGTCGAGCTCCCACGATCCGCTCATGCCGACCGAGTACGTGTTCGTAATGTTCTGGCTGCCAGCCAGCAGATTGGTCGGCGTGCGCTGCTTGTTCTCCGAACCGACCGCATTGATCGCCGGGAACAGCTCGGCCCGGGTGATCTGATACTGCGCACGCGACGCCTGGATGTTCAGCACCGACACGCGCAGGTCGCGGTTGTTCTTCAGCGCGATCCCGATCAGCTGCTGCAGACGCGGATCGGCAAAGAAGTCGCGCCAGCCGATCTCGGTCGCCGCCTGGCCGTTCGCGCCACGCGCGCCGGGCGCGGTGCCCGGCTGCGTGTCGTAGACGCCGCCTGTCGGGAACGTGCCCGACACCGGCTCGGCCGGACGCTGATAGTGCGGCGCCAGCGTGCAGCCTGCGGCGAACAGTGCCACCGCCATTGCAATCAACGAATGTTTTTGCATCTCAATGTCCTTGGCTGGCCGAGCCCTTGCCGCCCTGACCGCCATCCGACGGATCATGCGGGTGGTGCTCGTTATAGTGCTCGAGCGCGGCATCCGGATCTTCCTTGTCGCCGGCGAACTTCGCGCGGATCACGACGAAGAACATCGGGATCATGAAGATAGCGAGGAAGGTCGCCGTCAACATCCCGCCGATCACGCCGGTACCGATCGCGTGCTGGCTTGCCGAACCTGCGCCGTTACTGATCGCGAGCGGCAGCACGCCGAGAATGAACGCGAGCGACGTCATCAGGATCGGACGCAGCCGCAGTCGCGCGGATTCGAGCGCGGCTTCGACCGGACCCATCCCCTGACCTTCCTGCAGTTCACGCGCGAACTCGACGATCAGAATCGCGTTCTTCGCCGACAGCCCCACCGTGGTCAACAAGCCGACCTGGAAGAACACGTCGTTCTCCAGCCCGCGCAGCGTCACGGCGAGCAGCGCGCCCAGCACGCCGAGCGGCACCACCATGATCACCGCGAACGGAATCGACCAGCTTTCGTACAGCGCCGCGAGACACAGGAACACGACGAGGATCGAGATGCCGTACAGGATCGGCGCCTGCGAACCGGACTGGCGTTCCTGGAACGACAGACCCGTCCATTGATAGCCGATACCCACCGGCAGCTTCGCCGCGATCGATTCCATCGCCGTCATCGCCTGGCCGGTACTCTTGCCCGGACCCGCCGCACCCTGGATTTCCACTGCGGAAATACCGTTGTAGCGTTCGAGCTTCGGCGAGCCGTAGGTCCAGTGGCCGGTGGCGAACGCGCTGAACGGCACCATCCCGCCCGCGCCGTTGCGCACGTACCAGATGTCCAGATCGTTCGGCGTCATCCGGAACGGTGCGTCGGCCTGCACGTAAACCTTCTTGATCCGGTTATCGGTGTCGAGGAAGTTGTTTACGTACTGCGACGCCCAGCCGATCGAGAACGTCTGGTCGATCGCCGATGCCGACACGCCGAGCGCCAGCGCCTTTTCGCGGTCGATGTCGACCTTGAACTGCGGCGTGTCGTTCAGCCCGTTAGGACGCACCTGTGCGAGCGACGGATCTTTCGCGGCCATCCCGAGCAACTGGTTACGCGCGGCCATCAGTGCTTCGTGGCCGAGGCCCGCACGATCCTGCAACTCGAAGTCGAAGCCCGACGCGGTCCCGAGTTCCGGAATCGACGGCGGATTGACCGGGAACACCAGTGCATCCTTGTACGACGCGAAGTGTCCGAACATCCGACCGACCAGCGCCTGGACCTTCTGGTCCGCGTGCTGACGTTCCGCGTAGTCCTTCATCCGCACGAACACGAGACCCGAGTTCTGCCCGCGACCCGCGAAGCTGAAACCGTTCACCGTGAACACCGACTCGACGATGCTCTTCTCGTCCTTCAGCAGATAGTCCGAGATGTTCGCAAGCGTGCGCGCGGTGGTTTCCTGCGTCGAACCGGCCGGCGTCTGCACGAGCACGAACATCGTGCCCTGATCTTCATCCGGCAGGAACGACTTCGGCAGCCGCACGAACAGCATCCCGACCGCGACGATCACCACCAGATAGATGATGAGCCAGCGGCCCGAACGCTTGATCACGTGGTGCACACCGCTGTGATACTTGTCGCGGCTCGCGTTGAACGTCCTGTTGAACCAGCCGAAGAAGCCCTTCTTCTCTTCGTGATGGCCGGCGGGAATCGGCTTGAGAATCGTCGCGCACAGCGCCGGCGTCAGAATCAACGCGACCAGCACGGACAGCACCATCGCGGCAACGATCGTCAGCGAGAACTGCCGATAGATCGCGCCCACCGAACCGCCCGAGAACGCAACCGGCACGAACACCGCCGACAGCACGAGCGCCACGCCGATCAGCGCGCCGGTGATCTGGTCCATCGCCTTGCGGGTCGCCTCTTTCGGCGATAACCCTTCCTCGGCCATCACCCGCTCGACGTTCTCGACCACCACGATCGCATCGTCGACCAGCAAGCCGATGGCGAGCACGAGACCGAACATCGACAGCACGTTGATCGAGAAACCGACCGCCGACATGATCGCGAACGTGCCCAGCAGCACGACCGGCACCGCGATGGTCGGAATCAGCGTCGCGCGCAGGTTCTGCAGGAACAGATACATCACGAGGAACACGAGGACGATACCTTCCAGCAGCGTCTTCACCACTTCCTCGATCGACAGCCGCACGAACGGCGTCGTGTCGTACGGATACTTCACGACGAGACCGTGCGGGAAGTACTTCGACAACTCGTCGATCTTCGCGCGCACAGCTTTCGCCGTCGCCAGTGCGTTCGCACCGGTGGCGAGCTGGATACCGAAGCCTGCCGTCGGCTGACCGTTGTACTTCGTATCGACGTTGTAGTTTTCGCCGCCGAGTTCGATACGCGCCACGTCGCGAATACGGACGCGCGAACCGTCCTGGTTCACCTTCAGCAGTACGTTGCCGAACTGCTCGGGCGTTTGCAGCAGCGTCGCTTCGGTGATGGTCGCCTGCAATGCCTGACCGTTCACCGCCGGTGTGCCGCCCAGCTGGCCGCCCGCGACCTGAACGTTCTGCGCCTGCAGTGCGTTCACGACGTCGACCGGCGTCAGACTGAAGTTGTTCAGCTTGTTCGCGTCGAGCCAGACCCGCATCGCGTACTGCGTACCGAACAGCGTCACCGTCCCCACGCCGTCGATCCGGCTGACCGGATCCTCGACGTTCGACGCAACGTAGTTAGCCAGGTCGTACTTCGACATGCTGCCGTCTTCGGACACGAACGCCATCACCAGCAGGAAGCTGGCGCTCGACTTCGTGACCTTCGTACCGAGCTGCTGCACGACCTGCGGCAGAAGCGGCGTCGCGAGCTGCAGCTTGTTCTGCACCTGCACCTGCGCGATGTCGGGGTTGGTGCCGGCCGCGAAGGTCAGCGTGATGGTTGCCGTACCGGAATCGTCAGACGTCGACGACAGATACAACAAGTGATCGAGACCGCTCATCTGCTGCTCGATCACCTGCGTGACGGTGTTTTCCACCGTCTTCGCCGATGCGCCCGGGTACGTTGCGCTGATCTGCACCGACGGCGGGGCGATGGTCGGGTACTGCGCGATCGGTAGCGTGAAGACCGACGCGACGCCCGCCAGCATCAGAATGATGGCGATCACCCATGCAAAAATCGGGCGATCGATAAAGAACTTTGCCATGAAACAGGCTCCCTGTTATTACGCGCCCGATGCGGCAGAGGCGGCTTGCGCCGGTTGCGCGCCCGATGCACCGGCAGCGGCCGACGCGGCCGGAGCACCCTGCGCGCCGCTCGCCGCGGGCGCACCCGCGACGGCTGCGCCGGAAGCAGGCGCAGCAGGCAACTGGGCGGGCACGGCTTTCACCTGCGCACCCGGATGAACCTTGTCGGTACCCTGGACGATCACGCGGTCGCCAGGATTCAGCCCGCTCTCGACGACCCAGTTCGTGCCTTGCGTTGCCGACGTCACGAGCGGACGCAGCTCGACCTTGTTCTCCGCGTTCACGACGAGCGCGGTTGCCTGACCCTTCTGGTCATGCGTCACGCCGATCTGCGGCACGATGAACGCGTTGTCGTTGACGCCTTCCTCGATGCGCGCGCGCACGAACATGCCAGGCAGCAGCACGTGGTTCGGGTTCGGGAAAATCGCCCGCACCGTTACCGAGCCGGTCGTCTGGTCGACGGTCACATCCGAGAACTGCAGCTTGCCGGGCGCCGCATACGTGCGGCCGTCCTCGAGGATCAGCGAGACCTTCGCGGCATCGGGACCGCTCGTCTTCAGACGGCCTTCCTGCACATCGCGACGGAACTTGAGGCCTTCGAGGCTCGACTGCGTGAGGTCGACGTAGACCGGATCGAGCTGCTGCACTGTCGACATCAGCGTCGCGGCGCTCGCCTGCACATACGCACCCGGCGTGACCTGCGAAATCCCGACCTGGCCGCTGATCGGCGAAATCACGTCGGTGTAGCCGAGGTTGATCTGCGCGGTGTCGACTGCAGCCTTGCCGGCCTGCACGTTCGCGGCGGCCTGGTCACGCGACGCGACCGCGTTGTCGTAGTCCTGCTTGCTGACCGCGTTGCCCGCGACCAGCACCTTGAAACGGGAGGCTTGCGCCGTCGTCGTCTTGAGGTTGGCTTCGGCGTTCGCGAGCGTCGCCTTCGCGTTGTTCAGCGCGGCGATGTACGGCGCCGGATCGATCTTGTACAGACGCTGACCGGCCTTGACCTGCGAACCTTCGGTGAATTCGCGACGCAGCACGATACCGTCGACCCGTGCGCGCACCTGCGCGACGAGGAATGCGTTGGTACGGCCCGGCAGTTCGCTCGTGACCGGCACGGACGTGGGCTGTACGGTGACAACGCCGACTTCCGGCGTTTGTTGCGGCGGTGCCGATTGTTTTTGTCCGCACGCCGCCAGCAGTACGGCAGCCGTCGCGGCAGTGATTAAGCGGAATGGAACCCGTTCGACGCGCATGGAGCGACCTCTGTCTATGACTGGGAGTGAAATAAGTGCGCGCATCCCACGCCCGGGGACGACGGCGCACGCACGCGTCTCTCGACGCCTGACCGGATAACCAGGATGCGCCACGAATACCGTGGGCTCCCGCGGCGACGCGTGCCAAACCTGAAAATGTCTCACCAGACGGCCTGCAAGCCGCCGATGAAAGCATTTGTTAAGACAACAGTGACGGATATTAACCGGTCATCACTGCTTGGGCTATCCGATCGCCGGGTGCTATTATAGATACATTCACGAATGCATGTAAAAGACGGTAGCTTCCCCCTCGCAGGCAGTCACAGCACGATCGTTCGTAGTTCGCTTAAAAAATGAACGATTTGTGGCGACCCGCGCTTAAAAGCACCAGGGAAATCCCGTAGTCACCGCAGGTCAACGACATGGTCCGACGAACCAAGGAAGAGGCACTGGAGACCCGCGCCAGCATCCTCGATGCCGCGGAACAGGTCTTCTTCGAGAAGGGCGTCTCGCGCACCTCGCTTGCCGACATCGCGCAGGCGGCCGGCGTCACGCGCGGCGCAATCTACTGGCACTTCGCCAACAAGGGCGATCTGTTTACCGAGATGTTCGACCGCGTGCTGCTGCCGCTCGACGAGTTGCAGGCGGCATCGCTCGATCCGCAGGAAGCCGATCCGCTCGGTCGGCTGGTCGAAATCTGCACGATGTGTCTGCGCGACACGGCGAACGATTCGCGGCGCCGGCGCGTGTTCGACATCCTGTTTCTGAAGTGCGAGTTCGTCGAGGAAATGGGCCCGGTGATGGCGCGCTACCAGAACAACATGCGCGACGCACTGGCCAATATCGCGGGCGGCTTGCGCAACGCGATCTCGAAAGGCCAGTTGCCGGCCGATCTCGATACGTCGCGCGCGGCGACGCTGCTGCATGCGTTCGTCGGCGGTTCGCTGCGCGACATGCTGATGTTGCCCGAAGCCACCGACTACGGCCGGCACGCGCAGCAACTCGTCGATGGGGTGTTCGATGCGTTGCGGTTGAGTCCTGCGTTGCGTACCGGTGGCGTAAGCGCCGATGTTGCCGCTGCTCCGCTCGCTCCATTGGAATAGCGCGGCGTTACGAATGCCGCAGACTCACCCTGCAGCGAGTGTGGCGCGCGCCTTCTGGTTCGACGCGTAGATCCCGCCGCGTTCGAGCGGCACGCCGCCCTGTAGCGCTGCGATCCATGCATCGGTTGTCGCGACCGCCGCGAAGCGCGAGTGCAGCACGACGCTGAACACGCGATGAATCTCCTCCGCGCTCGCCAACCCCGCGCTGTTTTCGTACGGCACGCTGCCGGTCGCGTCCGCCAGGAATTCGACGGTCAGGCCCGCGTGCAGCGCATGGTTGATCGTCGACGCATCGCAGTTGTGCGTCATGTAGCCGACCACGGTCAGCGTGTCGACGTTGCGTTCGGCGAGCCAGCCGGCGAGACCCGTCTCCTCGGTCCACGCGCTCGGCACCGTCTTCGTCACGAGATGATCGTGCTCGCGCGACGCAACCACCTGATGCAGTTCCGCGCCGACGCTGCCGCGCGCGAACAGCGGCGATGTTTCGGGTGCGAGGTTTTGCACGAGCACGATCGGCACACCGGCTGCGCGCGCCGCATCCATCGCGCGGCCGATATTCGCAAGCGACGTCTGCACGTCGGGATATTCGATCAGCAGGTTGCCGGTCACGTATTCGTTCTGCACGTCGATCACGATCAACGCGCGCTTGGGGCTGGCCATCAAAAGAGTCCTTGTCAGCAGGGATAAAAGGCACAACAGAGCGCCACAGGATAGCGAGCGTATCGCTCGCGTTCCATTCGCGCAGCAACAGAAGTAACGCGGCTCCGCTCAATCCAGCGAAAGCCAGTGTGCGCCATACAGCAGCAGCGCCACGAAGAAGATCATCACGCCCCACGCCCACATCGGCACACTGTGCGGATCGTCGCGATGAGAAACGCTCTGCGACGCGCGCGTGCCCAGCAGCGTCCCCGCCGCGCGCGGACCATGCGGCGCGCCAGGTTCGCGCGACCGCGTGCGACGCGCCCCGCTGCCGAAGCCGATCGGCCGCAAAAACACATGCTGACGACGATGTGCCTCACCGCTCGCCCGGTTCGGCCCCTGGCCGTGCTTCGCCTGCACGACCGCGCAAAACTCGGTGAAGAAATCGTCGGCCAGTTCGTGTAGCGCGTTTTCGATCTGCCGAGGCGGCAGTTCGGCGAGCGGTCCCGTCAGCGTCGCCCACACCGAATAGTCGATCCGCGTGCCGGGCTGCTGACCGTTCGTCGTGGCGGTCGCATCGCCGTCCGCACGCAGCGTCACACCGATCTGGCCGCGCAATGCACCGATCGCATCGGTACGCGCCTTGAAGTTCAGCGTGCGCTGGGACAGTCCGGTCGCTGTCGCTTCTTCGCCGGCGATGTGTGCACGCACCGCATAGCGCGCGCGCAGCGGACCGAGCGGCACCGTCAACGTGAGCGCATATTCGCCATGCGCGAGGCGTTCGAACGATTCGCAGTTGTCGAGACTCGCGCGCAGCAGCGCGAGGTCCTGCAGCGCATCGCGGACGTCAGCCAGCGCGAGCGGAATCCTCAACGCGTCGTTCAGTTCCATGACCGCTCCCCCGATAAACGCACGCCGCCCGGATCAGGAAGTCTGATCGATGCGGTCGACGCGCGATGCGTAAAACGCCAGGTACCCCCTGATCTGCTGGACCGCTTCGAACGGGGTCTCATAGCTCCAGACGGCGTTTTCGACGACGCCGTTCTCGGTGCGCAGATGGAAGTACGAGGCGTCGCCCTTGTGCGGACAATGCGACGTATGGGTCGACCGTTCGAGCCGCGCCATGTTGACGTCGGCGCTCGGAAAATAGAACACGTCGGGCAAGCCGGTTTCGCTTAGCGTCAGCGCGGCCTGCGTGTCGGCGACCGTGACGCCAAAATGAATCACCCGCACGCGCCGACGGTTCGGCGCGATCTCGATGCGATGCGCGGCGCCCGTGTCGGCGTCGGCCCCGCATGGGCTGCCGGAACGGTCATCGGAGGTCGGGGCGTCGCTCATCAGAGTGCTCCGCAAAGCGGTTGAAAACCGATGCTGGTCGCCGCGACGAACACCGCGCCGCCATGCATCGGCCCAAGAAAAAAGCCACGGGGGCTACCCGTGGCTTCATTATCGGCGAAACTCATGTCGGCTGCGCGGCTTTGCGCAGCCTCGCGAGATGGGTCAAACCCTCACTGCGTGGTCCAGTAGAAGGCTGCTTTCGCGGTGCCCTTCGCCGGCACGGTGATCGCCTTCGTCTGGTCGCGGTCCTTGTACGCCGCGTGAACCGTATAGCGTCCCGGGCTCAGGCGAACCAGCATGTACGGTCCGCGCGA
The DNA here is from genome assembly GCF_004359985.1 of Paraburkholderia flava. Lineage (NCBI taxonomy): Bacteria > Pseudomonadati > Pseudomonadota > Betaproteobacteria > Burkholderiales > Burkholderiaceae > Paraburkholderia > Paraburkholderia flava. The sequence goes on along the minus strand of NZ_SMRO01000002.1, from coordinate 266,412 downwards.
CGTTGCAGTCAGTACGTCGCCGTTGTGCGCATCGACGATCCGCACGTGGACGTCGGCGAGGAAATCGGAGCCGGGACCGGTGAAGCGCAGCGACAGCGGCCAGCTGCTTTGCGCGTGCTGCAACGCTTTCGACTCGTCCTGTCCCACACCGCCGGACGTGTACGCGACGTTACCCTGATGCTGCACCTGCGGCAGACCACCGCCGTTCGTGTTGCCGGCGCTCGTCTGATCGGTCGTCGTGCCGCCGCTGACGTCGCTCGCCTGCGCATACGCGCCGCCTGCGACACCGAGACCGAGCGTCAGCAGCGCCGCCATCGTGCCCGCGACGAACTTGCCGCGTGTGTTGCCCAATGCGCTGCCGGGTTGAGTGTTCTGTTGGTTCATCGCTTCGCTCCTTCTTCAGGTCGACTGGTCCGGCTCGCTTGAAGCTATAACGCAATGAACTGCGGCAAGCCGGATCGAGGTCCGTTCGAAAACGTCCGGAAACAAGGGTGGATGCAACCGCCGTGCCCGACGCGATGCTGCACTGCACTTTCCGCATTCACCGCATTCGCCGCATTCGCCGCGTCGGCACTGGAACCGCTTCAACACCCCGCCGCGTGAACCGGGCGGTGCGGCAGGCCGTACCCATCCGGTAAGAACCGCCGCGGCCGCGGAAAATTTACCGTCCGGGCCGCGGCCTTCGTGCGTCCGGTCAGCCGAGGTCGACCGGCACGAAGATCTGCGCATCGTCACGCTGGATCAGCAACGCGATGCTGCTGCCCGCCTGCGCGATCATCTGCTTCAACTGATCGACGCTCGTCACCGGACGGCCGTTGACCGCGAGAATCACGTCGCCCGGCTGGATGCCCGCGTTTGCGGCGGGACCGCCGGCCTGCTGCACGAGCAGACCGTGCGACAGCGACGCACTGCTCTTTTCCTGCGGCGTGAGCGCCCGCACCGCGACACCGAGACGGCCTTGCATCTGCGCGGGCGAATTACCGTCCGCCGACGCCGTCTTCGCATCGCCAAGCGCGCCGATCGTCACCTTCAGATCCTTCGTCGCCTTGTCACGCCACACCTGCACGGTGGCCGTGCTGCCCGGCTTCAGCCCGGCGACCTGCGACGGCAGATCCGACGAATCGCTCACCGGCGTACCGTTCACCGACAAGATCACGTCGCCCGGTTGCAGACCCGCCTTCGCGGCCGGACCGGATGCATCGACCGAGCTGACGAGCGCGCCTTGCGGCGTCTTCATGCCGAACGAGTTCGCGAGCGTCTGGTTCATCGACTGCACGGCGACGCCGAGACGGCCGCGGCTCACGTGACCCGTCTTTACGAGTTCGTCCTTGACCTTGATCGCCTCGTTGATCGGAATCGCGAACGACAGCCCCTGGAAGCCGCCGGTCTGCGAGTAGATCATCGAGTTGATGCCGATCACTTCGCCTTGCAGGTTGAACAGCGGTCCACCCGAGTTACCCGGATTCACCGGCACGTCGGTCTGGATGAACGGCGTGTAGTTCTCGTTCGGCAGCGAGCGCGACTTCGCGCTGATGATGCCGGACGTCACCGTGTTGTCGAAGCCGTACGGCGAACCGATCGCGACGACCCACTGACCGACCTTGCTTTGACGCGGATCGCCGATCTTCACCGTAGGCAGATTGTTCGCGTCGATCTTCAGCACCGCGACGTCCGACTGCTTGTCGGAGCCGACGACTTTCGCGCGGTATTCGCGCTTGTCGGTGAGCTTCACGGTGACGACGTTCGCGCCGTCGACGACGTGCGCATTGGTCAGGATATAACCGTCGCTGCTGACGATGAAGCCCGAGCCGAGACTCGCGCTCGGTTGATCCGAAGCGTCACCGCCGTCGCCGCCCTGCATGCCCGGCACGTTGCCGAAGAAGTGACGGTAGAACTGGTAGAACGGATCGCTCGGATCGATCGGCAGCTGCTGCATGTTGCCGCGCTGCGCAACCTGCTTCACGACGTGCTTCGCGCTGATGTTGACGACCGCCGGGCCATACGTTTCGACAAGACCGGAGAAATCGGGAATGCCGGTTTTCGCGGCGGCTTCCGCAGGCATCATCGCGGCCTGCGCCGGCGAGATGACCTGCGGTGCGGGCACGTTGCGGTGACCCGCGACGTAGCCGGCGGAGAGCGCCACCGCGACAGCTACGGCAACGGCGCCACGGGACAGGGATTTCGCTTTGATCGCGTTCATCGTGTGCTCCTGCAAAGGATTGCTTTTTCGATGAAACGAAGACTACGTGCCATCGCTTAAAGGAGTCTTAAACAGGTTACGAAGCGAAAATCGCAGGGCTTTCGGGTGTTTTCGCGTAGCTGTCGATAGGCTTGCTATCGATGTGTGGGCGTATGTGCGAGCGGGTTTGCGATGTACGAGTGACCTGTATGCCACGTGCGTGTGACACGCGTACGCGATGTGCGTCGATGCACTCGCATCGACACGCACCGACGTGCACGCGCATCGTCAGAAACGCACCGTCACGAGCAAACCGCCCGACGGCGCTTCACCCAGCGTCACCGACGCACGCTGCTGCATCGCGATGCGCTTCACGATCGCGAGACCGAGTCCGCTGCCGGCGACGTCGGTGCGTTCGCGCGTAGCACCGGACCCGACGCGATAGAACCGATCGAACACACGCTCACGCTCGTCGACCGGAATGCCTGGCCCGCTGTCCGCAATGCGCACGACCGGATGCCCTTCCTCGACCTTCAGGCTCACGTCGACCCGTCCACCCGACGGCGTGTACTTGGTCGCGTTATCGAGCAGATTGTTCAGCATCACGCGCAGCGTCTGCGCGTCGGCGATCACCGTTGCGGGCTCGCTGCCTTCGATGCCGAGATCGACGTCGCGTTGCTGCGCGAGCGGCACGTACGTCGTCACGCATTCGTCGAGCAGTGCATGCAGATCGACGGCTTTCGACGTGACTGGACCATCCGGTTCCGCGCGTGCGAGTGCGAGCAGCTGTTCGGCGAGACGCGTCGCGCGCGTGATGCCCGACTGCAGATCGGCGAGCGCTTCGCTGCGCGTGGCGTCGTCGCGTGCGCGTGCGACGAGCTGCGACTGGATCTGCACCGCCGCGAGCGGCGTACGCAACTCGTGCGCGGCATCGGCGACGAAAGCCTTCTGCGTGTCGAGCGCGATCGCGAGCCGATCGAGCAGCGCATTGAGCGCGCGCACGAGCGGCTGCACTTCGAGCGGCAGTCGCGCATCGGGCAATGGATCGAGCGCTTCGGGATGCCGCGTGTCGAGCGCACCGGCAACCCGTCGCAGCGGCGCGAGCCCACGTCCGACGACACCCCACACCGCTACGCCGAGCAGCGGCAGCAGCACGATCAGCGGCCACAGCGTGCGCAGCGCGACGTTCGCCGCGAGCCGGTTGCGCACCGACACGGGCTGCGCAAGCTGCACGACGTTATCGCCGACGATCGCGCCGTACACGCGCCAGTCGCCGCGCTCGGTCTTCTCGGTCGAGAAGCCGAGTTCCGCGCGCGGCGCGAGCGGCGCACGCGGATGCGAGTAGTACATCAACACGCCGTTGCGATTCCAGATCTGCAGCACGATGCCTTCGTCACCGGTATCGCGCGAGCTGAGGATCTGCGAGAACGGTTCCGCGGGCAACGCGGCCGCAATCTCCTGCAACTGGTAATCGAACAGCTCGTTGGCTTCGGCGAGCGCCTGACGGTAGATCAGCCACCCCGCGACACCGAGACCGAACATCACAATGGCAAGCAGCCAGAACAGCAATTGACGACGAATCGAACGCATCGGCTCAGGCTTCCTTCGCGATCATGTAGCCAAGGCCGCGCACGTTGCGGATCAGGTCGGCGCCGAGCTTCTTGCGCAGCGCGTGGATGTAGACCTCGACGGTATTGCTGCCGATCTCTTCGCCCCAGCCGTACATCTTTTCTTCGAGCTGGCTCTTCGACAGCACGGCGCCGGGCCGCGCGAGCAGCGCTTCGAGCAGCGCGAATTCGCGCGCGGACAACGCGATCGGCGAACCGTCGAGCGTCACCTGATGGCCGGTCGGATCGAGCGTCAGCGCGCCGTAGCGAACGATCGACTCGCTGCGTCCGGCTTGCCGACGGATCAGCGCACGCATCCGCGCGCCGAGTTCGTCGAGATCGAACGGCTTCACGAGGTAGTCGTCGGCGCCCGCGTCGAGACCCTTCACGCGATCGGCGACCGCATCACGCGCGGTGACGATCAGCACCGGCAGCGCATGGCCGCGCGCGCGCAGCGTGCGCAGCACATCGAGACCGTCGCGCTTCGGCAGGCCGAGGTCGAGCAGCAGCAGATCGTAAGGTTCGCCGGACGCGGCGCTCAACGCCGCCTCGCCGTCCTGCACCCAGTCGACCGCGAAGCCTTCGCCGCGCAGCGCCTTGCGCACGCCCTCGGCAATCATCCGGTCGTCTTCGACAAGCAGTATGCGCATGGCACGCAGGTTCCATATCGTTGCGAATGTCCGCATTCTAGCGCCCGCGCTTCGTTGCGCACGTCGCGTCGCTTTTTCAACGCAGCATCGCGGCATGTCTCTACAATGTGCGCTTTCGCTCGCTATGGGTGCCGTGAAGCTGCGTCCGACGCAGCTTCGTGCCTTCGATACCCGCCCCGCACGTCCAGGTTTTTATGACTCACGCTTTCGCTTCGCTGTCGCGCGCTTTCAGCCTCTATCGTTCCCGTGTCGCACGCACGGGGGCTTCTACTCTTCCCTGCATATCGACTGATGCCACGCCTGGCGCCGCCACGCATCGCACTGCTGTCGCCGCCACCGCCATTGCACTCGCCTGCGTCGCGCTCGTCGCCGCGCCGCCCGCGCACGCGCGGATCAAGGCGAAGCATCCGGCCGTCAACGTCACCACCGTATTGCCGCCTCAGGTGATGGCCGGACTGCAGCGTGCGCACGTGCCGCTGTCGGCGATCAGCGTGGTCGTCGAGAAAGTGGGCGACACGACGCCGATCGTCGCGCTGAACGCCGGCAAACCGATGCTGCCCGCATCGACGATGAAGCTCGTCACCACGTGGTCGGGTCTGTCGCTGCTCGGCCCCGATTACCGCTGGCGCACGAGCGCGTACGCCGACGGCACGCTCGACGCGAACGGCGTGCTGCACGGCAATCTGTACATCCAGGGCACCGGCGATCCGAAGCTCGTCCCCGAAGAACTGATCGACCTCGTGCAGAAAATCCATCAGGCGGGGATCAAGGGAATCGACGGCGGACTGGTGCTCGACAAGCGCTACTTCGACGCGTCGACACGCGATCTGCCGCCATTCGACGACGACATCACCGCGCCGTACAACGTCGGTCCCGATCCGTTGCTGTACGCGTTCAAGTCGCTGTCGTTCACGCTGACGCCGGCCCCGGACGGCAGCGTCGCGATCGACGTGCTGCCCGCGCTCGCGCAGTTGCAGATCGAAAACCAGTTGCACGCGAGCAGCGGTCCGTGCCGTGGCGAAGGCGCGGCGCTCGCGCCGAGCGTGACGCCGACGCAGAACGGCACGGTCGTCGCATCGTTTGCCGGCGACTATCCGCTGCGCTGCGGACCGCGCACGATCAACGTCGCGGTGCTCGATCACTCGGCGTTCTTCGCGGGCGGGTTCCTCGCGCTGTGGCAGCAAACGGGCGGCACGTTCAACGGCGCGACGCGCGAAGGCGCCGTGCCCGCCGATGCGAAGCTCGTCGCGACGCATCAGGGCCCGCCGCTCGGCGACATCGTTCGCGACATCAACAAGTTCAGCAACAACACGATGGCGCGCAACCTGTTCCTGACGATCGGCGCGGTCGCGGCGAAACCGCCGGCGACCCCCGCGAAATCGGCGCACGCAATCGAAGCGTTCCTGTCGCGCAGTGCATTGCCGATCGACGACCTGTCGCTCGACAACGGCTCGGGCCTGTCGCGCGACGAGCACGTCACCGCGCTGCTGCTCGCCGATCTGCTGCAGGCGGCGAACGCGAGTCCGGTCGCGCAGGTGTTCGTCGATTCGCTGCCCGTCGTCGGCGTGGACGGCACGATGCGCAACCGGCTCACCACGCAGCCGGTGGTCGGCAACGCGCACATCAAGACCGGCACGCTGCGCGATGTGCGCGCGATCGCGGGCTACGTCGCGGCCGCGGACGGTGTCAGCTATGTGGTCGTGAGTCTGATCAACAGTCCGCACGCGGAAGCGGCACGCGCCGCGCACGACTCGCTGCTCGAATGGGTCTATCAGGGTGCGTCGATGGAACTCGCGCCCGAGCCCTCCGAAGAACCGCGCAAGAAAGCGACCGGCAAGACCAGGAAAAACCCGCATCGCCGCGGCGCTCACTGACACGCACCGACGCCCGTCGAAGTTTCCTTCTAGCGATGCCGGGTTCTGCGTCGTAATGGAGCGTGTACGCTGTCGGGCAGTGTTCGACGGCCCTTCGCGCTGCATCTCATAAAGCGTTCATCACGCTCATCTGAAACGTCCCGCCGCGCGACAGCGCCGCATTCCGCCAGGGTCCGTCGAACGATAACGACAACGTCTGCCCATTCGCGCATCGCGATTTGCTGCGGCAGCCAGGGACCAGGGAGGAAGACGCTCATGCGATTCGATGCCGAATTGCTTCTGCTCGCGATGGCACCGGTGTTTCTCGCCTGCATCGGCTGGGAAGCGTGGCACCTGCATCGCACGCGACCCGGCGCCGCGATGTATAGCTGGCGCGACCTGCTGTGCAACGGGACGCTCGCGCTGATGCACCAGGGCGCCGACAAGATCGCGTGGTTCTTCGTCATTCCCGTCTACGCGTACGTCTATTCGCACTGGCGCTTTTACACGTGGCACGCGGGCTGGCTGTCGTTCGTCGTCCTGTTCGTCGCGCAGGATCTGCTCTATTACGTCTTTCATCGCTGCAGCCATCGCGTGCGCTGGCTGTGGGCCGCGCACGTCGTGCATCACTCGTCGGAGCGGATGAATTTCTCCACTGCATTCCGGCAGAGCCTGATGTACCCGATCGCCGGCATGTGGGCGTTCTGGCTGCCGCTTGCCGTGCTCGGCTTTCCGCCGCAGCAGATCGTCGCGATCGTGCTGATCAATCTCGCGTTCCAGTTTTTCGTGCACACGCAGGCGATCGGCCGGCTCGGCTGGCTCGAGTACGTGCTCAATACGCCGTCGATCCATCGCGTCCACCACGCGCGCAACGACCGCTACCTCGATCGTAACTACGCGGGCGTGCTGGTGATCTGGGATCGAATGTTCGGTAGCTACGTCGACGAGGATCCGCACGATGCGCCGGTGTACGGCATCGTCGAGCCGCTCGGTTCTTACAACCCGCTGAAGGCGACGTTCCACGAATGGGCGTCGATGTTTGCCGACGTCGCGCAGGTGCGCGGCTGGCGCAACAAGCTGCGCGCGCTGTTCGCGCCGCCGGCATGGGCGGCGCGCTATCACGTCGAGCGGGCCGAGGCGGCATCCAGCGTCGTTCCCGATGCGGGAAACGGTACGTCGCAGCGTTCGGTCGGGGTCTGAAAGCACCGGAACTAGAGGGAAACGACGACACGAAGGTGTTTCAAACATCGCGCGTATCGGAGAAGATTCTGTAAGCTGTCGTCACGCTGCCAAAACGGCGGACACGGCCCGCACAGATGGCCATGGCCATACGGACATACGAGGAGACGAAGTCGACATGAAACAGAAGAAATCACACAACCGGGGTCTTACGCGCACCGCACAAATCGCCATGGCGGCTGCCGCGTTTGCACTGCTCGCCGCGTGCGGCGGCGGCGACGACAACAATTCGAACAGCAGCGCGACACCCGCGGGCGGCGTCAAATTGCAGGTCGTGTCGTTCGGCGACAGCCTGTCCGACGTCGGCACGTATTCACCGGTCGTACTCGCCAATTTCGGCGGCGGCCGCTTCACGACGAACCCGGGCGAAATCTGGGCGCAGAAAGTCGCCGAATACTACGGCGGTACGCTGACGCCGGCCTATCTCGGCGGCTTCGGTCAGCCGCTGCAGGCATCGACGGGCCTTGGCTACGGACAGGGCGGCTCGCGCGTGACGGACCCGAACGGCATCGGCCACGCAGCAGCACCGCTGCCCGACTACGCGCAGGCCACCACGGTGCCGATCGTCACGCAGATGCAGAACTATCTGTCGGCCCACACGAGCTTCAACGCGAACCAGCTGGTGCTGATCAACGGCGGCGCGAACGACATCTTCTTCCAGGCCGCAGTCGTGCAGGCGACGATCGCAGCAGCCGTCGCGGCCGGCGCCGATCCGGCCACCGCGCAAACCCAGGCAGTCAACGCGGCGGTGCAGGCAATCGGCCTCGCGGCGACGCAGCTCGTGCAGAACGTGATTGCACCGGCGCTTCAGAACGGTGCGACGCACGTGGTCGTATCGAACGTGCCTGATATCGCGCAGACGCCGCAAGGTCTGTCGGGTGGTGCATCCGGACAGCAGCTGTTTGCGGGCCTCGTGTCGGCGTTCAACCAGACGCTGATCGGCACGCTGAACGCGACGGGTCTCGCGAGCAAGGTGGTCTACGTGCAGGCTGACACGTGGCAGGACGGCATCCTGGCGAACTACCAGGCGAACGGCTTCACGGTGTCGAACACGGGCACCGCGTGCAACCTGACCGCGATGGCCGCGGCGGCGCAGAAGTTCGGCTTGCCGAATCCGTCGTCGTTTGCATCGTCGCTGTTCTGCTCGCCGGACACGTACACGGTCGCGAATGCGGATCAGACGTATATGTTCGCGGACACCGTTCACCCGACGACGCATCTGCATGCGCTGTTTGCACAGCAGGTTGAGAAGCAGATTGCGGCTTCGGGTCTTGGCAAGTGATGTTGATGTGAGGCGTGTGCGGCGTGCGCGTGTGTTGCTGTTGCGCGCCGTGCGGCTCAAAGTAAAAAACCCGGTCAGCGATGGCCGGGTTTTTTGTTTGCGGGACGCGTATGTGGAAATGCGGTCGTCGGAGATGGGCGCTCGACGTCCAGAACGCCGTCACACCTCGCAATCGAATCGCTTCAGGACAACGCCTCGAACGCCGCAGCCGCTCTTCCAAGCCGATCGTTCACCGCGATCCATTCGATCGTATCAGGCAGCTTCTCGATCAAAATCCGCGCGACGTTCGCACGATCGAGCGCGCGCAGCAGCCCATACAGTTCGCGCGCATACGCATGCGGATCTTCCGGCGCAGCGACAAAATGCACGCCGTCCGCACTCGCCCACGCGCCCGCTCGCGACGCACGCGCAACGAGTGCGACACGCTCGCCCGCAGCACGCGCGGCGAGCAAAGGCTCGAGCGCACCGAACGGCAGCAGAGCAAGCGGCGTCTGCGGCGCATAGTGCGCCTTCAGCGTCCCCGACGCGCGCGGCGCCGTTGCATCCGAGCCATCAGGCAAACGCGGCGCTTCGCCGAGCACGTTCGCAATGTCCTGCGGTGTCACGTGACCGGGCCGCAGCAATGCAGGAAATCCACGCGACAGATCGACGATCGTCGATTCGATCCCGACGTCGGACGCGCCGCCGTCGAGCACATGAATCGCACCGCCAAATTCGTCGCGCACGTGTTGAGCAGTAGTCGGGCTCACGTGACCGAAGCGGTTCGCCGACGGCGCCGCGACACCGCCGCGACCGCCGCGACGCGCGACGAATGCCGACAGCAACGCCTGCGCGACCGGATGCGACGGACAACGCAGTCCAACCGAATCCTGTCCGCCGCTGACCGCCGCTGGAATATGCGCGGCACGCTTCAAAATCAGCGTGAGCGGACCTGGCCAGAACGCGTCGATCAGCTTGAGCGCATCGGGCGGCAGATGATCGACCCAGTAACCCGGATCGCCATGCGGCGCGAGATGCACGATCACCGGATGATTCGCCGGCCGACCCTTCGCCTCATAGATCCGCGCGACCGCCTGCGGACTCTCAGCGTCACCGCCCAGGCCATACACGGTCTCGGTCGGAAACGCGACGAGTTCGCCCGCATCGAGCAGCGCGGCTGCGTGCTCGATGTCCGCCGTACTAACGGAAGAGGAAGAAGCGTCGGCTGCGTGTTTCGGATCGATCGGCATGAAGGAGCGAGTCAAAAAACCGCGCGTCAGCCGACTGCGATATGCAGCAGCCGCGCGCAATCGCGTGCTGCGGTACGCGCTTCATCGAGCGTCGCCGCAGTGAAGTTCACGTGACCCATCTTGCGGCCAGGACGCGCTTCTTCCTTGCCGTACAGATGCAGCCGCGCGGCGGGCATCGCCGCGACTTCGTGCCACGGCGGCGTGACGGGCGCACTGCCCTTCGCATCGCCAGCCGCATCGGGAAACCACACGTCGCCGAGGATGTTCAGCATCACCGCCGGCGAATGCTGGCGCGGGTCGCCGAGCGGCATGCCGGTCATCGCGCGTACCTGCTGTTCGAACTGGCTCGTCGCGCATGCGTCGACCGTGTAGTGGCCGGAGTTGTGCGGACGCGGCGCCATCTCGTTCGCGACCAGCGAACCGTCGTCGAGAATGAAAAACTCGACGCACAGCACGCCGACATAGCCGAGCTTCGCGGCAATCTGCAGCGCTGCCTGTTGCGCCTGCTCGACGAGCATCGCATCTGCGTCCGGCGCGGGCACGATCGTATGCGCGAGCACGCCGTCGCGATGTGTGTTCTGCGCGAGCGGATAGACAGCCGTCGTACCGGTCGCGCCACGCGCGATCAACGCGGACACTTCGAACTTCAACTGCAAACGCTTTTCGAGCACGCACGGTACACCACCGAGCGACGCATGCGCAGCGCGCGCGTCGGCTGCATTCGTCACGCGCACCTGGCCCTTGCCGTCGTAGCCGAGCCGCGCGGTCTTGAGGATGCCGGGCAATACAGCGTCGAGCGTCGCGTCGTCGAGTGCAGCAAGCGCATCCGACGACTCGATCACGACATGCGGCGCCACCGGCACACCCGACGATGCGATAAAACGCTTCTCCTCGATACGATCCTGCGCGATCGCGACGCAGCGCCCCGCAGGACTCACGAACGTCGTGCGCGCGAGAAAGTCGAGGCTCGCGGCCGGCACGTTCTCGAATTCCGTCGATACGGCCGCGCACAGTCGCGCGAGGTCGGTCAGCGCGGCTTCGTCGTCGTAGGCTGCGCGCAGATGGCGGTCGGCGACGGAACCGGCGGGACTGGTCTCGTCCGGATCGAGCACCGCGACGCGGTAGCCCATCGCCTGGGCGGCGAAGCAGAACATGCGGCCGAGCTGGCCGCCGCCGACCATGCCAAGCCATGCGCCGGGCAGAATCGGGGAAACCGGGGTGTTGTCTGGATTCATCTCAGTGGTCGGTCGCGGCTGCGCGCAACGTGAAGCGCACAACCGGGGTCACGGGGGCGGCCATCGTAACGACAGCCCGCCAATGCTAAAAGCAGTTATAGAGCAGGCAGCACCATCGCATGCGCCACCTGGTTCTGCCGCACGCGGAACGCAGCAAGCTTGTCCGCGTAATCGGTCGACGTGCCGGACAGCAGCGACACCGCGAACAGCGCCGCATTCGCCGCGCCCGCTTCGCCGATCGCGAACGTCGCGACGGGTACGCCCTTCGGCATCTGCACGATCGAATGCAGCGAATCGACGCCCTTCAGATACTTGCCCGCGACCGGCACGCCGAGCACCGGCACCGTCGTCTTCGCGGCGAGCATGCCGGGCAGATGCGCCGCGCCGCCCGCGCCCGCGATGATCGCGCGCAGGCCGCGCTCGCGCGCGCTTTCGGCGTACGCGAACATCTCATCGGGCATCCGGTGCGCCGAGACGACCCGCGCTTCGTACGGCACGCCGAACTCCTGCAGAATCGCAACCGCGTGCTTCATCGTCTCCCAGTCGGAACTGGAGCCCATCAGCACACCGACGATCGGCGCGGCATGCGTGTGGACGGTCTGAACTTCGCTCATCGTGCCTGGTTCCCTGTTCGCTATGCGCGGCCGTTAAGCCAGCTTCTGGCCGGTGAGCCGCTCGAGCGCTTCCTGATACTTCTCGCTCGTCTTCGCGATCACGTCGTCGGGCAGCTTCGGTGCCGGCGGTGTTTTCGGCCACGGCTGGCTTTCGAGCCAGTCGCGCACGAACTGCTTGTCGAACGACGGCGGGTTCGTGCCGACCTGATATTCGTCGGCGGGCCAGAAGCGCGACGAATCGGCGGTCAGCGCTTCGTCCATCAGGAACAGTTCGCCGCGGTTGTCGAGACCGAATTCGAACTTCGTGTCCGCGATGATGATGCCGCGCGTCGCCGCGTATTCGGCGGCGGCTTCGTACAGCTTGATCGAGATGCTGCGGATCGTCGCCGACAGTTCGGTGCCGATGCGGCGCTCCATCTCGTCGTACGTGATGTTCTCGTCGTGATGACCCAGCTCGGCCTTCGCGGCCGGCGTGAAGATCGGCTCCGGCAGCTTCTGCGCGTTCTGCAGACCCGTCGGCAGTTGCACGCCGCACACCGAACCGGTGGCCTGATAGTCCTTCCAGCCGCTGCCCGCGAGATAACCGCGCACCACCGCTTCGACGAGAATCGGCTCGAGCCGCTTCACGACAACGGCGCGACCCTTCACCTGATCGACCTCGTCGGGTGCGACAACCGATTCCGGCGCGATGCCGGTGGTGTGGTTCGGCACGATGTCCTTCAGACGCTCGAACCAGAAGTCGGCCATCTGGTTCAGCACGCGACCCTTGGCCGGAATCGGCTCGCCCATCACGACGTCGAATGCGGACAGTCGGTCCGTCGTGACGATCAGCAGTTTGTCGTTGCCGACCGCGTAGTTGTCGCGGACCTTGCCGCGGCCGAGCAGCGGCAGCGAGCGGAGCGTGGATTCGTAGAGGGTGGACATCGTCGTGATTCGCCTAAAGTGGGGCCCGGGGCGGGACAAAACGGCTCGGAACCGTAAAAACCGAATGTAATCAAAAAGCTAAACGCCGTTCCCCGGATCATGCGGGAACGGCGAGACTGAGGCAACCGACTCGCCGGCACGAGACCGGCAAGTCGGCAAAACCGGTATTTTAGCGGACGACCTGCGCGAGCTCGCCGCTCTTGTACTTCTCGGCCATCTTGTCGAGCGCGAGCGGCTTGATCTTGCCTGCCTGACCTTCGCAGCCGAACGCGACGTAGCGGTCGATACACACCTTCTTCGCCGCTTCGCGCGCGGGCTTCAGGAAATCGCGCGGATCGAACTTCGCCGGGTTCTCGATGAAGTAACGGCGGATCGCACCGGTGATCGCGAGACGCAGGTCGGTATCGATGTTGATCTTGCGCACGCCATACTTGATGCCTTCCTGGATTTCCTCGACCGGCACGCCATACGTTTCCTTCATGTCGCCGCCGAACTCGCGGATTTCCGCGAGCAGTTCCTGCGGCACCGACGACGAACCGTGCATCACCAGGTGCGTGTTCGGAATGCGCGCGTGGATTTCCTTGATGCGCGAGATCGACAGGATGTCGCCGGTGGGCTTCTTCGAGAACTTGTACGCGCCGTGCGACGTGCCGATCGCGATTGCGAGTGCATCGCAGTGCGTGAGCTTGACGAAATCGGCGGCCTGCTCGACGTCGGTGAGCAGCTGCTCGCGCGTCATCGTGCCTTCGGCGCCGTGGCCGTCTTCCTTGTCGCCCTTCATCGTTTCCAGCGAGCCGAGCACGCCGAGTTCGGCCTCGACCGTGACGCCGATCGAATGCGCCATCTCGACCACCTTGCGCGACACGTCGACGTTGTACTCGTACGATGCGACCGTCTTGCCGTCAGCGGTCAGCGAACCGTCCATCATCACGCTGGTGAAGCCGCTGCGGATCGCCGCCATGCACACCGCCGGGGACTGCCCGTGATCCTGGTGCATCACGACCGGAATGTGCGGATACGACTCGACGGCCGCTTCGATCAGATGACGCAGGAATGGCTCGCCCGCATATTTGCGTGCACCCGCCGACGCCTGCATGATCACCGGTGCACCGACCTGGTCGGCCGCGGCCATGATCGCCTGCACCTGCTCCAGATTGTTCACGTTGAAGGCCGGCAGGCCGTAGCCGTTTTCGGCGGCATGATCCAGCAACTGACGCATTGAAACGAGAGGCATAGTGATACTCCTATGATTTGAAACGAATCCTGGTGCCGTCGGCATCTCATGGCGCGATTTTATCGCGAAGCAAACCACGTGCCGATGCGCAGCGGGGTGTCCCGTCTCTCGACGGACACCCGGCGCGCACGCCTCTCGCGGGCACGCGGCGCGTGTCGGGCTTTTAATGGCCCGACACGCGCTGGCTTGCTCAATAAGGCTCGCCGACCCGCACGATCTTCAGCGTGTTCGTTCCGCCTGCCTGACCCATCGGCTCGCCGACCGTCAGCACGACCATATCGCCGCGCGCCGCGTAACCCTTGCCGACGACCACTTCGAGTGCCTGCTGCAACGCGATGTCGCGATCGCTGCTGGCGTCGAGGTGCAGCGGCCGCACGTTGCGGTAGATCTGCATCGCACGCTCGCTGCCGGTACGCGGTGTGAGCGCGAAGATCGGCACGTGGGTCCAGTGACGCGACATCCACAGCGCGGTCGAGCCCGACTCGGTCAGCGCGACGATCGCCTTCGCGCCGAGGTGGTACGCGGTGAACAGCGCGCCCATTGCGATCGACTGGTCGATGCGCGTGAACGTGCGGTCGAGGAAATCGCGGTCGAGTTCGACGTGTTCCGACTTCTCCGCTTCGACGCAGATCGCGGCCATCGTTTCGATGGTCTGCACCGGGTACTTGCCCGCCGCCGATTCCGCCGACAGCATCACTGCATCCGTGCCGTCGAGCACCGCGTTCGCGACGTCCGAGACTTCGGCGCGGGTCGGCACCGGTGCGTGGATCATCGACTCCATCATCTGCGTCGCGGTGATCACGAACTTGTTCGACTCGCGTGCCATCCGGATCATGCGCTTTTGCAGCGCCGGCACTGCGGCATTGCCCACTTCCACCGCGAGATCGCCACGCGCGACCATGATGCCGTCCGACGCGTCGAGGATGCCCTGCAACGCCGGAATCGCTTCCGCGCGCTCGATCTTCGCAATCATCTTCGGCTTGATGCCATACGGCGCGCCCGCGATATTCGCGAGCTGGCGGGCCATTTCCATGTCGGTCGCGTTCTTCGGGAACGATACCGCGACGAAGTCCGCGCCGAGCGACATCGCCGTGCGGATGTCTTCCATGTCCTTCGCGGTCAGCGCGGGCGCGGTCAGGCCGCCGCCCTGGCGGTTGATGCCCTTGTTGTTCGACAGTTCGCCGCCGATCTTCACCTTCGTGTGGATCTCGGTGCCGATCACGCGCGTGACGTCCAGCACGATCAGGCCGTCGTTCAGCAGCAGCACGTCGCCCGCTTTCAGATCGCGCGGCAGGTCCTTGTAGTCCAGACCGACGCGCTCGTCGTTGCCGAGTTCGCATTCCGAGTCGAGGATGAATGCGTTGCCGGGCACGAGCGTGACCTTGCCGTTCTCGAACTTGCCGACGCGGATCTTCGGACCTTGCAGGTCGGCCATGATGCCGACCTCACGGCCCGCCTGGCGTGCCGCCTCGCGCACGTACTCGGCGCGCTGGCGGTGGTCGTCGGCGGTGCCGTGCGAAAAGTTGAGCCGCACCACGTCAAGCCCGGCGTCGATCATTTGCTGCAGGATCTCGGGCGTACTGGAAGCCGGGCCGATGGTGGCGACAATCTTGGTGGCGCGATGCATGAGTCTCCTCGTTGGAATGGGTTCGCCGGATTGAGCGTTGGGAGTCGGATGCGGAGGCTGCGCGCCGACGGGTACTGCCGGAACTGCGCTGGAGGGGGCCGGCGCAGTCGAGTGGGATGAAACCTGATGGATAGCTTCTGCAGCCGCGCTGGCGGCGGCCGCCTGCTCGGCGGATGCGGTCGGTGCCGCCACGCGTGGAGCGGCGTCCGGCGGTGCGGTCTTGCGCACCGCTTTGGGTGACGCACTACCGCCTGCCGTTGCGCGGGACTTCGCCGGTTTGCCCGTTGTGCGCGAGGCCATGTCAGGCCCGCGATTCGAGCACTTCGACTGCCGGCAGCTTCTTGCCCTCGAGGAACTCGAGGAACGCGCCGCCGCCGGTGGAGATATAGCTGACCTTGTCGTGGATGCCGTACTTCGCGATCGCCGCGAGCGTATCGCCGCCGCCCGCGATCGAGAATGCCGGCGATTTCGCGATCGCTTCCGCGAGCGTCTTCGTGCCGTTGCCGAACTGGTCGAACTCGAACACGCCGACCGGGCCGTTCCACACGATCGTACCGGCTTTCTCGAGTTGTGCGGCGAGGGCCTTCGCGGTATCCGGACCGATGTCGAGGATCATGTCGTCGTCCTCCACGTCGGCGACTGCCTTGATCACAGCCTTCGCCGTGGGCGCGAATTCCTTCGCGGTGACGACGTCGGTCGGGATCGGCACCGATGCGCCGCGCGCCTTCGCCTGATCGATGATCGCTTTCGCGTCGGCGACGAGATCGGCTTCCGCAAGCGACTTGCCGATCTTCAGGCCAGCAGCCAGCATGAACGTGTTCGCAATACCGCCACCGACGATCAGCTGGTCGACCTTCTCGGCGAGCGATTTCAGGATGGTCAGCTTGGTCGACACCTTCGAGCCGGCGACGATCGCCACCAGCGGACGCTTCGGCGCGCCGAGCGCCTTGCCGAGCGCATCGAGTTCGGCGGCGAGCAGCGGACCCGCGCACGCGATCGGCGCGTATTTCGCGATGCCGTGCGTGGTCGCTTCCGCGCGGTGCGCGGTGCCGAACGCGTCGTTCACGTAGATGTCGCAGAGCTTCGCCATTTTCTGCGCGAGCTCGTCGGAATTCTTCTTCTCGCCCTTGTTCACGCGGCAGTTCTCGAGCAGCACGATCTGGCCGGGTGCGACGTTCACACCGTTCTCGACCCAGTTCGCGATGAGCGGCACGTCGCGGCCCAGCAGCTCGGCGAGCCGCTTCGCGACCGGCGCGAGCGAGTCTTCCGGCTTGAACTCGCCTTCGGTGGGACGGCCCAGATGCGACGTGACCATCACAGCGGCGCCGGCATCCAGCGCGTCCTTGATCGCCGGCACCGAAGCACGGATACGGGTGTCTTCGGTGATGTTGCCCTGGTCGTCCTGCGGTACGTTCAGATCGGCGCGGATAAACACGCGTTTGCCGGACAGTTTGCCTTCGGCGATCAGATCGGTGAGACGTACTACCTGCGAGACGTTCGATACCTGGTTCATGGGCGTTCGTATGCGGGTTGAGGAGTGGAAGGCGGTTGCGAACCGGGTGCACGGCAGGCCGGTTGGCTTCGCGCGTGGAACGGCCGACCCGGCTGCGCGCAACGTGCGCGACCGGCATCGGGCGCCGGCGTTTGAAACGCTTCTCCCGGTGGCGCCGCGGCCGACGCTCGTGACGACGGCGCGCGCAGCAATCCGGAGAACCGCTATTTTAACCGATACCCATGGCGTTCTAACCCGTGTCGGCGCGAATGTCCCGTATTCGAACCGCGCGCCTGTCGCACTGCCGCAGCCGAGGCGGCGCGCGACGCTACAGGACGAAGCGCAGCACCGTATAGACGAGCATGCCGACGACGATCGTGCCGAGCATGTTGCGACGCCAGAGAAACCAGCCGAGGCCGGCAAGCGTCGCGTAGAAATCGTGATTCGACGGCGCGAACGACAGACCTTCGGGCGTCGCCAGCACGTCGGGAAGAACGACCGCGGCGAGCGCCGCGGCCGGTGCGTAACGCAGCATCCGCTGCACGCGTTCCGGCAGCACCGTGCGCTCGCCGCCGATCAGGAACATCGCGCGCGTGACCGCCGTGACGACGGTCATGCCGAGAATGGCGAGCCAGATCTCCGTGGCGCTCATCGGGAATCTCCACTGCGTTCGGTTTGTTGACGGATGCGGCGCAGGTCCGCGCGCTCGATCAGCAGATCGGCGGCACTGCCGGCGGCAATCGCGGTGATCACCGCGAGCGGCAACGCGAGACGGTACGGTAGATCGAATGCGAGCAGCGCGACCACGCCCGCGATGCTGACCGCGACGAGCGTCGAGCGCGTCGCGATCGCCGACACCATGATCGGAATCAGCGCGAGCGTACCCGCGAGCGCGAGGCCCCAGTTGTCGGGAAACAGGCTCGCGAGCAGGATGCCGACGATCGACGAGATCTGCCACGACAGCCAGCTCGCGATCGCCATGCCCCAGAAATACGCTTCCTTGCCGGGCACGTGGGTCGTCGCGAACGCCTTCTTCTGGAACAGCAGATAGATCACGTCGCCGTTGAAATAGCCGATCAGCAGACGGCGCCACAGCGGCAACCCGGCGAAATGCGGCGCGAGCCCCGCGCTGAAGATCACGAAACGCGTATTCACCATCGCGGCGGTGAGCAGGATCGTCCAGATCGGCAGATGCGCGGCGAAGAGCGGCAGCACCGCGAGCTGCGACGAGCCCGCGTAGACCAGCACCGACATGCCGAGCGCCTGCGGCACCGTCAGCACCGACTTGCTCATTGCGATACCGGTGACGAGCCCCCACGACAGGATCGCCATCAGCGTCGGCGAATAGTCGCGCATGCCCTGACGCAGAGCGAGGCGGTCGTGTGCGGTGAGTTGTGCAGTGAAGCGGGCGAGCATCGGAGAAGTGACCAGCATGAACCGGCGCAATCGACGCGAGGACAGCGGAAGTCGGCGCCGCGTTACCCGACGGCGGTGAACACCCGCTGGCGTCTCCGGATTCGTATTTATGTGTGCGCCGAATTATAGCGCCTGAAAGCGGTTTGAATGCCCGTTCCGTGTGCAAAAGACGCTAAAATGGCGGTCTTTCGCCGCTCGCCGCATCTGCGTCGCGGCCTCTCGCGCAGCGCCTGCCGGTCAGCCCCCGGCGCGCCGCACACGCAAGGGGCCACACGTGTGCGCAGCGGCGCGGGGACACCCCGCATACACCGACAACCGCACCGCCTGGAGAATCGTATGTCAATGGCCGACCGCGACGGCAAGATCTGGATGGATGGCAAGCTCATCGACTGGCGCGACGCCAACATCCACGTCCTCACCCACACGCTGCACTACGGGATGGGCGTATTCGAAGGCGTGCGTGCCTACAAGACGGTCAATGGCACCGCGATCTTCCGTCTGAAGGAACACACGAAGCGCCTGCTCAATTCGGCGAAGATCTTCCAGATGAACGTGCCGTTCGACCACGAAACGCTCGCCGCTGCGCAGCTCGAAGTGGTCCGCGAAAACAAGCTCGAAAGCTGCTACATCCGTCCGCTGATCTGGATCGGCTCCGAAGCGCTCGGCGTGTCGGCGAAGAACAACACGATTCACGTCGCGATCGCCGCGTGGCCGTGGGGCGCGTACCTCGGTGAAGACGGCCTCAACAAGGGTATCCGCGTGAAGACGTCGTCGTTCACGCGCCATCACGTGAACGTGTCGATGGTGCGCGCGAAGGCATCGGGCTGGTACGTGAACTCGATCCTCGCAAACCAGGAAGCGACCGCCGACGGCTACGACGAAGCGCTGCTGCTCGACGTCGACGGCTACGTGTCGGAAGGCTCCGGCGAAAACTTCTTCCTCGTGAACAACGGCAAGCTCTATACGCCGGATCTCGCGTCGTGCCTCGACGGCATTACGCGTGACAGCGTCATCACGTTCGCGCGCGATGCGGGCATCGAAGTGATCGAGAAGCGCATCACGCGCGACGAGGTCTACACCGCCGACGAAGCGTTCTTCACCGGCACCGCCGCCGAAGTCACGCCGATCCGCGAACTCGACAACCGGACGATCGGCAACGGCGCACGTGGCCCGATCACCGAAAAACTGCAGTCGGCGTTCTTCGACGTCGTCGCAGGCAAGAACCCGAAGTACGCCCACTGGCTGGCGAAGATCTGAACCGGGCGCGCGGCCACTGTGTCGCGTGTTCTACAAAGAGAATGTCCTCATGAGCGAAATCAAGGAAATGCCGCTGGTCGAACTGACGGCAAAAGACCTCCCGGCATACTGCCCGAACCCGTCGATGCCGCGCTGGAGCACGCACCCGCGCGTCTTCATCGACGTGACGCACGGCGAAGCGCGCTGCCCGTATTGCGGCACGCGCTACAAGCTGCGCGACGGCGAAGTAGTCAAGGGCCACTGAGCATCGCGCGCCATCGTGAGGCCCCGATCGCGGCACGCCCGCGATCGTCGCGGCCTGTTTCCCCGTCACCTTCCGGACGCCGTGCGCTGTCGCGCGCGGCGCTTTCCGTGGTGCTTCACTTTCATTCCGGACTCTACCCCTGATGCGCCGTGCGCTGGTTATCGCACCGAACTGGATCGGCGACGCCTTGATGGCGCAGCCGCTGTTCGCGCGCCTCGTGAAACTGCATCCGCGTATTGCGATCGATGCGGTCGCGCCCTCGTGGGTCGCGCCCGTGCTCGAACGCATGCCCGAGATCCGCGACGTCTATGCGACCGATCTCGCCCACGGCAAGCTGCAGCTGTGGCGCCGCTGGCAACTCGCGAGCGACTTGCGCGACGTCGGTTACGACGCGGCCTACGTGCTGCCCAATTCCCTGAAATCCGCGCTGATTCCGTGGATGGCCGGCATTCCGCTGCGCATCGGCTATAGCGGCGAGAATCGCTTCGGCCTGTTGAACGTGCGTCACGCGAATCCGCGCAAGGACGAGCGTCCGCCGATGGTCGGCCATTACGCGGCGCTCGCGTATGCACCCGGCGCGAAGGTGCCCGCCGATCTCCCGGTGCCACGTCTCGACGCCGATCTGAACGAAGCGGCACGCGTGTCGGCGCGCTTCAATCTCGATACGCGCGTGCCACTGCTCGTGTTCTGTCCGGGCGCGGAATACGGTCCCGCGAAACGCTGGCCGCCCGAGCATTTCGCGGCGCTCGCGCAGATGGTCGGGCAGTCGTTTCCATACACGCAGATCGTCGCACTCGGTTCGCCGAAAGATGCGCCGGTCGCGCAGGCCATCGCCGACCGCGCGCCGAACGTGCGCAACCTGTGCGGCCAGACCGCGCTCGGCGAAGCGTGCGCGCTGATCGCGCGCGCGAACGCGGTGGTCTGCAACGACTCGGGGCTGATGCACGTCGCGGCAGCGCTGCGCCGGCCGCTCGTCGCGGTGTACGGTTCGACCGATCCGCGCCACACGCCGCCCCTGTCGGACCTCGCGAAGGTACAATGGCTGCATCTTGAATGCAGTCCCTGTTTCCAGCGCGAATGTCCGCTCGGCCATCTGAACTGCCTGCGGCAACTGGGCGCCGAGCAGGTATTCGGCGATCTGCGCGGCATGCTCGTCGCGCAACGCTGAACGCGACCGCGGCTGCTTCGTCACGCAACGTCATGCCCTCGCCTCACGGCGCGGGCATCGTCGCGGAAGTCCGCCGACTGCTCCGACCACTGGAACGCAACTGCGCGCCGCGCACAAGAGACCGACCCGCCATGCCACGTTTCGCCCACATCTTCGAAGCCGCCGCCGACACCCTGAACGCCTATTACCAGGCGGTCGCGGAGGTCAACATCGACAGCTTGATGGGCCTGTGGATCGACGAGGAATTCGTCAGCTGCATCTGCGCGGACGGCTCGCATCTGCATGGGCTCGACAGCATTCGCGCGGGGCTGGCGGTGCAACTCGAAGCGTCGCGGGTATCGATCGAACCGCTCGACATCCGCGTGTACGACAGCCTCGGCACCGTCGTCTACGCGATTGCGGAAGCGCATCGCCCGGCCGATCCGACCGCGACGCCGGCGATGGTCTTCACCACTTACGTGATGGTTCACGAGCGCGGCGAATGGCGCATCGCGCACATCCACGCGAGCGCGATGCCGAACGAAGCGGCGAGCCAGTTCGCCGCAAAAATGCGCCACGGCCAGGGGCCGCTGCACTGATCGACTGACCGAACGGCAGCCAGTCATGCACGCGAACGCGATACGAGCGACATAACGGTTCCGGTACCGCGATGAGCACGACGCACGATCACCCGCCTTCTTCCGATCCACACGACAGCCGCACGGCTGCCGATGCATCGGTCAATCAGCTCGATCGCCTGTATCGCACGCCGCTGTGGTTACCCGGCGGCCATGCGCAGACCATCGTGCCCGCGCTGTTCGGGCGCACGCCGCCCGTCGTCTATCGACGCGAACGCTGGGATACACCCGACGGCGACTTCATCGAACTCGACTGGGCCGCGCCCGGTCCGCATCATCCGCACGAACCCGCCGCGGATGCGCCGCTCTTCGTGCTGTTCCACGGTCTCGAAGGCAGCAGCGCATCGCACTACGCGCGTTTGCTGATGTACGGTGCACAGGCGCGCGGGTGGCACGGCGTCGTCCCGCATTTTCGTAGCTGCAGCGGCCCGCTCAATCTGCTGCCGCGCTTCTACCATCTCGCGGACAGCAACGAAGTCGACTGGGTGCTGCGCCGGCTGCGCGAACGTCATGCCGGGCCGATCGTGGCCGCCGGCGTATCGCTCGGCGGTAACGTGCTGCTGCACTGGCTCGGCGAGCGGCGCGAGGATACGTCGTTCGTCGCGGCAGCGGCCGCGATCTCCGCGCCGCTCGACGTGCATGCGGGCGGCAGCATGCTGATGCAGGGCTTCGGGATGGTCTACACGCGCAGCTTCCTGAAGACGCTGAAGCAGAAGTCGCTGCTGAAACTCGATCAATATCCGGGGTTGTTCGATCGCGACACGATGCTCGCGAGCCGCACGATGTACGACTTCGACAACGTCGTCACCGCGCCGCTGCACGGCTTTCGCAACGCCGACGACTACTGGACCTGCGCGACCGTGCGTCCGCTGCTCGGCGAGATCGTCACGCCGACGCTCGTGCTGAACGCGCGCAACGATCCGTTCCTGCCCGATACCGCGCTGCCTGCGGCGCATCAGGTGTCGTCGACGGTTGAGCTCGATCAGCCTGCACACGGTGGTCACGTCGGCTTCATGACGGGACCGTTTCCCGGACGCACCGACTGGCTGTCGCGTCGCGTGTTCGGCTACCTCGCACCGTTCGCCGATCATGGATGAAATCGTTCGCCAGGCGCTCGCCAAATGGCCCAACGTCCCGCATTGCACTGGCTGGCTGCTGCTCGACCGGCGCGGCAACTGGCGCATGCGCGACGAAGCGGCGCAGGCGCGCGGCGCGAGCGGCGAGCCGATTCGTCATGTGGCGCTGCTCGGCTTCATCAACCGCAATTACGACTGCGACGAGCACGGCCAGTGGTTTTTTCAGAACGGGCCGCAGCGCGTGTATGTCGAGCTGGGTTATACGCCGTGGATCGTGCGGCTGTCGGTCGATGAAAGCGGACAGCTTGCGTTGACCGATCACGCGGGCAACGCGTTCGATCCTGCCGCCGCATGGCTCGACGACGAAGGCGGCGTGCTGTTCAGCGACACGTCGACACCGGCGCGCGTCGCGGTGCTGCACGATCACGATCTCGATCTGTTCGCGACGCATGCGTCGCTCGACGACGAAGGTCGCGGCGGTGACTTCGCGTGGCGCGATGGTGTCGCGTTGGCGTTGCAGCCGATGCAACGGACGGAGGTCGCGCGACGGTTCGGTTTTATCGCGAGTCCTGCTCATGGTCCTGCCAGCACTGCTGCCGCGAAAGACGCGTGACAGGCCGCCGCCTGGCTGTTAGCTGTTGTCCTTCTCGTCCTCGCGCTCTTCCTTGTAGCGCGCCTCGAAGTCGTGCAGCCGCGCATCGATCGTCGACAGGTCGTAGTAGCCGACCGTCTTGATGTCGCGTGCCTCCTTCAACTGCCGGATCGCCGACGGCCACGCGCCTTCCAGCGCGAACGCCTCTGCGAGCGCGCGATGCTGCACCAGTGCATCGCCGCTGCCGACGCTCGCCTGCGCGAGATAACGCCACCATGCGGGCTGCTGCGGATCGAGACGGGTCTCCTTAGTCGCGAGCACCTGCGCCGGCGCGAAGCGCTTTGCGGTGAGCAGCGTCTGCAGATGCATGTCGATTGCCGCGTTCGATTGCGGCCAGCGCTTCTGCGCGAGCTCGGCGAGACGCAGCGCGTCGTCGTCATGACCCGAGCGGCGCGCGATGTCGACGGCGAGCAGATCGAGACTCGGCGAACTGCGCGTCGCGTCGCCCTCGCTTGCCTGCATCTCGTCGAAGCGCTGACGCGCGGTGGCAAGCGACGCGCTTGCATCGTCGTAGCGTTCGAGCAGCATCTGCGCAAACGCGATGCCGTACCAGTTCGCCGCGACGTTCAGCGCGGTGCGGTCCTCGATTTCCGAACGCATCCGCGACAGCTCGTCCGCGTAGTCGCTGCGCGAACGCTGCTGCAACACGCGCACGCGCGCACGGACGAAGCCGTATTCGGGCGCCTGCCGCGGCTGCCGGTACGGCGCGCGGCGGGCGCGATCCTCCATGTCGGCGATGCGCTCGCCGGTGAGCGGGTGCGTGCGCGCATACGGCGGCACGCCCGCGTCGCCCATCGACGCGCGATCGAGCCGCTCGAAGAACGACGGCATCCCGTACGGATCGTAGCCCGCGCCGGCGAGCAACTGGAAGCCGATCCGGTCGGCCTCGTGTTCGGCGGAACGCGAGAAGCGCAACTGACTGTCGACCGCATACGCCTGGCCGCCCAGCGCGATCGCGCTGCCCAGATCGCCGCTGCGCGCGACCACCCCCGCGAGCACGCCGAACAGCAGCCCCGCGAGCGCCGCGTAACTGCTGCGCTCACCGGCGACGATCATCCGCGCGATGTGTCGCTGCAGCACGTGCCCCATCTCGTGACCGAGCACCGACGCGAGTTCCGATTCCGTCTGCGTCGTGACGATCAGCCCCGTGTTCACGCCGATGAAACCACCGGGCATCGAGAACGCATTGATCTGCGGATCGCGCACGGCGAACAGATCGAAGTCCGGACGATAGCCGCCGATGTACTGCGCGCTCGCGGCAGTCGCGAGCTTCGTGGCGACCGAGTTCAGGTAGTCGCGTACGAGCCAGTCGTCGAGATAGTCGGGGTCGCGGCGTACGTCGCGCATCAGACGCTCGCCGAGTTTGCGCTCCGCCTGCGGCGTGAGCGAACCGCCGGAGCCGTCGCCGAGATCGGGCAGTTGCTGGTTGACGAGCGGCGCGCGCAAACTGACCATCGCGCCGGGCTTGCCGGCGAAGCGGCTCTCGGCGCCGCCGTAGGTGCCGAAGACGCCATCGGCAATCGACGGCGGCGTGATGGGCACGACGTATGCGTTCAGCGGACCGATGTCGAGCGGCGGGCCTTTGTCTTTGTCGACCGATGCATCGCTCGCGGCTTGAGCCGGCGATGGGCCACGCTGCGCAAACGCGCCAGGCGGCGCGGCGAGCGCGACGGACAGACAGACGGCGACAAACCGGCTTCGACGCATTGCGGATTCGTTTGGGCGGGATGAAGGCGGGTCCGCTGCGCCACTGTGCTGTGCGGTGCAGTGGACCGGCTGTTATTGTACCCAGCGTGCCGACTGTATTTGTGTTGAGCAAGCGGTTGCGTCAGCCGGCTTTGCTCGCGCCTACTTGGTCTGTCGCCGAGCGTGTCGCAACGTTATGGGCGCTGTATGATTAGCGCCCTCTGAAGGAGCCCGATCATGCCCGAACTCACACACTTCGACGCCGCCGGACAGGCGCATATGGTGGACGTCGGCGGCAAGCAGGAAACGAAGCGCATCGCGGTCGCGCGCGGCTCGATCCGGATGCTGCCCGACACGTTCGCGCTGATCCGCGACGGTCACGCAAAGAAGGGAGACGTGATCGGCGTTGCGCGGATCGCCGCGATCCAGGGCGCGAAGCGTACCGCGGATCTGATCCCGCTGTGTCATCCGCTCGCGCTGACGCGCGTCGCCGTCGATTTCACGCTCGATGAAACGCTGCCCGGCGTCCACTGCACGGTGCAGGTCGAGACTTTCGGGCGGACGGGTGTCGAGATGGAAGCGCTGACCGCCGTGCAGGTCGGTCTGCTGACCGTGTACGACATGTGCAAGGCGGTGGATCGGGGGATGGTTATCACCGAGGTTAAGGTGATGGAGAAGCATGGGGGGAAGTCGGGGGATTGGGTGGCGACTGAATAGTCACTGAGTAGCCGCCACCGAGCAAATCTCACGCGACGTCACTCATCGTCGCTATCGTCATCGTCATTAACATCCTTCGGCGGCGTCCCATACTTCTTCACGAGCGCCGCCTTGAAACCACCCAACGTTTTCTGCTCGTCGCACAGCTCGTACAGATAGCCCAGTTGCGACGGCCAGTCGTGCAGTTCTTCGGCGAATATCTTCAGCCGTTCGACGGTATCCAACGCGGCATCGGTATCGTTATTCAATGCCTGCAGCACCGCATAGCGACGCAGCACGGTCTCACCGGGCAATAGCGCGATCGCCTGCCGATGCATGTCGAGCTTGTACTGCAGGTTCATCGCGTTCATCGGCAGCAGCGTCGCGTAGCCGTATTCGCCCCACGCGCGGAACAGGAACGACGGATCGTCGCGATACTGCTCGGCGGGTCGCGACCCGTAGTACAGCACCTCGGCACGCGCGTAATCGCGATACACCGGATACAGCGCCGCAATCCCGCCAAGCGCGATCAGCGTATAGACACCGAACGACAGTCTCGTCGGCACGAAGCGCAGCGACTTCGTCTCCAGCAGACCGAACACGAACATCGCCGGCAGCAGGAAGAACATGTACTGCTGCGGGTATTCGACGAGCGCGTGCATCACGAGCACGCCGATCAGCGCGATACCGAATACGCGCGCAGCAGTCTGCGGTGCGCGCAACGCGCGAATCAGCCACGCGACGAGCCCCAGCAGCACGACCGCCAGACCGATCAGGCCGGTCTTCGCGAGCAGGTCGATGAAAATGTCGTGCGAGTTGTTCGCGATCTCGACGCCGCCCAGTTGCCGCACGAGGTCGAACTGATAGCGCGGAAACTCGCCCCAGCCGACGCCGAGCAGCGGATGCTGCCGGAACATCGTCCAGCCGTATTTCCACAGCGCGATGCGCGGCGCGATCTGGCCGGCATCCTTGAAGCGATCCGCTGCCGACTGCGCGAGTTCGAGTTGATAGTGCACGTTGGCCCAGCGCACCGCCGCGTTCACCGCGACGAACAGTACGGCGAGCACAACCGGCATCAGCCACAAGCGACGGCTGCTCGACGACCCTTCGTTGCGACGCGATTCGACGAACGCCATCCAGAAACCCGCGACGACGATCACGCCCATCTGCAGCCACGGTCCGCGCGAAACGGTCAACGCCAGTCCGGTCGCATACACGATAGACAGCAGTAGCCAGATCGTCACGGGCAGCCGCCGGATCTGCACGAGGAACAGCGCACCGGCCATCGCGAACGCGATGTACGTCGCGAGATGGTTTGCCTGCGCCATGTTGCCGAACGGTCTGCGGTCCGTCAGCACGTTGTACGCGACGACGAACGGCGTCACCTTCACTTCGAGGTGAAAGAGCTGGATGACCTGGCAGAACACCGCGAACAGCCCACCGACGATCAGCGCCACCGCCGCGACGCGCAGCACCGTCTCCGACATCTGCGCGCGCGTGAAGCCGTAGCCCGCGTGCGTCGTCATGAACGCGGCGAGCAGGAAGCCGGCACCGAGCCAGTTCATCGACGGTTGTGCAACCGGCAGCGTCAGCGATTGCAGCACCAGCAACGCGCCGAATGCGAGCGGCACCAGCGAGACGACCGGCGACGAGAACCGGATGCGCGGCCGTGCGGTCGCAAAGAGCAGCGCGACGGCCGCCCCCATCAGCAGATACAGCGCCAGCGCGGTGTACTCCGCGTAGAACGTCGGAATCGGATAGGTATGGTTGACGACCGCGTACGGCAGGATCAACGCGACAGCCAGCAGGACGAGAGACAGGGAACGCGCGAATGGGGTGGGCATGAGTAACCGGGGGCGTCAGCAACCGGCGCACTATACAAAAAAATCCCCCTGCTGTGCGCCGTATGGCTGAAATCGATCAGATTACGCCACTGTAACCCGTGCACTGCGTTCGCTTTTCATGCGTTCCCTTCGCACGCGCTTTGTACGCACCTCAGCGCACTACGCCCGACACTCGGGCGGTGCGAGATTCGACGGCAGCGTCGGTGCATCGGCGGGCATCGGGCCTGCGCCCGGTGCAGGCAACGACGACGCGGTCTTGCCCGCCGTGAAGCACTCCCACGTCATCGTGCCGGCCGCTACCGTGCCGCGCGCGAGGCCGACACGCGCGGTCGGCGTGTCGGCGTTGTCGGGCACCGACGGCACGAGCGTCAGCGTATTCGCGCCCGCAGCCGACACGCGGGACGTGAAGGTGATCGTGATCTGGCCATTCGCGTCGTCGACGGCGAGCGACTCGACGTTGCGCGTGGACGGCGGCGACGCATACCCCGCGCCGAACGCATTGCCGCTCGCCGCGTTCTCGGCGACGGTGAGCCGCGCGGCTGCCGCGAGCGCGAGCCCCTCGCCGACCCGGCTACGCGCGAGATAGTCCTGATACGCAGGGATCGCATACGCGGCGATTACACCGACGATCGCGAGCACGATCATCAGTTCGATCAGCGTGAAGCCGATGGTTCGCGCCGATGCGGTGAAGCGCGCGACGCGGGCGGACCAACGCGGCCTCGATGGAAACACTGGAGGAAGAAAAACGGAAACGGTCATCGGCAGGCTCCTGAAACGAAAACGCCCGCCCCTCGATTGGGAACGGGCGCTTCGATCGTAGCGAGCCGCGTGCGGCCTGCGCAGTCGGCCGAATGGCCTGGCAGCCTCTACACCTTCAATGAGTGCCCGGAGGCGGCATACGCGTCGCCGCGCGCTGCGCATTGCGACGTTTCAGCAGATAACCCAAGATCACGACGAACAGCGCTCCCGCGATTTCCATCCCATAGATCGCGGCAGGCGCATCGAGCGCGGGCCAGCGATCGCCGGCCGGATCGTTGATGATCAGCCCGCCCGCGATCCAGCCGAGCAGCGCCGCACCGAGCGTGACGACGACCGGGAAGCGGTCGAGCAGTTTCAGCACGAGCTGGCTGCCCCAGACGATCAACGGAATGCTTACGAGCAGGCCAAAGATCACCAGTGCGATGCGATGCTCCGGATCGGCCTGCTCGGCCGCGCCGGCAATCGCGATCACGTTGTCGAGGCTCATCACCGCATCGGCGACGATGATCGTCTTGATCGCCGTGACGAGTTTGTCGGCGGGTTTGACGTTCGCGTGCGCGTCGTCGGCCGGGGCCATCAGGCGCACGCCGATCCACAGCAGCAGGATGCCGCCCGCGAATTTCAGCAGCGGCACGTCGAGCAGCACGACCGCGAACGCAATCAACGCCACCCGCAGCACGATCGCGCCGACCGTGCCCCACAGGATCCCGCGCGTGCGCTGCTGCACCGGCAGATTGCGACAGGCCAGCGCGATGACGACCGCGTTGTCGCCGCCGAGCAGGATGTCGATCACGATGATCTGGATGACTGCGCCCCAATGGAGCGTCGCGAAGAATTCGAGCATGGCGGGAGAATAAAAGGAAGCGGCGAACGAAGACAACAGAAAAGCGCAACAAAAAAAGCGAGGAAGCAATCGCTCGCTCCCTCGCTTTAGAACCTCGCTCTTACGAAAGGATTCCGTAAGAGTATCAAAAACAGGCCGGGCTGACCGGCCTATTTCGACTTACAGCATCGCCTTCAGAAGACGCGCCATTTCCGACGGGTTCTTCGTGACCTTGATGCCGCACGCGTCCATGATTTCCAGCTTCGCTTCGGCCGTATCCGCACCGCCCGAGATCAGCGCGCCGGCGTGGCCCATGCGCTTGCCCGGAGGCGCCGTGACGCCCGCGATGAAGCCGACCACCGGCTTCTTCATGTTGCCCTTGATCCACTCAGCTGCATTCGCTTCGTCCGGACCGCCGATCTCGCCGATCATGATGACGGCGTCCGTATCCGGATCGTCGTTGAACATCTTCATCACGTCGATGTGCTTCAGACCGTTGATCGGATCGCCGCCGATACCGACTGCCGACGACTGGCCGAGGCCGATCGCGGTCAGCTGGCCGACTGCTTCATACGTCAGCGTGCCCGAACGCGACACGACGCCGATGCGGCCCTTGCGGTGGATGTGACCCGGCATGATGCCGATCTTCAGTTCGTCCGGCGTGATCGTGCCTGGGCAGTTCGGTCCGAGCAGCAGCGTCTTGCGGTTCTCGAGACGCATGCGGTTCTTGATCTCGATCATGTCGCGAACCGGAATGCCTTCCGTGATGCAGATCGCGAGATCGAGGTCGGCTTCGACCGCTTCCCAGATTGCCGCTGCCGCGCCTGCGGGCGGCACGTAGATGACCGACACGGTCGCGCCGGTTTCGGCCTTCGCTTCCTTGACGCTCGCGTAGATCGGAATGCCTTCGAAATTTTCGCCGGCTTTCTTCGGGTTCACGCCCGCGACGTAGGCTTCGCGGCCGTTTGCATATTCACGGCAGGCGCGCGTATGGAACTGACCGGTCTTGCCGGTGATGCCCTGCGTGATGACCTTCGTGTCTTTGTTGATCAGAATCGACATGTATTGACCTCTGTTCGTTTGGCGTCGCGCCGTTTGGCGTTACGCGGGCACGGCGATGCTGCTCGCCGGCGCCGCGTTCGCGCCGCCATTCGTAATCCGGTGATAGGCGCCGGGCCGGTTAAGCCTTGCCCGAAGCAGCCGCGACGACCTTCTGCGCAGCCTCTTCCATGCTGTCCGCCGCAATGATCGGCAGACCGGAATCGGCGAGCATCTTCTTGCCCAGGTCTTCGTTCGTGCCTTTCATGCGCACCACGAGCGGCACCTTCAGCGACACCGCCTTCGATGCCGCGATCACGCCTTCCGCGATCACGTCGCAGCGCATGATGCCGCCGAAGATGTTGACGAGAATCGCCGTCAGGTTCGGATTCTTCAGCATGATCTTGAACGCTTCGGTGACCTTCTCGGTCGTCGCGCCACCGCCGACGTCGAGGAAGTTCGCCGGCTCGCCGCCGAACAGCTTGATCGTGTCCATCGTCGCCATCGCGAGGCCTGCGCCGTTCACGAGACAGCCGATGTTGCCGTCGAGCGAGATGTACGCGAGGTCGAACTTCGACGCTTCGACTTCAGCCGGATCTTCTTCGTCCAGATCGCGGTACGCGACGATTTCCGGATGACGGAACAGCGCGTTCGAATCGAAGTTGAACTTCGCGTCGAGTGCGATGACCTTGCCGTCGCCGGTCAGGATCAGCGGGTTGATTTCGGCGAGCGATGCGTCGGTTTCCCAGAACGCCTTGTACAGGCCTTGCAGGATCGCGCGCGCTTGCGGCAGCGAAGCGGCGGGCACGCCGATCTTCGTCGCGAGCTCGTCGGCTTCGGCGTCTTTCAGACCCGTCGACGGATCGACGGCGATCTTGTGGATCAGCTCGGGCGTCTTTTCAGCGACTTCTTCGACGTCCATGCCGCCTTCGCTCGATGCCATCACGACGATCTTCTGCGACACGCGATCGATCACGAGGCCGACGTACAGTTCCTTCTTGATGTCGGCGCCTTCTTCGATCAGCAGGCGATTGACCTTCTGGCCTTCCGGACCGGTCTGGTGCGTGACGAGCTGCATGCCGAGGATCTGGTTCGAGTACTCGCGAACCTGATCCAGCGACTTGGCGACCTTCACGCCGCCGCCCTTGCCACGGCCACCCGCGTGGATCTGAGCCTTCACGACCCAGACCGGGCCGCCCAGCTCTTCAGCGGCCTTGACCGCGTCATCCACCGTGAAGACCGGTGTGCCGCGCGGTACCGCGACACCGAATTTCCGCAGGATTTCCTTACCCTGGTACTCGTGAATCTTCATGCGTGATTCCCTTCAGTCTGAGAGTTGGATTGAACTTGATTTCCGCCGGACTCACTGGTTTCGCCCGCTGCGCCCGCCCTCTCGGCGGAACGCGGCGCGTGGCCGTGCCAGCGCGGATAGAACTGTCGAACAGCCTCGCCATCGAACCGCAGCGCGTGGCAGCGACCCAGCTGGAAAGGAGGTTGGTCGGTCGAACGACGGGCGTCGCTGGCTGTGCCTGCGACTCCGTCATCGGATGCATTGCCCGCCGGTCGACTCTCGCCGGGCCCGCCGCTGCCGGTATTCCATACGTCGCCTGCGAACGCCTGGATCGCGGCGGTCGGCAGCACGGCACACAGCTCGGTGAGATGTGTGCAGCCGCCGATGCCGCCGAACAGGCGCGCGGTATCGCGTCGGAAATTACTGAGCAGGTTGAGGCCGATGAGGGAACGGTAGGCGGGATTGGAGGCTTCGCATTGACCAGGATACGGCACCCAGTCGGACGACGCTTCGGCGTCGACGACGGTGAGCTTGCGATCGATCGTGATGCGGAGCCAGAGTTCATGGATCGGCAGGCCGTTGGGCCGGACACCCGACGCAAGCGCCACATCGCGTGGCTTCTGGTCGGTCAGGCACGCCTCGATATCCCACAGGCCATCTGTGCGCTCATAGGCTTCCGCGTGGATTGCGCGACGATGGCGCAACTGGCGGGAGACGGGCGTGGAAAGCGGCATGCGAGACGGAAGGCCGGATTGGAAAACCGCCTGATTTTAGCATACCGAGTATTTGAGACAGTCCAGCGACAGTCATGGGCGCCGCGGTGCAACATACGGCTGCACGCATGTCGGGCTGTGGGCTCGCTGTGGGCTTTTTGCTGTGGGGCGGTCGTGGGGCTGCGGATGCGTTGCTACGGCCTGCGTGATTGGTGCTGCGATTCGTGCTGCGGTTAGTCCCCGCCTCACTCGTCTTCGATACCCTTCAGTATCTTGCCGATGACGCCCTGCGAGAACCCACGTGCCGCGAGAAAGCGCGCCTGCCTCGCGCGCTCGGTCAGCGTCTGCGGAAGCTCGCCGTACTTCTTGCTCCAGACCGCCTGGGCTCGAGCCAGCTCGGTTTCGCGTAGTTGCGCGCCGGTCTCTTCGATCAGCGTCTGGCTGACTGCGTGTCGCTTCAACTCACCGACGATCCGGCTCGTGCCGAGACGCGACGCACGTCGATGGATAAGGCTTTCGGCAAACCGCGAGTCGGATAGCCAGCCTTCGCGCTCCAACGTATCGAGCAGCGCTTCGAGCGGGTTCGCTTCGTCGGCGAACGGCATCAGCTTGCGGGACAGTTCGGCGCGGCTGTACTCGCGGCGAGAGAGATAACCGAGTGCGCGTCCCTTCAATGAACGGCCGGGACGTTTGGAGCGGGAGGGGTCTTCGGTTGACGCGCCGGGTTCGTCGCGGGGGCGACGTGAACGGCTATAGACGGCTTCCGTTGCGGCGCCGTCCTGCTTCTTCTCAAACGCGCTCTCGCCGTGTGGTGACGCGATGCCGGCTGCGCGGTCATGCTCGTCGAACGATTCGAATGGATCGAACGAATCTGCGGGATCGGCGGCTGGCTTCGGCGTTCTCGACGAACCCGCGCCAACTGTGCGGCGCGGTTCGCCATCAAACGGGCCGCTGGACGGTCCGCCCGCGTCCCGTCTGACATCGGACACGGGCCGACCCTTGCGTATCACGCGACGATTACTCTTCTTCGCCCGCGACTTCGGCGCCGACCGGCACATCGGTCGGCATCGCGTTCACGCCCAGCGATTCGCGGATGCGGTTTTCGATCTCGCGCGCGATCTCCGGATTCTCACGCAGGAATTCCCGCGCGTTGTCCTTGCCCTGACCGATCCGTTCGCCGTTGTAGCTGTACCAGGCGCCGGCCTTGTCGACGATCTTGGCCTGCACGCCGAGGTCGATAACTTCGCCCTGACGCGAGATACCTTCGCCGTAGAGGATGTCGAAAATCGCTTCGCGGAACGGCGGCGCGACCTTGTTCTTGACCACCTTTACGCGGGTCTCGTTGCCAATCACTTCGTCGTTCTTCTTGATCGAACCGATACGGCGGATGTCCAGACGCACCGATGCGTAGAACTTCAGCGCGTTACCGCCCGTCGTGGTTTCCGGGTTGCCGAACATCACGCCGATCTTCATCCGGATCTGGTTGATGAAGATGACGAGGCAGTTCGTACGCTTGATCGTACCGGTGAGCTTGCGCAGTGCCTGCGACATCAGCCGTGCTTGCAGGCCCGGCAGCGAGTCGCCCATTTCGCCTTCGATTTCGGCCTTCGGCACGAGCGCCGCGACCGAGTCGATCACGATCATGTCGATCGAACCCGAACGCACGAGTGCGTCTGCGATTTCGAGCGCCTGTTCGCCAGTGTCCGGCTGTGAAACGAGCAGGTCCGATACATTCACGCCGAGCTTGCCGGCGTACTGGATATCCAGCGCGTGTTCCGCGTCGATGAACGCCGCCGTACCGCCGAGCTTCTGCATTTCCGCGACGACCTGCAGCGTCAGCGTGGTCTTGCCCGACGATTCCGGACCGTAGATTTCGACCACCCGGCCGCGCGGCAAACCGCCGACGCCCAGCGCGATGTCGAGACCCAGCGAACCCGTGGACACCACCTGGATGTCCTCGACCGCTTCCCCTGCGCCGAGACGCATGACCGCCCCCTTGCCGAACTGCTTTTCGATCTGCGCGAGAGCGGCGGCAAGCGCCTTGCTCTTCTCAGCAGTCAGTCCAGCCGCGCCTTTCTTGCTTTCTTCCATGAATCGTCCTTTGCTATGATGAACGGCGTCTGAGGCGGTAGAGCAGCCGGTTTCATCAAGCTGCACACCAAACGCAGGTACTGTATAAAAAAACAGTAGTTTTGGCAAGCCCGGAATGCGGGTTTCGCCATCTCTACCCACAAATTTTCTGGAGACCGCTGCGCGCCGGGCGACCCCGCGGTGCCGGCAATGTCACGCTGGGCGCCCCATGCGAATTCTGATTGCCGAAGACGACAGCATACTCGCGGACGGTCTCGTCCGATCACTCCGCCAATCGGCCTATGCCGTCGATCACGTCAAGAACGGCGTCGATGCCGACACCGCGCTGTCGATGCAAAGTTTCGACCTGCTGATCCTCGATCTCGGCCTGCCGCGCATGGCCGGACTCGAGGTACTGCGCCGCCTGCGCGCGCGCAATTCGAACCTGCCGGTGCTGATCCTCACCGCCGCCGACAGCATCGAGGAACGCGTAAAAGGCCTCGACCTCGGCGCCGACGACTACATGGCCAAACCGTTCGTGCTCGACGAACTCGAAGCGCGCGTGCGCGCACTCACGCGACGCGGCGCGGGCGGTGGTCCGACCATGGTGCGGCATGGCGCGCTGTCGTTCGATCAGGTCGGTCGCGTCGCGTGCATCAATGAGCAGGTGATCGATCTGTCGGCGCGCGAACTCGGACTACTCGAAGTGCTGCTGCAGCGGATCGGCCGGCTCGTCTCGAAAGAACAGCTCGTCGATCATCTGTGCGAGTGGGGCGAAGAGGTCAGCAACAACGCGATCGAAGTCTACGTGCATCGGCTGCGCAAGAAACTCGAGCCGGGCGGCGTGCGCATCGCGACGGTTCGCGGGCTGGGTTACTGCCTCGAGAAAGCGGCACCTGCCGCCGATGTGACGCGACCACCAGCACCGGCTTCGGGCGGCATGCCCGCGAGCCACCACTACAAATAGACGGCACGTCCGCGATGCGCGCCCGCGCAGAACCGGCCTCCGCGCCGGCCGATTTCGACACGGCGCGCGACGCCAGCTACGAGAATCCGTTCGCACCGCCCGACGAAACCGAAGCCGCCGCCGACGCGCGTCCGCGCTCGCTGTTCGGCGAGATTCTCGACTGGATGCTGGCGCCGCTGCTGCTGCTGTGGCCGATGAGTATCGCGGTTACGTATCTGGTCGCGAAGTCGATTGCCAACGGACCGTTCGATCGCGCGCTCGAAACCGATGCCTATGTGTTGGCCCGACAGATCCATCCGGTGAACGGCGTCGCCGAACTGTCGCTGGCCAGTTCGACGCTCGACTTCCTGCGCGCGGACAACGTCGATACCGTATTCTTCCAGGTACTCGGCACGCGCGGCGAACTCGTCGGCGGCGATCGCGACATGCCGTTGCCGCATGAAGAGGACCGGCCGCAGCCGGGCATCGTCGAGTTTCGCGACGACATGCTGCGCGGCAACGACATCCGCGTCGCGTACACGACCGTCGAGTTTCCGCAGACGCCCGGCGCGCAGGCCGTGCTCGTGCAGGTCGGCGAGACGCTCGACAAGCGCAGCCAGCTCGCGAACGACATCATCAAAGGCGTGATCCTGCCGCAGTTCGTGATCCTGCCGCTCGCGATCCTGCTGGTGTGGTTCGGACTGTCGCGCGGACTCGCGCCGCTGCATGCGCTGCAGTCGCACATCCGCGCGCGCCGCCCCGACGATCTGTCGCCGCTCGAAGCACGTCGCGCGCCACCGGAGATCGAGCCGCTCGTCACGTCGTTCAACGATCTGCTGACGCGTCTCGAGCAGAACATGCAACTGCAGAAGCGCTTCATCGCCGATGCCGCGCATCAGATGAAAACGCCGCTCGCCGGATTGCGCACCCAGGCCGAACTGGCGCTGCGCCAGGACGCGCCCGCCGAAGTGCATCGCTCGCTCGAACAGATCGCGACGAGTTCCGAACACGCGGCGCGGCTCGTCACGCAGCTGCTCGCGCTCGCGCGTGCGGAAAACCGCATGTCGGGGCAGATTTTCGCGCGGGTCGCGGTGAACGACGTCGCGCGGCACGCGGTGCGCGACTGGGTGCAGCCCGCGCTCGCGAAGCAGATGGACCTCGGCTACGAAGGCCCGGACGAATCAAACGAAGCGATCGACGTCGAAGGCAATCTCGTGATGCTGCGCGAGATGCTGTCCAACCTGATCGACAACGCGATCCGCTACACGCCGGCCGGCGGCCGCATCACCGTGCGCGTGCGGCCTGAACCCGCGGCAAGCCTCGTGCATGTGGAAGTCGAGGACACCGGTATCGGCATTCCTTCAGCCGAACGCGAGCGCGTGGTCGAACGGTTCTACCGGATTCTCGGACGCGACGGCGACGGCAGCGGACTCGGCCTCGCGATCGTCCGCGAGATCGCTACGATGCATGGCGGCACCCTCGCGATCGAGGATCACGTGTACCAGACGTCGCCGCACCTCGCCGGCACGCTGGTGCGTGTCAGCTTGCGCACGCTCGAACCGGCACGGGACTTACCCTGATACGCGACGTCCACGCCCCACGCCCGAAACATGCTGCTCGGGTACTTCGCGGCAATACCGGCCGCTTCGCCGGGCTATCGCGAGAGATAGCGGAATTTAGCGAAGCCGGCCCGTCCGAACACCCGCTGAAAATTTCGCGATAACGCGTCAGTAGGCCGTAAGTTTCCACTCCAATAATCCGTGCACGGGACGCGCTGACCGGGCGCGCCCGCATGCATATCAAAATGGAGACGACACATGGCTACCGTTGGCGGGCAAATCGCACACGCGCCGATGACGCACGATGAGAAGCGGGTGATCTTCGCATCGTCGCTAGGCACTGTATTCGAGTGGTACGACTTTTATCTGGCCGGATCGCTTGCGTCCTATATCAGCAAGAGCTTCTTCTCCGGGGTCAATCCCACCGCCGCGTTCATCTTCACGCTGCTCGGCTTCGCAGCCGGCTTCGCCGTGCGGCCGTTCGGCGCGATCGTATTCGGCCGGCTCGGCGACATGGTCGGGCGCAAGTACACGTTCCTCGTGACGATCGTCATCATGGGCCTGTCGACCTTCGTGGTCGGCTTCCTGCCCGGCTACGCGACAATCGGGATCGCGTCGCCGGTGATCTTCATCGCGATGCGACTGCTGCAGGGTCTCGCGCTCGGCGGCGAATACGGCGGCGCCGCGACCTACGTCGCCGAACACGCGCCCGCGAACCGTCGCGGCTTCTACACGTCATGGATCCAGACGACAGCGACGCTCGGTCTGTTCCTGTCGCTGCTCGTGATCGTCGGCGTACGCAGCTCGCTCGGCGAAGATACGTTCGGCGCATGGGGCTGGCGTATCCCGTTCATCGCGTCGATCCTGCTGCTGGCTGTTTCCGTGTGGATCCGGATGCAACTGAACGAATCGCCGGCGTTCGCGCGGATCAAGGCCGAAGGCAAGACGTCGAAGGCACCGCTGACCGAAGCGTTCGGTCAATGGAAGAACCTGAAGATCGTGATCCTCGCGCTGGTCGGGTTGACCGCGGGCCAGGCTGTCGTCTGGTACACGGGTCAGTTCTACGCGCTGTTCTTCCTGACGCAGACGCTCAAGGTAGACGGGACCAGCGCGAACATCCTGATTGCGCTGGGTCTGCTGATCGGCACGCCGTTCTTCGTGTTCTTCGGCTCGCTGTCGGACCGGATCGGCCGCAAGCCGATCATCATGGCCGGCTGCCTGATCGCGGCGCTCACGTACTTCCCGCTGTTCAAGGCGTTGACGCACTACGCGAACCCGGCTCTCGAGGCCGCGACGCAGAAGTCGCCGATCGTCGTGATCGCGGATCCGTCGGAGTGCTCGTTCCAGTTCAACCCGGTCGGTACCGCCAAGTTCACGTCGTCGTGCGACATCGCAAAGGGGGCGCTGTCGAAGGCCGGCCTGAACTATGAAAACGTCGCGGCGCCGGCAGGCACACCCGCGCAGATCAAGGTGGGCGATACGGTCGTCAATACATACGACGGCAAGGCCGCCGATGCGAAGGACCAGCTCAAGGCATTCGACAAGACGCTCGGCACGACACTGAAAGCGGCCGGCTATCCAGCGAAGGCCGACCCCGCGCAGTTGAACTGGCCGATGACCGTGGTAATCCTGACGATCCTCGTGATTTTCGTGACGATGGTGTATGGACCGATAGCGGCGATGCTGGTGGAAATGTTCCCGACGCGGATCCGCTATACGTCGATGTCGCTGCCCTATCACATCGGTAACGGATGGTTCGGCGGCTTCCTGCCCGCGACCGCGTTCGCGATCGTCGCGGCGAAGGGCAACATCTACTCGGGGCTGTGGTATCCGATCGTGATCGCGCTGGCGACTTTCGTGATCGGCATGTTGTTCGTGAAGGAGACCAAAGACTCCAACATCTACGCCAGCGACTGACGTCGCGGCCGCAGACGATACCTGGAGTCCGCAGCAAATGTGACGCCCGGGGGTTGACAGCCCCCGGCGTCATCTTCATAATTTGCCCTCTTTGGCGAATTAGCTCAGCCGGTTAGAGCGACGGAATCATAATCCGCAGGTCCGGGGTTCGAATCCCTGATTCGCCACCATATTCAACGCGAAGGCCCGCACTCTCACGAGTGCGGGCTTTTTCGTTTTGGCGCGCGGTGAGCCACTTGGTGAGCCATCCGCCCGATGCACAAGTTGCCCCACCTGTTCCAATCGCGCCACGGCGTGTTCTACCTCCGGCTCGCTCGCGGCGGCCAGGAGGTCAAGCGCTCGCTGCGCACGAAAGACTTCCGGCAAGCTAGACTGTTGGCGCTCGCGTTCAATCTCGAACTCGCTATGAAAACGCCGGACAACAAGCCGAAGGCCGCAGACTTCAACCTCGACGCCGAATCGCTCAAACGGCTCGATGTCGTGTTCCCGGATGGCACACAGGTTCGCGACATTAACAGCGACGACGACGTGCGCCGCGCCAAAGATCTGTTCGGCGAGCGATTCGCCGCCGCGACTCCCGCTCTCGATCTGCCCGCCTTCTCGCCGACCGTCGCGGCTACAATCGCCGCTCAGAAAGCCAAGCGGGAGACGAAGCGCAAGGCCAAGCCGTTCGCGGACGTCGCGAAGCTCTACAAGAAAGAGAAGACGCTGGACAACACAACGCGCACGATCACGGCCAAAGAGAGGGCCTTCGCGGACTTCGAGAAGCAAATCGGCTCGCGGCCGATCGACGCCTATTCGATCGAGGACGCGGTCTCCTACAAGAACAAGCTCATCGACGCGGGCGGCAGCGCCAGCCGCATCAACGCGAAACTCTCGTTCCTGCGCGACCTGTTCGCCTACGCCTTGGCGAATGGCTTGCGGACAGAGGCGAATCCCTTCGAGAGCGTCAAAGTCTCGTCGAAATCGAAGCTTGAACAACAGAAGCGCTCCTACAAACCGTTCTCGGCGGACGACTTGGACGCCATATTCGACCCGGCGGCCTACACGCGGATGGATAAACCCGCGTATCGCTGGCTGCCGTTTTTGGCACTGTATTCTGGCGCGCGGCTCGAAGAACTCGCGAGCCTTCGGCTTGACCAAGTCCAGCGCGAGGGCGAGGTCTGGTTCTTCGACGTTGAGAAGGCGAAGAACGCGAACTCTCAGCGCCGGATTCCCCTTCACCGGATCGTCGTCGAATCTGGCTTTCTAGCCTACGTCGAAGACTTGCGCGAGCGCGGCGCGACCCAGCTCTTTCCCGA
Source organism: Paraburkholderia flava (assembly GCF_004359985.1). Lineage (NCBI taxonomy): Bacteria > Pseudomonadati > Pseudomonadota > Betaproteobacteria > Burkholderiales > Burkholderiaceae > Paraburkholderia > Paraburkholderia flava. Next base: position 226,174 of record NZ_SMRO01000002.1, on the reverse strand, counting down.
GCTCAAACCAGGGGCAAACGGATACGGGAAAAACGTCACTCGCAGGTTCGCCGACTATCTTGATGAACGAAAAATAACTGATGATCGCAAGGTCTTTCACTCGTTTCGGCATACGTTCATAAGCAGGATGACCGAGCTCAATGTCCACCCGGCAATGTTGATGGCGCTCGTGGGACACTATGACCAAGCTAAGGTCGATTTCAGTTCACCCCATTTCGCGAACTACCAGCACGCGAAGCCTTTGGCCGAACTAAAATCGACACTCGATCGCTTCGACGTTAAGCTAGCCCTTCCGTTCTGACGCTTCGGCCAACCCTGCCAAATATAGCGCCGCGTCCCTGAAAAACGACCCAGGAAAATGCTTAGCCGTCTTGTCCGTGTATTGCTCGCCCTGACGGCGATCGCGCCTTTGTCGATCTCGCTTGCTTTTCAATTTGCGCGATCTAAAAATTATCTCTGGGCCGGGGGCGCGTTCGCCCTATGCCTGTGTCTTGGGTTGTTGGCTCGATTGATCATCAGCCTCGCGTCTTCCCGTTTGGAGCCTCTGTCGGCCAAAATTTTAAAAGCGAAGAGCGCAGACAAGGAGGTCATCGGATTTTTTGTCGCCTACGCCCTTCCGATGATTTTCCGCGGTCAGCCAGCTTCGCCAGATTTGACCGCGTGGCTCTTCGCGGCCGGCATGCTGTTGTTCGTGCTGTGGGGCACGCAAAGCACGCAGGTGAACCCGGTTTTAGGCGTGCTCGGCTTTCACTTTTATGAGGTGGAGACCGACGGAGGCATCACTTATCTTATGATCACGAGGCGTCGCATCAACAACGTTTTGACCATTAAGAAAATCGTCCAACTCAGTGAGTTTGGCATCTTGGAAGCGGGCGATTCAGCACAAGGAAAAGAAAAATGAACCTGTTCGCGCTGTCCCGAGGGGAAGAGCAGCCTCCGATCCTGCGCATACCGCTCACCGCGGAGCTAAGGCGAGAAGTCGCCAGGACATTCGTTGATCAGTTGGCGGCTTTCGAGAGAGGCGTCGAGCACGTCTTGGCATTTGACGGGCGATACATGCCGGAAGAGGATGAAGCGATCGCCATCGACCAGTTCCAAGATGTCGACGGCATCATCGACGCGATCGAGCGGCCGATGCGAGTCGAGTTGTTCGATTCGCGCCAGCATTCACTTGAAAACGTCAAGGCGCTGTTTTTGGGCCATCGCCGCAATGGGCACCAGGCGGCGTTGATCCAGAGCTTCGAGCGACGTCGCCTGATCTCAAAGAAGACGCTTTCGATGCTATTCTCCGGCGACACTTTCCAGCGCATTCAAGAAGACGGCTTGACGCTCGACAGCCATCTGCTGGCCGTGCTCGAAAACGGCACGATCACGTTCAAGAGCTTCCATTTTCTGCGTCGCGTGTTCGACCTGAGCGAACACTACCGCGAGGCCACCAACGAAGAAGTGGAAGCGTTCGTCGCGCACGACAATATTGTGGTGGAGGACGCTGACGCCTTCGTCGCGACGGCCGGCCCACTCATCCGAAAGAAAATATCTTTCATTTCACAATCAGGCATTCTCGACTCCCACACGGGCCGCCAAATCGCCAGCGCCGCGCGACAGTTCAATCTGCAAGTCCGAATCGACGGAGACGACCGGATCGTTTTGCCGACCGACAAAGCGGAACTCCGAAAGCTGCTGAAATTTCTCGACGAAGACTATTACGAGTCGGCGCTGTCCAAAAGCCACTTCGTGTCAAACTCAAAGCGGCCAGCCGACTGACATCGTTCGCCGGTCGCGGCAGCGAAAACCTATGCGATCGCCTCACAACCATGTCGATGGCAAATCCCCGTGCGAGGACAGGCCTCCGCTCACGTCCTCCAACGCCCTGCCAAATCCGCTCTGACGCGGCTCGCGCCCCCGCGTCGCCCTTCCGGGTCAAGGGCGAGCGCGAGCGCTCGGCGCAGCGCACCCTTGACGCGCCGGGCTGCGGACAATGGCAAAAGGTTGTGGGCGACGCTCTTTCGCCCACAACCTTGGAAAACCGCTTTGACGCTGAGAGCCGCCTCCATCAAGTCAAAGCTTCCCGCGTTGCCAGCTTTTGACCGGCGCATGCGGCAGCGACTCTGACAAAACCCGGCGCTCCAACTCTGCGCGCAGCCTGTCGACTTGCTCGCGCAGCTCTTCGCGCTCCCGAGCGACCGTCGCGAACTCTGAAAGCATCCGCAGCGCGGATCGTCGCGCCTCTGGCGACAGGCCGGCGATCAGGCTGGCAATTTCCGCGCTATCTTCTCCGACTTTTCCTCTGTATTCGCCAAACAACGCGCTTATCGGGCACGCGAACAATTCTGCGAATTGAGCGATGCGGAATAGCGTCGGCGTTATGGCCCCAGTTTCTAGCCTGGACACCGTCTCCTTTTCCAACCCCAACGCATCCCCGACCCGCGCCTGCGTGAAGCCGGCGGCTTTGCGCTGCGCGGCTATCGCGCTCCCCACCCTTTTGGCGAGCTCTTCGCCAACGCTCTCGCTCCTCATACACCCTCCGCGCGGCAAAAAAACGACGTTTCACGTCATTCTCTCAACGCACGACGTTCATAAATTGACGTGTTACGTTACGATGTGAACGCCTTAGATCATTTTTTAGTCGGTTGGCCGTTTTGCTCGGCCTTTGTTCAACGATTAGAGAGACAACATGAAGAAAACAATTGTTGCGGCCTTGGCTGCGGGGGTTCTTGCTGGCTGCGGGGGCGGGGGCGGCAGTTCGGGCGGTGGCGCAGCTTCGACGGGCACGGGCTCCGGCGGCAGCACGGCGGCGGCGACGATTTCGCTGATCGCGGCTCCGGGCGCGAGCGCGGGCTCCTTCACGGCGACGGGCGACGTCGCTGACGACACGCTGGGGTATATCAACCACCAGCGCGCGCAGATCGGCCTGCCGGCCCTGTCGTTCAATTCGAGCGTGGCGCAAGCGGCGACGAATCACTCGCTTTGGGAGCAAGACAACAACACGATCGGACACGTCGAAACCGCGGGCCAGCCAGGCTACACGGCGGCGACCCCGTCGGATCGCGTGAACATGTTTTACAAGAGCGCGTCGGTCGGCGAAATCACCGCGGGCTTCTCGGGCCCGTTCGCGAGCTCGACCGAAGCGATCCAAGCGCTGTTCGACGCTCCGTTCCACCGCGCGATCGCCTTGTTCGACTCCGTCTACGCCGGTCCGGGCGTCGCGGCGACCACGGACCCGTCGAAGCTCTCGACGCTGACGGTCGATTTCGCCGACAACAAGCCGTTCATCCAGGACAGCCAGCTCATCGCATGGCCCTACAACGGCATGACGGGCGTCAACACGGGCTGGGTCGCGAACGAAAGCCCGAATCCGGTCGCGGCGCAGCCGAGCCTCGAAGGCACGGTGGTCGGCTACCCGGTGACGCTCTCGGGCGGCGGCAACGCGGCGTTCTCGAACGTCTCGTTCACGATCGCCGACGCGTCGGGCGCCAACGCGCCCTGCATCGAGACGGACAGCTCGAACAACGCTGAGGCGACGCGCCTGGCGATGTGCGTGCCGACCGCGAAGCTGAAGACCAACACAACCTACACGGTCAAGGTCTCGGGCTCGCTGTCGAACACGACGCTCGCCGCCACGCCGTTCGCCCTGAGCTGGACGTTCACGACGGCGGCGACGGACAACACGCCGATCGGCGCGCCGACATCGACATCCGCAAACAAGCAAACCGCGAGCGGCGCTCGCGCGTTCGAGCAAATCACGCCACGCCGCGTCATCCTCAATTGAGAGCTTCTATGAGTCAGCGAATCCAACGAAACAAGATTGCCCTCGTCCTCGCGCTCGCCGTGTCGACGCTTTTGTCCGCCTGCGGCGGCTCGCCGAGCGAAGGCGACGTTCGCGCCGCCTTGGAGAAACAAGTCGACGTCGGGCGACAGCAAGCGGAGCAATTCGCCGGCAAGAACTCGTTCGTCGACCAACAGGTTGCTGAGCAGAAAAAGGCCGTCTCCGAAGTGAAGTTGATTGGCTGCAAGTCCGATGGCGAGAAAGCTTACGTGTGCGACATCCAGGGGAAAGCGGGCGCCGCGCGCATTCGCATGCTCAAAGGCGCGGACGGCTGGCTCGCCGCCGACGCGGACAAAGGCTAAGGCGCCAAGCCGCCACCCGTTGACCAATCCGTCAGGGCGCGCGGCTGTCGCCGCGCCAACCTTCGCGGCCGACCAATATCCACACGAAGACAACCATGGATCTTTCATCACTCGTCGCTGCCTCCGCCGCGATAGCTACGTCCGCCGCCAGCTTGCCCCCGCCCGTCGCGCAGCCCGCCCTGCCGGCGCAAGCTGATGCACCCGTCTACATCGTCGGCGAGCAATGGACCTTCCGCTACACCAACGATCTTGAACCGACCAAAAACTCAACATTCGCGCAAACCGTCTCGCGCGTGGAGGGCGGACGCACAGAGGTCAATGGCGGATTGATCGTTCTCGACTCGGGCGGCAACAACGTCAAAACAGCCACCGGCACATTCGAACCGAGCGACGGGAAACTTCAATTTCCGATGTCGGTCGGCAAGACCTGGTCGTCTTCGGGCGTCTATCGATCCGGAGCTTGGGCGTCTGACGTCGAGCGCAAAGCGAAAGTCGTCGGCGTCGAGCAAGTGAACACCCCGGCAGGAGTTTTTGCGGCGTTCAGAATCGAGATGACGGCCAGTTGGTCGGGCACAGAGGGCAATCGCGGCGAGGGAACCTCTCGCGAGACAGATTGGTATGCGCCATCGGTTGGGCGAGTTATCAAGATGGACTACTTCGACCGACCCTCGCACGGCGCGCCGACGCCCACTCACGTCGAATTGCTCAAATTCTCCAAGCCTCAATAGATTCCTTCAAAGTCAGCCCCTTTCGCTGGCGCGTCTGCAAATCGCGCGCGCCAGCGCTTTTTCAGTGGAGCGTGTATGCAAAAGTCAAAACTCGTCAGCGAGCAAATTCAAGAGAAGCGCGGCCTGGTTTTCGCAAAGTTCTTCGGAGTGCTAGGTTTTTCAATGTTCATGTTGATTCCGTTGATCAATGCAATCGTCGGCATGTTCATAGTGATTTTCTTCGCGATGAAGATCATCGCCGCCAGTGCGCAGCGGGCAGCGGATTTGTCGTGGCTGCTCGTCGGAGCGGCTGTGTGCATGTTCGGCTTTTTCCTTCCCGCGCTTTGCGACGGCCCGACGTCAGCGGGCATGAAAACTGGCTTCTTCTTAGAGTTCGTGCTGAACATCTGCGTCGCGGTCTTCATCGTTGGCGGCAAGCTCTCGCACTTGCTCAAACCCGCCGGCCAAGCCTGAGCCGGCGCGTCAACCATCAGCCTCGGACGGGCGCAACGCCCGGTTTGGCCGCGAAAGCGGCTTTTTTTAGATCAAAGCCTGCGCGGGGGCCGGCGCGGCAACACCCTTCCTCCGGCGCTCTCCGCGATCTCGCGCGCTTCGCGCTCGGCGATCGCCCTGCGCAGCGCCCGGCGTATGCGCTCGCCGTCTTCGTCGTCGCGATCCGCCGCCGCGTCGAACGCGGCCTTGCCTTCCAAGTCGGTCGCCTTGACGTCCGACAAGGGCAACAGCATTTCCACGCACTCCGCTGTTCCCGACGCCGACGCGTGCATCAGCGGCGTCCATCCGATCTCGTCGGCGTTGTCGGCCCTCGCGCCTTGATCGATCAAGGCTCGCGCAGCCTCCGCGTCTCCCCTCCCCGCGGCTCGACGAAGCTCGTCGTCAAGCCGGTTCATGCGTTCGATCTGTTCAATCGCCGATTTTTTCTTCTTCATGCTTTGATCCTCAATGGACGCCCTTCGCCTCGCGTCAGCGATTCGAAGGGCTGTCGGCCATGCGATGGCGGCTCCCTCCGGGGAGGGCGTTTTTTCGTGGCGAGCGGAGATGGCCTTTCGCGTCGCGGCCCCTGCGCTTAGGCGCGCTTCGCTCCTATCGGGGTATCCGAAAACAAACGGCTGCTACGCGGGATGACGCCCGAAGGGCCTTGCGCCGCGAGTGGATGAACGCCTCCTGCAACACGGGCGGCAACCAGCGCAGCTGCTCCCTCCACCATGTCTCCCGCATCTCATTGATGTAGGCCGCCGCGCTTGGGTCCTCTTGGTCGTTCGCTTCCCGCAACGTCGATTGGAGATGCGCGTCCTCGTGGTCTATCGTCCAGTCCGCTGGCTCATGGCTGGGGCGAACGATTGGCAACGCGCAAATCGGCCAAACGATCTCATGCGTCTCGCCGCCCACGAACACGATCATCCGCACGCCCTTCTTGTCAGCGGTCAGGCCAAGGCGGGAGGCCAGCTCGGACGGTTTGTAGAGGGCGATCTCTTCGCGGCTGTATGACAGGGTCGACGAGCCGGGTTTGGCGCTCTGCGTCTCGGACACGTTGGGCCTCTCGACCTCGCGCGAGCCGAAGACTTTGCACAGCCGCTCGGCCGTCTCGCCAGGCATGACTTGCCCGACGATCAGCGTTCCGCACATGGACAGTAACGCCTGGACGAAGCTCTCGCCATAAACCTCGACAAGCTGCGCGAAGTCCTGGCAGACGACCACGCATCGAACGCCTCTCGATCGCCCCACTTCAAACAGCGAGCGCACCGGCAGCTTTCCTGCTTGCGGGAATTCATCGGCCACAAACCAAATCTTGCGAGACAGGTTGTCGTCGAACTCCACGCTGTTGACGAGCGTCGCGAAGACCGCCGCCATGCCTTCGACGTAGCATCTCGTCAGCTCGCCATATCCAGAGTGACCTTGCAGGATCAATTGACGGGGCTCCGTCGCGCCTCGCGCCCATGCGATGACGCTGACGCGCCGCTCCGGCGGCGTGTCTCCCCAAGCCTCCGCGAGATCGTGGATCGGCGAACAGAAAGCCGACAGGTTGATGAGCACGCCCTTTGTCGTGACCGATGCTTCCTCGACAGCGCGAATCGCTTCGCGGTGGCATGTCGACATGATCGAGAGCAGCGCCGGCTGCGGAAGAGACACGAGATCGGACAGTTCTCTCCAACCCCACCCCGCCCCGCGCGTCTTTCTGAGATGGACAAGCAGCCCGACCAGGAGCTGGCGCGCAGCGTTTGACCACATCGGGTCGTGGCTGTCTTTGATCGTCGAGCTTGCGAAGCGCCTCATGTCCTGCACGTTGCGCAGGTCTTTCGCTAGGTCCCACGCGTGGCTTCTGCTGTCCCATGGCGCGACGATGGCGGCCCTTTCGAAAGCGGCCGTGAACTCGCCTTTGGGATCGAACAGAAACAGTTGCTCGTCCGCTTTGACGATGTCGCGGACCAAGGGCCGCAGCGCCGTCGACTTGCCGGAGCCAACGCCGCCGACCATGAGCGTGTGCCTCGTCCACATGCTCGACGGCCAAGGCACATTCGGCGCCAGATTGTGCTCCGGCTGCCGCGCGGCGACCCGGCGAGAAAGCGCGCGCAAACGCCGAGTCGCCTCTTTCCCTTCATGCCGCCGCGCGCCGCGCACGAAAAGGAACTGATCGCGAGCCTTCAAATAGGGCTTCGCGAACAAGCCGAAGGGCGCGAGCGCCGCAAGCGCGGAGAGGCCAAGGCGCAGCTCGATTCCGGCACGCGCCGGAGCGTCCAGGCCGTCCCACCAGCGAACGTAACGCGCCGACGGACCTTCATAAGCTGACGGCAGCAAATGATGCGCCGCGAGCTTCACCCAATAGCCCGCGTGCTCGCCAAGCGTTCCCGCAGGAGCCGAAAGAAACGGAAGCGGTCGCCAAAGCGCCCACAAGGCTGCGGCACCCGCCGCAGCCCCAATGGTTGCGCTCGCAACGAGCCAACCGGGCACGTCTTTGCGGGGAAATGAAGCTGGAAACGCTGAACTGGATCTTTGTCGCATGGCGGTCGCCTCCGGTGTCTGCACACCAGGCAAGGGCGACCACGTCAGCCCTTCTGTTCGCCGAGCCGACAAACGGTTATACCGACCACTCGTCTATTCATCTGACGAAAAGAGAACAATTCTCTCGCCAGCCTCGCCCTTCCGAAATATCCGCGTCCCTCCGCGAAGGCGGATGGGAGAAGCGGCCTTTAACCATGGAAGTGAGGAATCGCAAATGCATGCAACGTGGGATGACATCATCAGCGCATACAAAATACTGATCGAAGACGACTTCGAGTCGATTCAGGACTACGCCGCGAGGCACATTCGCGGCACTTCGTTCGCAGAACCCGATGACCTCATCCAAGAGACCATGACGCGTGTTTTGGCCGGCTCTCGGAAGTGGCCATTGAGAGCGCCTTTCGGCGTGTTCCTCCGCCTCGCCATGCGCTCGATCGCCCAAGCGCAGTGGGCGCAACGCGACAAGCGCCTCATCGTCCCGATGCCAGAGGATTTCGACATTGAGAAGCGACTGGCTGACGCCGAAACCGGATCGCCTGTCGAGATCCGGCTGCTCGCGTTGGAGCGCTTGCAGCAGGCGCATGAGGCGGTGGCGCTTGCGCGCGAGGCGCTGGGAGAGGATTTCGCCGCCCAGGGCGTCATCGACGGAATCGTGTGGGATGCGCTTCCGAGAGAAACGCGGGCGACGCTCGGAATCAGCGAACGCGACTTTGACGCCGCGCGTCAACGAGCGGGACGCAGGCTTCGCGACGCCGTCGAGATCATCAAGCAGCGCGAGGAGCAACGCGCCGCCCCAACGGGCAAACCGTGTCAAACCCTGCCCAGCGCTTCGCGATCGAGAGGCAAGTTGAAGAGATAGCCCGGCCTCGCGCAGATATCCTCAAATCAAGCGCGCATGCTCACGCATGCGCGCTTTTTCAATTCTGTGGCCGCTCCAAGGTCTCTTGCCGCATCTTCGCCAAGGTTTCCGCGACCAAGCGTTTTCGAAGTCTTCGCATGTTGGTTCGACCCGATGCCCCGACGTCGAGCGAATCGCGATAGCTGTCTCCGGCCTGCTCGCCCTCGTCATCAGTCGATGACGGGGCCGGCGCTCGCGCGCCAGCGTTCAGGGCAAGAATCCAATCGATCAACTGGTCGGTTCTCACCAGTGGCGCGGAGCAAACCACAACGTGGGGCAGCGTGAAGCGTCCAGCCCTCATCGAAGCGCGGAGTGTGGCCGGGGCGATCCCCAAAATTCGCGACAGCGTTTTGACGCGCACGAACATCGACTCGACTCCGTAAGCCTCGCGCAAATGCTCCTGGACACGAACGCGTTCGCTTGCCTCGCTTTCGCTCTCGCCCGGCGGCCTGGGCAAATCATCCACCGCAATATTGGCTTCGCTCATTTCGTCCTCTCAATCGACGCGAAATGCGTCGTCAATAGTGAGGGCGAACGCCACGAAAATTTGTTTGCGATTTGGCGCGAGATTCAGTTCGAAGCATCCTCGCCAAACCGTGTCGCTTCGCGTCTTTCATGCCGTTCGTCTGCTTTTTTAATCCGTGCAACGTTGCATTTCGCTCATTCCTTCAATTTTCCCAATGCTCGATTGTTGACTGGTTGCAAGACAAACGGCCCGACAACTTTCAGTTGCGGGCCGAATTCGTCGTGTTTGCGTCCCTAGTGCTCGTATAAGGAACGAGATAAGCGCCCTCTGTGTTCTTTTCTTAGTCCCTGCTCTCTTCCCCTCTCGCCTGCCTCGGCCCCTTGCGGGGCAAGGCTGTTTACGAGATGACGCCCGCCATCGGCGCGCGACATTGCACAACGCCCGCGTTTTAGCCTGTGCAACTGCGCGCCGTTCGGCGTCCGAAATCTCGTGGCCGCCGCCCTACCAATATGCGCGGGAGCGCAAACGCAAACAGGGAGAGAGCAGATGGCAAGCATCATCAAGAAGCCGTTGAAAGACGGTGGATGTTCATGGCAGGTGTTCGTGACGATGACGGGGTTCCCCCGGATCACCGCCACGTTCCCGACCAAGGAAGAAGCCGAAAAATTCGGCCAAGCGCAAGAAGCGGACTTCAAGAGTCAGCGGAAGCTTGACAGCCCGAGCCGTCCGATCAAGGCGTCGCCACCCAAAGGCAATCTCTTGAAAGACCGGATCGCCGACCTCATCGGCTCCTTCGTCGTGTCCGGCGGCGCATCTGCGCGAGAGCGACGCAATCACAAAGTCGTGATGCGGCTCGTCGGAAACAGCCGCGTCTGCGACATCGACGAGTATTGGATCGAGGACTACATTGCGAACGCCCGGGCCACCAAAAGCAACCGCGACGAGCCTTACGCCTATGACACGATTCGCAAACAGATCTTTCTGATCAAGAAGTCGATCCGCGTTCGGGCGCGCGATCTGCGGGTTCCTCGTCCTCCGTTCCCCTTCCGCAATTCGATGTTTCCGAAGGGATGGGACGCTCCGCGCAAGCGGCGTTTGAAACCGAAAGAGCAACGCGCGCTGTTTGGCGCATTTCGGAAATTCGACGGCGCTCGCCGCGACCACTGGTGGCTGATGGCCCGCTTGGCTCTGCTCACGGGCGCGAGGCTGCAAGAGGTTGCGCTCGCCGAGTGGGCCGACTTCGAGCTTGAAGAGTGCCAGTGGACAGTGCCCGCCCATCGATGCAAGACCAGGCAAGATCGCGTCATTCCGCTTGGCAGTCGCGCCCGTCTCATCATGCGCCTCCTGCACAACAGAAGAGACCCTGACAGCGCGCGCGTGTTCCACACCATGGGCACGCCTAGCGCCTGCTCGCAGCAATTCCGCAAGATCGCGCGAGCGTCCGGCGTCGTTGGCTTCCGGTTCCATGATTTCCGGCACGAAGCAGTGAGCCGGATGTATCTGCAAGGGAAGCTCACTGAGCACGAAATCATGGTGATCGTCGGCCACAGTTCGATCGAACAAACGCGCGCTTACGTGGAGCTGCACACCAAAGAAGTCGCGTCGCGCATGCGCTGATTCCGCGCATTGCTGGACGGCGGCCCCTGTGATCCGGGGCCGCCATTTCTCGCTCGCCGCCCATGCTTTCGATCGTCAAAATCAACTCAGCGAAGAACCAAGCGGCTCAGGGCAGCGAGGGATACCTCGCTTATTTGGGCGCGCCGTCGACTCGGCAGCGAGGCGACTTCGACGACTACGCGCGTGGAAACGATCGCTCTGGGCTCGGCCCCGCTCCCTTCTGGGCATGCGCCGGGCCATCCTTGCTCGGCCTCGACCAAAGCCACCCAGCAAACACAGAGCATGTCGAACGGCTCGCGCGCGGCTTTCATCCGCTCACCGGCCAAGCGCTCGTCGAGGGCGCGGGGGAATCGCATGTCATGGGCGTGGACATGACATTTTCCGCGCCGAAAGACGTCTCCGCGATCTTCGCGGCGGCCGACCGGGCGACTCAGGCGCAGATTCTCGATTGCTTGCATGACGCCGTCCGCGCCGCGCTCGCGCACGCCGAAGCGCACGCGGTCACTCGGCACGGCCACGGAGGACGCACGAAAAAGAAGGCCGAGGCCGCCGTCGCCGCCTGCTACACGCATTTCGCGAGCCGCGCGCTCGATCCCCAGCTCCACGTTCACGCATTCATGTTCAACGTGGGCGAGCGAGCAGGCGCGGACGAGTGGAGCGCGCTCGAACACAAGGCGCAGTTTGACCGCAAAATGGCGACCGGCGCGCTGTTCCGCGTCGAACTGGCCGCGCGCCTGCGCGCGATGGGGTTCGCGATCGAGCCGACCGGCCCTTACTTCCAAATCGTCGGAGTCAGCGACGAGCAGCGCGAAGCGCTTTCGACACGCAGCCGCGAGATCGCCGAACAGGTCTCGGAGATGGGCGACGTCGGCGAGCATGGAGAGGCCGCGAAAGACGTCGCCGCGATCAACACGCGCTCGGCCAAGTCTGAGCCGCCGTTGCCTGAATTGCTGGACCGATTCGCTCGCCAAACGGCGGCACTCGGACTTACGCCCGAAGCGGTGTCGCGCATGCGCGATCCGACGCTCGCCACTCAGGCCAACGCCTCGATGAATCAGCCGGCCGCTTCCGAGCTGGCGGAGCAGATGATCGTCATTGCGGCCCGCTCACCCGAATTCGCGCTCGACCACGCCGCGCTGCTTGCCAAGCTGACCGAGCACCAGTCGTGCGCCACGCCGCAAGACGCGTTGGCTCTCATTTGCGAAGCGGCGATGGGCCAATGGGACGCCGCGCGCTGCCTCGACGAACTCGACCGCTTCATGGCGTCAGAGCATCCTTTGGCCCTGGGCGAGACAGAAACATTGGCGCCGGTTTTCACTTCGCGCGCGACGTTTGGCATGGAGGAGAGAACCACGCGAACGGTTCAAGACGGCAAGACGGATCTCCGGCATCGACTCTCCGCCTCGACCGTCAACAAGCGGTTCGACGCGTTGGAGGCGGACCTTGGCGCCAAGCTCGGCGCGGCGGTTTCTCTCGACGAACAGCGGGCCGCCGCGCTTCACATCGCGAGCGAAACGGGCAACCATGCGTTTGTCGAGGGCTGGGCAGGCACCGGCAAAACAACCTTGCTGCGCGCGCTCGCGGATGCCTACAAAGAATCGGGCTTCTCCGTTTTGGGCTGCGCTCAGTCCGCGTCGGCAACGCAAACCCTCTCTCGCGAGACGAGCGTCCCGTCGCGCACGATCGCCAGCTTGCTGCTCGCGATCCAGTCTGGGCGCCAGACGTTGAACAATCGCACCGTGTTGGTGTTGGATGAGGCGGGCATGGTCGGCTCTCGCGAATTCGCGCTCGTTCAGCAAGCCGTCGTCGACGCGGGCGCGAAGCTGATCGCGGTCGGCGACTCCAAACAGTTGCAGCCAATAGAAGCCGGCGGCATTTTCCGAGCGCTGGTCCGCGAGCACGGAGCCGCCGAAATCTCGACGATCCGCCGTCAACGCACTGACTTTGGGCCGCTGCTCGACTGGCTGGCCGATCGCGCGCGCGATGGCGCGGCCGACCTGGCGAGCGCCGCCGTCGAGCTTGAACGGCTCGATGCGCTGCGCTCGCTGCCTGAGGACGCAAAGATGCGCGCGGCTGAGGCGCACTGCTCGGCCGACCCGACGTTGCGCCGAGGCTTTCTCGCATGGCGATCGCGCTACGACCATGAATGGATGCGGGACGCCGTCGAGTCGTTCGCCATCGGCGCGGCGCTGCCCGCGCTCCGACTGCTCGACGCCCACCAACGGCTCCGGCTCAGCGACGGCCCCCTCGCGACCGTCGAAACGCTGCTCGACGGGTGGGCGGCAGACAAAACACCGTTGACGGAGAAGATCATGATCGCGGCGACGCGCGCGGAAGTCGCGGACCTCAACGCCCGCGCGCGAACGCGCCTTGTCGAGCACGGGGTCGTGCTCGACTCCAAGGGCGTGGAGCTGGAAATCACGCATCGAGACGAATCGAAGGAGCCAAAACGCTTTGCTCCTGGCGACCGCGTCGTGTTCACCAAGAATGACCGGACGCTCGGCGTCGCGAACGGCTCGACGGGCACAATTCAAAAAATCCAACGCGCCGCGAGCGGTCCAGCTCTGATCGTTGAACTGGACACACCGAACGAGCGCGGCGAGACGACCGCGCGCGTGCCCGCCTCCTTCGGCCGCTTTGACCACGCATATTGCCTGACGAACCACAAAAGCCAAGGCCGCACACTGAGCAGCGCGTATGTGTTGGTGAATCCAGCGACGGCCGATCGCGAATGGATTTACGTCGCGTCGAGCCGGTCTCGCTTCGCGACGACGCTGCACGTCGATCGCGGCGCGATCCTCTCCGCCGATCCCGAGTCGCATTTGCAGCCGAACGCCACGCAGCTCGATCGCGCGGCTGCGATCGAATGCTTGGCGCGCTCGATGAGCCGCAGTCGCGCGAAGGGAACGACGCTCGACTACGCCGTTGCGCCGGGCGAAGACGGACGCGCCGACATAGCTGCTCAGCAAGAACGGGAAGCGTCGACGCTTGACCAGCAGCAGCACACCACAGCGACGAACGCGGTCGCGCCGACAGCGCGGCCAAGGCGCCCGCGCACGACGCAATCACTGGACCGCCAACCGGAGGCGCGGAGATGACAAACGACCGACCCGCTTCTCGATGGGGCCAAACGCAATTGAGCCTGTGGCTCTCGCGACGTCGCCTCGACAAACTGCGAAGAATCGCGGCGACGCTGCCGCCCGGAGCGACGCCGCTCGACGCGATCGATCGGGCTCTCGATCTTGCGACAGCCCCGATCTTTGCTCCGCGCCCTGGCGCCTTGGCTGACGAAACCGAGCCGGCCCAAGTCGCCGAACAGATCGCCCCGATGGAGGCGAGGCTCGCCGCGATCGCGGCCAGGTCCGAGCGAGTTCTCTCCGCGAAGCTCGACCGTCTCGCGGTGGCCGTCGACCACGTTCTCGAACTGGCGCTCGCGTCGAGTTCGTCAACGCTCGCGGCGGGCTCGTTGGATTTCGAAGGACAAACCGACGAAAGCGCGAACGGCGACACAAGCGAAGACATCGGCCAATGGCTGCGGGTTCGGCTCGCGGTGGCCGGAGCAACGGCGAAAGAAGTGACCGTTGTTCGAGCAACCGTCCGCTCGGCTTCGCGCTATTCCGGGCCGTCGTCGGCAACGCGGTTCGACGCGATCTTGTCGGAGGTCGATGGCCGCGCGATCCGTGACGCACTGCCGCCTGGCCCGATCTTCGTCTCAGACGTTGAAGCGAACCGCGCGCTCTCTCGGCTCGATCGCGGCCAAGCGGTTTGCTTTTTGTGCCGCCCTTCAAGCGACGGCCGTTGGGCCGTTGACGCTCATATCGCCGACCAGGCCGGCGCGACCGGCGACGCAATTGCGTCGTTCCGCGCTTGATGGTCGGCCGACATGGTCAGCCGTTTCTAGGGCGAACGCGCCCGGTGGGTTTTCACCGTGAAAACGGTGCGTCGGGTGTATAAACGAAAAAAGAGATTGAAACGAGCAATAAGTCAAGACAACACAATGCCCCAGCCCTGCGTAGCTATTGGCATCTCGCCAGAAGAAGCATCTCGACAGGCTGGCATTCTGGGATATTCACCCGCTGGCCTCATGCACCATGATTGGGTCAAGGGCAATAACTCGTCGGCGCAATCGAGATCACTCGGTCGATGACATCGCAAATCCAAGTCTGCGAGCCTCCTAGCCCTCTGGCGATGAGAAGCGGCGACTTAATGCACGCGCTGCTTCGGCGCACCCACAAGGAAGATCAGCATTCGCGAAACCGCCCCTCGTCAGCCCAACAGATCTCTCTCGAAGGCAATCGACGGCAATGTATCGTCTAGCCTGCGGCGAGTCGGCTACCACCCCTCACGATCCATTCTTCATAGTCAGCCATCACCAACTCCGCACGACGCATGAGCGGCCCCATAAAAGCTTTCCGATTCGGGTGTGCATAGATTTTCGGCTGCAAAACGGCGCCGTCGAGCAACTCCTTGAACTTGGAAAAGCGATCCTCCCATGAGTAATCGTCCCCATTCAAAGCCATCGCTTCGATCAGCTTCCGATGAACATCCTTGTTCTTTTTCTCTCCCACGGCATCCATTGCACCAAACAACGCCAGCAAGAAATCTTTAAGTTTTTCGATCAAGTCAAGCTTTTGCTCTTCGGTGAGCTGCAGGGCTACGAGCAACTCCAACGCATCCAAGGACTGGGCGATCGCCGCAACCGATTGAGGCAGGTTATTTCTTGCCGCGAGATCTTTGAGGCGCTCCTTTTTCTTGTTTTCTGGAATTTCATCGAGACCCCACCCCTCCGACTCCTCAACCATATCAATGTCGAAGACCGCTCCAACGCGCTCGTCCGCGTCTTTCGTTTTCGCGTATAGATGACTGACTACTTGCTCGGCAAAAGCAACTCTAAGATCGTCGTTATGCCTCTTCAATTCAGCTCGATCGAAATCAAGAATGCCACGCAACCTCAACCGGCTCGACAGCCAGGCGGTGCCCATTTTTCGTAGATGGGCTGCGCGAACAATATCGCTCGCTGCCAGTTGATCCAAGAAATCAGAAAGTCCCTTTGCCCCGGTCGCATCCTTGCCCCCGGCCAACGTTGCTTTCCATGTCTTCCAGTGCAATTCAAGGTCGCGATCTTTGAAGAATCCGCAATAGGCCGCGTTCATTTTCTCCATCAGATCCATCGCATCCAGATCCGACACCGCGATTCCTCCATATTTGGCGAAGACCTTAGGCAAGTTTTTTGATACGACTCCGTCGTGTGAAAAATCCACAATCAAGCAATCATTTTTCCATTTTCGCATGCGATTCACTCGGCACGCGGTCTGAAACAAGAGAACGTCGTCCATGCCCCGGTCAATGAACACGGTATGTAACGTGGGCTCGTCAAATCCTGTCAAAAGCTTGTCGACAACAACCACGATTGAGTTTCGAATCTTCAGGCCAGCGACGCTCTCGATGCCTTTTCGCCTAAACTCATCAATGATTTGCTCTTGATTTCTGCCTTCGTTTTTTGAGGCGCAGCTAGGTTCGCCTTGCTTGTCCGTGTATAGAACCAAAACGGGCATGCTCCTCAACGTCTCGGCGTGCTCAGAGAACCGAGCGTCGGACGCTAGTGCCTCAAGTTCCTCTTTGATCAACACTTGATAAGCGATCGCCGCTCTAATGGAGTAGGACGCAAATAGCGCCTTGCCCTCCCCGAGGGTGCGACCGCCAACCGGACGGACAGCCATCATCGTCTTCGCGGCAAACACGAGCGCCGCTTTCTTCGCAACGAGCCTTTGGCGGTTCGGGTTTTCGTAAATCTCATCAGCGGAAGGAGCGCGCAGCTCGACTCCTTGTCCGATTTTTGAAATCGAGTCTGTTATGGCGTAGACCACATGGTCGTCGAAACGCACGACGTTTTGGATTGGATTCAGGATTACCTTATCGCGAATCGCTTGGGTCATCGTATAGGCAAAGTAAGGTGCCCATCGAATGTCGTCGCCTGGGCCGCTTGGTGCGCGCCATTCGCCAATGCGCGCAAGAATCTCGTCTTTCGGAGTCGCCGTAAGTCCGATGAGAAGATTGCGCTTTGCACCGACCGGCCGAATCGTCCCCCATTGATCGAAAACCTCAACGGTCGCGTCGTGCAAAACGCCGCTTTGCGAGCGATGAACCTCGTCAATCACGAACGCGACACGTTTGCGTTGAAGCAATTCATTGAGCGCCGGGTCGTCCTTCGCGAGCCGTTGCACTGACGGAAATTTGTGGATGTTAACGACGACAACTCTCGTGCCGCCCACCAACGCCGAGCGAAGTTGCTCGAATGTCTCTGCCTCGGCGACTATTTCCTTAGTGGCGCGGAGTCGACCGGCTTCCTCCGCAACGTTCTTTCGAAGCTCCGTCCGGTCAGTCAGCAAGACACAAAGGTCAAATAGTGGCGCGGAGGCCTTGCTGCGCGGATCAAGCATGTCCGCCAACGCCTGGGCTAACCAAACAATCACGTTGGTCTTGCCAAGGCCCGCCGCTCCCTGCAATAACACGGAATGGGACTCCGCACCATTCCGATACAACGACGTCTCGTTGACTATCTGTTCGATTTTTGCTGGATTGAGATCGGGGAGGTCGACGGTCAATCGCGCGCGAACCACCGCTTCGCTAATCTTCGGCTGATCTTCTTCGCGGTAGAGCTCACGAACGCGGCGTATGGTTTG
The DNA here is from genome assembly GCF_004359985.1 of Paraburkholderia flava. Taxonomy (NCBI): domain Bacteria; kingdom Pseudomonadati; phylum Pseudomonadota; class Betaproteobacteria; order Burkholderiales; family Burkholderiaceae; genus Paraburkholderia; species Paraburkholderia flava. The sequence goes on along the minus strand of NZ_SMRO01000002.1, from coordinate 208,657 downwards.
GAACAGCATGGCCCTCTGTGCCGGGCGCGGCAATAGGAGCTCTATGCCGGTGGTGGTGCGACTCGTCCGACTTTGGTTGAAAAAGAACATCTCGCGGTCAACGCCGTCGCCTGCGGCGAAAAGCGATGCCAAATGGTCTGCCAAAGCGGCGCTCGGAGACTTCTCGCGCATATCAGCTGCGCGCGCGAAGGAATCGACAAGGCGATCCGGTATGCCGGCTTCGATGGCGATGCGATCATTGCGCTCTATCGCGTCGTCCACCTCGGGCAGCAACCATTCAAGGTCTTGCAGGAGCATTAAGCTGCCCATGTCAAGACAGCTTATATGGACTGGTTTCTCATACAGGCAGACATCCTGCCTAATGCGATTCTTTTCGGCCGCAGGCATCGACCGGCTCCGGAAACCGGGCCACTTCCCGCCGGATTCAGCCCATCGCTCCCTCGCTTCGCCGAGAACGGCCAGGGCCGCCTCCACGCAATTGTGAGCAATCTTCTTGCGGCCGTGCGTCGCGGCAGTTTGCCCTGTCTGAGCCGTTTTAAGCTCAGCGTATGCGAAATACACTCCGTTGACAAAGAACACACAATCCGGCCTGCGCCGAATGCGCTTTCCCGTTAGAGGGAATAAACGCTCGAATGTCGCTTCTGGGATGACTCGCATCGCGTTGCGAGCGAACAAGGTAGTCGCAGCCTCCTCCGCACCAGCACGAGGCTCCTCATTCCAGAGAGAAAATGACTGAGCGCGAAACACAATTGATTCTCGAAGAACGAACGCCGCGTTTGGCAGTGCGGCGATCTTTGGGAGCAACGCTTCCTCAATGAAAGCCTGCGCACATTCGTCGTCGGATGCAAATTCCCCGACCACTTTTTCGAACGCCGCTTCGTTCAGCGGATTGCCCGCACGAAGAAAGCTAAGCAGGTCGACTGGCACGACCCAATTGCCGGAATCGATGTCAGACGGCTTCCCCAATATCCAGCCAAGCTGGTCATGACCATGGCCCGTCAAAAACGGCAAAAAGACACCGTGCTGGAAATCCTCTTCTTTGAAGCCGTGCCCCATCTCGTTTTCCTTTTTTCTAGGCTGCCACTTTTGCCGATTCGCGCCTCATTTTGGCCTTAGCTTTCGCGGCGGCTGTCTTGCCGGTAATCGCCTCGTCAATCAGGGCTCTACGCTGTTGGGCGAGTAATTCTTCAATTCGATCGAGCACCTGGGACTGTTGATCAATGATTCGGAGTCGATGATCCAATTCGCGAGCCAACTTTTCCTGCACATCAACGGGAGGAAGGGGAATACAAATGTCCTTAAACTTGTCCCAATAGAGACGCAAACGAAAGTCAATGATGCCCCGAGACAAGGTGCGAATCTCTTCAATCGCGGACGAGGTGCGAAGCACGTGTTCAACGAAAGCAGGGACGACCCTTGCTTTCGGCCTAGCGACCACATATGCCGGGCTCACGAGACCATCGACCTTGACCACGCCGAAGCCGCCCTGCCAAGCACGCATTTGGTTGTAGACGATGTCTCCGGGTTTCACTCTTTTGTAGACGCTCCGGTCCTCACTTCTCGCAACTTTCCTTTCCTGCTGGTCGTCAGTCAGTTCCTTGTCCGATACCCCGGAGTGAATCGATACGCTCAAGATGGGCAAGCCGGCCCCACCAAGACGTGCGCTCGGGCGAAACAGATTGCCAAGTCGCTCGACGGTCCAGCCAACTGGCACATGGCCATACCAGGCGGAATCGACATTCGGCTTCCGCCCACGCGTTGAGCCGCGCGCAAATATAACTTCCTCCCTAAGCGATCGCTTCAAATCTCCAATAACGTCGCGACGACGCTTTAAGAGCTCCGCTTGTCGATCGATAAGCACAAGCTCTTTCTTTAGACTCTCAACAATATTTTTTTGTGTAGTCAGGTCGGGGAGCGGTATTCGCTGCGAGGAAAGGATTCCCCAGTCAACTCGCGGCATCTTTGCACCCGACACCTGATCGCTCAGACTGTCGGTGAACCCTTTTGAAATGAGCAAAAATCCCAAAAACTCAGGGTCTGCTATTGCGATATTCGGTGCCAAAAGCAAGAACTCGGTCGACACGGCCAAGGGCTCGCGGGCAATGAACGCCTTAGCCAAATACGGCCGCAGCTTGCCAAAGCAAATTATTCCTGGACGAACAGAGTTGCTGGTTGATACTTCTGGATGTAGGTCCACAGGAGTGGCCACACCACGACGCGCCTCAACGTGCTCCATGCCGACGTAGCGCTGCGGATCGATTCGGCTCTTCACCCGCGGGAGGTGAGCAGCATCCTTGAGTCTGGCGTCGAGCCAGCCCTCCGGCAGAGGATCCATCCACGACGGCAGCGGTTCCCGTCGTCGGCCGCTCACGCTCGCCCCCGAACGCTTGCAGCCTCAAGCTCTTGTTGCAGCGCGGCCATTTCCCGCGCCAAAACGCCGAGCTCCTTGGCCAATTTCTCGCTACTCGGTATGTCGGCGCGCTTCGGGAATATCCGGTTGAAATTCACTTCACAGCCAACCTTTCGACCTAAGCGTCTGCGGGGTTCACGCACCCAAGAATTCAAGAAATCTTCAATCAACCGATCATTAACTACCGGGTCCGACGAGAATCTGGTCGACTCATGATCTTTTTCAAGCAACGGACCGATCACGACCGACACTTTGACGAAATTGCCTTTCTTTGTTTTCGAGGCCTTCGCTTTTACCGAAACCCTCCCCAAGCCGAGACTTTCGGGGCCCGAGCCACCGAAACTGATTAGCCGTCCCGTTTCTGCGTCCCAAGACCATTTGTTTCCATCAGACGCGATCAGGTGCACAGAGTCGCAACCTTTCGCCCAATCGTTAACGCGCGCCGCAGCGGCCGCGAGATCTTGCGAGACGTCTGCCGCATCATTAAGGATACCGCGACTCGTCGTTATCCGCCGGTCGTCCAGTTGGATCTCCAATTCGTCAAAGTCCAGCTCCAAAGGCTCCTGGACGGCTCGGCCCTCTTCGTCATGCCGATGCACCTCGATTTCGACATCGTTATAAAGCAACTCGTCGACCTCCAACACCCTCGAAATCGGCCCGTTTCGATATGCCTCAAAAGCTTGCACGATTGCTTTTCGGCTGGCCGAGTCGATCTCGCAATTTTTCTTGTTGAGGTTACGCGTCAGGTCCACGCAACAGTCTTCCGCGTTAACGAAGATGACCTTGCCTGCACGATGTTTTGGCTTGGCTCGGTTAAGCACCCACATATATGTGGAAATGTCTGTGTTAAAAAATTCGCCTCTTGGCAGTTGAATGATGGCTTCAACGAGATCTTGTTCTTTCAACATCCACAATCGAGTTTGTGATTCGCCGCTTCCCGCCCCGCCAGAAAACAGAGTGGAACCATTGTGGATTATCGTCGCGACACCACGCTCGGCCAGGTGGAAGGCTGCGTGCTGCAAAAACAGCAGTTGTCCGTCCGAAATCGGCGGGAGACGATCTCTCGAAAAACGCCCCGACGCGTCCAAACTCACAGCGAATTTGAAGTCTTTCCAATCGCTACCATAGGGTGGATTCGCGACGATCACATCAAATTTCTCTGCGAGAAACAGATCGTTAGTTAGGGTATTTTCGTGTTCGATCTGAGCGTCGTCCCGAAATCTTGCCTCGATAGCGGCCAAGGCATACAACGCGTCATTGATTTCTTGACCACGAGTGCGGACCGACAGGTCGGGGAAAGCATTGCGCAAAGCATCTTCGGTTGCGAACAAAAAATTCCCGCCGCCGCACGCCATGTCGTAAACGTCGGCGACCCCGTCGTGAAGATTACCCTCTTTGCGCAGGCTGACGATAAGGTCCGCAGCAAGATCGATGACATCCGAGGGCGTGTATTGCTCGCCTGCTGTCTCGGCAGAGATGTCGCCCCACCTTCTCTTGATATGCTCCTCAATAGTCGTGACTTCGGAGTTCGTAAAGGGGGTAAGGTCAATAGCCGCCCAGCGCGACGCGAATGCATAAAGCGGGCTGTTCGGTCGCGAAAACAGATCAGACGCTTTACCTTGAATATCCAGATACTTTGGCGCTCCTTCCGGATAGCCCAGCCCCAGCAACCTCTTCGTCTCAAGGTCATAGCCTTCCAAGTGCGCAAGCAAGCGGCTTCTGAAGTTGCCACCCGGCACAGCACAGGTTTCGCGCAGCCCCTTCCCCAGCAGCAACAACTCTCGGTGAAAACCCTTGTTCTCGGCTTTTGCAGACCTCTCCAACCACTCGCAATGCTCAGGCGAGTCGAAGTCGAAACCAGCGCCCATGGCTTGCTCAAATTGAGCGGTCTTCTCCGCTCGAAAACGGCGCAGGCGAGATTCGAGCAGCATCAATGCGAAAAACGGCATCATGTAGCTGGGGAAGTCTCCCTCCTTGATGCCCGCGCCTCGTAGCGTGTCAGCCGTCTTCCAAATAGTCTCTGCATAGGAAAGCAGGGCCGCTCCAATTTTCTGCGACATCGTATTTCTCAGGTTATGTTCGTCTAAGACGGGCGCGCTCGATGGTCGATATTTGTCGATCGATCGACCGACCGACCGACCGACCGACCGACCGACCGACCGACCGACCGACGGAAGCCTGCAGATATCCGCACACAGTGTCAACGTCCGCGCCCAGGACCGAGCAAATCCACCACTAGGTCTGGCGGCATCCTAGCCGGCACGCCCATAAGCAAGAGCCGCATTGTAAACCGATAGGCAGCCGGCGCTCTCGGGAGCCCCAAATTACCGCTAGACAGCGTCAACGATGATGAATTGACGTCACCGCACGGCTTGGTCGACTGACGCCTTCTGACTCGGCGCGACACCCGCCCTGCGGCTCGATGCGCTGCTCAAACTCTGCGATAGCCCCCGTGTCAGCGGACTGACCGTTCAGTAGGGCAGTTGACACGGAGCAAAAAACCGCTATGTTGTGCCGCCGTTGCCCCGAGGAGATCCAGCATGAAAAAGCAGCTCATCAAATTTCTGTTCAGCCCCCGATTCGATCTTCTCCTAGTTTGGGGTGGCCTCGTAATTGTTATAAGTTGCTGGGCCAAAACTCTATGAAAATCTCGAGAATTGGCTGAATCGATTAATTCTAAAATTTTGATAGTATGCTCGCATAGCGGACCGAAAAACCGATAACTGCCGCAAGCAAAAGCACGAACGGCAAGATTGGCATATACAGGCGAGGAGATCGCCACCCCTCCTTTTTATGATCCATCCGCACGCACACTAAAGCTGAAATTAAGCACGCCACTATAAAAGCAATTCCACACCAAGGGAGAACGCCCTTCGTCTGCTTGAAAACAATGGGAATCAGCATTAATGCCGCGCCGAAAAGCCAAAGAACGCTGACGATAAAAGAACTTCGCGCATGAGATTCTTGATTTTTCGAAGGATCTTCTTTTGTGCCACCACCGATCGAAAAGACTCCGCGGCCAGCATATAGAGCCGCCAACACCGACAAGAAGAAAGAAAAATAGGCTAATACATCGGTGGCTTCCGGCGCAGGCGTCGCGAAAGGAACAAAGCCAAGTGGAAGAGCAAGAACTATCGTTATGCACTTCAGAACTATGTCAGCCTTTTTAACATTATCTATTTTCATTCGAGCAGTCCCTTTCTGCGGAGGGTGAGCGAGTGTTGCACGCCGTTCTTGGGCGCGTGCGGTGCATCGTGATACTATCAGTGAGCCTTAGTTCTTCATACGAAAACCTGGCTCGCCTTGTGCCAACGCTTTGATTTTCTTGGTGTTTCATGCGGAGTGGGTTGTCCTCCCTGATTCGCCACCAGCATGTCAAAAAGCCTTGCAAATCAATGGTTTGCAAGGCTTTTTCTTTTGTCCGGTGTCACAGCATGTGACCCAGATGATCAAAATTCCCCGCCTGATTCGCAACCGCTTTGGTACCTACTACCTGCGTGTTGTTGTCCCCAAGTTTCTGCACGGCACCTCAAAACAGGTAGAGTTCAGAAAGTCCCTCGGGACCAAAGACTTCCAGCAAGCCAAGCTGCTGGCGCTCCATTTCAATACGCAGATCGAGAGCATGGGGATGAGCAAACCGAAAATCACTGACTTTGACCTGGTGCAGCGCAGCCTGGACCACTATCGCATCGTCCGAGGTGGCGACGGTTCGCTCGAAATCGAAGCCAATGGCCCAGAAGATCACGCACTGGCCCTGCAAGCCATCGAGCACATTGGCAGGTTCAAGGAAGCTGTCACTGTCATTGCAAAACAGCCTATTCCTAGTCCTGCCTCGCCTCCAGAAGCTGTCAGTGGCCCCACCCTGCAAGAAGCCGTCAGCGAGTATCTGGAAAAGGTCGAGGTCAAGCCCACAAGCCGCAAGAGCTACAAGACGAAGCTCACATTCCTCGTTAGCAAGCTCGGAGCAGATACCCCATTCGCCAGCATCGACCAAGCCCGTTTCTCCGCGCTGGCAGAAGAAATTGCCGCAGACGATAGCCGCGAGAATAAAACGAACGGCGACTACATCACGATCATTGGCGGATTCATTAACTGGCACCGCATTCGGAAGGGCCTGCCCCAGATCACTGCTGCAACCCTGAAACCCAAGCGCGACAAACCCGCATCACTCGATCGCGATGCTTACTCACTCGTTCAACTGGAAGAACTGTTCAAATACGCAGCCAAATTCAAAACCACCGAGCCGCATAAATTCTGGACTACGCTTGTAGCGGCATTTTTCGGATGCCGCATCGAAGAACTGGCACAGATCAACCTTCATACCGATGTGCTCCAAGACGGGGAAACAGGGGTTTGGTATGTCAAATTCGACGAAGACCCAGATAACGATGGCATTGTTCGTAAATCGCTCAAACGCCATGCAAGCTGGCGACACACACCGATTCACAGTGTCCTTATTCGGCTCGGCTTTCTTGCCTATCTGGACAAGCAAAGACAGGCAGGTTCATCCCGCCCATTTGAACTAGCCTGGACGCCTTATATTGACAAGGCGAACAAACTCGTGAAATGGAGTCACAAGATTACCAAGTGGGGAAGTGAGGCTCGAAAGGAACTGATCAATAACGAAATCATTCCTGTGGATTCGTCATTGAGCTATTTCCACAGCCTGCGCCATTCGTTCAGCAACATACTCAGCATGTCAGCCGTCCCTGAGGAACATCGTTCAGCCATTCAGGGGCAGGCGTATGGCCAGATTAATGCGACCGTGTATGCCAAGCTCAGGCACAGCCACAATTTCCTAGCCCCGATAGTCGAAAAAGGCCTAGAACCGTATCAGGCCATTATCGAAAAGATCGGCTTAGTCCCACCCACTAGCCCGGGGAAATAATCCACAAAGCCGAAATCAGTCCACCCAATATAAAAAGCTATTTTTAAACGCACCGAGTGGGTTGTTGTTTTTTTGAAACAGATTATAATGAATGGATTTATTTGTAAATAGTTATTGCATTAAATTATTAATTTTGATATTATCCAATTCGTCGACTAACCAGAAAGGAGGGCGACACAAACCATAAACTTTACAGGAGAATATTATGGCCATTCTTACAGAGGATTTTCATTTTCGCGTAACACCCGAACTCAAGGACCTCATGCAGAAATGCGAGCTTTATTACGGAGAACCCATTTGCTGGTCAAAGATTTTCCGCGCAGCAGCTGCCGAGGAACTTGCGAAAATCATTATCAAAATGTTGAACCAGATGTCTGGCTCAAGCGTTCAGCTTAAGGTCTGTTAAGAGATAGTTGGGTAAGCAATCACCCGCGCAAAAGCACCCTCACGGGTGTTTTTTCATTTCCGCGCCTTGACAATCGAAATTTTTCCGGTAAATCAATAGGGTGACTATGTGCCGGGCCTGTCCCGTAAGACACAGCAACCCTGATTGTCGTCGTAGCTCACGCAACAGCAGGAGCTACGATGAAACAGTCCCCCCATTTCATGCGCCTGGTACAGCGCACCACGCGCACCTTGCAGGAGCGCGCATCTCACCTTCGATGGTTACTCGACCAGCCGTCAATCCAGGCGTATTACGACAGCCTGCGACCTCGTCCGCTGGTTTCCCCCGGCAAGGACGAAAGCGGCAGCCTTGCTGTCCCTACACGCGAATGGAAAGGCATCTGCAATTTCTACACGCATGTCGAACGCAACCAGACCTATCGAAAATTCATCGTCATCGACATTGACCAGGGCACGCGCTCGCTCGATATGTGGAGCGAGAAAGACATGCCCGAGCCGACATTCATCGTCCGCAACAGGCAGTCAGGCAATTGCCAATACTTTTACCAGCTCAAAACCGCCGTGGCCTGGCACGACAATGCGCGCAAGCGCATACAGGAATACTTTGAAGCGGTCGAACTCGCACTAACGATCACACTGGAAGGCGATCCAGACTATCACAGCGCCCTTGCACGCAATCCGCTGCATGCCAGCCACCAAGTCATCGTGACAAACGCGATCTATACCCTCAGCAGCCTGGAAAGCTTCTTCGACCGAGACGAATATCCACGAGGCATCAATTCATTCTCGGCAGACCACTTTGCGACCCACCTACCCCCCGATGAATTAAAGCGCGGGAGCCGTAACTGCACCCTGTTCGAAACGCTACGCCAGTGGGCCTACGGTGCAATCTTTTCGCCTCTTGGAGCAACAGAGGAAGCATGGCAGCGTGCCGTCGAAACAATGGCTGTCGAAGTCAACGGCCGATTTGATACTCCATTGCCCTACAGCGAGGTCAAGATCGTCGTCAAGTCGGTTGGTCAGTGGGTATGGAAGCACAGAGACACACTGGCCGAAGAAACCATCAATCGCGGCGCGTATCGCGAGCAGATCGACGAAAACCTGCCCTTGCTGGACAAACAGAGCCAGTCTGCACAGATCACCAATGCACATCGCACGGACAGTACCAGAGAAAAAATATCGGATGCAGTTATCGCGCTCAAAGAGCAAGGTCACATGGTTGACCAGATGAGCGTGATCGAGGCATCGGGTTTGTCCAGGAACACCGTGAAAAAATACTGGAATCTTGTTCGTCTCCTGAATCGTGGTCTTTAAGTGGTACGAGATTTCTTTGCGGGAGTCGCCGTGTCACGACGGTGTATCAGGTAATCAGCGAAGCTGTGCTTTTCTGCCACTCCCGTGCAAGGTCCTTGCCAGCAGAGGAAAAACCCATGACCGGAAAACCTGTTCGGGATCTGGACAACCTATCTGTCGAAAAGCCAAAAAATAGGGAAAACAAAAACGGGCGAAATCAAAACTCTGATCGCGTAGTCTTGACTTTCGAATTTTTTCCGTTAGCCTGAAGATAAATGGAGGCGTTATGGCAGCAAATACAAATCAGGAATCCACACCATTAAATAATCCAACCATCCTCAAAAGAGGAAGTGTCAGCCACGCTTCGATCATCGTGCTCGGCAACCAGAAGTGCATCGCACTTGTCGTCAACAACGTTAAACGAGTCTTTTTTTATTCCGCCGCGCTGCTTGCCCGACTGGCTGAAATCGATGTGCTGGTGGCAGATTTTTCAGCCTTCGAACCGGAGACATATCAAGCCCCTAGCGTGCTTGCCAAGATATTCGCTGCGCGCGAAAAACTCGGCATTGGTAGCGTCGAAGGAGGCCGTGGAACCACCACAACAAATCCGCAGACCTGAAACAGCAAGGTTACTCGCATTCCGGCTATCGCCAGAATACGAACCTTGTCAGGGCGCTGCCCTGATACCCGTTTCCACCCGTCTATAACAATAATAAAGGAGGCAAACATGCCCGAAGCATCATCCCCCACAAAGCGAAGAAACCGCATCGAAGTGTGCTTCAGTGACGACGAGCTATTGCACCTTCACACGCTGGCTGTACGCGCTGGAGCCTCAACACCTGGCACATTCGTGAAGCAATCCGCACTTGCTGCACGTACAAAATCCGGGCGCAGTCCATTTTCGTTGTCATGGGTTCCAGAATATGTGCTGCGCATTCAGCAGATCGCAATGAGTTTGGAGTCCATCGCCTCGCATGGTAATTGTGACTTACAGACCACCGAGGCACTTCGACGTATCGAGGCCGAACTGTCCGCCCACCGTGATTATTTCTTTTGTCGTGGCGGACTTGATGGCGATCTGCCAGCATGATGATCAAGATTTTTCGACGCTCGCAGAAATTGAGCGCGGTCGGCCCTGTGCAATATCTCCTTAGCGAGCGCGACCATACCAAGGCACTGCGATCTGTCCAGCCCGAAATCCTTGCGGGTAACCCTGCCGTCACTGACATCTTGATCGACAGTCTCCCATTCAAGCATCGATATGTCGCGGGCTGCATTGCGTTTCGCTCCAGTGAGCAGCCCACTACACTGCAGAAGCGCCAGATCATGGCCGAGTTTGAAAAAAGCTTCCTCGCTGGCTTGACTCCAGATCGGTACAACATTCTCTGGGTCGAACATCGCGATAAAGGCCGTGTTGAACTGAATTTCGTTGTGCCTCGCGTCGAACTGACGACGCAGAAGTCAATGAACATTCACCCGACGGGGGCAAAGAATCTGGCGTTCTACAATACGTTCGTGGCCGTGATGAATCATCACTTCGGCTACGAGCAAGTCGTACCCGATCCCGCTCGATTGCATGAGAGCGAGCATGTGCGCAAACTCAAGGCACATGGCGGCCTGACCGACAGCCCCGCTCTAGACTCTGGTTCGCACGCGTCGAAGCTTAAATGGCATGCCAACCTGGTGAAGAAAATCCAGGCAGGAAAAATCAGGAATCGGCCCGAGCTAATCCAGTACCTGCACGACCACGGCTGCGAATTTACGCGTATCGGTTCAGACTATCTCAGCATCAAGAATCAAAAAAATGGCCGGGCTATTCGGTTTCGTGGCTATATCTACGAAAACAACGGCGGGCAAAATTACAGCCTCGAACGTATCGGGAATGCGACTCTCACCCAGCAACACGCCAACCTGTTACGGGCAAAGCTCGACGGATTCACGGCCGAGCGTGCGCAGTTCAATACCGCGAGGTATAAACATAGCAGAAGAACTGCGTTCAGCAACCAGATCGATTTGACCAAGCGTGCGATGACAGCAGGGCATCATGCAACACTAAACCAAGTCATTGAACGAAAGACCGAAGAGCTACGCAGTGCGGAAATCGCCTCAGCCCGGACTCAACCCGAGCCAAACGGTGATCTCCTCACCCACGTTCGTCGATCTATGGCAGAAAATTTCACTGAATCGACTGCGACCGATCGATCTGCCATCGACGAGCCCTCGCCTCCTGTCGGCCATAGCAGTGCAATCGCAAGCGTTGACCTTCTATCGTTACAGGGCGAACTCGGGCAGCTTGAAACGCAACTGGTTGTGGCAGGCGCAAAAGGCGATACGGTAGCGGCCGGAAAAATTCAGGGGCAAATTACGGCCCTGAACCTGCGTATCGTCGAGATCAAGAGACAAGCCGTTACCAGAGAACAGGAACAGCGCCTTGCCGAACTCAAAGCGCCACCCCGTAGGCGGTCATCCGCGCTCAGGCTCCCAGGTCTTTGAGAACCTTCATTGTCTTTTCTACGGGAACATCCATCATCACGGAGAGCTTCACCGCCAAGTCATTGTCGTTATCGAATCCGACAAAACTGTTCAGGTCGAAGTCCATGTAGCTCCCCTCGACCATTAGCAAGCTATCGATGACATATTGGGTGAAGTACAGCTTGAACGAAGCAAATCCGTTCGAATCATCCGACACAACTTGCTCTTTAAAAAACCCCAACCGAATTAGACGGTTGACGTACGGCGCGGCATCGGGCGGAATGATTGGCATATATGTACTGGAAACGGCCGTGAGATCCTCGATGCCGTAGTCTACTTGAAGCTGGATCGTAGATCACTACCGAAAAGCAGGAAGGTGAATACTACTGAAAATGGCAAGCTCAACGGCGACCGAAACAGCATCACATAGGACCAGGTAGCTGAAAATTTGACAGCGAACAATGTCAACACGACTGAAATTGCCGCAAGCACAACGAATCCGAGGCGGGCGACAGCACGACCACGGATTATGCCCACGCCAATCGCAAGTCGAGCGACATTCAAAACGAGCCCGGTCAGTGCCCATCCAGTGAAGGCGGCCGATATCAGGTTGTAAAACCCGAATGCCGACTGTGCAACGATCAGGCCTCCAACTATTGTGAGCTTGGCTCGCAAGCCGATCGAATCGCCTTTTATCAAGATGACGACCGATGCGGCAATGGTCGCGAACACCAGGTACTGAATAAAAATCGAACTGGTATTTGGAACGTCGAGAACGTAGAGGGAGTAAGGAATGAGCGATGCGACAGAGTAAATGGCGACGAAGATTGCTAGCGCCTTTACACCGTTAGGACCAACGCTCTGATCAGCGCCGACCGAGGTCGTTGCCATGATGATTTCCGCCGTCGTGCGGTCAGTCGATGCGTTGATGCCCGCTGCAATCTGCTCACCAGCGGTGTGAATCTTCCCGCCAGACCACATATCGCCGGTGACGTTGTCGCTAAAAGTGCCAAGCGGACCGCGCGCAGGGGTGGAACTATTGGGATCGTTACTCATATTGAATTTCCGGTTTGTATACGGGGATCGTGTGACGTCGCCAACTGCGAATGCTCTACCACATCGGCTGTTGGCTACGGAAACGCCCCCTAACGCAATCAATCGAACAACGGCTTGATATCCTTGCCCTTACCAACGGCCACATCAAACCCATCCACAGCGAGATTCACATCGATTGCATGCGTCGATTGGTCGTCGCTGCCAGTCACCTGCACCGACTGAACCGTCGCGTAGACGATCGCCGGCAAATTTTCATTACCGTTGTTATCTCGGCTCAGCTCAGATTCGATCCGCTTCGCGGCGTCTGCCGACACGTCTCGCTTATATTTGCGGTTGATAGATGGCGCGAATGAATTCAAGTGATAGCGGATCGTCGTGGTCACGCTCTTTTCGCGAAGGACGCCCTTGCTGTCCACTGTCCGGGCGACGTCCTGCCAGCTATATCCGACCATGATCTGCTGGAAGGAGCCTTGCCACTCGTAGTGCCCCTTCAACGGATCACCAGCATTCAGAAGGACCGGATCGAATCCACGACCATCGAAGAGTAGTTTGATCTTCGCGGGCGTCTTCGCAGTCACGCTCAAATCCGACTTGTGCGCGTCCTGAAACTGCTGCTTGTCAAACGGATTCCGAATGCTCGCGTAGCCCGGAAATTTCACTGCGGCTAACTGATCCGTTGTCGTGGTACTGGAGTTCGAGATCGCGTCCAACGTCGTCTGGTAATAGGTCTTCCAGTCGGCCTCGGTCACGTTGTTCAAGCTCAGATTTAGCTCGCGTGTGTACGTTGCCTTGTCCGCACTTGAAAGGATCGCGTCAGACTGGCTCGCGGCAATCGTGGCCGAAGTGGGGGCCGAAGCTGCGACGGCCGATTGAGCTGCATTGTCCACGCGCTCATGGCAAGCGGCCATCAACACAGCGACCGGCAGAATAGAAGCAAATTTGATTTTCATGATTGAACCAGCACATCACCCTAAAACGTCCAACAGACGCGAGGACACGTTCGAATCCCCGCGCCCGCCCTGTCAATACCACATGCCAATATAGTTGCCGTCCGCAGTTCCCCGTTCCACCACGACGTACCTCAACGTGCTCGTCGCAGTGACGAAGCGGTACACCGTCCAGAGCGTTTGCCCCTGCTGCGAGTCGACATACGGCGTGCCATTCATCGCGCCCTGAAACGAGGCAGCGGGAACCTGAACCGCCGTCAAAGGTCCCGAGTTCGTCGAACCCGTGTACAGCTCGAAATTTGCATTGCCCGCCGAATCGAAGCTCAGCGTCTGCGGGTGAGCTTGATTGATTGGGTCGCAATATTGGTTGAAGACGAAGCTCTTCCCCGCCAACTCGCTGACAGCGGTGACTTGGGTAGCAGTACCGGTAATCAGAATGTCGGTGGCTGCATAGCCGTTGTCGCTGATGCTGCCGGTAGGGGCTGCCCCGCAGATCTCCAATGCGCCGTCGAGATTCGGTTCGGTGTTCGTGCCCAGCGACGTGCCTGTTGCCCCATAAGGATCGAAGATGCGCGGTGACGAACTGCCCACGACGCTGATAGGGCTCGTGTTCGCGAGCGCAGCGTTGTTGACTTGAATGGTCTTGGGGCTGCCCGATACCCCATAGGTGATCTGGCCGGTCCAGCCGCTTTGTGTCAGCGTCTGGGTGTTGGTTTTCGTCGGCATGTTGTCGACGAACGAGGCACCAATCCAGGATGTTCCTGAGATGCCAGCGCTTGCGTTGTAGTCTTCATAGGCTATCGAATACGGCTGTAAGGTATTTGCAGTGTTCGAATTGTTGCTGTCATTTCCCCCTCCACCGCCACATGCCGCAAGGGCGGAACACACACTGAGGGCAGCTACAAGCGACTTCTTCATTTCTGGTTCCTGTTTTGTTGCGCTTTAAGGGACTACCGGCGTTTGGGGCACGAGACGTCAATAAAAAGGGCTGAATACTACTTAATAGGTAGCATTGAAACGTATTAAAGACTACCTGTCAAGACGTAGCGCTGCAACCATTGAAGTAGCAGAAGGAGTCGCTATGAATAAGGTTGCTGAAGCCGCGCTGGCTGACGCTGTAGGCAAAACGATCGCCCGCAAGCGTGTCGAAGCTGGGTTCACCCAAGAACAGGTAGCCGAGAAGCTTGGATTGCAGCGGGAGGCTGTCGCGCGGGTAGAAAGAGGAACCGCTATCCCGACCGTTGTGCGTCTGGCCGAGCTTGCCGAGCTGTTTGGCTGTCCCACAGGTGAACTGCTGATGGAGTCGTCAACCGTGACGGTGGATCAGGCTGCCGAAGTCGTAAAAATGTTGGGGCGAGTGCCGCTAGCTGACAGACAATTACTGGTGAGGTGGCTAGGTGAGTTCGCCGACCGACTCAGTCTGGGGAAGTGAACCAGCAAATCTGTTCTCGACGCAGCGCCCGATCAGTTTTGAGACCGCGCCTTCGGCGCACAGCGCCACCATTTCTTAACCCGCGCTGTGGAGTGCTCCGGCTGTGCTCCGCCCCGTCTGGCGATAGATAGCTCGGCCGAAGCAGCAGTCGCCCACCATGAGGGCAAGCACGCCCCGTTGTCATCGACAATATGGCACTAGCCGCCTGCTCCGCAGCATGGCCGAGCCGGTTGAACAGTTAGCGATATATGCAATAATACTTCGCTTATGTGGCGCGCTATGCAAGCAAGAAACCTGAGGCTCGCCATCACCAAGCCGAAGAGAGTGGAAGAGCTCCGTCAGTTTACGACGCTGGTTCAAGGAAGGGGAAATGGTCTCAAGTGTTCCAACGCTCTTTCGTGCGCACTCGACAAAATATCTCACGGGCATGACCGGAGTTATCTCCAACCCCAATCTGCACAGGGCAAGGAGGCCGCGAGACATGCCACTCGCCATCCACCAGGCGCTGAGCGAATGGTTCGTGGATCGCTTCGGCGTTGACTACCGTGGGAGCTCACTCTTCTGCACAGGTGATGCCTCAATCGCTGCCGGATACAAAACGAAAACCTCATCGCTAATATCGATTGAGCCGCTTGGCGACTATTCGGTGTGCTACAGCACGAAGTGCAAGGACCTTTTTGGTCACTACCAGTTCTATTGGAGCCAAGAAGATACTACTGTTGAGAAAATCCAAGCTGATATGGAATCACTTGATTTTGTTCATCAGAGCAATGGCGGCCTAAAGGAAGCGGCCACGAGCGGGCATGAGGTCATGCTAGTGGCCGAGCGCTTCCGTTATAACCTTTGCTAGCCGTATCTGGAAGTCACAATGGATTTTGCTGAAGCCAAAGTGTTCTCAGATTCTCTCTTGGCCGGCGGTTCTCTCGCAGGCTGGGATATCTTGGAATTCGTCTCACACGGCAAGTCGGCCGTGATCATGGGCGCTCGTCGCGATCAAACAAAAGCGGTCATCAAGGTTTTTCATCCAGGCCTGGTTGCACAGTATGGCCGCGACGCACAGCTAATCAGAGTTAATCGCGAACGGGAACTCATTGATAAATATCACCCAAATATTGTTCGTGTTCTGGAAGCGGGCAGCTGCGCAGTCACCGAACACCTGTTCGTAGCGATGGACGTCGCGGCGGGGCAACCGCTGTCCAAACTTCTCGCTTCCATTCCGCGCGCAAATATCGTTACGCTCATTGAGCAACTTGCTCGTGCAGCTATGCAACTCGAGAACTGGGGGTTCACGCATCGCGACATAAAGCCTGACAACATTCACGTTAGCGACGACCTGACGTCGTTGATGTTGCTGGACTTCGGTGTGCTGAAGCCGCATGGCGACGACTCTGCGACAAATCTGCAAGTCTCGAAGGCTTTCATTGGCACGCATCAGTACAGCCCTCCCGAGATGATTCATGGGCGAGAAGAAAACACTTTGGATAGCTGGCGAGCAATTACGTTCTATCAAATAGGGGCCGTTTTGCACGATCTGGTCGTCCGCAAACCGATCTTCGATTACGCAACGAATCGGCATGCAGACTTGGTGTCAGCCATCGATAGCGACATTGTCAATGTGACGGCCGAAGATGTTGATCCACACCTCTGCAATCTAGCAACCCGATGCCTTTTGAAGCGTCCGAATGAGAGGCTGGAATTGGTCCGCTGGGATGACTTTATGTTCTCGGATCGTGCGACGCAAAAGCCCTCACTTCAGTCACGTATAGACGCACTACAGCGGCGGAGTCGTGTCGGCAAGGTCCTAGGTCGGGTCGATGCGATGGAGGGTGTAGAAGAGCGGCGGCTGAAGGATAGGCGCTTCTCAACGATTGTACGATCTGCCAGGAGTCAGTTTGACCATGCGCTTGCCGCACTCGGCGCACTTATGCCTACAAGGTCAACATCCGTTGATGGTGAGGCACACCCCCTTCCTGCCCTCACCTACACCTTCGTCGCTGCGCCAAACTTCGGTCTCGCAGTGTCGTTTCGAATCCAAGTTGCCATTGCTCTCCACGAAAATGACAGCCTTGTCGATGTTTATTCAAGAGCTTCGAAGGGCAGCACAGACACGGAAGTCGGTTGGAATTACCTCGGGCCGGCCTTAGAGAGTCTTGATGGTTGCTCCGAGAAGTTTCAGGAATGGATTCTCACGATAATCGAAGAGCTACTTGAACAGTAAAAGCGGGAGACTCGGCAATGTCCGGTACTTGGTGGGTTGATCAAGATGATTTGCTTGACGAACAGCTTGACGTGCTTGGAGTGGATCTGTCCGAAGATCTCATTCTTTCGGGTCCACCCGGAAGCGGCAAGACAAATCTCCTTCTGTTACGTGCGAATCACATGATGCTGACTTCGGCTGATTCGGAGTTCTACATCATTTGCTTCACTGGCCTTTTGGCAAAGTTCATTCGGACAGGCGCCGATCTCTACTCATTTCCGGCAAATCGCATAATTACGCAGTACAAGTTGCTTGAGCAGGTGCTGGGTGACCATGGATTTCTTCCGGAACGGAATCCCGGCGAACCCATTGATGAGCGATTGTCATCGCTGAAGTCAGCGATGACAACAATGATGAAGACAGGAGCTGGCAAAAACACATACCCAGTACTTTTCATTGATGAGGCGCAGGACTATTCGGGTGAGGATCTCGCAATGTTCGAATATCTTGCGACGAATCTATCTTGCGCCGCCGATCTGCGCCAAGGTATCTACGACGTCGGTTCAAGTGGTACATCTTGGCTTAATGGCCATGCTTGGGACGCTAAAATTACGCTGCAATTTCATCACCGTGTAGCACCGGCGATACTTGAGGTGGCCGACAAAATCATGGCCGGAAAATTCGAGCACAAACCAATGCTCGAAACTCATCAGTACAAGGGAGACCCCGGTAATGTCGAGGTCGTGGACGGCAAAGAACTCGCCGATCAGATAAAGGTGTTGATCCCTAAGCTTGCCAAGCAACTCGCGGTCTATCCGGGCCAAGTTATCGGCGTTTTGGTTCCGCATCGGCGGGACGTTGAGCACGTCGTGGAGATGCTTTCCGGAGCCCCTGAAATTGCTGCTCAGGTTACAAATGCAATGTCTAGGGACTTCGACCCGGGACTACACGTATGGGTTAGCACTGTACATTCGTCCAAGGGACTTGAGTTTCGTTGTGCTCACGTTGTTGCTGCGGACCTTTTCAAAGACTTTCACAAGCATGAGCGAAGGGTGGCGTTTATGGCAGTTACAAGAGCCAAAACCGCGCTAACTATCTACCACCACCAACCTTTACATCCGTTCTTTGCGTCAGCACTCGCTAAGCCAAGGGTAGAGAAAGTTACCGTTGCGAATTTATTTGGGAAAGCATCATGAGAGAGTTTGTAGGTTTCGACATCGATGCAGGAGAACTGATTCGCAACTTGGGGCGATTGGAGAAACTGCGCACGCGCGCACGCACAATCGAAGGAGAAGACCTTGGGCAACCGCTATCTGACAATGAAGTGCGTGTGCTATGGGCAACCGGCAGCCCACAGCCTGTAGACCTTCCGTCGATCCTGCTTGGCTCGCAGACCACCTTAGCAAACTTCCTGCCGAAAATGTTGGCACTCCCGGGTGCTGCTACCCCCGTCACGTCCTTTATGAAGACATGGCGTATAGATGACGTAACCGACCTCGACGTTTTCGCTGAAAAACCACTAAGCAATCTTGTGGCGCTAGGGTTTGTCGGTTTGATCATTGGAGAACTCATAACAACGGCCGGTCCAGATGCAGATCTTCGCTTAATGGGAATGGATGGTGTCCGTAGGACGTTATCTTTCGTATGCGCTCAAGCCGTAATGAAGGGATGGAGAAGGAAGTCGCTTACCACGCTGGTTGAGCGGTGGCTTGAGGCAAGCGTATTGACAGCGAATGAGGTCAACCTACCTGCGCGCGGTCAGATAGCCGATTTGTGCGAATTCGTGCGCTCCCTCTCGGACCTTCGCGAACTTGAGTACTTCGCGCAGGCGCCACTCGCGCATCACGTTCAAAGCTGGGTCTTTAGGCAAGCTGACACGAATCAGCGTAGTTTTCTCGCTCATAGCCTTTCTGATATTGCACACATGTTAGAGGAAGTTACCAGCCGAGAACAAAGATACGACATCGTGATGGAGGCCCTCAGCCATCCATCACAGGAATTGCTTAATCCACTTGCGCAAGGGTTCTTGATTAGCTTGATTGAGCCAGGTTCGCTGGAATTTCTAGAGCTAGCAAAGAGTGCTGATACGTATGGCACAGTTGCGATCGCTTATTGTCTGTGTGCGGCAATTCTCGGCAAAGACAACGCACTTCGAGCATTTAATGGCTTTGGATGGTCCGTCCTGAATCAAGGCCTTCAGCTCAATGCCGACATGCCCATGGATATTTCGATTTCCGAACTGCAGATTCTCCATAATTCTCGACGGAGCGCACCAATTCCCTTTCGGACACGTTCACCGTGGCTCATTGATGTGGAGCTTGCACCAATGATTACGGGCAGCTTCGGGAACGTGACAAAACGCAGGGCTGCATCGCAGAGAACTGAAGAAGAGTCCGTCGTCGCGGAGCGTGACGAGCTGCTACGTGAGAACCTCGCAACAGCCATGCGAGCCTTGGAAAACGCATACGGCGTTATTCAAGGTAAGCCATCCAGCGCAGATAATAAAGTAGCCGTACAGCGACGGCAGAGGCGGTAGCAAGGAACTGCGCGCCGTGAGGCGCGTTTTCTCTTGGCATCTCGGACGCATTCATCGTGGTACGCTCACGTAGAGCTTCCACCTATCGATGTATCCTGATCGAAGACTCCAAGGTACAACAGCTTTTCGCGCGGTAGATCTATAACAGAATAACGGCTCAATTGATCCCTATTATTTGCTCCGCAAAAACGTGTATTCCATCTAAAGTCGTTTTAAAAACAGAGTTATCAGCGCGAAATTCCCCTCAGTACGCTCGGTTCAAAAGGCTAACGCCAGTGGTGGCTCGCGAGTATTCGAATACTTCGGCCACAACAGCAGCCATGTGATGGCTTGTGTCGTAAGAGATCCATTGTGTCGAATTACCTTTGATCATGTGTTCGCTGCAAACTTTAACCATCGCGTCGCCCCAACTGAAATCTTCCTTGGCATAATGCGGTGATGTGACAATCTGATCCGCCAGCCCCCACATTTGCTCCCCGTTCGGGTACACGGCCATCGAGTGCCCGCGAACGATGAAGAATTCGTTCGCGATGGTGTAGCGAATCTTGCCGTTGGCGTCTGGAGCGATATTGTCGTTTGATCGCGGGTTGCGAACTCCGTAATCTCCAAACACGACATGCAGCCCTGGTGTAGACGGAAGCAGCGCTTTCCACAGGATCATTTCAACGCGCCGAAGGAATCCAGCGGAATTCTGCTTTTTCACTGCTTCATTGATGCTCGTCGGCATCGAAGATCCTGCGATAACAACCTGAACGAATCCTCGCGTGCGGAGGAACTCAAGAGCAGCGGAAACGTCCGGTAACAGGTCCATCAGTGGACGCCCACGAATGTCACCAAGGTCGATTAAAACAGGCACGCTCTGAGCCACTAACCCGCACTCATCCATTACGTCGCCAAGCACGTCATCGAACATTTCCGCGTCGGCCATGTCTTCAAGGTCTTCTGCCTCAAGTCTTAGAAGCGCTTTCCCACCATTCATGTGCAAAGCCCGCCCAATCGCCGCGCGGTATTCTGCGTCTGACCAGCGATCGACACCGACCACGGCATGGAAGTTCATGCCGAGAGATTGCAACTCACCGCAGAAGTATGTATAGACATGCTCCCCACTCTCTACCCTATCCGTGGGACCAAATGCATACATATCTACAAAAAACGGGCGATCCCGATGCGCATCTGCCAGCTTGGCCGCAACTTCGCTCAGGTAGTCTTGGAGCGATTTGGGCTGCTTCGGGGCTCGCGGCTTGCGGATCTTCGCGCCCGGCAGTGGGGGTTTCGGCTTGGTCGGCTTTATAGAAGGTTGTTTTTGGACCTCCAGCAGCGGCATTACAGACCGAGCTACCAGATCACGCATATGACGCAATGCCTCAAACTCGCCGTCGCGTGCTCGAAGAATAGGTACATAAGTAAGCATTTTTATACTCCCTGTCCCAAACGGCCTACGAAAAGCCGCCTCACTTGGTCATAGCCGACAATGTCGTTAAAGAGCTGATAGTTATTCAACTCTCGCCGCAGTCGGCCTGCAATAACTGCGGGGCTGATCTTCAATTCACGAGCAAGTGCATCTATATTCTCCTTGCTCGGCGAGACAAATGCGTCACTGCGTTTCCAGCTCACGCGAGGAATAAATGCCTCACGTGCCAATCTATTAGCCTCAACCTCGCGTCGATCCTCACTTGATGCATCCAAATCGTCGAGAAATGTTTCATCCAGCCCCACATGCTTCCATAGATGCGCCACCTCATGTAGCAAGGTAAACCAAAAGTTGTCGAGGCGATCTTGGCGCAAAGTTAATGCAATGATCGGCGTGCCATCACCATCCTTCAAAGCAGCACCGTCAAGCGCTGTGCCCTTTAACTGCGGCTCCATCACAACAACTATCCCGTGTTTTTCCAAAAACTCAACCGCCAACACCGGCCCCTGCTCAAACCAGCTGAGTTGCGCAATTTCGCGCAGGAAGTCTGCCGAAAGGACGTCAGCTGAAAACGACCTCGACGAATCCTTTAAGGCTCGCGCTTTCTGAATGACCCTCGCGAGCCAAGCATGAAGTGCGTATTTAGTAGTCGGCGAATATGCTTGCCCGCCTATCGTGCGACGAAACGCCATGCTGCCAAACTGTAGGCCAACGTCAGCAATAAAGTTCTTCACCAGGTCGTTTTCATCCGATGATGCCTTTGATGAAAATTTTGACAACCAGCCCCGTGCGATCATTTCATTGACCGGGAACTTCGACCAGTCAACCGATTCCTCAGACTTCTCTTCATTGGCCGATGCCAACCCAATTAAGGTCTCTGCGGAAATCCCAAGACCTACGGCCAATGCCCTAATCATCGGCACGGTTAACGGCCGCTTCCTCCCCAAAACTTCCGAAACCCTACTGCGCGTGCCAAAATAGGGCACCAGATCGGACTGCTTGAGCCCACGCTCCTGCATCCGAAATAGAATCGCGTCCACAGGATCAGGCGCCTCTACAGGGTATCTATATGCTTCATACGAGTCGACCAATACTGATAACAATTCAAGTCGCTCGGCATCATTGCTTCCTGGAGCGGGATGCCGCCGCATTAATGAATGAACCGCTTCAAGATACTCGTGATACTGCTCGTCCGATTTAATTACCTTTACGTCGCTCATGATGCTGCTCGTTCCATTCTCACTACCAATGCGATCCCCTGCGGGAAGTGCACCGCGAGTTCGATGATCCACACGGCCCCTCCCACGCGAAAGATAAATGTGTCCGGAGAGACCAACGTCGCACGCGGAAACTGCGCCAGAACATCCCCCGCCTCTTTCCAGTGCGCTGATGCCAACTCCGCTATCCAGCTACGAAGCCAGATACGAGCATCGTTGTCTAGAACAACCTGAAGCTTGTCTTTACCCAGTAGCCGCATATTTGTTCCCAATTTGGGAACACTATACACACAACAAAGCAGCGCGTAAAGTTCCCAAATTGGGATTTACGACAAAATTGTAAGCTGCCACATAAAACAGGGGCGGATTTGTTCAGCGCTACGGCCGTCTCCCACAGGCGGCTTGCACTAGACGCATTGCGTGAGTTTTCGTTGCGATTAACGGGGCCAGATGGTACATTTACTCTACCATCCACTCTACGTCTGTGACCGGCAAAAATCCTTCTAACTTATTGATTTTCAAGGAAACAGCCTGTGAGGCGAAGCGATCGGGGAAATTCCCTGATTCGCCACCAGCATTACCAAGGGGGTTACGTGCAAACGTAACCCCCTTTTCGCTTTTGGCGCTGTGCAGGTGCCATGCCGGTGTTTTGCGTCAACGAGCCACGCGCATCGTGTCACGGGCGGCAGTCAACCGCCACCCGCGACACGCATGACTTACTTGGCAAGCGCCCAGATGTTGGCCTGACTTGCATCAGGGCCCGCAGCACGCGAAGCCAGCGACGTCCCCGTTACATCGACCGGGTTCAGCTTCTGCGTGTAGCTGGCCGGCGTGATGTACGCATGGTTCATCGGTCGCACGGAGTCGAGGTGAGTATCCGCACTACCGGCAAGCTCCGGCAGGTTCAGGATGTTGCTGGCGATCATCGACTCGGTGTATTTCGCGCGGCCAAGATAGGTTTGCGGCTGCACCGGGTCTGCAATCTGGAACATGTCCTGCAGCGTACGCACCATCGAGAAGTGGCTGTACTCGTCGCTGTCGACAACATTCGGATTCGCCTGATTCGTTGCGACACCGAAGATCGAATTACCGTGGCCGTGATTCCCCCCGCTGTACAAAACGGTCGTCGTCGGCGTGAACTTGCCGTTCGCAAACGTCAGCGGCGCCTGGTTGACGTTCGTGGTCACGGGATTCCAGCCACAGCACGACGTCGAACTCCCTTCCCCTTCGTCGAACATCACGACAATGGCCATCTTGCGTTGCTTGTTGGCCCAAAGCGGCGATGCCTCGATTTGTGTAACCACCTGACGCACGTAATCGTCACCTCGCTGAACGATCTGCGTGCTGCCGCTAGCGCAGGACGGATCAGAACCCGCGCCGTGCATGTCGTCGCATCGGTCGGGGATGATGAAATTCAGACTGCCCACATCGCCCGACGCGAGATCGGTGCTGAACTGGTCACTGTTGAAGCCGGCCGGAACCGGGTAGGCCGACGACTTCGCCCAGTCGGCAGCGGTGTACTGCGTGCCGAAGATGGTGCGTGTGTCGGCGTTGAACTCAGGCAGGTCGCGGGTCTTTTGAGAAACCAGGCCCGGATGATGTTCCGTTTTAAAGAGTCCGTCCGGAACCGGAAAAGCGGTTCCGTTGCCACCCGGGCCCTTGTAAATGTCCGACACGGCAGCGTCCGCGATGCCATCCGTGCGCGGATCCTGACCTGGGTTGATCGATTCGTTATAGGTGCGCCACGTCATGCCCGCCTGCGACAACAGATTAAAGATTGTCGGCTGCTGGAGAATGTTGTGGGAAGCACTGGCGCCAACTGCACAGGATGCACTGCCAAAGTCCGGCAGATGATGACCGTCTTGCGGCGGCAACGCCCCGGTCGCGACGAGCGGTTGGCCGTCCGAGGCTATGCCGCCGGCGAATGCTGAATCCGTGGGTGTCGGTGAGCCGCAGCCCCACCAGCTGTCGTCCACGATCCCCCAATCGTCCCCACTGCTGAGCGCCACATAGTTCGGCTCGCTCGGATTGCCCGTCGAATAGTAGGTGGTGAACTGATTGTTGGCGCTCAGGAACTGGTTAATGAACGGGGCATTGGATGAACCGAGAATCCCTGGCGTGTTTGGAACCGGAGCCACGCTGTGGTTCTCGAGCATGATGATGAAGACGTTGTCGTAGCGCGGAATGCCTTCGACATTGAACGCCGCCTGTTGGGCCTGCGCGAACGTGATGCGCGTCTGCGCCTGCGACGGCGTGACGACGGTAGCGGCGCTCACGCCGGATGCACCGACCAGCGCCGGGTCGCCACCCGGCACCGCCAGGTTGTCAGGGAACATGTCGCCGCGGTCGAACTTGGTCGTCGCGTAGGTGTAGCGGTTCGCGAGCTGGTTGTCTTCGAAGAGCACGGCCTGCTGTTCCGCGCCCGAGAGCTGGTTCACATCGCGGAGGACGTCCGCAGCCGGCACCGATACCGACGATGCACCCAGGGCGGGCGTGCTCAGACGCGAGACCAGGTTCGCCTTTTCGGTCGCGTAGTTCGTGCCGTTCGCTTCGACGAGACGCTGCACCTCGCTCGACATCGGGCTGATCACAACGGCCGTTGCGCCTTGATCGGCTATCTGCGCAGCCGACGCACGCAGAATCAGGTGGCTCGTTGGCGCTGCGCTGATCGCCGTGTTGATGGCCTTGGTGCTCACGTCCGCGATCAACTGGCCGGTCGCAGTGGATTGCAGCGTGAAGTGGCCTTTGCTGTCGGTCGTCGTGCTGGCCTCCGAACTGTCGCACTGGCCGTTGCCGTTTGCGTCGACGCATACAGTCGCGCCGGCGTAGTAGCCTGCCTGAAGGATTGGATCACCTGTCGTGCTGCCGGGCACGAAACCCGCGGCAGCAACGACGCCTGTAAATGTCTGTGCGTTGCTTGCAATTGGGGAGGTCGATGCAGGTGGCTTGTTTGAATTGCCACCGCAGGCTGTCAGCACACAGGCTGCCGCGATCGACGTCAGAAGAAGCGGCGTACGTTTTATAGAAGTAACCGACATTGTTTTGAAGAATCCAGTTGGTTGGGTGAGCGACTGTCTCGTGCTCTTGCGAAGCCAAATCCAGATTTGCGCGTAGCGCTTTTGTTTCAATAATGTGTAGAAGTGCTGGAGAGGGACTCCGAAGTGCAACTGCTATTGCCACGACAAAAGCAGCGCACGCATTGGATCATTACCGAATGACTACACGGGGGCACAATCCCCACCAATGGCTTGCATCGTGAAAAAATTTGTAACCCCCGATGTGACTATTGGATGACGAGCATGACGAGCGCGCTCCTCCCCGCTATAGTGACGATCGATATCACCACCCCCGGTCCAGCTTAAGAGGTTGTCGGCATGTCATATGTTAGACACCTCTGCCTTCATCGAAGGCCTGCTGCTCGGTGCCGGTCTGTTCACGTCGGTCGGTCCTAAAGACGCCTTCGTCATCAAGCGCTCGCTCACGAGCCGTCATCTTTTTTCCATCGCTATCGTTTGTGCAGGCAGCGACGCGCTGCTGATCGCACTCGGCGCAGGAGGCTTCGCTGCGTTTCTTGCCCGCATGCCGATGCTGTCCGCGATCGCGCTATGGACAGGCATCGTGTATCTCGCGTGCTATGGATTGCTCGCGTTGCGCTCGGCTATTCGCGGCGCACAACATCCGGACGTCACGCAGACAGCGACCAGCGACTCGCTTGCGCACACACTGCTCGCGACTGCATCCGTCTCGCTGCTCAATCCGTATGCGTGGATCGATACGGTGCTCGTCGTCGGATCGCTCACGGCGAACCGGACCCCCGGATTGCGCTGGCCGTTCGCATTGGGTGCGACGACGGCGTCGCTCTGGTGGTTCGTGTGTCTCACGTACGGTTCGCGTGCGTGCCGCCCGCTCTTTGCACGCGCATCCGCGTGGCGCGCACTCGATGCGTTCGTCGCGATCATGATGCTCGGCGTCGCCGCGCACCTCGTTGTGCAAAACCTCTAGCAGCAAGCGTTTTTCTGTGACGCCGCATGTCATCGCTTAGCTGCACGAAAAGATGCCCATCGCGCATATTCTGCAGACGTAAAGGCCGAAACGCGACGCGCGCGGAGTATATTGAATCGAAGCGCTCGGAACGCGTGGTTTCTCCGTTAAAGACATCGGGTTCGAACATGATGGATCGACGCTCGGAAATCGTCGTGAGATACACAGCGGCGGGATGGTGTCTCGGCTTTGTCGTCGCGTGTACGGTCTTCGCAAGTGCGTCCGCCGCGAACGGCACGGTCCTCGCGATCAAGGGACTCGGCGCGATGATCGGTGTGACGATCGCAATCGGGATCGTCGGCTACATCCGGTCGCGCGCGATCTCCGCGAGCGAGCCTGCGCACCGTCGTATCGGAGGCCTGACGATCGGGCTCGTGGTCCTGCTCGTCGCGCTCGCCGCAGGCATTCTGGCCGCGCTGCTTCACACGGAACGCTCCGCGCCCGCAGGCTCGTCACCATTCGCTACCACCGCTCACCCGTCATGGGAAAGCGCGCAAGACTCGACGAGCGACACGCCTGCACACGCAAGCGACGCCGCAGGAAACTGATCCGCAGCAGCGCACGTCCGTCCCTCGCCCCCACCGCATTTCGTTATGTTTTATGGTGACGCCGGATCGCGCGGATCACATCGATCAACGGCTCAAGTCGAAGGCACTCCACACCGTCGCCCCCTCATCCGCATCGGGACCAAGACGCCGCACGATGAAGTCGATCACGCTGCGCAGCTTCGCACTCGGCCGTCGATCCTGCGCGTAGATCAGATGCATCGGCGTGGGCTTGTACGACCACGCGGGCAACACCTGTATTAAACGACCCGCAGCGATATCGTCGGCCAGCAACGGCTCCGGTTGCAGCACGATGCCCGCGCCGTGCAGCGCGGCAATGCGCAACGCGCTGCCCTGATTCGACGTGAAGCGTCCGCTGACCTGCACTTCGCACGTTGCGCCGTCGGGTCCGCTCAGATGCCAACGGTCATGATGCCGCCAGTACGCGAGACCGAGGCACACATGCGCGCTCAACTGCTCGGGATGCTCCGGCTGCCCGTGTGTCGCGAGGTACGCGGGCGCGGCCGCGAGGATCCGCCGATATGGCCGCAACGGCCGCGCGACCAGGCTCGCATCGTTCACATCGCCGATCTGGATGCCGAGTTCGTAGCCTTCGTCGAGCAGTTCGGGCACGCGGTTGTCGAGCGTCAGTTCGACGCTCACGTCCGGATGACACTCGAGATAGTCGGTCAATACCGGCACGACCACCTGACTGCCGAAGCTCACCGGTGCAACCAGCCGCACATTGCCGCGCGGACTCGCCTGCAGTTCGGACGCACTCGCCTCGGCGAGTGCGACGTCGGCGAGCGCCTGTTTGCAGCGCTCGTAGTACAGACGGCCCACTTCGGTGAGCTGCTGCCGGCGCGTCGTGCGATGAAGCAGTCGCGCGCCGAGTCTCTCTTCGATCACCCTGATGTGCTTCGCAGCCATCGTCGGCGAGACGTCGCTCGCTTCGGCCGCCGCGCTGAAGCTGCCGCTTTCCACCACGCGCACGAACATTGCCATGCCGGCCAGCTTGTCCATCATTCAAAACCTGCAGGTTGGGAATGGGTGAAATCATCGCATGTTTATCGGAGCCGCCGACCACGCGACACTGCATGCACGGGCGCATCATCCGCTGCGCCGCTCACCGGGAAACCCGAGGAACTGTCATGCCTATCCTGCACCTGCAAATGCACCCGGGCCGCACGCCGGAACAGAAGCGCGCATTCGTACGCGAAGTGACGCGCGCCGCCGTCGAGACGTTGACCTGCCCACCCGAAAGCGTCGACGTCATCATCACCGAAGTGCCGCGCGATGCATGGGCGAAAGCCGGCAAACTGCTTGCAGACAGCTGACGTTTTCCATCGTCGACGCGATGCGCTGCGCCCTGCAGCGCAGCACGCGTCGCTTCGGCCCTACGGCTAACCCTGGTTGCACATCCCCGCGCGGCTTCGACGAGGTCACGCGGGTCATCTCCGCAATGCAGTCATGCTGCACTGCGGAGTTTCGCGTATTGCAGCGCACAGCACCGCCCCATCCTCGCCCCGCGCTCGCTGTGGCGATCCGCTAGCGCGTGACATGCTGCATGGCACGCGACGATGAAGTAAGCGCCCATTCGCGGGAGCTTATGCAAACCATAAAAATGTTTGTCTTTTGTAGTCCCTCGAAACCCTCCACCATGCACCAGCGTCATTGCTTCAAGGCCATCGCCGCTCCTGCAGCCGGCGACACAAGACCCGTGCAGTGACCCGCAGTATGCAAAGTCATCAACGGAGACAGACTCTTGGGACAGCCAGACAAAACAGCGGCCGGCGCATCGACGTCGCTCAGGCAAAGCCGCTGGATGCAGCTTGCAATCGGTGTGATCTGCATGGGCCTCGTGGCCAATCTTCAGTACGCATGGACCCTGTTCGTCGAACCGATGAACGCGCAGCATCATTGGGGCCTCGCCGCCATCCAGTCGGCGTTCTCGATTTTCATCGTTACCGAAACCTGGCTCGTGCCGATCGAAGGCTGGCTCGTCGACCGCTTCGGTCCGCGTCCGGTCGTGATCGGCGGTGCAATCTGCGCGGGACTCGGCTGGGTACTCGACGCGTATGCGCCGAACCTGCCGGTGCTCTACCTCGCTGCGGTGATCTCCGGCGTCGGCGCGGGCTGCGTGTACGGCACCTGCGTCGGTAACGCACTGAAGTGGTTTCCGGACCGGCGCGGTCTCGCGGCCGGTCTGACGGCGGCCGGCTTCGGCGCAGGCGCCGCACTCACGGTGATCCCGATCGGCAACATGATCCAGCACTCGGGCTATCAGCACGCGTTCGTGTTCTTCGGCCTCTTCCAGGGCACGTCGATTCTGCTGCTCGCCACGTTGCTGGTGCGGCCGAATCCGCCGGCGTTCGCTCGCGGCATCAAGCGTGTCGTCGCGACGAAGCGGGACTACACGACCGGCGAGATGATCCGCTCTCCGGTGTTCTGGGTGATGTACGCGATGTTCGTCTGCGTCGCGACCGGCGGCATCATCGCCACCGCGCAGATCGGACCGATCGCGAAGGAATACGGCTTCGCGTCGATGCCGGTGTCGTTCTTCGCGGCGACGCTGCCGCTGCTGACGATGACGCTGTCGGTCAATAACATCTGCAACGGCTTCACCCGTCCGCTGTGCGGCGCGATCTCGGATCGCATCGGCCGCGAGAACACGATGTTCATCACGTTCCTCGGCGAAGGACTCGCGCTGCTCGGGCTAATGCACTTCGGCCATCACCCGACGCTGTTCATCGTGTTCTCGGGGCTGATCTTTCTGTTCTACGGCGACATCTTCTCGAACTTCCCGGCGACCTGTGCCGATACCTTCGGCAGCAAGTACGCAGCGGGCAACGCCGGCACGCTGTACACGGCGAAGGGCACGGCCGCGATGCTGGTGCCGGTCGCGTCGCTGCTGTCGGAGCACGGCGGCTGGAACATGGTGTTCATCGCCGCGGCGTGCATCGCGATTGCAGGCAGCGTGTCCGCGAAATTCGTGCTCGCACCGATGCGTCGTCAGTGGATCGAGAACTCGGCGAAGGACAGCGAACAGCTGGCGTTCGGCGCCGCGTTCCGGCCTGCACCGCTGGGTTCGAACGAATGATGCCGACGATGAGACACGCAGACGTGATCGCTGACGCAAACGCCTGACCGTTATCGAAACCCCGAACGAATCGATCGCTTCATGTCCTCACACCCGTCACCTTTCGCACGCGCGGTTCCGCTCACGCTGACGTTGCAGCCGTTGCACACCGGCACGTCGCTGCGCGATCAGGCGTACACGAAGCTGCGCCAGGCGATCGCGGAAGCGGACATCTACGGCTCGCGCGAATCGATCCGGCTCGACGAGCGCAATCTCACCGAGGCGCTCGGCGTGAGCCGCACGCCGATCCGCGAGGCGATGACGCTACTCGAACAGGAAGGCTTCGTGCGCAGCGTGCCGAGGCGCGGCGTGTTCATCCAACGCAAGACGAAGCGCGAGATCGTCGAGATGATCCAGATGTGGGCAGCGCTCGAAAGCATGGCCGCGCGACTCGCAACCCGCCACGCGACCGACGACGAGATCGCCGCACTGCGCCGGATGTTCGACAGCTTTCACGGCGAGCGCCGCACGCCCGCGACGCAGATCGACGAGTACTCGGAGGCGAACATCGTGTTTCACCAGGCGCTGGTGAGACTGTCGAAGTCGCAGGCCATCGCGCACACGATTCACAACGTCTTCGCGCACGTTCGCGCGATCCGCAAGGCGACGATCTCGCAAAGCGACCGCGCCTCGCGATCGATCGCCGAGCACATGCGGATCATCGAAGCGCTCGAAGCACGCGACACCGAAAGCGCGGAGCGTCTGGTCCGCGAACACTCGCTGGAACTCGCGGCGTTCGTCGACGCATCCTGCGACTTCCTCGACTAGGACGGAGGCGGTATGTCTGGTTAGAAAATTGCATTCATTTTCTTAATATATTACACACACAATACACAATTTACCGTGTTCCGACGTAGACGGAATCGCACGATCCGCTTGTTGTCCATGAGCGGCTCACGCTTTATCTACAGGCGTTTACATGCTTTTTTGATGATCGGAATGAATGCTGCAACGCATGCTGATTTTCCTCACGAAAAGCGTTGAAAAAATTTGGTGTGTGAAATACTGTATATCAGTGGTCGGCGTGAAGTGACTCGAAGCGACACCCGAACAGCCATCAACGAAACGGAGATGAACGAATGTCCACTGCCGAAATCGCGCGCCCTGAAGCGGCCGACGAATCCCACGACGTACCCGCAACGACCGACGGTTTTCACCTCGTCATCGATGCGCTCAAGCTCAACGACATCGACACGATCTTCGGTCTGGTCGGTATCCCGATCACCGATCTCGCGCGTCTCGCGCAAGCCGAAGGCATGCGCTTCATCGGCTTCCGGCACGAGCAGAACGCCGGCAACGCTGCCGCGATCTCGGGCTACATGACGAAGAAGCCCGGCATCTGCCTGACCGTGTCGGCGCCGGGCTTCCTGAACGGCCTCACGGCCCTCGCAAACGCGACGACGAACTGCTTCCCGATGATCCTCATCAGCGGCTCGAGCGAACGCGAGATCGTCGACCTGCAGCAAGGCGACTACGAAGAGATGGATCAGCTGAACGCCGCGAAGCCGTACGCAAAAGCGGCGTACCGCGTGCTGCACGCAGAGGACATCGGCGTGGGTATCGCGCGTGCGATCCGCGCGGCCGTGTCGGGTCGCCCTGGTGGCGTGTACCTCGATCTGCCGGCCAAGCTGCTCGCTCAAACGATGGACGCCGCGAAAGCGCAGAAGTCGCTGATCAAGGTCATCGACGCAGCACCGCGCCAGTTGCCCTCGCCTGACTCGGTGAAGCGCGCACTCGACGTGATCCGTCAGGCGAAGCGTCCGCTGATCCTGCTCGGCAAGGGCGCCGCGTACGCGCAGGCCGACGCGGAAATTCGCGCACTGGTCGAAAAGAGCGGCATTCCGTATCTGCCGATGTCGATGGCCAAGGGCCTGCTGCCCGACACCCACGCACAGTCCGCGTCGGCCGCGCGTTCGTTCGTGCTGCAGGAAGCCGATTGCGTCGTGCTGATCGGCGCGCGGTTGAACTGGCTGCTCGCGCACGGCAAGGGCAAGACGTGGGGCGCCGCACCGAAGCAGTTCGTGCAGATCGACATCTCGCCGACCGAAATCGACAGCAACGTTGCGATCGCCGCACCGGTGATCGGCGATATCGGTTCGTGCGTGTCGGCGCTGCTCGCAGGTATCGATGCGAGCTTCCCGAAGCCGTCCACCGAATGGACCGGCGCCGTCGACGAACGCAAGAACAAGAACCTCGAAAAGATGGCCGCAACGCTCGCGAAGAACCCGTCGCCGATGGGCTTTCATAGCGCACTGCGCGCGATCCGCGACGTGCTGAAGAAGCGCCCCGACATCAACGTCGTCAACGAAGGGGCGAACACGCTCGACTACGCGCGCAGCATCGTCGACATGTACCAGCCGCGCAAGCGCTTCGATTCCGGCACGTGGGGAATCATGGGCATCGGCATGGGCTTCGCCGTCGGCGCGGCCGTGACGAGCGGCACGCAGGTCGTCGCGATCGAAGGCGACAGCGCATTCGGTTTCAGCGGCATGGAGATCGAGACGATCTGCCGTTACGACCTGCCTGTCTGCACGATCGTGTTCAACAACAACGGCGTGTATCGCGGCACCGACGTGAATCCGACCGGCGGCAAGGACGTCGCACCGACCGTGTTCGTGAAGAACGCGCGCTACGACAAGATGATCGAGGCATTCGGCGGCATCGGCTTCAACGCGACGACGCCCGAAGAACTCACCCATGCACTCGAAGAGGCGATCCGCTCGGGCAAACCGACGTTGATCAACGCTGTCATCGACGAAGCGGCCGGCACCGAAAGTGGCCGTCTGACGAACCTGAATCCGCAAAGCGCGGCAATGAAAAAGCAAGACTGAAAACCAGGAGAAATACGTGAGCAAAAAACCCCTCGAAGGCATCAAGATCATCGATTTCACGCACGTCCAGGCTGGCCCGGCGTGCACGCAAATGCTGGCATGGTTCGGCGCCGACGTGATCAAGGTCGAGCGTCCCGGTTCCGGCGACGTCACGCGCAACCAGTTGCGCGATATCCCCGACGTCGACGCGCTGTACTTCACGATGCTCAACAGCAACAAGCGTTCGCTGACGCTCGACACGAAGAAGCCGGAAGGCAAGGAAGTGCTCGAAAAGCTGATCCGCGAATCGGACGTGCTGGTTGAAAACTTCGGCCCGGGCGCACTCGACCGGATGGGCTTCTCGTGGGACGTGATCCGCGATCTGAATCCGAAGATGATCGTTGCATCGGTGAAGGGCTTCAGCGACGGCCACCACTACGACGACCTGAAAGTCTACGAGAACGTCGCGCAGTGCGCAGGCGGCGCCGCATCGACGACCGGCTTCTGGGACGGCCCGCCGACGATCAGCGCAGCCGCGCTCGGCGACAGCAACACCGGCATGCATCTGGCCATCGGCATTCTCACCGCGATCATCGGCCGCCAGCAGACGGGTCGTGGTCAACGCGTAGCCGTGTCGATGCAGGACAGCGTCGTGAACCTGTGCCGCGTGAAACTGCGTGACCAGCAGCGGCTCGACCGCCTCGGCTTCCTCGAGGAATATCCGCAGTACCCGCACGGCTCGTTCAGCGATGTCGTGCCGCGCGGCGGCAACGCGGGCGGTGGCGGTCAACCGGGCTGGGTGCTCAAGTGCAAGGGCTGGGAAACCGATCCGAACGCGTACATCTACTTCACGGTTCAGGGTCACGCGTGGGCGCCGATCTGCCGCGCGATCGGCAAGCCGGAGTGGATCGACGATCCTGCATACAGCACGCCGCAGGCACGCCAGCCGCACATCTTCGACATCTTCGCGACGATCGAGGAATGGCTCGCCGACAAGACCAAGTTCGAAGCGGTCGACGTGCTGCGCAAGTTCGACATTCCGTGCGCCCCGGTGCTGACGATGAAGGAAATCGCCAACGACGAATCGCTGCGCAAGAGCGGCACGATCGTCGAAGTGGAGCACAAGGCGCGCGGCACGTACCTGACGGTCGGCAGCCCGATCAAGTTCTCCGAACTGAAGCCGGAGATCACCGGTTCGCCGCTGCTCGGCGAACACACCGACGAAGTACTCGCGCAACTCGGCTACACGTCGGCGCAGATCGCGCGCATGCACGAAATGCAGGCGGTGTAACGTACGCCTGATGCAGCCGCCCGCCGGTCCGGCGGGCGGCAACGTTTCTCAAGGACTCCCCGCCATGCCCACAACCATCGATTTCGAACAGCTCGTTCACGCGATCGGCGATGCCGTCGTGATCTCCGACGCAAGCGGCGCGATTACGTTGTGGAATCCCGCGGCCGAACGCATGTTCGGCTTCACGCCGGACGAAGCGCTCGGCCAGTCGCTGGATATCATCATCCCCGAGCGGCTGCGTGGCCGGCATTGGGACGGTTATCACAAGACGATGGCAACCGGCGAAACGCGCTACGGTCACGATCTGCTGAAAGTGCCTGCCGTCGATAAAGCCGGCCGCACGATGTCGATCGCATTCACCGTCGCGCTGCTGCATTCGCCGCAAGGCGAAGTCACCGGCATCGTCGCCGTGATCCGCGACGAAACTGCCCGCTTCACCGAAGACCGCGCACTGCGCAAACGCGTCGCCGAACTCGAAGCGAAAGTCAGCGCTTAGCGAGACGCACCCCGCGCGACGGCAGCGCGCTGCCGATTTGCTATATTGGCCGCTGACTCTTCTTCAGCCCTGCCATCATGCGCGTCGGCCGTCCTGTTGCTCCGCTGCCGCAACCCGTCTGCGATTACTGCGGCGCTAAAGCGGTCTTCGTCCGTTCGGACGAGGACGGTTATCCGTATCGCGACGATCACGGTCCGCTGTGGGTCTGCACGCCGTGCGAAGCGTGGATCGGCATCTTCCCGCGCAGCACGCGTCGCGTGCCGCTCGGCCGTCTCGCGAACGCCGAACTGCGCGACGCGAAAGCGCGTCTGCACGCCGCACTCGAACCGATGGTCCAGGGCAAGCTGCGCCGCGACGGCGGCAACGTGTTCGAAGCACGTTCAAAGGGTTATCGCTGGCTCGCGGGCGAACTGAAAATCCCCGAAGACCAGTGCACCATCCATCAGCTCGACGCCGACCAATGCAAGGCCGCAGTCGACGTGATCGAGCGTTTCGCCGCGAGCCGACGCACCGGCGAAACCGAATAATCCCCGGCAGCACCACATACCCGTTCTCCCACCGACACAATTTGTGCAGCGCAATGGCTAGCTGCGCAAATAGTACCAATGCGCATTGGGTTTTGAAGTAGTGAAGCACGTTTCCTGAGCACTACAGTGCAGTTCACCGGACCCTCCGCTCGCACGCGGTCAGGCGTACCGGTCGGACAAAAACAGAATCAGGAGACAACAGTGAAAACGATTCGATCTTTGGCGGCCTACGCCACGACGACCGCTGTCGCGATGGTTGCGTGCATGCCCGCTGCGGCCTTCGCACAAAGCTGCAACGTGCCGGTGATCCGCGTACTCGCGCAGAAAAGCCTCGGGCTGTCGGTGATGGAGAAATCGCTGCCCGACTACGAGAAACGCAGCGGCACGAAAATCGAGATCAGCTACTTCGGCGAAAACGACCGACGCGCGAAATCGCGGCTCGATGCATCGACGGGTGCGGGCTCGTACCAGATCTACTACGTCGACGAAGCGAACGTCGCGGAATTCGCGTCCGCCGGCTGGGTCGTGCCGCTGCTGAAGTACTACCCGAAAGACGCCGACTACGACGACTTCCTGCCGGGCCGTCGCGCGGTCGCGAGCTACAAGGGCGTCGCGTACTTCGCGCCGTTGATCGGCGGCGGCGACTTCCTGTTCTATCGCCGCGACCTGCTCGAGAAAGCGCATCTGCCGGTGCCGAAGACACTCGACGAACTCGTCGCCGACATCAAGAAACTCAACGCACCGCCGAACATGTACGGCTGGGTCGCACGCGGTCAACGCGGCTCGGGCATGAACGTGTGGCGCTGGGCACCGTTCATGCTCGCCGAAGGCGGCACATGGACCGACAAGAACGGGCAGCCGAACTTCAACTCACCGGCCGCCGTGAAGGCGACCCAACTCTATAGCGATCTCTTCAAGTACGCGCCGCCGGGAGCCGCGACCTACGACTGGAGCAACGCACTCGAAGCGTTCCGCTCGGGCAAGGTCGCGTTCATGATCGAGTCGACGCCGTTCGCCGACTGGATGGAAGACCCGACCAAGTCGAGCGTCGCCGACAAGGTCGGCTACGTGCGGCCGCCCGCACCGTTGCCGTCCGCTGCATACGGGCATGGCCTCGCGATCTCGTCGGTCGGTGCGAAGGACGAATGCACGCGCCAGGCCGCGGGCAAGTTCATCGCGTGGGCGACGAGCAAGGACCAGGAGCAGGCACGTCTGCGCGACAACGTGTTCAGCGACTACAACCGCACGAGCACGATCAATAGCGACTACTTCAAGAAGCACGTGAAGCCGCAGATTCTGAGCGGCCTGAACGACACCAATCCGGTGACGAAGGTGACGATCTGGTCGAGCCCGCAATGGCCCGACATCGGCGACAACCTGGGCATCGCGCTCGAAGAAATCTTCACGGGCACGCAAACCGATGTGCAGGGCACGCTGACCGACGCGGTGCAGTACGCGAAGGACGCGATGGAACACGGCGCGAAGAAATAAGCATAGCGGCGCGCCCCAGGGCGCGCCGCCCTCGTTCCCGGAGACATCGATGTTCAATCGCGGTAAAACCAGCCTGCCCTGGGTGTTCCTCGGCCCGCCGCTCGCGATCATGGCGCTGCTCGGCCTGATCCCGACCGTCGCGGCAGTCAACCTTGCGTTGAAAAACCGCGTGCTGCGCTATCCGGACAGCGAGTACGTGTGGCTGCGCAATTTCGTCCGGCTCATGTCGGACCGGCGCTTCCTGAATGCGATCGAAGTGTCCGCCGTGTGGGAAATCGTCACGGTGGTCGGCGCGGTTGTCGTCGGCGTGCTGCTCGCGATCTACCTGTTCGAACAGATTCACGGCCGCGCGCGCAGCGTGATCACGCTGTTGCTGATCATGCCGGTGTTGCTGCCGCGCGTGTCGGCGGCGTTCATCTGGAAGTTCATGTATTCGCCGCTGAACGGCGTGTTGAGCTGGCTGCTCGGCACGGTCGGCATCGACAACACCGCGTTCCTGTCCGATCCGCACGCGGCGCTGTACGCGATCGCGCTCGTCGACGTGTGGCAGTGGGGCCTGTTCTTCGCGGTGGTTGTGCTGAAGCTGCTCGAAACGCTGCCGCCCGAACCGCTCGAAGCGGCGCGGCTCGATTACGCGTCGACGTGGCAGGTGTACGCGTACATCGCGCTGCCGATGCTGAAGGTGCCGATCATGAGTCTGGTGTTCATCAAGATGGTCGAGTCGCTGCGTTCGTTCGACCTGATCTACGTAATGACCAAAGGCGGTCCCGGCATCTCGACCGAAACCCTCGACATGTACGCATACGCACAGGGTATCGGCCTGTCGGGCAAGGTGTCGTACGCGTCGAGCATGGCGGTGCTGATGATGATTGCGACCACCGCGATCTTCACGCTGATCTGGAAGCGGGTGAACAAATGGGAAGACTGATTTCGCGCAGCGCGACGATGACGGTCGGCGTGGCGATCGCGATCGTCGCGGTGTTTCCGATCCTGTGGGCCGTGCTGAATTCGCTGAAGAACCTGCTCGACATCGTCACGCCGGTGCCGCGCTTCATTTTCACGCCGACGCTCGACAACTACCGTCAGGTGCTGTCGAGCCCCGAGGTGCTGATCGGGCTCGGCAACAGCGTCGCGATCGTCGGGACGTCAGTGTTGCTGGGTGCGCTGCTCGGCGTGCCGGCCGCGTACGTGATCGCGCGCTTTCACGTGCCGGGCAAACGCGACATCCAGTTCTTCCTGCTGTCGCTGCGTTTTCTGCCGCCGGTCGCGATTGCGATTCCGTTGATCGCGATCTGGGTGGACTTAGGTCTGTACGACACGAAGCTGTCGATGATCGTCACGTACCTGCTCGTCACGCTGTCGACGATCACGTGGCTGTCGATCCCCGTCTTCCAGCGGCTGCCGCGCGAAGTCGAGGAAGCCGCGACGCTCGACGGTTACGGTCCATACGAAGTGTTCTGGCGCATCGCGCTGCCGATCAGTTCGAGCACGCTAATTGGCGGCATCGTCTTCAGCTTCGTGCTGGTATGGAACGAACTGATGATCGCGCTCGCGCTGACGTCGTCGCGCAGCGCAACGTTGCCGGTCGTTGCATCCGCGTTCACGTCGCTCGGGCAGGAAGTGCCGTGGGGCGTGATCAACGCGTCGACGGTATTGCTTGCGCTGCCGCCGCTGATTTTCGTGGGCATTCTGAGTCGTCTGCTGAACTCGATGCTCAAAGGTAAATAAGGAGACTGTGTTGAAAGCCCTGGTACTGGAAGAAGCGCACCGACTCGCGCTGCGCGAAATCGATATTCCGCTCGACGTGGGTCCGCGCGACGTGAAAATCCGCATTCACACGGTCGGCGTGTGCGGTAGCGACGTGCATTACTACACGCATGGCCGCATCGGTCCGTTCAAGGTCGAGCAGCCGATGGTGCTCGGTCACGAAGCGTCGGGTACGGTCGTCGAAATCGGCAGCGACGTCACGCATCTGAGCGTCGGCGACCGCGTGTGCATGGAGCCCGGCGTGCCGCAGTTCGATTCGCCCGCGACGATGCGCGGCCTCTACAACCTCGATCCCGCCGTGCGCTTCTGGGCGACGCCGCCGATCCACGGCTGCCTCACGCCGTACGTCGTGCATCCGGCCGCGTTCACGTTCAGGCTGCCGGACAACGTGTCGTTCGCGGAAGGCGCGATCGTCGAGCCGTTGTCGATCGGCTTGCAGGCCGCGAAGAAAGCGGCGATGACGCCCGGCGATGTCGCCGTCGTGATCGGCGCCGGCACGATCGGCGCGATGACGGCGCTCGCCGCACTCGCGGGCGGCGCATCGCGTGTGATTCTCGCCGACGTGATCAAGGAAAAGCTCGCGCTGTTCGCGAATCATGCGGCGGTGACGACGGTGGATGTACGTGCGCAATCGCTCGTCGACGTGGTGCGCAATGCCACCGACGGCTGGGGCGCCGACGTCGTGTTCGAAGCGAGCGGCAACGGCAAGGTCTACGACACGCTGATCGATCTGCTGTGTCCGGGCGGCTGTGCGGTGCTGGTCGGCATGCCGGTCGATCCGGTGCCGCTCGACGTCGTCGCGTTGCAGGCGAAGGAAGCGCGCATCGAATCGGTGTTCCGCTACGCGAACATCTTTCCGCGTGCGCTCGCATTGATCAGCTCGGGCATGATCGACGTGAAGCCGTTCATCTCGCGCAAGTTCGCGTTCGCCGACGGCGTGCGCGCGTTCGAAGAGGCGGCGGCGGGCCATCCGCACGACGTCAAGATCCAGATCGAAATGGACTGACCATGGCACAGATCGTCTGCAAGGGACTCACGAAGCGCTACGACAGCGGACCGCCGGTACTGCATCCGCTCGACCTCGAGATCCGCGACGGCGAGTTCGTCGTGCTGCTCGGACCGTCGGGTTGCGGTAAGTCGACGATGCTGCGGATGATCGCCGGGCTGGAGGACATCACCGGCGGCGAGCTGTCGATCGGCGACACCGTGGTCAATGAACGGCCCGCCCGCGAGCGCAACGTCGCGATGGTGTTCCAGAACTACGCGCTCTATCCTCACATGACCGTGTACGACAACATCGCGTTCGGGCTGCGCCGGCTGAAGGTGCCCGCAGCGGAGATCGATCGCCGCGTGCGCGAGGTCGCCGCTGCGCTGAGTCTCGACGCGATGCTCGATCGCAAGCCGCGCGCGATGTCGGGCGGTCAGCAGCAGCGCGCCGCCATTGCGCGCGCGATGATCAAGACGCCTGCCGTGTTTCTGTTCGACGAGCCGCTGTCGAATCTCGATGCGAAGCTGCGCGCGCAATTGCGCGGCGACATCAAGCGGCTGCATCAGCGGTTGAAGACGACGACGGTGTACGTCACGCACGACCAGCTCGAAGCGATGACGCTCGCCGATCGCGTGATCCTGATGCGCGGCGGACACATCGAGCAGGCCGGCTCGCCTGCCGATCTTTATCGCTGCCCGCATACTGTGTTCGCAGCAGGCTTTATCGGCACGCCGGCGATGAATTTTCTCGATGCGACAGTGGGCGTGGATGGCGGTACGCGTTACGTGCAGTGCGGTGAATCCCGCTGGCCGCTCGCCTCACGGCGTTTTGCCGCAGCGGACGTGAAACTGCACGAAGGCCAGGCCGTGAAGCTCGCGATCCGGCCGAATTATCTGAAGCTCGTGGCGGCCAGTGAAAGCCCAACCGCACTGCAGATCGCCGGCCGCGTCGAACTCGTCGAATTGCTCGGCGCCGAAGCGCTCGTCACGTTCGATTTCGCGGGTGAACATCTCGCCGCTCTGGTGCCCGCGAACGCGGTGCCGTCGCCCGGCGACATGGTAACGTTCCGGTTCGATGCCGATGACCTGCACGTGTTCGACACGCAGAGCGGCCGCAACGTGACGTTGCCCGACGCACCGCCCGAGACCGCGCGTCGAGTGGATGCGAGCGCGACACCGCAATGGTCGGTGTCGCACCCCTGAGCGCCGTCGTGCGCGGCGAAGGAGCAAGGCGATGAATCCCGATCTGGAAGTCGTGCACACGCGACGCGACGAAACCTTTCGCGCTTGGACTCACGGCTATCCGCACGACGTCGCGAAGTGGCACTTCCACCCGGAGTACGAGATCCACGTGATCCGCTCGTCGACGGGCAAGTTTTTTGTCGGCGATTACATCGGACAATTCCATCCGGGCAATCTCGTCATCACCGGACCGAACCTGCCGCACAACTGGATCAGCGAGATCGGTCCGGGCGAGCACGTGCCGTCGCGCGACATGGTGCTGCAGTTCTCGCGCGATGCCGTGCAGCAGATGGTCGCTGCGTTCACCGAACTGCAACCGGTGCTGACGATGATCGACGATGCATCGCGCGGGCTGCAGTTTCCGGATCGCGTGGGTCTGTCGGTCGCGCCGCTGATGTCCGAACTCGCCGACGCGCACGGCTGCCGCCGCGTCGAACTGCTGATGGCGCTGTTCGACCGGCTCGCGTCGTGTTCCGAACGGCAGGTGCTTGCAGGGCCGTCGTATCACATCGATGCGCAGCGCTACATGTCGTCGACGATCAACCAGGTGCTGTCGTACATCCAGCAGAACCTGCCCGGCACGCTGCGCGAAAGCGACGTCGCGGATCTGGTCGGCATGAGCGTCAGCACGTTCACGCGATTTTTCCGGCGTCATACGGGCTCGACGTTCGTGCAGTACCTGAATCGGCTGCGACTCAATGAAGCATGCGAGCTGCTGATGTGCTCGACGCTGCCGGTGACGGAGATCTGCTATCGCGTCGGGTTCAACAACCTGTCGAACTTCAACCGGCAGTTTCGCGCGATGAAGGAAATGCCGCCGTCGAAATTCCGCTCGCTGCATCAGCTCAATGAACAGATGATCGCCGCCTGACACGCGCCGCACGTCGGGCCCACTCCTCCACTTTCCGATCCAGATACCGCCGTGACCTTTCTTGGAATC
Source organism: Paraburkholderia flava (assembly GCF_004359985.1). Lineage (NCBI taxonomy): Bacteria > Pseudomonadati > Pseudomonadota > Betaproteobacteria > Burkholderiales > Burkholderiaceae > Paraburkholderia > Paraburkholderia flava. Next base: position 167,117 of record NZ_SMRO01000002.1, on the reverse strand, counting down.
GACCTCGGCACGTCCGAAGTCAAAGCCGTCCTGACCGGCGACGACGCCGCCATTCTCGCGACCGCCGGTGCGCCGCTCACCGTCGATCATCCGCATCCGCACTGGTCCGAGCAGAGCCCGCAGGCGTGGTGGCACGCCACTCTGGATGCGATCGCCGCCGTGCGTGCCGCGCATCCGTCGGGCTTCGCCGCGCTGCGCGGTATCGGCCTGTCGGGGCAGATGCACGGCGCGACGCTGCTCGACCGCAGCGACCAGGTGCTGCGTCCCGCGATCCTGTGGAACGACACGCGTGCGTTCGCCGAATGCGTCGAACTCGAAGCGCTCGTGCCCGAATCGCGCGAGATCACCGGCAATCTCGCGATGCCCGGCTTCACCGCGCCGAAGCTGCTGTGGCTCGCGAAATACGAGGCTTCCGTGTTTCGCGCGGTCAACAAGGTGCTGCTGCCGAAGGACTACGTCGCATGGCGGCTGACCGGCGAATTCACGTCCGACATGTCGGATGCGTCGGGCACGCTGTGGCTCGACGTCGCAAAGCGCGACTGGTCGGATCGAATGCTCGCCGCGACCGGACTGTCGCGCGAGCAGATGCCGCGACTCGTCGAAGGCAGCGCGCCGGCGGCACAGTTGCGCGATGGGCTGCGTCGCGAGTGGGGCATCGCCGGACCAGTGACGCTGTGCGGCGGTGCCGGCGACAACGCGGCGAGCGCGATCGGCATGGGTGTCGTCGATGCGGGTAGCGCGTTTCTGTCGCTGGGCACGTCGGGCGTGCTGTTCTCCGGCACCGATCGCTTCGCGCCGAATCCCGCGCAGGGCGTTCACGCGTTCTGCCATTGCCTGCCTGAGCGCTGGCATCAGATGAGCGTGATCCTGTCGGCGGCGGCGAGCCTCGGCTGGCTGTCGCAGGTCGCGCACACCGCCGTCGCGACGCTGCCCGATCTCGCCGCACAGGCCGACCCTGCCGCTGCACCGATTTTTCTGCCCTATCTGAACGGCGAGCGCACGCCGCACAACGATGCGAACGCGCGTGGCGTGTTCTGGGGTTTGACGGCCGCGCACGGCACCGCCGATCTCGCGTACAGCGTGATGGAAGGCGTCGCGTTCGCGATGGCCGACGGCTACGTGGCGCTGCAGGGCGCGGGCACGACGCTCGAGCACGCGTCGTTCATCGGCGGTGGTTCTCGCAGTCCGTTCTGGGCGCAACTCTGCGCGACTGCGATGGGTGTGACGATGCGTCGTCACCGGAGCAGCGATGTCGGCGGTGCGCTCGGCGCCGCGCGGCTCGCCCAGCTTGCAGCGACGAACGATGCGATCGCCGACGTTTGCACGGCACCGCCGGTGATCGAATCGCGCGAACCGGATCCCGCGATGCAGCCGGTGCTTGCGGAACGGCTGGCGCGTTACCGGCGGTTGTACACCGCGTTGAAGCCGGAGTTCGCGGCAGCGGGTTAAAAACCGAACAGCAGTTCGAGCCACGTCGCGGCCCATCGCTGTCGTATGATCGCAGGCAGTACTACGCTCATGCCCGCGAGGTTCGGATGGTTCGCAAGACGCTCATCGCCGCCGTGCTCGCATCTGCGGCGATTGCCGTATCGCTGCTTGCGACCACCTCGACCACGGCGACTGCCGCACAGCCGACGGTGGTCGGCGTGCCGATCGAGCGCACGCCGGTGCCCGCGGTCGAAAGCGGACGCTTCACCGTGACCACGCCGCGCGGCAGTGGCGAGATGCCGATCGAAACGTCGCTCGACTGGTCGATGCCGCAGCCCGACATCACGCGTGCGGTGATCGTGATTCACGGCTGGTCGCGCCGCGACATGCGTTCGGCCCGCAACGCTGCGCGCCGCGCCGGTGACGCAGCCGCGCACACGCTGATCGTCACGCCGCAGTTCCTGATTCCCACCGATATCACCGCGCACGCGCTGCCCGGCAACGTGCTGCGCTGGACCCTCAACGACTGGTCCGACGGACACGACGCAGAAGGCCCCGCGCCACTCAGTTCATTCGACGTCCTCGACGCGATCTTCGCGCGGCTCGCGGACCGTCAGCGTTTTCCGCAGCTACGCGAGGTGGTGCTCGCCGGACATTCGGCGGGCGCGCAGATGGTGCAACGCTATGTCGCGCTCGGCCGAGGCGCCGCGCTACTCGACCGCGAACGCATACACGTGCGCTTCGTCATCGCGAATCCGTCGTCGTATCTGTATTTCGACCGGCGCCGGCCGTCCGCGAACGGCACGTTCGCTGTCGATAAGGACGCGTCGTGTCCGCGCGTCGATCAGTGGAAGTATGGTTTGAGCGGCCCGTTGCCGCGGTACGCCGGCACGTCCGTCAATACGCTGCGGGTCGAGCGGCGCTATCTGGCTAGCGACATCGTCTATCTGCTCGGCACCGCCGACAACGATCCGGCGCATCCCGAACTCGACCGCTCGTGCGCCGCGCGAGCACAAGGCGCGACGCGCTATGCGCGCGGGCTCGCGTACTTCGGCTATCTGCACATGCTCGATCGGCGTGTCGGTCAGCGGTTGCTGGAAGTCGACGGAGTCGGGCACCACAGTTCGGAGATGTTTTCCTCGCCGCCAGGGCTCGCTGCGCTGTTCGGATTTGTCGATGAGGCTCAACCGGCTGCGAAGCGACTCTCGATCCATCCCTAGCGGTCGACGATCTTGCTCAGATTGCGCCGCACCCGCTGAAGCAGCGCGATCAACTGCTTCGCTTCGTCGTCGGTGAAGCCGTCCAGGCCTTCGGCCGAGACCTTGTCGCCGACCTTCCTCGCCTTGTCCAGTGAGCGCTCTGCTTTGCGCGTCATCCGCACGTGCCGCGCGCGGCGGTCGTCGGGATTCGCGTTGCGTTCGATCCAGCCGCCCTCTTCCATCCGGTCGAGTAGTCGTCCCGCCGAAATCGGCGCGATGTCGAGCAGCCCCGCCAGCTGCGCCTGATTTATCACCTCGCCGGACTGCGCCAGGTACGCGAGCACGCGGCATTGCGCGCGCGTGAGATCGAGCGTCGAGCGTGCGAGACCGTCGAAGCGCTGGCCGCACAGCCGGCCGACGTCGGAGATCAAGAAGCCGAAGCGTTCTTCGAAGAGGGGTTCCATGCGCGGATTATACGAAACCCTTTCGATCCGCGACGCGGTCCATCAGCGCGTGCGACATCGCGATTCTCCCTGGTTACCGGGCATGCTTCAGAACCATATAATAAGCATGCTTACTATTAGAGACCAACCGCCCCAATGCCCCACGATTCGCCGCCGGGGAACGCCGCCGCCGCGCCGCTCAACCGGCCGATGATCACGATCTCGATCATGCTCGCGACGCTGATCCAGACGCTCGACAGCACGATCGCGAACGTCGCGCTGCCGCACATGCAGGGCACGCTGTCCGCGTCGCAGGACGAGATCACGTGGGTGCTCACGTCGTACATCGTCGCGGCCGCGATCGCGACGCCGCTGACCGGCTGGCTGTCGGACCGGCTCAGCGTGAAGCGGCTGCTCGCGCTGTCGATTGCAGGCTTCACGATTGCGTCGGCGTTGTGCGGGTTGTCGGAGACGCTGACGCAGATCGTCGCGTCGCGGCTGCTGCAGGGGATTTTCGGTGCGTCGCTGGTGCCGTTGTCGCAGTCGATCCTGCTCGACATCAATCCGCGCGAGAAGCAGGGCCAGGCGATGGCCGTGTGGGGAATGGGCGTGATGGTCGGGCCGATCCTCGGACCGACGCTCGGCGGCTGGCTCACCGACAGCTACAACTGGCGCTGGGTGTTCTTCATCAACGTGCCGATCGGCGCGTTCGCGCTGTTCGGCGTGCTCACGTTCCTGCCTTCGCGCGCGCCGCGTCCCGACGCAAAATTCGATGTGTTCGGCTTCGTCACGCTGAGTCTCGCGATCGGCGCGCTGCAGGCGCTGCTCGATCGCGGCGAACAGCTCGACTGGTTCGGTTCGCACGAGATCGTCATCGAGGCGCTGATCGCGTCGATCAGTTTCGCGTTCTTTCTCGCGCACACGGCGACCGCGGGCAAGCGTTCGTTCTTCAAATACGAGTTGCTGAAGGACCCGAACTTCACAACCGGCGTGTTCTTCATCTTCGTCGTCGGTGCGGTGTTGTATGCGACGCGCGCGCTGTTGCCGCCGATGCTGCAGACACTGATGGGCTATCCGGTCGCAACGACCGGCCTCGTCACCGCACCGAGCGGTGCCGGAACGATGATCGCGATGCTGCTCGCGGGGCGCTTGCTGAAACACATCGACGCGCGGCTGATGCTGTTCGCGGGTTTCGTGATTTCCGCGTTCGCGCTATGGCAGATGATGCAATACACGATCGTGCTGTCCGAGTCGGACATCGTGTGGCCCGGCGTGATTCAGGGCTTCGGACTTGGGCTGATCTTCGTGCCGCTGAGCGCGCTGACGTTCTCGACGCTCACGCCGGAACTGCGCGCGGACGGCACCGCGACGTACAGCCTGATGCGCAATATTGGCAGCAGTATCGGCATTTCGATCGTACAAACGCTGATGACGCGCGGCACGCAGATCGCGCATTCGGATCTCGCTGCGTACGTGACGCCGTTCAATCCGGCGATGCGTCCGTGGCTCGACGGTGGATCGCTCGCCGACATCGCGATACTCGACCGGTCGATCACGCAGCAGGCGTCGATGATCGCGTATCTGAACGACTTCAAGCTGATGTTCGTCGCGACACTGCTGGTGATTCCGCTGCTGTTGCTGATCCGTCCGGCGAAGCATGCACCGGACGAATCGATTGCGCATGCGGCGATGGAGTAATTCCGCCGCGATACGTCTATGCGTCTACGCTTCTGCGAGAGAAAGCTCGCGTACGGCCGCGTGCCGCTCGGAGAAGCGTTCCATGAATGAAGCCAGCACGCGAGCCTCGTGCTCGGTCAGCGCGTTGTACAGCGATGCGCGCACACCGCCGATCGACCGGTGACCGTCCAGCCCATGCAAACCCGCCGCCTGCGCCTCACGCAGAAATTGCGCGGTGAGTTCCGGCGTCCGGCAGGTGAACGCAACGTTCATCGACGAACGCGACTCACGCTCCGCATGCGCGACGTAAATGCCTGAGTCGGCATCGATCACACGATAGAGCAGATCCGCCTTGCGCCGGTTCACCGCATCGAGGTTCTCCAGATTGCCGAATGTCTCGCGAATCCAGCGCGTGACCAGCAGCACGATGTAGAGCGAGAACACCGGCGGCGTGTTGTAGATCGACCGCGCGGCGATGTGGGTCCGGTAATCGAGAATGCTGGCCAGCCCGGTTTGCGCGCGTTCGACCATGTCATCGCGCAGGATCGCAATCGTCACGCCGGCCGGTCCGAGGTTTTTCTGCGCGTGCGCGTAGATCATCGCGTAGCGGGACACGTCGATGGGCCGCGACATGAAATCGGACGACATGTCGCAGAACACGGGGATATCGCCGGCGAACAGACCGTCATGCGTCTGCAAGCCTTCGACCGTTTCGTTCGACACATAATGCAGGTAGCTGCTGCGCGGATCGATGTCGAGTTCCGACGCCTTCGGCATCCGGCGAAAGCCCATCGATTCACCATCCCACACAATCCGCATCTGCGCGCCGACGCCCGAGTCCGACACGCTCTTGCGACTCCAGTACCCCGACGACACATACGACGGCGGCTGTTCGCCGATGCCGCCGAAGTTCATCGCGAGCATCGCGAACTGCAACGTGCTGCCGCCTTGCAGAAACAGCACATGATAGTTGTCGGGCACCTTGAGCAGCTGACGGATATTCGCTTCGGCTTCGTCGAGCGCTGCGCGGAACCAGTCGGAGCGGTGGTTGATGCCAAGAATGGACAGGCCCACTTCCGGGACTTCATGGATCGCCTGTTGCGCCTGCATGAGGACGGGCAGCGGAAGCGCGCCGGGTCCGCCGGAGAAGTTGTACTGAAGGTCCATTTGCGCCTCGTCTGGAAAGTTTTCAGTGGCCGGCTTCAAGCGAAACCGGTAGTGCACACACTGCCGATAACGAAGAGTGAACCCGGCACAGTCCGGCGCGACGCGCGGCACGAAGATGCGTGGCGGCACGCGAACAGGAAAGCGTCGCGTAAGCAACGCGGAATTCGGGACGCGCCTTCGCATTCTTGCGGGTGTGTCGGACCTTCCCTGCCTACCCTGTGTCCAGTGATCGCATTCTCGATCAATCACCGTTGCGGCGATCCGCCGTCATGCCGCCCTTCAAAACCTGACTCCGCGCATCATGACCCTCGACACTCTGCTGCTACAGGCCGCTACACACTCCCAGAACGGGCAGCTCGATCTCGTGGAACCGCTGTTGCGGCAGGTGCTCGCCGGTGAGCCGCGACACGAAATCGCGTGCCTCGAACTTGCGCGGATACAGATTCTCGGCGGCCGTTACGACGAAGCGGTCGATGTGCTCGATCCGCTTGCGAGCACACCGCATGCGAGTGCCGAAGTGCATCGAAGGCTTGCTCTGGCGCACTCGTTCGCGGGCCGGGCCAACGATGCGCTCGTGCATTACCGGCATGCGCTTGTGCTCCAACCGAATGATGGTCAACTGCTGCACAGCATCGCCAATCTCGAGCAGATGCTGGGGCTCGACGACGAGGCCGCAGCAACCTATCGCCGCGCAGTCGAAGCGAAGCCTTTATGGACGATGCCCGCCGCGGTATCGCCGCCGGCATTCCGCGTGTTGTGGATGTTCGCGCCGGGCGCGGGCAACACGCCGCCCGATTATTTCGTGAGCCGCGCGCCGTTCGAAAGCAGCATCTTCACCGTGCTGAAGGACATCGAGTACGACATCGATCTGCTGCGCGGGCATGCGGACGTGATCGTCAACCTGGTCTCCGATGTCGATCAAAGCCGCGCAATTCTGGGTACGGTGGAGACGCTGACCGAGCGTATCGGTCGGCCGGTGATCAATCACCCGCGACTGATCGACGGCACGGACCGCGCGTCGATTTCGACGCGTCTTGCGGGCACCCCGGGTTGCGTCGTTCCGCACACGCGCGCATTGCCCGCAGCGGATCTGCTGCAAACACTCGACGATGGCCGGATCAAAGTTCCGCTGCTGGTTCGACGTGCAGGAACTCACGGCGGCGAAGACTTCGAGAAGATCGACGATCGCGATCAGCTCGTTGCGTTCCTGAGCGATCTGGGCGACGCGCATTGCTACGTCACGCCGTTCGTCGACTACCGGTCCGAAGACGGTTTTTTCCGCAAGTACCGGTTTATCTTCGTCGGCGATGACGTTCTGCCGTACCACCTCGCGATCGACGACAAGTGGAAGATCCATCACGTGACGACACCGATGGCGGACTGCCCGTGGATGCAGGACGAAGAACGGGCCTTCCTCGACGACCCATGGCGCGTGTTCGGCACACAGCAGCTGTCCGCGTTGCGCGCGATCCGCGACGCGATCGGTCTCGACTACTTCGGGATCGACTGCGCGCTGACGCCGTCAGGCGAAGTCGTCGTGTTCGAGGTCAACGCGACGATGCTGGTGCATGGCAAGAACGAGAGTTTTCCGTACAAGGACGAAGCCGTCGGCCGGATCAGGCAGCGGTTCCATGCGTTGCTCGAACGGACGGTGCAGCGGGCGCTGAGCGCCGCGTAACCTGCGCGCTCACGCTTCGATACTTACCCTTCGATCCGCCCGCGCGTCACGCCAAGCAGCGCGGCCATCGCGCGGCGCGCGCCGTCCGCGTCACGATCGCGGATCGCTTCGAACACCGCCGAGTGTTCCGCCAGCGACGCATTGAACACGTCCGCGCGTTTCGCGTTCAATCGCAACTGCGCTTCGAGCGTGCGCTCGATCAACGTGCCGAGCGGCACGAGCAGTTCGTTGCTGCACGCGGCCAGCACGCTCAGGTGAAAGCGCAGATCCGCGCGCACCCATTCGTCGACGTTGCGTGCGGCGACCATCGCCGAATGCGCGGCATCGAGTGAAGCGAACGTCGCATCCGCATGCGATGCGGCGGCGAGCGCGGCCGCATACGGCTCGATCATCTCGCGCATCTCCTGCAGCTTCAGCGCGAACGCGACCGGCGGCGCGACCTTCGAATACCACTCGAGCAGATCCGCATCGAGCAGATTCCACGCGGCGCGCGGCCGCACGCGCGTGCCGACCCGCGGACGCGACTCGATCAGCCCTTTCGACGTCAGCGTCCGCAGCGCTTCGCGCAACACCGTGCGACTCACGCCGAACGCGTCCATCAGTTCGGCTTCGCGCGGCAGGATCGATTCGGGCGCGTAGTCGCCGCGCAGGATGGCAGTCGCGAGATCGTGTGCGACGCGGCCGTGCAGATCGTGCTGAATGGCGGTTCTCCGTGACGCCTCGCGGCGCGGTCAATGGAAGGCAGACGAAAGGACGATACCCGAACGGGCCCGATTATCGATGATCCTGTGATTATTCCAGCGGTGCCCGGGCGGTAATTTCCCGAATAGTACTATTAATAGTACCAAGCGCCGATTTTGTGTAGTATCTGATTTCTCGAGGTTCGTCGAAACCGAATCCGAACCTGAACCGAACCCCGCAAGGCCGCCACACAAGGAGATGCCGCCATGAAAATCACCCGGATCGAAACCTTCATCGTTCCGCCGCGCTGGTGCTTCGTGAAGATCGAAACCGACGAAGGCATCGTGGGCTGGGGCGAACCGGTCGTCGAAGGCCGTGCGCATACGGTCGCGACCGCCGTCGACGAGCTGTCCGACTATCTGATCGGCAAGGACCCGCTGCTGATCGAAGACCATTGGCAGGTGATGTACCGCGCCGGCTTCTATCGCGGCGGTCCGATTTCGATGAGCGCGATCGCCGGTGTCGACCAGGCGTTATGGGACATCAAGGGCAAGCATCACGGCGTGCCGGTGCATGCGCTGCTCGGCGGCCAGGTGCGCGATCGCATCAAGGTGTATTCGTGGATCGGCGGCGACCGTCCGAGCGATGTCGCGAATAACGCGCGCGCCGTGGTCGAGCGCGGCTTCCAGGCGGTGAAGATGAACGGCTCGGAAGAGCTGCAGATCATCGACACCTTCGACAAGGTCCAGGGCGTCATCAACAACGTCGCGGCAGTGCGCGAAGCGGTCGGGCCGAACGTCGGTATCGGCGTGGACTTCCACGGCCGCGTGCACAAGCCGATGGCGAAGGTGCTCGCGAAGGAACTCGACCCGTACAAGCTGATGTTCATCGAAGAGCCGGTGCTGTCGGAGAACGTCGAGGCGCTGCGCGACATCGTCAACCAGACCAGCACGCCGATCGCGCTCGGCGAGCGTCTTTACTCGCGCTGGGACTTCAAGCACATCCTCGCGGGCGGTTACGTCGACATCATCCAGCCGGACGCGTCGCACGCGGGCGGTATCACCGAGTGCCGCAAGATCGCGTCGATGGCCGAAGCGTACGACGTCGCGGTCGCGCTGCACTGCCCGCTCGGGCCGATCGCGCTCGCAACCTGCCTGCAGATCGACGCGGTCAGCTACAACGCGTTCATCCAGGAACAGAGCCTCGGCATTCACTACAACCAGGGCAACGACCTGCTCGACTACATCAAGAATCCCGAGGTCTTCAAGTACGAAGATGGCATGGTGACGATTCCGCAAGGCCCGGGCCTCGGCATTGAAGTCAACGAGGAGAAGGTTCGCGAGATGGCGAAGGTCGGGCATCGCTGGCGCAATCCGGTGTGGCGTCATGCGGACGGTAGCGTTGCGGAGTGGTGAGCGGGTTTCACCTCATGCTGTGAGACGGCGTGCCACGCGTGTTGAGAACGCGTCGGCACGTCGGGCATGTCACGTGCGGCACGGCACGCACCTCGCGCCGTCGCCGCATGCAGAGAACAAGGAGAACGCTTCCGGTGGAGACAACCCCTATCCGCGCTGACGCTGACGTGCAACCGCGTGCGACCGGCAAGCGGCATCAACTGCTCGCGATGCTGTTCGTCACCGTCGTCATCACGTATCTGGACCGCAGCAACCTGTCGATCGCCGCGACGGCGATCGGCCGCGAACTGCAGTTGTCGCCGGCTCAGCTAGGACTCGTGTTCTCCGCGTTCGGCTGGTCGTATGCGCTGCTGCAGATTCCGGGCGGCATGCTCGTCGATCGCACGCGTCCCCGGCTGATGATGGCGGCGATCGTCGGGCTGTGGTCGCTCGCGACGATCCTGCAAGGATTCGCCAGCGCGTTCGCCGTGCTGCTGTCGCTGCGCGTGCTGCTCGGCGTGCTCGAAGCGCCTGCGTATCCGACGCTGAACCGCATCGTCACCACGTGGTTTCCCGATAGCGAGCGGGCACGCGCGATCGCGATCTACACGTCGGGTCAGTACGTCGGCCTCGCGTTCCTGACGCCGGCACTCGTCCTCACGCAGGAACACTTCGGCTGGCACGGCGTGTTCGTGCTGACGGGCGGCGTGGGCGTGCTGTGGGCGTTCGTCTGGTATGCGCTCTATCGCGAGCCAGGTGCGGCGCGCGGTGTCAACCAGCAGGAACTCGACACGATCCGCGCGGGCGGCGGGCTCGTCGATCTGAGTGAGCCGGGCGGCTCGCTTCGTCAGGAACGCCGCCGCTATACCGCCGCCGACTGGCGCGCGGTGCTCGGCAACCGTCGACTGTGGGGCGTGTATGTCGGCCAGATCGCCGTGACGTCGACGCTGTGGTTTTTTCTCACGTGGTTCCCGACCTACCTCGTCAAATACCGCCACATGGATTTCCTGAAGGCGGGCTTCATGGCGTCGGTGCCGTTTCTCGCGGCGTTCGTCGGGATTCTGTCGTCGGGTCTGCTGTCCGACTGGATGATCCGGCGCGGCGCATCGGCGACGGTCGCGCGCAAGGTGCCGATCGTCGCGGGGCTGCTGCTGTCGACCGCGATCGTCGGCGCGAACTTCGTGAGCACGCCGGCGATGGTGATCGTCTTCATGGCGATCGCGTTTTTCGGCAGCGGGTTTTCGTCGATCACGTGGGTGCTCGTGTCGTCGATGGCGAAGAAGGAACTGCTCGGCCTCACCGGCGGCATGTTCAACCTGATGGGCAACCTGTCGTCGATCTGCGTGCCGATCGTGATCGGCCTGCTCGTGAAAGGCGACGACTTCGCGCCGGCGCTCGTCTTCATGAGCGCGGTCGGGCTGGTGGGCGCGCTGTCGTATCTGTTCGTCGTCGGACGGATCGAGCGGATCGAATAGCTGCGTCTTTGCGCGCTTCGGCGCGTGTTACGGGCAGCGTTCCGGAGCCGCTTCGAGTTACGTAACGTCGACGGCTGGAAAGGTCTTTGCGGCGTTTGTCCGCCCTCTTCTGCTTGCCGTAAAGCCTTGTCCCACAAGGCTTTTCTTTCGGCAACGCCACTCCGCCTTCACGCTTGGCCCACTCCTTGCTCAACTGTCCTCGAACAGTCATAAATATTCGAGAGGCAGGCAATGGGCGAATTTCTTCCCGACTATCTGATCCGCGAACAGGCGGCAGTCGGCACCCTGGTGGTGTTCGCGGTGCTGCGCGTGATCGCTGCGATCGTCGCTTACGAGCGCGGCTGGCGTATCGCGTTCGTCGACAAGTGCTTCATCGGCGCGGTCGCGCTCTACTGTCTGCCGCAGCTCTTCGACGTGCTGACCCATCTGTACGGCGCGCGCGTCGCGGCCGCGGAACTGGAAGGCAAGATCGTCGGCGGCGCGCTCGCGCTGTTCGCCGCGCCGATCGTCGGCCACAAGCTCGGCTACGAGTAGTTCAGTAGCCGCCCGCGATCTCCGACGGATCTCACGCTCATGAACCACGCCACTTTCGACTTCGCTTACCGCGCCGGCGACGTGCTCACGCTGAAATCGGGCGGCCGCCCGATGACCGCCACGTGGGTCGGCCCCGTGCTGTTCGCGCCGGGCACCTGGCTGATCTGCCAGTGGTTCGACGACGACGGCGAACTGCAACAGGAGATGTTTCCGGGCGCAACGCTGGAACGGGTGCACGACGCACTCGTCGCATAACGGGTAGTACCGGGGGCCGGCTCCCCGCCGGGCGACCGTGTGTTTGCGCCGCATGGCTTGCGCTGTGCGGCGTATTTTTGTGCGTGGGGTTGGGTACGCGCCGGGTAGCAGCGCGTCGCGCGTTGCCACCCAAACGTGAACAATGCCTCACCCGCCCAGTGCCGCAAACGCCGGCACGCTGTGCGCCAGCGCAGCAGCCGCGACGAACACACCGATCATCGCGAACGCCTCGAAGTACACGAGATTGACGAACGTGTGCGCGTCCATCGTCGATGCGGTACGGCGCAGACGCGGCAACGCCGACAGACGGTTCAGCGCGCCGAACAGCAGCGCCAGCGCAACCAGTACGAGCTTCAGGATCAACACGTGACCCCACGTGCTGTGCGCGATCGCGTCGAGCGAACCGCCCGAGCCGCGCACAGCGTTGAACGCGCCGGTTGCGATCACGAACACGAATGCCACCAGCGCGGTGCCCGACAGTTGCGTCGCCGTGCGGATCAGCACGCCGCGCGCAGTCGATGCGCCGAGCGCCGGCAAGACCGAGAGTCCGGCCGCCAGCACGAGTCCGCCCCACAGGCCGGTCGCGAGAATGTGCAGCGTCTGCACGCCGATCGCCGGCGACACAACGCCCGCATCGGCCGCGTGACCCAGCGATGCCTTGCCGGCCGCGATCGCGATCGCGGCGAGCCCCAGCACCGCGTTGCGCAACGTGCCGCCCTGCGCGAGCGAGGTCAGCAGCAGCACGACCGCGCCGGCGAACGCGACGCTCCAGCCATGACCGACGTGCGTTTGCGCAAGCACGGTCGGCACGGCGTCGAGCCCGTCGGACAACGCGCTGCCGCTCATCGACGCGCCCTGATACCAGAGCCAGCCGAGATCCGCGAGCACCAGCACGCTGGCTGCGGCCACCATCGAACGTTGTGCGCGCTGCGCAGCCGGACGCGCCGGCGACGCTGGCGTGCGTGCCGCGTCCGCGAGCCACGCGGCGAGAAAAGCCGAACCGAGTGCAAACGCAAACGCGACATTCATGAGCGCGGCCATCGCGACCTGCCCGATCCACAGACCATCCACGCTCATTTGACGGTGAACGCGTAGTCGCCCTGCGTGCGATGGCCGTCGGTGGCCACGGCATTCCAGTGCACCGTGTAGCGGCCCGCCGCAAGTGCAGTCGTGAGCGGCGCGTGCATCGTCTTGCGGTCGTTCGCATCGACCGCCGACGGACCGGCGCCGACCGGCTTGCCGGCCGCATCGTCGACGACGATCTTGCTGAACGCGGGCTCGAGCGGCTCGCTGAAGTGGATCGTCACCTGGGTCGGTGCGGCGACTTCGGTGTCCGGCGCGGGTTCGCGCGACACGGGCAATGCGTGCGCAAAAGCAGTCGACGCGACGGCGAGCGCTGCGGCGCCGGTTGCGAGCGCCCGCACGAACGGGCGAAACGAAGCGAAGGTAGACATGGGGAATCCGGGGAGAACGAAGTTGAAGAGCAGATTAAAAGCAGTCTGAAAGGCGAAACGAAGGAGCGTGCAGGCATCGAGGAACCGGGCGCGAAAGCCCCACTCAACCGCTGCCGGGAATCATCGAGTGTACGCTTCGATGGCTGCGCGGCGCATCGGTTCACTCATCGTGCGCGGGCCGCCGTGGCGCGACGCAGAACGCGGGCCCGGCTCATGTGCGCGAGGTTCTTCGCGTCTCGCGCATCGCGCGATTCACCGCAGCACTGTCCGGCCCGGCGCACGCCCTTCCGCGCGACGCAAAAGTCTCTGCGTCAAACTGTCGCATAGACGCTTGATGACCAAACCGCGTCGGCCTGGGCAAATAGTCACCATCACTCATCGATGATAGAATGCTGCGTCGCCGCAGCGCCGGCTACCTTTTCTCACCGAGCCGCTCGAAGTTCGGTCAGGTCCCCGTTAATGATGGAGTTACGCGTGTCTTCAAGACGCATTTTCCGCCCGCTGCTCGCCCTTCTGTTGATCGGCAGCGCAGGCGTCTATAGCGCTGCGAATGCGCAGACCCAACCCAAGGCCCCCGATACGATGGAAGCGCGCGTGCAAGGCTGCACCGCTTGCCACGGTGTGCATGGGCAGGGGACGGACAACGATTACTTCCCGCGTCTCGCGGGCAAGCCGGCCGACTATCTGTACAACCAGCTGCAGAATTTCCGCGAAGGCCGCCGCAAGTACCCGCCGATGAACTACCTCGTCACGTACCTCTCTGACGACTACCTGCATCAGATCGCGACGTACTTCTCGCAGCAGCGTCCGCCGTACCCGGCGCCGGCCAAGCCGACCGCACCGGCATCGGTCGTCGCGCGCGGTCGCGAGATCGTGCTGAACGGCGACGCGTCGCGGCAGATCCCCGCGTGCGCCGCGTGTCACGGCAAGGCGCTGACCGGTATGCAACCAGCCATTCCGGGCCTCGTCGGTCTGCACGCCGACTACATCAGCGCGCAGCTCGGCGCATGGCGTTCGGGCTCGCGTCACGCAATCGCCCCTGACTGCATGCACGAAATCGCCACGCGCCTCACCGACGACGACGTGAACGCCGTCGCCACGTGGCTGTCGTCGCAGTCGGCGCCGCAAAACCCCGTGCCGGCACCGGCCCGCTCGATGAAGACTCCGCTTGCCTGCGGCAGCGAACCGCAATAAGGCACCGGGAGAGATACTCAAATGAAACGCAAGTCCCTGTTCGCCCTTTCGGCTGTCATCGTTGTTGCAGCCGCCGCGCTCGTCCCCGTCCTGTGGTCGGGTGGCGACAACCTGCACAACGGCTCGGCCGTCGCAGCCACGCCCGCCGACCAGGCCGCGCTGATCAAGAAGGGCGAGTACCTCGCCCGCGCCGGCGACTGTATCGCCTGCCACACGGTTCGCGGCGGCAAGGAATTCGCCGGCGGCCTGCCGATGGCCACGCCGTTCGGCACGATGTTCACGCCGAACATCACGCCTGACGACCAGGACGGCATCGGCAAGTGGAGCCAGGACGACTTCTACCGCGCGATGCACACGGGCCGTTCGAAGGACGGCAGCCTGCTCTATCCGGGCTTCCCGTTCACGAGCTACACGAAGGTCACGCGCGCCGATTCGGACGCGATCTACGCGTACCTGCGTTCGGTTCCGCCGGTGTCGGTGCCGAGCCGTCCGCATGAACTCAAGTTCCCGTTCAACAACCGCAACCTGCTGATCGGCTGGCGTACGCTGTTCTTCCGTGAAGGCGAGTACAAGCCGGATCCGACGAAGTCGGTCGAGTGGAATCGCGGCGCGTATCTGGTCGACGGTCTCGGTCACTGCGCGATGTGCCACACGTCGATCAACCTGATGGGCGGTCCGGTCAATTCGGCAGCGTTTGCCGGCGGCCTGATCCCGCTGCAGAACTGGTACGCACCGTCGCTGACGTCGAACAAGGAAGCCGGCCTCGGCGACTGGGACCTGAAGGACATCTCCGATCTGCTGAAGACCGGCGTGTCGGAACGCGGCGCGGTGTTCGGCCCGATGGCCGAAGTCGTGCACAACAGCTTGCAGTATCTGTCGGACGACGACATCCGTGCGATGGCGACGTATCTGAAGACGATCCCGCAGAAGAGCGAAGCGCCTGAGACCATGCAGTTGCAGACGTCGCCGCAGTTCGGCAACGAGCTGTCGCAGCAAGGCAAGAAGATCTATCTGGACAACTGCGCGAAGTGTCACTCGGCGAACGGTCTCGGCATGCCGCCGAACTTCCCGCCGCTCGCGAACAATCCGTCGATCCAGATGCCGTCGGCTGTGAACCCGATCCGCATGGTACTGAACGGCGGTTACCCGCCGAGCACGGGTGGCAATCCGAAGCCGTACGGGATGCCGCCGTTCGCGCAGTCGCTGTCGAATCAGGAAGTTGCAGCCGTCGTCACGTACATCCGTCAGACGTGGGGCAACCACGGCACGGCGGTGTCGCCGCAGCAGGTGAGCGACCTGCGTTCGGCGCCGCTCGACTAAAAGGCGTTTGACGCTACCGGGGCGCGGCCTGCGACCATCGCGGCCGCGCCCTTCGTTTTTTTGCAGGGCTGCGGCAGTAATGATCGACGCAGCACAACAAGGAGCCTGAGCGTGCATGCTGGAGAGCGTCTGAACAGTATTACCCACCTCGTCGGCGCGGTGCTGTCGGTGGTGGGACTGGCGACGCTCGTCACGATGGGCGCGCTCGACGGCGACGCGTACAAGGTCGTCAGCTTCGCGGTATACGGCGCGATGCTGCTGACGCTGTACGCGATCTCGACGCTCTATCACAGCGTGCGCAACCCGCGCCTGAAAGCGGTTCTCCAGAAGTGCGACCACTCGGCGATCTACCTGCTGATCGCCGGCAGCTATACGCCGTTCACGCTCGTCACGTTGCGCGGACCGTGGGGCTGGTCGCTGTTCGGCGTCAGCTGGGGGCTTGCTGCTCTCGGCATCGTGCAGGAACTCACGCTCGGCCGCCGCACCCGCAGCGTGTCGATGGTGTTGTACGTGTTGATGGGATGGCTCGCGCTCGTCGCCGTCCGCCCGCTGGTCGAAGCGTTGCCGGCCGCGGGAACCGCATGGCTCGTCGCCGGCGGCGTCATCTACAGTGCCGGTATCTACTTCTTCATCAACGATGAGCGCATCCGGCACGGCCATGGCATCTGGCACCTGTTCGTGCTGGCCGGCAGCCTGTGTCAATTCGTCAGCGTCGCGCGCTATGTCGCGTGATGCCCACCGCGGCGAATGCAACTTAACGCCAGTCGACGTGTCTGCATAGCGCGTCGATGCATCCGGTACACGAACCCGCGTACCGCCGATTTTCCCGCGACCGGCCCCACAGCCGAAGCCCTGCGTCTCCGTCAGTCGGAACGTGGAACGCACTTCCCGGCCACGTCGATGCCGGTCGCCCAATTGCATTGCAAAGAGTCCCTATGTCTTTCGATTCCCTCGGCTTGTCCGAACCGCTGGTCCGTGCCGTAAACGAGCTCGGCTACACCACCCCTACCCCGATCCAGCTGCAGGCGATCCCGGCCGTTCTGAACGGCGGCGATCTGCTCGCCGGCGCGCAGACCGGCACCGGCAAGACCGCCGGCTTCACGCTGCCGATCCTCCAGCGCCTCACGATGATGCCCGCGCACTCGTCGGGCAAGCGCGTCGTGCGCGCACTGATCCTCACGCCTACGCGCGAACTCGCCGCGCAGGTCGAAGAAAGCGTGCGGGCATACGGCAAGTATCTGAAGCTGAAGTCGACGGTGATGTTCGGCGGTGTCGGCATCAATCCGCAGATCGGTGCGCTGCGCAGCGGCGTCGATATTGTCGTCGCAACGCCGGGCCGTCTGCTCGATCACATGCAGCAGAAAACCATCGATCTGTCGCAGCTCGAAATCCTCGTGCTCGATGAAGCCGACCGCATGCTCGACATGGGCTTCATTCACGACATCAAGCGCGTGCTCGCGAAGCTGCCGCCGAAGCGGCAGAACCTGCTGTTCTCGGCCACGTTCTCGGACGAGATCAAGACGCTCGCCGACAATCTGCTCAACTCGCCGGCGCTGATCGAAGTCGCGCGTCGCAACACAACCGCCGAACTGGTCGCGCAGAAAATCCATCCGGTCGATCGCGACAAGAAGCGCGAGCTGCTCACGCATCTGATCAAGCAGCACAACTGGTTTCAGGTGCTCGTGTTCACGCGGACCAAGCACGGCGCGAACCGTCTCGCCGAACAGCTGACGAAGGACGGCATCAGCGCGCTCGCGATCCACGGCAACAAGAGCCAGTCGGCGCGCACGCGCGCGCTGTCCGAGTTCAAGGACGCGACACTGCAGGTGCTGGTCGCGACCGACATCGCGGCGCGCGGCATCGACATCGATCAACTGCCGCACGTCGTGAACTACGATTTGCCGAACGTTCCCGAAGACTACGTGCACCGGATCGGCCGCACGGGTCGCGCGGGTGCGACGGGCGAAGCGATCTCGCTCGTCTGCGTCGACGAACTGCAGTTGCTGAAGGACATCGAGAAGCTGATCAAGCGCTCGGTGCCGCAGGAAGTGATCGCGGGCTTCGAGCCGGATCCGAACGCGAAGCCGGAACCGATCCTGCGTCGCGGTCAGGGTGGCGGCGGTGGGCGTGACGCACGTCCGCCGCGTCAGGGTGCGCCGAAGCGTGAGGGTGCTGCGAAGTCGTCGAAGCCTTCGAAGCCGTCGAAGCCGGCATCGCAAGGTGGTCAGCGGCCGGCCGCCGGCGCGCAGCAACCGAAGTCGCATGCGGGTGCCAAGCCTGCTCATGCGCCGAAAGCACCGTCGCAAAATCGCGGCGCACACGATGCAGCCGGCGCTACTCACGCGCCGCGCAAGCCAGCCAAACCGGCGGCGGGCGGCAATCCCGGTGCGCTGCTCGGCGGCCGTTCGCACGGCAACGCGCCGGCTGGGCCGCGTGGTGCTACGCGCAGCGGACAGCGCGGACGCTAACGGTTACGGTTACGGTTGTGGCGGGTGCGACGCATACGCCCCCGTCTAAAAGCGCACACGCCGCCGCACACTACGCGCGGCCGGCGGCGCGCTTCAACTCATCGATCTGCGTCTGCCAGCGTGCAAGCACCGTATCGCGATCGACACCGAGTTCGAACGTGATGCCGCTCGTCAGATGCGCGTAGCCGACGCGCTGCAGTTCACCCCGTTCGAGCGTTCCCGCGAAACACGCGAGCGTCGATCCGTTCGTGGCGGGCAACGGCATCATCCGTAGCCGAAGCTGATAGAAGGCGTCGTCGAGCACGAAGCTCAGCGCCGCGCGACCACCCGCGTCGCCGTGTTCGGCAAACCTGCGCGCCGCACGCGACTGCGGCCACAACGCGACATACAGTGTGCGCGCATCGTCCGCATACAGCTCACCCAGCCCGAGCAGCGAAGTCCGGATGTCGCCGTTCGCATCGACGAACATCAGCGATGCGGTGAAACCCATCTTCTCCGTCAGCGACGTACCGTCGAACAGCGTACGCAGCGACGGCGGCCATGCATCGAAGGTCTGCTGGTCGAGCGCGTGCTTGCGGTCGGCGGCATCGGACATCGTCGGTTCCTTTCGTTCACAGGATCGTGCGTAAAACAGAATGGCCCGCGTTGCGGGCCATTCGTCGTTATGCGACATGCCGGCCTGCTTCGTGTCGGCATGCATGCACATTCACGCTCAGCGGAAGAACACGTGCTGCGTGATCTTCGCCAGCGGATAGTGAACACCGGGCTGAATCTTCGCGGGCAGATCGAGCGGCTTCAGCAGCATCTTCACGCACATGTCCGCGGACAGATTGCGACGCACGAGCGCATTGACCCGCGCGGCACGTTCGCGGTTATACGCGGAGTCGTTCACGCGCTCCGGATAGCGGATCGCAAACACGTGACGCAGCGCGATCTCCGAGTCCTCGTTCTTGATCTCCATCACCCGGCGCATCAACGCACCGAGCACGGCGAAGCGACCGTTGCCCTCGATCTTGTTGTACTTCTTGAAGTACTTGAAAAAGTGCTTGTAGTGACGGACTTCGTCGGTGCGGATGTTGTCGGTGATTTCTTTCAGCACCGGCTCGTCCGAGCACTCGCCGATCGCGCGATAAAGCGTCGCCGTCCCCGTCTCGACGACGCAGCGTGCGACCATCTCAAGCGCACGCGATTTTTCGAAGCCCTCGACCGAGCAGGTCTTCGAATACTCTTCGAAGAAGTTGCGGAATGCGGTGTCCCAATCGAACTCGGGCCACACGTAAGCGATGTAGGTTTTCAGCGCGCGGCCATGCTGGAGTTCTTCCGGCTCCCACTCGCTGTTGAGCCATGCCGACACTTCGGGGTCGTCGTTAAAGAACGTGCTGAGATTGGTCGTGTAGAGATCCGAACCGCTTTCGATGAACGATGCCGCACAGAGCAGCAGCAGCAGGTCCTCGTTCGCGACTGCCCGCTGACGGTTGATGCGGGTCAGGTCGATATCTTCGATACGCCAGGGCATTACGTGTATGGGTCTGGTTTGCATTGTCTGGTGCTCCCAAAGCTATATCGACTCATGGAGCATGCCTAAACGCCTCGTTTCGCCTGGCCGCCCACCGTGTCAGATACAGCGCCTTGAAATCGGTAACCCGTGTGTATCTTGCATCTTAGACGGTGTTACGCAAATGTGCTTATCACTCAGCACAGACCGTGCCGCCCCCCGGCAGTTCCAGGCAGCCCTTGCTGAAATATTTCGGCGCAAGACATCAGGCGAACGATCCATAAAAAACAGGCGGCCCGATCACGGGCCGCCTGTGGATTCTACTGGTATCGCGCGCGCTGCGCGCAAGCCTTGCGTATCGGGATCAGGGCCGGCGACGCATGCGCCACCCGACGACTGCAAGCGACACGCCAGACAGCACCGCCGCCGTCAGCACGTAATAGCTCGGCGCGAGCTTGTCGCCGGTTAAATGGATGAAAGTCTCTACTATGGTCGGCGCGAAGCCACCGAAGATCGTGACGCCGATGCTGTAAGCGATCGAAAGGCCGGTCGAGCGCACTCGCGTCGGGAAGATTTCGGACATCAGCGCGGGCATCGGTCCCGAGTACGCGGCCTTGAAGATGCCGGCCATGCCTTGCAGCAGCAACAGCCAGCCGATGGTCGGATGACGTTCCAGCAACGCAAACATCGGATAGATCAGCACGCCCATCAGCACCGACGTCGTCAGCATGATGCGGATCCGGCCGATGCGGTCGGACAGCGCGCCCATCACCGGCGACAGCAGGAACTGCAGCCCGCCGTTCAACACGACGACACCGAACGACGCAGCCGCGGCCATGTGCAATTGCTTGACCGCATACATCGGCATGTAGAGCTGCAGCACGTACACGCCAACCGTCGATTGCGCGACGATGCCGATCGCCAGAATCAGGTTCACCCACTGATTGCTGAACGACACGCCCTTCTGCTCGACCTCGCCGTCAGCCTTCGCGGCATTCGCACGCTCGCGCTGCGCCGCGACGAACTCGGGTGTCTCGTCGAGATGCGAGCGGATGTAGTAGCCGACGGGCCCGACCAGCAGACCGAACACAAACGGCACGCGCCAGCCCCAGCTCGTCAGCGATTCGGCCGGCAGCCACGCGGTCAGCAGCGAACCGAATGCCGCCGCAGTGATCGCCGCGAGACCCTGGCTCGCGAACTGCCAGCTCGCGTAATAGCCGCGTCGCGACGTGCTGTGCTCGACCATGAACGCGGTCGCGCTGCCGAATTCGCCGCCTACTGCAAAGCCCTGCACGAGCCGCGCGAGCAGCACGAGTATCGGTGCCGCGATGCCGATTACCGCATACGACGGCATCACCGCCATGGTGAACGTGCCGACCATCATCAATGCGATCGCGAGCGTGAGCGCGGCCTTGCGGCCCTTGCGGTCGCCATAGATGCCGAGCACCACCGCGCCGAACGGACGCATCAGGAACGAGATGCTGAAGGTGGCGATCGCGAGGATCGTCGACAGCCATTCGTCGTGGGTCGGGAAGAACTGCTTCGCGATGATCGACGCGAAATAGCCGTAGACGAGGAAGTCGAACCATTCGAGCGCATTGCCGACGGACGACGAAAACACGATGCGCCGGACCATGCTGCGCGACAGCGGCGCAGCAGCAGGGTAAGCGTCGGCCGATGCGGACGGCGGCGTGGAAAAGGTCATGCGAGGTCTCCTCCCTGCTTCGAAACGAGCGGGGTTAATGCAAATACGCGGATACGAAGTTGTGCGATGCGAGTTCGATCGCAGGCGCACCGGATGGCCCGAGCGCGCGACGCTGCAAATGCGTCGCGCGGCTGGACAACCGGTGCGGCGAAATCAGAACCCTGCGGCGAGCCCGTCGCGACGGCTATCGCTCGCGGCGACATAGCCGCGTTCCGGCTCGTTGCGGTCGAGCTTCCAGATGTACTGGCCGGAGCCGAAGTCCATGTACGGATCGTCGACGGATTTGATCGTGTGACCGAGCCCCTCGAGTGCGCGTGCGGTGTTGGCATCGAGCGTCGATTCGACATCGATCGTGAAGTCGCGGTTGACCTTCCAGCGCGGCGCATCGCATGCCGCCTGCGGCTGCTGACCGTAGTCGAGCATCCGCACGATCGATTGCAGATGCCCCTGCGGCTGCATGTCGCCGCCCATCACGCCGAAGCTCATTACCGCTTCCTGGCGACCGTCGACCTGCTGCGTGAGGAACGCCGGAATGATCGTGTGGAACGGCCGCTTGCCGCCCTCGACCACATTCGGCGACTTCGGATCCATCGAGAAACCGCAGCCGCGGTTCTGCAACGAGATGCCGCTGTCCGGCACCACGATGCCGGAGCCGAAGCCCATATAGTTCGACTGGATGAAGCTCACCATCATGCCGCGCTCGTCGGCCACGGACATGTAGATCGTCCCGCCCGCCGGCGGCATGCCGAAGTCGAAATGCGTCGCGCGCTTCGGATCGATCAGCTTCGCGCGCGACTTCAGGTACGCGTCGTCGAGCATCTGCTCGGGTGTCACATCCATCGAGCGCGGATCGGCAACATAGCGATAGACGTCGGCGAACGCGAGCTTCATCGCTTCGATCTGCAGATGCTGCGACTCGATGTTGTCGACAGTCAGCGCGCTCACGTCGAACTGATCGAGGATGCCGAGCGCGATCAGCGCGGCAATCCCCTGACCGTTCGGCGGAATCTCATGGACGGTGTAGCCGCGATAATCCTTGCCGATCGGCTCGACCCAGTCGGCGCGATAGTTGCGCAGATCGTCGAGCGTCAACGCGCCGCCGCCCTCGCGCGCGAACGCGGCGATTTGTTCAGCGATTTCGCCTTCGTAGTAGGCGCGCGGTCCCTGTTCGGCGATCCGGCGCAGCGTCTTCGCGTGGCCGGGAAAGCGCACCAGTTCGCTGACTTCCGGCGCTCGGCCGCGCGGCATGAACGTCTGCGCGAAGCCGGGCTGATCCTTCAACTCGGGCACGGCCGCCGCCCACTTGTACGCGACGATGCTCGCGACCGCGTGACCGCGCTCGGCGATCTCGATGGCCGGCTCCATCAAATCCGCGAACGGCAGCGAACCGAACTTGCTGTGCAACGCTTCCCAGCCGGCGATCACGCCGGGCACCGTCACCGCGTCCCAGCCGCGTTTCGGCTGGATCGCGAGGCCGTTCTCCTCGCCGTATTTGCGCTTGAAGTAGTCGACGTTCCACGCGGCCGGCGATACGCCCGACGCGTTCAGCCCGTGCAGCTTCGCGCCGTCCCACACCAGCGCGAACGCGTCGCCACCGAGACCGCACGACACCGGCTCGACGACGGTAATCGCCGCGGCCGCCGCGATCGCCGCATCGACGGCATTGCCGCCCTTCCACAGCATGCGGAGTCCCGCCTGTGCCGCAAGCGGATGCGAGGTCGAAACGATGTTGCGCGCGAACACGGGGAGACGCGGAGTCGGATACGGGTTTTGCCAGTTGAAGGACGTCATGTCGAATGCTCTCGAAAAGCGGATGGCGGCGCGAGGCGCTGCTGGATGGAGCCGAAGCGGGGGGAAATCGGTGAATTGGGTGAATTCGGTGAATTCGGTGAATTCGGTGAATCCAGAATTGCAGCGCGAACTGTAGCCAAAAACAAATTCATTTATCAAATGAATAAATGAGCTGGCAGTCTGAATAAGTCGCGAATGGGGCGCACGACGTCGCGCAAGTCGGCAAACAACCCAAGCGAAGGTCTTACAATACCCGCACTTCGCTCAACCCCGCTTCGTACGCAGCGACACCTGGAACGTCATGACCCGAGACCCTCGCCTGACCCTCAACGCGCGTCAACAGGAACTGCTCGAGTGGGTGCAACGCGACGGCTTCGTCACCGTGGAAGATCTCGCGGCCCATTTCGACGTGACGCCGCAGACCATCCGGCGCGACGTGAACTGGCTCGCGGACATGAATCTGCTGCGCCGCTATCACGGCGGCGCGAGCCTGCCGACCAGCTCGGAGAACGTGTCGTACACCGCGCGACAGCGGATGTTCCACGAAGAGAAGCGCCGCATCGCGACGCTGGTGGCCACTCACATTCCCGATCAGGCATCCCTCTTCATCAACCTCGGCACGACGACCGAAGAAATCGCGCGCGCGTTGAACCGGCATCGCGGGCTGCGCGTGATCACCAACAATCTGAATGTCGCCAGCATGATGAGCGGCTATCCGGATTGCGAGGTACTGGTGACGGGCGGAATCGTGCGGCCGTGGGACAAGGGCATCGTCGGCGAGCTGGCGATCGACTTCATCCGCCAGTTCAAGGTCGATTTCGCGATCATCGGGACGTCGAGCATCGAACCCGACGGCACGCTGCGCGACTTCGACACGCGCGAAGTGCGCGTGGCCGAAGCGATCATCGAGCATGCACGCACCGCGTTCCTCGCCGCCGATCACTCGAAATTCGGCCGCCCGGCGCTCGTCCGGCAGGGCCACCTGAACCAGATCGACGCGCTTTTCACCGATGCCGCCCCGCCCGCCGAGATGGACGAGACACTCACAGCCGCCGGCATCCAGGTCTACATCGCCGAATAAGGCGAACGGCCGCACGCATGCTGCGCCGCACGCAAAACTTCGAGTGAAATCAAGGATTTGACGGGAGACGCGGACCGCCTCTCAAGCGGGTAATTGTCAAACGGAAAATTTTACGGGGAGGGTTTGTCGTTCGCCGCGCGGTTGACTACACTCCAGTTCCCCGACGCGCGTCCGCCCCGTTGCGTCGTCGTACACGCTTTTCCTTGCGCATGGCCTGCCCCTGAAAAAACCGCACCGGTCCGCCGACCGGCTGTCTGGCAATCGGGGCCCGGCTAACATGGAGAAAACGATGCTGAGTCCGCATGAATTCGCCACGTTGTTGCTAGTGAAGGACGCCCCCAACCAGGTCGATATGGAACGGGAAGAACTCGACGCGCTGCTGGAACGGCAGCTCGTCCAGCTCGAAAAACTCGCCTCCGGCATGCGCCAGTTGCGCATCACCGAAATCGGCGACACCGCATTGCGGGCCATCAAACGGCTCTCATAAGGCTATCGTCAGGCGCCTCGAACATCACACAGTTTCCTGCGCGGTCGGCCGGTAGCCGACACACAGGATGGCGGGCGCATGTGCGTCGCGTCGATCATGAAAACGGCCGGAGAGGCATGTGCCTCTCCGGCCGTTTCGTTTTCGTTTATGCGCTCGCGTTCAGGTCAGCCGCTGCGCAACGTCGAATCGACGGCCGCTCGCCAGCTCAATGCCTTCACCCGCTGATCGAGAAAGAACGCGACCCAGCGGTTGCGCGTCGCCGGATCGCCGGTCGCGCCGAGCGTCGTGTACTGCTGCGCGAGCGTCGTCTGGAACGAACAGAAACCCTCTTTCGACAACCCGCCGTGGCGGCTCGCCACGTACGCATCGAATAGCGTCGAGTAGACCGGCTGCGCGTCGCTACCGTAATCGACGTTCTGCGCACCGCACATCTGCTGAAGCGCCGACAGCGACGGTGCGCCCCATCCGCCTGCAAGATCCGACGGCGTTCCCACACAACCCGCGACGAGCGTCGCGGCACCGATCATCAATACTGCACGCTGCGCTGCACCCCGCATTGCACCCATAGCTCACCTCGAAAAGACCGTTGCCGTGAGTATCGTCCGTGGCTGCGGATTGCGCCAGCCAGCCGGATGGTCGATCCACAACCGAACTTTACTTTTTCGAATTTGTTCATTAGAGTTCGAAAACGAACACTATCAGTTCGATAGGTTTTCTTTCATGGTCGCAGAGGAGACATCTGGTGACGCAAGGCTCGAGGTATGACCTGCTCGTCGTGGGCGGCGGAATCAACGGCGCGGGCATCGCGCGCGACGCCGCGGGCCGTGGCCTGTCGGTGCTGCTCTGCGAACAGGACGATCTCGCCGCGCACACGTCGTCGTCCAGCACCAAGCTGATCCACGGCGGCCTGCGCTACCTCGAGTACCGCGAATTCGGGCTCGTGCGCAAGGCGCTGCAGGAACGCGAGACGCTGCTGCGCGCGGCGCCGCACATCATGTGGCCGCTGCGCTTCGTGATGCCACACATGCCCGATCTGCGTCCCGCGTGGCTGATCCGCGCCGGCCTCTTCCTCTACGATCACCTCGCCCGTCGCGAACTGCTGCCGGGCTCGCGCGGCATCGACATGCGCAAGCATCCGGCCGGCAAACCGCTCGTTGACACGATCAAGCGCGGCTTCGTCTATTCCGACGGCTGGGTCGACGATGCACGCCTCGTCGTGCTGAACGCACTCGATGCACGCGAACACGGCGCAACCGTTCTGACACGCACGAAGCTGATCGGCGCGGTGCGGGCCGGCGGCGAGTGGCATGCAAAGCTGCAGCAACCGGGCGGCGTGACGCTCGACGTGCGCGCGGGCGCCATCGCGAACGCTGCGGGACCGTGGGTCGGCGAACTGCTGCACGGTCCGCTCGGTCGCGACGCGAATCACAGCGTGCGGCTCGTGAAGGGCAGCCACATCATCGTGCCGCGCCTGTTCGAACACGACCACGCGTACATCTTCCAGAACCCGGACAAGCGGATCATCTTCGCGATCCCGTACGAACACGACTACACGCTGATCGGCACCACCGACATCGAGTATCACGGCGACCCCGCCCAGGTCGCGATCACGCCGGACGAAACGCAGTACCTGTGCGATTCGATCAACCGCTACTTCCGTCAACAGATCTCACCGCGCGACGTGCGCTGGACCTATTCGGGCGTGCGTCCGCTGCTCGAGGACGAGAACGCCGACAACCCGTCCGCCGTCACGCGCGATTACCGGCTGGAACTCGACGCGCCCGCCGGCGAAGCGCCGCTGCTGTCGGTGTTCGGCGGCAAGATCACGACGTTCCGCAAGCTCGCGGAAGAAGCCGTCGACGAACTCTCGCGCGTGCTGGAGCTCGACGCGCCGTCGTGGACTGCCGGCGCACCGCTGCCCGGCGGCGATATCGCCAACGCCGATTTCAACCGCTTCGTCGCGCAGTTCCAGCAGCAGTTTCCGTGGCTGCCGGCCACGCTCGCGCGCCGTTATGCACGCGCATACGGCACGCGTGCCGCCACGCTGATCGGCGGCGCGCGCTCCATCGCCGATCTCGGTACGGAATTCGCCCCGTCGCTGTATGAAGCGGAACTGCGCTATCTGCGCGACACCGAATGGGCGCGCAGCGCGAAGGACGTGCTGTGGCGCCGTTCGAAGCTTGGCCTGCATGTCGAGCCGGGCACGCTCGAACGGATTAGCAGCGAAATCGACGCGTGGTTCGCGCGCGAACCAGTCAGCCAGCACGCGTAATCGAAGTCCGGCGGCGCGCATCGTCGTGCCGCCACCCGCCGTTCGACGAACGGCAAGCACCCACTACGGCGGTTGCTGCATCACTACAACAACAAGCCGTTCCGGAGCGCCGGACGTCGTCCGGCGCGTCATCGAAACACATGGAGAAGAGACAATGCAGGATCAATACGTGCTCGCCCTCGACCAGGGTACTACCAGCTCCCGTGCGATGCTGTTCGATCGCCAGGGCAACATCGTGTCGGTCGCGCAGAAAGAGTTCCAGCAGATCTATCCGCGTCCGGGTTGGGTCGAACACGATCCGCAGGAAATCTGGTCGACCCAGGCCGGCGTCGCAGCCGAAGCCGTGACGCGGGCCGGGCTCAACGGCACGTCGATCGCCGCGATCGGCATCACGAACCAGCGCGAAACCACGATCGTGTGGGACCGCGAGACCGGGCAGCCGATCTACAACGCGATCGTGTGGCAGGACCGCCGCACCGCCGATTTCTGCGATCAGCTGAAAGCCGACGGACTCGAAGCGAAGGTGCGCGCGAAGACCGGCCTGCCGATCGATTCGTATTTCTCCGGCACCAAGATCCGCTGGATTCTCGACAACGTCGAAGGTGCGCGCGAAAAGGCGAAGCAAGGCAAGCTCGCGTTCGGCACCGTCGACAGCTGGCTCGTGTGGAATTTCACGAAGCACGGTCTGCACGTCACCGACGTCACCAACGCATCGCGCACGATGCTGTTCAACATCCATACGCTGCAATGGGACGACGAGCTGCTCGAAGCGCTCGATATTCCGCGCAGCATGCTGCCCGAAGTCCGTCCGTCGTCCGAGGTGTATGGACAGACCGTGACCACCGTGTTCGCATCGAAGATTCCGCTCGCGGGCATCGCCGGCGACCAGCACGCGGCGCTGTTCGGCCAGATGTGCACGCAGTCCGGCATGGTGAAGAACACCTACGGCACCGGCTGTTTCCTCGTGATGAACACCGGCGACAAGCCGATCGAATCGAAGAACAACCTCGTCACGACGATTGCGTGGCAGATCGGCGACCAGATCAACTACGCGCTCGAAGGCAGCATCTTCATCGCGGGTGCAGTCGTGCAATGGCTGCGCGACGGGCTCGGCATCATCAAGACCGCGGCCGAGATCGAAAAGCTCGCCGGCAGCGTGCCGCATAGCGACGGCGTCTACCTGGTGCCGGCATTCGCGGGACTCGGCGCACCGCACTGGAACGCGCGCGCGCGCGGCACCTTGTTTGGCGTCACACGCGGCACCGAGTCGGCACATATCGCACGCGCCGCGCTCGATTCGATCGCCTATCAGTCGCTCGACGTATTGAAGGCAATGGAAGCTGACTCCGGCATCCGCATCGGCGAACTGCGCGTCGACGGCGGCGCCTGCGCGAACAATCTGCTGATGCAGTTCCAGGCGGACATTCTCGGCGTCGACGCGGTGCGTCCGCAGATCAGCGAAACGACGGCCCTCGGTGCCGCCTATCTCGCGGGTCTCGCCGTCGGGTACTGGAAGGACGTCGAAGAGCTGAAAAGCCAGTGGAAGCTCGACCGGCGCTTCAACGCTCAGTTGGATCCGGAAGAGGTCAAGCGCAACGTGCACGGCTGGCAGCGCGCCGTGAATGCCGCGAAGGCCTGGGCCGACGCAAGTTGATGCGACGCGCACGTTCGCGTGCGCAGATCGGCCCGTTCACACAATACAGGAGCGTTTTTAATGTCCAGCATAACTAAACAAATTGCGAAGCGTCAGTTCGTCGGCGAACTGATTTCCGAGGCCATCGCCGTGTTCATCATCATCGCTTTCGGCGATTCGGTCGCATGCATGTACACGCTTTACGATCCCAGTCCCTATGTGAACGCCTATTGGGGCGTCTGCATGGCATGGGGGCTGGCGGTCACGCTAGCGATCTACGTGACCGGTTCGATCTCGGGCACGCATGCGAATCCGGCCGTCACGCTGGCACTCGCGCTGTTTCGCGGTTTCTCGTGGCGCAAGGTGGTGCCGTACTGGGTTGCGCAGGTGATCGGCGGCATCCTCGGCGCAATTCTCGTGTATGCGCTGTTCGGACCAGTGATCGACCACTTCAACGCGGTGCATCATCTGACGCGCGCGGACGGCGGCGCAGCCGGCGTGTTCTTCACGCATCCGGGTCTCGCAGTCACGCCGATGCACGCGTTCTCCGACGAAGTGATCCTGACCGCGCTGCTGCTGTTCGGCATCTTCGCGATCACCGAGCAGTTCAACGAAATGGCGCCCAAGGCGAATGTCGGCGCGCTGATGATCGGCTTCCTCGTCGCGACACTCGGTGCGTCGATGGGCTATCTCGAAGCGTGGGCGATGAATCCGGCTCGCGATTTCGGGCCGCGTTTGTTTGCTTACTTCGCTGGTTGGGGTTCGTCGGCACTGCCGTCGCCGGACAATTTCTGGTGGATTCCGGTGGTCGCACCGTTGATTGGCGGTGTGATCGGTGGCGGTGCGTACCAGTTGCTGATCCATCCGTTCCTGCCGGCTCGCGTGCGGTCGCTCGAGGGCGAAACGATCAAGGAACACGCGGAGCAGATGTAGGTTGGGCGACGGACTCGTGCGGTGCGCGGGTTCGTCAACGTCATGACAGGTCGGGCGGTTATCCTGCGGGCCGCAGGATAACCGCTAATGAAACACCCAACGAAACCACACCGATGCCCGGCGGCACAGCGCGCCCGCACCACCCGACCCCACCCACAAAGCACGTATCATGGCGTCTTTATGCGTCGTGCGGATAATCCGCGCGCCTCTTCTGTCTCCGCATGATCGACCACCTCATTTGTGACTGCGACGGCGTACTCGTCGACAGCGAAGTCATCGCCGACCGCGTGATGTTCGACACGCTCACGGCGCTGTTCCCCGGCCTCGATTTCGAGCCTGTCGTCAAAACGGCATTCGGCCAGCAGACTTCGCGCTTCCTCGCGGGCGTCGAAGCGTCGTTCGACATCAAGCTGCCCGCCGACTTTCTCGTCACCGTCGAGCGCAACGTCGAAATCGGGCTCGCCGCTTCGCTGAGCCCCATCAACGGCGTACGCGACGCGCTGCAGCGCGTGACACTGCCCGCCGCGGTCGTATCGAACAGCCGGATGACGCGCGTGGTCGCGTCGGTGCGACGCGCGGGATTGAGTGAAATCTTCGGACCGCGTGTGTTCAGCGCCGAGCAGGTCGCCCGGCCGAAGCCCTACCCCGACGTCTATCTGTTCGCCGCGCAGCAACTGGGTATCGAGCCGGGCCGCTGCGTGGTCGTAGAAGACAGCATTGCCGGATTGAACGCGGCACGCGCGGCCGGCATGAAGACGATCGCGTTCGTCGGCGCGAGTCACATCCCGTCGGGTTACGCGGACGTGCTGCGCAAGATGGGCATGACCCGCATTATCGAACGGATGGATGAACTGCCCGCGCTCGTCGAAGCCGGCGTACGCGGGGAATTCGGCGACGTGCAGTCGTAGTCAGCCAACCGTCACCTCATCGAGCCGTATCCGACGGCACATCCCAGCGCGGCGGCGTCTCCGCATTCAGCGTCACGCGAAACGCACGCGCTTCGGTATCGCCGGGATTGCGCAGGCTGTACGGCTGATCGGCGTCGAAGACGATCGCATCGCCGGTTGCGAGCAGTTGCCGCTGATCGTGCACGCTCACTTCGAGCGTGCCTTCGCTGACCACCAGATTCACCGTCGTCCCCGGTGCGCGACGCGTGCCGGGCTCCGTGTGCAGCGGCGCGATGCGCAGCTCGTGGAATTCGGCGGCGGCCGGCTCGGCATCCGGATACAGCGAGCGAGCCGAATAGCGGCCGTCCGAACTGACGACGCGCGCCGCACGATCCGCGGGAAGATGCTCGAAACCGTTCAGCGCATGCCGGCGCAGAAACGCGGACACCGACACCTTCAATGCAGCGGCGACCTTGCATAGCACCTTGATCGACGGCACGCTGCGCGCCGATTCGATCTGCGCGAGCATCGCGCGCGACACGCCGGACGCGCGGGCCAGCGCATCGAGCGACAGTTGCCGCTCCGCACGCAATCGCGCGAGATTGATACCGACGAGATGCTCGAGCGCATCGAACGATTCTGCCGTACGCAGAGTGTCGTGAGCGGCGCCGTCGCCGGCATGATGGGCATCGAGCGCGCGATGCGCGCCGGTCAAGGCGGCATCAGCCGCGGGATCGCGAACGAGCGCAAGCGGGGAATGCATGATTGCCTCCAGGAGCGCCGCCGGAAGGCGGGCAAGCGTTAGTGGAGGCAAGACTAGCATCGTGTTTCGTTACGTCTAACGAAGTTATCTTCACACTGTTATCAGCATCGCAGAGGGCGATTCTGAGAATGCTTGTGCCGATTTTTCATAACGCGGCGTGCGCTACGCGGAACGTCGCCCGCGTTGCGTGAAACCTCACGCGTGGCGCACGAAACGCCACGCTCACCACGCAAACCGTCAAGCCCGCTGCGCCACCGCCGCCGCCGGCGCATCCATCCGGAAAGCAATCCACGTCAGCAGCAACGCAGCAACGGTAACCGCCGCAGCCACCCAAGGCAACGCATCGAGCCCATAACCCTGCCCGATCGCCAGCCCACCAAGCCACGCACCGCCCGCATTGCCGACGTTAAACGCACCGATGTTTAGCGTCGACGCGAGATTCGGCGCAGCAGCCGCCTTCTCGACCACACGCATCTGCAACGGCGGCACCGTCGCGAACGCCGCGATGCCCCACACGAAAATCGTCACCGCCGCAGCGATCTGCGAATGGCTGGTGCGCGCGAAGATCGCCATCACGACCGCAAGTGCGATCAGGATGCCCATCAGCGAAGGCATCAGCGCGCGGTCCGCGAGTTTGCCGCCGACCGTATTGCCGATCGTCAGGCCGATGCCGAACAGCACGAGGATCAGCGTCACACCGCGCGGCGAGAAGCCGCTCACCTGTTCGAGGATCGGCGCTATGTACGTGAACACGACGAACACGCCGCCGAAGCCGAGCACCGTCATTAGCAGTGCAATCCAGACCCGCACGTCCTTCAGCACGCGCACTTCGTGACCAAGGCCGACGGGACCGCTATCGTGCCGGTTCGGTACAAGCGCCGTAACGCCCGCGAGCGACGCAACGCCGAGCGCGGCCACGATCCAGAATGCCATCCGCCAGCCGAATTCCTGCCCGATGAACGTACCGAACGGCACGCCGAGCACGTTCGCGAGCGTGAGGCCGGTGAACATCAGCGCGATCGCACTCGCGCGCTTTTCCTGCGGCACGAGCGACGCGGCCACCACCGCGCCGATGCCGAAGAACGACCCGTGCGCGAACGACGTGACGACGCGCGCGACCATCAGCAGCGAATAGTTCGACGCGATCGCGCACAGCACGTTGCCGACGATGAACACGCCCATCAGCAACTGCAACGCGAACTTGCGCGGCATCTTGCTGGTGATCGCCGCGAGCAGCGGCGCACCGACCGCGACACCGAGCGCATAGCCGCTGACAAGCAGCCCCGCCGACGGCAACGACACCGCAAGATCGCGCGCAACGTCGGGGAGCAGACCCATGATGACGAATTCGGTCGTGCCGATGGCAAACGCGCTGATCGCGAGCGCGATTAAAGGAATGGGCATGGAAGCTCTCCGTTTTTTCAGTGATGCGTGTGGCGCCGGGCCGTCACGAATTCGATGACGACGCCGGGCGCGAGCGCGACGAACAGTTGCAATTCATCTGCCTGCGGCACTTCCGCGACCTGGTAGACCGTCTGCGCGGCAGCGAGCCGTGCAATCAGCGCCTGCCATTCGTCGGGGCCGTCGATCCGGAATGCGACGTGATCGATACGCGGCGCCGGGCGTCCAGCAGCAGAGCCTGCACCCGGCACCGTCGCGTCGACCAGATGAATCACCGGCCGCTCGCCTGCGTACAGCCAGTACCCGTCGATCCCGAACGGCGGACGCGCCCCCACAACGAGCCCGACGACGTCGACGAAAAACCGTCGAGCGTGTTCGAGATCGGGAGTGACGACGGTCGCATGGTCAAGATGCATGGCGCTGGTATCGCAGAAGGGCAGAAGGACGTCTGGATGCGCGCATTGTCGCCGCGGCGCGTCAATTGGAGAATTGGCGTAGCATTTGAATCATTTTCAAATTCTTTGGAATAATCGATGGACAATCTCGGCGACATTCGCCTGTTCGTCGAGGCGGCGAAGCTGGGTGGTCTATCGGCGGCGGGCCGCAAGCTCGGGCTCACGCCGGCCGCCGCCAGTGCGCGGCTCGCAAAACTCGAAACGCAGCTGAAGACACGGCTTTTCGAGCGGACCACGCGCCAGCTACGCCTCACCGACGAAGGCCGCCTCTACCTGAACTGCTGCCAGCAGGCGCTGCAGGCGCTCGACGACGCCGAAGCCGCACTGCAGGCCGGCCAGAACGTCGTGCGCGGCAAGGTGCGCATCTCGGCGACGTCCGATTTCGGCCGCAACCTGCTGATGCACTGGCTCGACGAATTCAACCTGCTCTATCCGGAAGTCACGTTCGCGCTGTCGCTGTCCGATTCGCTGTCGAATCTCGTGCAGGAAGACATCGACCTCGCGATCCGCTTCGGCGTGCCGCAGGACAGTTCGCTCGTCGCGAAGCGGCTCGCGCCGAACCGGCGCGTGGTCTGCGCGTCGCCGGAATACATTGCGCGCTATGGCGAGCCGAAAGACCCTGCCGACCTCGCGCGCTTTCGCTGCATCGTGCTGACCACGTCGTCGGGACCGGTCACCGAATGGCGCTTCACGCGCGGCGACGAAGTGCAGCATTACACCGTCCCACTTGAGCTCGCGCGCGAAACCAACGACGGCGCAATCGCGCGCGAATGGGCGTTGCGCGGCTACGGGATCGTGGTCAAGTCGATGTGGGACGTCGAGGCGGACCTGCGCGCCGACGGGCTGCGCGTGCTGCTGCCGGACTGGCGCTATCCGGACGCGCCGCTGCACGCGCTGTATCACCGCAACCGCTTCATGGCGCCGCGCGTGCGCGTGCTGCTCGACTTCCTCGCCGAGCGTTTCGCGCAGGTCGCAGGCGAGCTGGACGCGCTGCTCGGCCCCGAACCGGGCGCCTTGAAGTAACCCCGAGGCCATGAACCAGCCGCGTCGAGCGGCTATAATGGCGGATTCACGCGAGCCTTACCCCGCAGCCCTGTCTGCGGGGTTTCAAGCCCCTCTTTCACCCGTTTTTTAAATTGCAGACGCCCCCAGGTTAACCACTGCGAACGGCGAATCTCGATGACCAAGAAAGTTTATGTAAAGACCTTCGGCTGCCAGATGAACGAGTACGACTCCGACAAGATGGTCGACGTACTCGGCGCCGCTGAAGGCCTCGTCAAGACCGACTCCCCGGAAGACGCGGACGTCATTCTGTTCAACACCTGCTCGGTGCGCGAAAAGGCGCAGGAAAAGGTCTTCTCCGATCTCGGCCGCGTGCGCGAGCTGAAGGAAGCGAACCCGAATCTGCTGATCGGCGTCGGCGGTTGCGTCGCGAGCCAGGAAGGCGCGGCGATCGTCGCGCGCGCGCCGTACGTCGACCTCGTGTTCGGTCCGCAAACCCTGCACCGTCTGCCGCAGATGATCGACCAGCGCCGCGCGAGCGGCCGTCCGCAGGTCGACATTTCATTTCCCGAGATCGAGAAGTTCGACCATCTGCCGCCCGCGCGCGTCGATGGTCCAAGCGCGTTCGTGTCGATCATGGAAGGCTGCAGCAAGTACTGCAGCTACTGCGTCGTGCCGTACACGCGCGGCGAAGAAGTATCGCGCCCGCTCGACGACGTGCTGACCGAAATCGCCGGTCTCGCCGACCAGGGCGTGCGCGAAGTCACGCTGCTCGGCCAGAACGTGAACGCCTATCGCGGCGCGGTCACGCAACACTCGCCCGAGATCGCCGATTTCGCGACGCTGATCGAATACGTCGCAGAAGTGCCCGGCATCGAGCGCATCCGCTACACGACGTCGCATCCGAAGGAATTCACGCAGCGTTTGATCGACACGTACGCGAAGGTGCCGAAGCTCGTGAACCACCTGCATCTGCCGGTGCAGCACGGCTCCGATCGCATCCTGATGGCGATGAAGCGCGGCTACACGGTGCTCGAGTACAAGTCGGTGATTCGCCGGCTGCGCGCGATCCGTCCGGACCTGTCGCTGTCCACCGACATGATCGTCGGCTTCCCCGGCGAGACCGAAGAAGACTTCGACAAGATGATGGCGCTCGTGCACGACATGCGCTACGACACGAGCTTCTCGTTCATCTACAGCCCGCGTCCCGGCACGCCGGCCGCGAACCTGCACGACGACACGCCGCGCGAAGTGAAGCTCAAACGTCTGCAACATCTGCAGGCCACCATCGAGGAAAACGTCGCGCGCATCAGCGAAGCGATGGTCGGCAAGATCGAGCGGATTCTGGTCGAGCGCCCGGCGCGCAAGGACCCGAACGAACTCGCGGGCCGTACTGAAAATAACCGTGTGGTGAATTTCCCGGCGCCGGTCGCATCGCATGCGCGATTGATCGGTCAGATGGTCGACGTGAAAATCGTCCTCGCGTACCCGCATTCGCTGCGCGGCGAACTCGTGCTGCTGCACGACGCCGCGCCTGCAAATACACACTAGGCACCCACCAGGCACAGGAGCGATCATCGCCTCGAAGACCACCCAGTCGCATCTGGAGTTCACCGCTCCGCGCGACGACAACGCACGGCTCGCCAATCTCTGCGGACCGCTCGACGAAAACCTGCGGCAGATCGAGCAGGCGCTCGATGTGACGATCCAGCGTCGCGGCCACCGGATGACGATTCGCGGCCGCGGCGCAAAAGTCGCGCTGACCGCACTCGAAGACTTCTACAGCAACGCGCACAAACCGCTGTCCCTCGACGACATCCAGCTCGCCCTGGTCGAAGCGCGCCACTCGACAAGCCACAGTCCCGCCCATCGCAAGGCCGCCGCACGCAACGGCGTCGACGGCGATACACGCGACACCCGCGATCCGCGTTTCTCCGGCGACCCTGATCATCCGTTCGACGAACCGGCGCGCAGCGGCGACGATGCGGACGGCGACGAACTCGGTCCGAAGCTCTACACGCGACGCGCGGATCTGCGCGGCCGCACGCCCGTGCAGCGCGAATACCTGAAGCAGATCGTCGCGCACGACGTGACGTTCGGCGTCGGTCCGGCAGGCACGGGCAAGACGTACCTCGCGGTCGCCTGCGCGGTCGACGCGCTCGAACGTGACCAGGTGAAGCGCATCGTGCTGACGCGTCCGGCTGTCGAAGCCGGCGAACGCCTCGGCTTCCTGCCCGGCGATCTCGCGCAGAAGGTCGATCCGTACCTGCGACCACTGTACGACGCGCTGTACGACCTGCTCGGCTTCGACAAGACCGCGAAGATGTTCGAGCGGCAGATGATCGAAATCGCACCGCTCGCGTACATGCGCGGCCGCACGCTGAATCACGCGTTCATCATCCTCGACGAGGCGCAGAACACCACGCCCGAACAGATGAAGATGTTCCTCACGCGGATAGGCTTCGGCTCGAAGGCGGTCGTCACCGGCGACACCACGCAGATCGATTTGCCGCGCGGCCACAAGAGCGGGCTCATCGAGGCGCAGCAGGTGCTGTCGGATGTACGCGGCATCGCGCTCACGCGCTTCACGAGCGCGGACGTGGTGCGGCATCCGCTGGTCGCGCGGATCGTCGAGGCTTACGATGCGCATTCGAACAAAGACGGCGCGCCGGACGCGCGCTGAGCCCTCGCGCCCCCAATGACCCGCGCGCCGAAACTCACGCTGAATCTGCAGTTCCCTGCCGCAAAATCGTTTCCGGCGCACAAGCAGATCCTGCCGCGCGCGACCGTCGCCACCTGGTTGAAGGCCGCGCTGTTCGCGGACGCGGAGCTGACCGTGCGGTTCGTCGATGCGGACGAAGGCCGCACGCTGAACCGCACGTATCGCGGCAAGGATTACGCGACGAATGTGCTCACCTTCGCGTACGCGGAGTCGGAAGACGATCCGGTGACGGGCGATCTGATCCTGTGCTGTCCGGTGGTCGAACGCGAAGCCGCCGAGCAGAAGAAGCCGCTCGCCGCGCACTATGCACATCTGATCGTGCACGGCGCGCTGCATGCGCAGGGCTACGATCACGAGGCCGAAGACGAAGCGCAGGAAATGGAAGCGATCGAAACCGACATCCTCGCGCAGCTCGGCTTTCCGGATCCTTACCGTTGATGCCGATGCCCGCACCGACACCGATGCCCGATCGCGATCCGCGTTAATCTGCACCGGTTCCGTCATCTTCCGT
Source organism: Paraburkholderia flava (assembly GCF_004359985.1). NCBI lineage: Bacteria > Pseudomonadati > Pseudomonadota > Betaproteobacteria > Burkholderiales > Burkholderiaceae > Paraburkholderia > Paraburkholderia flava. The sequence goes on along the minus strand of NZ_SMRO01000002.1, from coordinate 129,612 downwards.
TATCGAACGCCCGCGCCGTGAACGCCCGCACTCCTCGACCTGCCGCCCCGATTGCTCCAGACCAGCCCGCTGGTCCGTGCTATCCGCCGTCGCTCGGCGTGTCGCGGCTGCTGACGGACGAGGAGTTGCACGCGTCGCTCGAACACACGCTGTGCGACTGGGATCGCACGACTGACCTGTGGCTCTTCGGCTATGGCTCGCTGATCTGGAATCCCGGCCTGCCAACCGCCGAAGCGATGCGCTCGCGCGTGCACGGCTACCATCGCGGGCTGTATCTGTGGTCGCGTGTGAATCGCGGCACGCCCGAGCAACCGGGCCTCGTGCTCGCGCTCGATCGCGGCGGCTCGTGCAGCGGCATCGCGTTCCGGCTCGCCGCACAAGGCGCGATGCCGCATCTGGAAGCGCTGTGGCGCCGCGAAATGGCGATGGGCTCGTACCGGCCGGCGTGGCTGCCGTGCGTACTCGCCGACGGCCGGCGCATCGCGGCGCTCGCATTCGTGATGCGTCGCGACGTCGCGACCTACACCGGCAAGCTGACCGACGACGTCGTGCGGGCCGTGTTCGGCTGCGCACACGGCCGTTATGGCACGACACTCGATTACGTGAGCCGCACCGTCGCGGCGCTGCGCGAAAGCGGCATGCCGGACCGGTCGCTCGAAGCGCTGCTCGAGCGCTGCCGGTAGACGCATCCAGACACATCGCGGGCACAGCAGACCGCCAAGCCAGGTGTTTTTCTCCGCTGCACGTTTTCACGTCGATCAGTTAGGATGGACGTAACCGCCGCCGCCCCCGGTCGCCGCTACCGCCCGCACAGCCGGTACACGGTGCCGCCATATGGGCGATGTTATCCTTAGTGCTCTGAAACAGCGCGCCCAGTCTGGCCGGGCGCCCCACCATGAACGACACCTATCCCAGTCGACGCTCTACCGACAAACCCCAGGAAAAGCGCTCGCTGCTCGAGCGACTGACCGACTTCATCTCGCCCGAACCCGACTCTCGCGGCGAACTCCTCGAAATCCTGCAGGATGCGCATGAGCGCAACCTGATCGACGCAGACTCGCTGTCGATGATCGAGGGGGTATTCCAGGTTTCCGAACTGTGCGCACGCGACATCATGATTCCGCGCGCGCAGATGGACGCGATCAACATCGCCGAAACCCCGGACGAATTCATTCCCTACGTGCTCGACAAGGCGCACTCGCGCTACCCCGTGTACGAAGGCAATCGCGACAACGTGATCGGCGTGCTGCTCGCGAAAGACCTGCTGCGCTACTACGCCGAAGAAGAATTCGATGTACGCGGCATGCTGCGCCCCGCCGTGTTCATCCCCGAATCGAAGCGCCTGAACGTGCTGCTGCATGACTTCCGCGTGAACCACAATCACATCGCGATCGTCGTCGATGAATATGGCGGCGTGGCAGGCCTCATCACGATCGAGGACGTGCTCGAACAGATCGTCGGCGACATCGAGGACGAATACGATTTCGACGAAGAAAGCGGCAACATCATCGCATCGCCGGACGGCCGTTTCCGCGTGCGTGCGCTGACCGAGATCGAGCAGTTCAACGAAGCGTTCGGCACGCACTATTCGGACGAGGAAGTCGACACGATCGGCGGTCTCGTCACGCATCACTTCGGCCGGGTGCCGCATCGCGGCGAGAAGGTCCGGCTCGACGATCTGATCTTCGAAATCCTGCGCGGCGATGCACGCCAGATTCACGTGCTGCTGGTGCGCCACGATCCGATGGCGGGCCAGCGCGAACGCGACGCGCAACACGTACAGACCTGAGCGCGCCGCCGCGCTTTCAAGTTTTTAAAAACAAGCCCTTCTCACCTCCCGCCGACCGCGCAACGATGGCCGACCCGATCTCTTCCCGTCTGCGCTCCGCCGCAACGCCCGACGCGGCAACCGCCGCGCGCACGCGCCGCGTGCTGCCCCGCTGGCACTATCTCGCGGCATTTGTCGCGGGCGCCGCGAATACGCTGTCGTTCGCACCGACGCCGCATGGCGGCTGGCTCGAACTCGTGCTGTTCGCGTTCCTGTTCGCGTGGCTCACGCGCACGACCGGCTGGCGAAGTGCCGCGCTGACCGGCGGCGCGTTCGGCTTCGGCAACTTCGTGACCGGCGTATGGTGGCTGTACGTCAGCATGCATGTGTACGGCGGCATGTCCGCACTGCTCGCGGGCGCCGCCGTCGCGCTGTTCTCGCTATATCTGGCGGTCTATCCGGCGTTCGCGGCGGGCATCTGGTCGTTCTGCGCGGGGCATGCACGCAACGGCGCACTCGACGATCGACCGTTCTCGCCGACATGGCACGGCGCGTTCGCTTTCGCGAGCGCGTGGGCGCTCGGCGAGTGGCTGCGCGGCACGGTGTTCACCGGTTTTCCGTGGCTCGCGAGCGGTTATGCGCAGGTCGATGGGCCGCTTAGTGGCTTTGCGCCGATTGCGGGCGTGTATGGCGTCGGCTGGGTGCTCGCGCTCGTCGCTGCGCTGATCGTGCAGGCGTGGGTGCGCGCACGCGAGTCGCGTGTCGGTGCTGCGTCAGCAGGCAATGCAAAGTCCCGCGCGATCGTGCCCGGCGGCGTCGCCGTCGCGCTGATCGCAGCAGGTCTGCTGCTGCGCTTCGTCGCATGGACGACACCTGCGAACGCGCCGCTCACCGTGCGTCTCCTGCAAGGCAACGTGAAGCAGGAGATGAAGTACGACAAGGCGACGATCCTCACCGAGATCGACGAATACCAGCAACTGATCACCGCAAAACCCGCCGACCTCGTCGTCACACCGGAAACCGCGATTCCTGTCTTCGCGCAGGAACTGCCCGAGCGCTTCGGCCTTGCGGTGCGCAACTTCGCCGACTCGACGAAGACATCGATCCTGTTCGGCGCATTCGGCAGCACCGTGACGAAGGACGGCCGTCTCACCGATTTCACGAACAGCCTGTTCGGCGTGACGCCGGGCTCGAGCGAGATCTACCGCTACGACAAACATCACCTCGTGCCGTTCGGCGAATTCGTGCCGTACGGCTTCCACTGGTTCGTGCAGATGATGAACATACCGCTCGGCGATCTCGCGCGCGGCGCGCCGGTGCAAAAGCCGTTCTTCGTCCACAACCAGGCGATTGCGGTCAACGTCTGCTACGAGGACATCTTCGGCGAGGAGATCGCGCGCTCGATCCGCGAAAACACGACGCAGGCCGGCGTGCTGATCAACTCGACGAACCTCGGCTGGTTCGGCGACACGATCGCGCTCGACCAGCATCTGCAGATCGCGCGGATGCGCTCGCTGGAAACCGGCCGCCCGATGCTACGTGCGACGAACACCGGCACGACCGCTGCAATCGACGCGCACGGCAATATCACCGGCCGGCTCAAGCCGTTCACGATCGGCACGCTGGAGACAACCGTCCAGGGGATGTCCGGCAACACGCCGTACGTGACGAGCGGCAACAACACGGTGCTCGCCGTGTCGCTGCTGCTGCTCGCCTTCGGTTTCGCGTTCGGTCCGGGGCGCAGGAATGGCAAAGGCAGTCGCAAACGCGACGCCTGATTCACGCCAGGCCGCACGAAAGTCTCAAGCCACCGTCAATCCGGTAAAATTCAACGTTTTAGCACCTGGGCCGCGCAACCGGCCGGTTGCCGCTGGCTTGAGGCCACGCGGCTACCGCGCTGCGTGCCGCGACCTGCCTGAAAGGCACTTCATGCTCACGTTTCAGCAAATCATCCTGACGCTGCAATCCTATTGGGACAAACAGGGCTGCGCGCTCCTGCAACCGATCGACATGGAAGTCGGCGCGGGTACGTCCCACGTCCACACGTTCCTGCGCGCGATCGGCCCCGAGCCGTGGCGCGCCGCGTACGTGCAACCGTCGCGTCGTCCGAAGGATGGCCGCTACGGCGAAAACCCGAACCGCCTGCAGCACTACTACCAGTACCAGGTCGTACTCAAGCCGGCACCGGAAAACATCCTCGACCTGTACCTCGGCTCGCTCGAAGCACTCGGCTTCGATCTGAAGCAGAACGACGTGCGCTTCGTCGAGGACGACTGGGAAAATCCGACGCTCGGCGCGTGGGGCCTCGGCTGGGAAGTCTGGCTGAACGGCATGGAAGTGACGCAGTTCACGTACTTCCAGGAAGTCGGCGGGCTGCAGTGCAAGCCGGTGCTCGGCGAGATCACCTACGGGCTCGAACGTCTCGCGATGTATCTGCAGAAGGTCGAGAACGTGTACGACCTCACGTGGACCGAGTGGGAAGAGCAAGGGCCGAACGGTCCGGAAATGCGTCGTCTGTCGTATGGCGACGTGTATCACCAGAACGAAGTCGAGCAGTCCACGTACAACTTCGAACACGCGAACGTCGATCTGCTGTTCGCGGCCTTCGGCAACTACGAAGCCGAAGCGAAGCGGATGATCGATACGCAGCTCGCGCTGCCCGCGTACGAACTCGTGCTGAAAGCCGGCCACACGTTCAACCTGCTCGACGCGCGCGGCGCGATTTCCGTGACCGAGCGGGCCGCGTACATCGGCCGCATTCGCGCGCTGTCGCGTCTCGTTGCGCAGGCGTACTACGACTCGCGCGAGAAGCTCGGCTTCCCGATGCTCGGCAATCCGGTGCACGGCGTGCCCGGCCTCACCACCGACGAACAGGACGCCGCGATGCCCGCATGGGCGCCGCCGCTGAAGGTCGAACGCAAGATCGACCCGGACTGACGAGACCTCGAAAAAATGACTCAAGCCCAACACGCCACCCTGCTCGTCGAACTGTTGACCGAAGAGCTGCCGCCGAAAGCACTCGCACTGCTCGGCGACGAATTCGCCAAAGGCATCGCGCAGCGCCTCGCCGCGCGCGATCTGATCGAAGGCACACCGTCGTTCGACAGCTACGCCACGCCGCGCCGCCTCGCGGTGACGATCCGTAACGTGCGCGCCGTCGCGCCCGAAAAACACGTGCGCGAAAAAGTGCTGCCGGTGTCGGTGGCACTCGATGCCGACGGCAAGCCCACTGCCCCGCTCGCGAAAAAACTCGCGGCGCTCGGCTTCCCCGATTTCTCGGTGAGCGATCTCGAACGCGCATCGGACGGCAAGGCCGACGCGTTTTTCCTGCGCTACGCGGCGCCGGGCGCAACGCTCGCCGACGGCCTGCAGGCCGCGCTCGACGAAACGCTGGCGAAGCTGCCGATCCCCAAGCCCATGACGTACCAGCGCCCGGACGGCACCGACATCAAGTTCGTGCGTCCCGCACAACGGCTCACCGTGCTGCACGGCGAACACGTCGTGCCGGTCAGCGCGCTCGGCATCGACGCAGCGGATACGACGCTCGGCCATCGCTTCCTGTCCGAAGGATTCGTCGCGATCCAGCACGCGGATTCGTACGCACAGACGCTGCTCGAGAAAGGCCGTGTCGTCGCGAGCTTCAACGATCGCAAGGAAACCATCCGTACGCAGCTGCTCGCGCACGCAGGCGACGATCAGGTCGTGATGCCCGACGCGCTGCTCGACGAAGTGACGGCGCTGGTCGAATGGCCTGTGGTGTACCCGTGCCGCTTCGAGGACGAATTCCTGCAGGTGCCGCAGGAATGCCTGATCCTCACGATGCAGACGAACCAGAAGTACTTCGCGCTCACCGACGCCGCCGGCAAGCTACGCTCGCGTTTCCTGATCGTGTCGAACATCGAGACGAAGACGCCGGGCGATATCGTCGAAGGCAACGAGCGCGTCGTGCGCCCGCGTCTCGCGGATGCGAAGTTCTTCTTCGAGCAGGACAAGAAGAAGCCGCTCGCCGATCGCGTGCCGCTGCTCGCGAATGTGGTTTATCACAACAAGCTGGGCTCGGCGCTGCAGCGTGTACAGCGTGTCGAAGCGCTGGCGGGTGAAATCGCCGCGCTGACGGGTGCCGACGTCGCGCTCGCGAAGCGCGCAGCCCACCTCGCCAAAGCCGACCTGCTCACCGACATGGTCGGCGAATTCCCCGAGCTGCAAGGCACGATGGGCACGTACTACGCACGCCACGACGGCGAGCCCGAGGAAGTCGCGCTCGCGTGTTCGGAACACTATCAGCCGCGCTTCTCCGGCGACGCGTTGCCAGCCACGTCGACGGGCACCGTCGTCGCGCTCGCCGACAAGCTCGAAACGCTCGTCGGTATCTGGGGCATCGGCCTGCAGCCGACCGGCGAAAAAGATCCGTTCGCGCTGCGCCGTCACGCGCTCGGCGTGCTGCGTATTCTGGTCGAGAAGCAGTTGCCGGTCGATCTCGTCGCGCTGCTGCGTGCCGCGCACGCGCAGTTCGCGTCGGTGCCCGCGGTCGCCGATGCGACCGTCGCGATCTACGAATTCTGTCTCGATCGTCTGCGCGGTCTGCTGCGCGAACGCGGTTATGCGGCCGGTGAAATCGATGCGGTGCTCGCGCTGAATCCGACGCGTCTCGACGACGTCGTCGCGCGGCTCGACGCAGTGCGCGAATTCGCGTTGCTCGCCGAAGCCGCGTCGCTCGCCGCTGCGAACAAGCGCATCTCGAACATCCTGAAGAAGTCGGACGGCTCGACGTCCGCCGGCGTGCAGAGCGCACTCTTCGTCGAAGCCGCCGAGAAAGCGCTATACGCGCAGCTCGAACAGGTCGCGCCGCGCGTGCAGTCGCAGCTCGCGCAACGCCAGTACACCGGCGCGCTGTCCGCGCTCGCCGCGCTGCGCGAACCGGTCGACGCGTTCTTCAACGACGTGATGGTCAACGCGGAAGACCCGGCACTGCGCGCGAACCGGCTCGCACTGCTCGGCGCGCTGCATCAGCAGATGAACTGCGTCGCCGACATTTCGCGGCTCGCCGCCTGAGCGCCCGCCATGCCGACCTTTCCGCGAAAAATCGTCGTGCTCGACCGGGACGGCGTGATCAACGCCGACTCGGATGCGTTCATCAAGTCGCCCGATGAATGGGTCGCGCTGCCCGGCAGTCTCGAAGCGATCGCGCGGCTGAATCAGGCCGGCTATCGCGTCGCGGTTGCGACGAACCAGTCGGGCATCGGCCGGGGTCTGTTCGACATGGCCGCGCTCAACGCGATGCACATGAAGATGCACCGGGCGGCCGCTGCAGTCGGCGGCCGGATCGATGCGGTGTTCTTCTGTCCGCACACCGCGCAGGATCACTGCGAATGCCGCAAGCCGAAGCCCGGCATGCTGAAGATGATCGCCGAGCGCTTCGAGCTGGATCCGTCGCACACGCCGTCGGTCGGCGATGCGCTGCGCGATCTGCAGGCGTCGGCGGCGATCGGCCTCCAGCCGCATCTCGTGCTGACCGGCAAGGGCCGCAAGACGCTCGCGGCCGGCGGTCTGCCCGAGGGCACGAAGGTGCACGAAGACCTGCGCGCATTCGCGCTCGACTTCCTTGCCGAAGAACATGAGTAACCCCAGTGACGCGGCAGCCACCGCGCGTCACGCTCACTGAGTCATCACGACGATGCGCTTTATCCGTTCGCTGCTGCTGCTGATCTTCCTCTGCGTCTACACGGTGCCGTACGCGACCATGTGCTTCATCTCGTTTCCGTTCATGCGCGCCGACAGACGCTACTGGATGATCACGGGCTGGTGCCGCTCGATACTCTTCGCGGCACGCTGGTTGAACAACATCCGCTACCGGATCGAAGGCCTGGAGAATCTGCCTGATGGTCCCGCCGTGCTGCTGTCGAAGCATCAGTCCGCGTGGGAGACGCTCGCGTTCCCCGCACTGATGCCGCGGCCGCTGTGCTACGTGTTCAAGCGCGAACTGCTGTACGTGCCGTTCTTCGGCTGGACGCTCGGGCTGCTGAAGATGGTTCACATCGACCGGAAGGCGGGCAAGAACGCATTCGATTCGGTCGCGCGGCAAGGCAAGGCGCGAATGGAAGAAGGCGCGTGGGTCATCATGTTTCCGGAAGGCACGCGCACGCCGACCGGCAAGCAGGGCAAGTACAAGACCGGCGGTTCGCGCTTCGCGATCGCGACCGGCGCGCCGGTCGTACCGATCGCGCACAATGCGGGACGCGTGTGGCCTCGCAACTCGTTCATAAAATATCCGGGTATAGTCACGGTGTCGATCGGCAAGCCGATGGACACCACGGGGCTCACGCCCGACGAAGTTAACACGCGCGTCGAAAAGTGGATCGAAGCTGAAATGCGTCGTATCGATCCCGAAGCGTACCGCGCTGCGGACAACACGTCCGCCGCCGCCCAAATCTGACGCGCCACGCCCTGCCCGGGCGTTTTTGCGCGAAACCGGATCCGATGCAGAAGTCCCCCTCGCCGCAGCCCGCTGCGGCGCTCGATAGCCGGCAACTCGATCTGCCGCTCTTCGACGAGCCCGGCATCGCGCCGCCGTCCGCGCCGCAAAAACCCGCCGTGCCGCGCGCACCCGACGGCTCGAAGCTGCGTCGTCTGACGCTCGGCAACCAGACGCTCTACTACGCACTGAAACGCTCGTCGCGCCGCTCGATCGGTTTTGCAATCGACGGCACGGGCCTCGCGATCACTGCACCACGCTGGGTCACGATTGCGGATATCGAAACCGCGATCGTCGAGAAGCAGCGCTGGATTTTTGCGAAGCTGACCGAGTGGCAAACGCGCGTCGAGCAGCGTGCGCTGCCGCGCGTCGACTGGAAGGACGGTGCCGAAGTGCCGTATCTCGGGCATCCGGTGCGCGTCGCGCTCGGCGCGGCGAATCTCGCATTCGATCCACTATCGGCGACACTCGGATTGCCGCTGTCCACGCAGGCGGAACAGCAGCAGATCAAGGACCGTGTGCAGGGCTGGCTGCAGGGTGAAGCGAAACGCCTGTTCGGCGAGCGCCTCGCGATCTACGCGGACAAGCTCGGCGTTCACTATCGCGCGTATGCGCTTTCATCGGCGGCGACGCGTTGGGGTAGTTGCTCGAGCGACGGCAAGATCCGCCTGAACTGGCGGCTCATCCACTTCCCGCTGTCGATCATCGATTACGTCGTCGCGCACGAACTCGCGCATCTGCGCGAGATGAATCACAGTCCGCGCTTCTGGCAGACTGTGGAATCGATTTTTCCGGAATTCCGCGAAGCGCGGCAGACGTTGAAGCATCACCCGCCGGAATTGCTGCCGACGTTGTGAATGTGTTGTGCGCGGTGTACTGCTACGCCGTCACGAACGTTTCATGCAGACGACGCCAGCGCACGTTACCCGCCGCGTCGATATCGAACACCGCAGTCGACCGACGCACGTTGGTCGCTGCTTCGCTCGACTGATGCTCGGTGAAACCGAGCACCGCCCCGCCCTGCCACGTCGCGATCACCGCGATATCCTCGATGACGATCCTGCAGCCGCGCCGCGCACCGTAGGCCTGCGCGAACAGCTGCGTCAACGTCGCGCGATCGAGCGCCGCGCCTCCCGTCGTCACCAGCGTGAAGTCGGGCGCGAAGCGCGCCATGATCGCGTCGAGTGAATCCGGCGCAGCAGAGCCGTCGAACCACGCGGCAATCTCGACGTGAATCGATTCAAGCTCTGCGATGCACGGCGCCGCGTCGTCAGTCGCGTGCTGCGCTGTCATGTTTCTTCTGGATGAATTCGATCTTGTAGCCGTCAGGATCGGTGACGAATGCGATCACGGTGGTGCCGTGTTTCATCGGGCCCGCTTCGCGGATCACGCTGCCGCCCTGCGCCTTGATCTTCGCGCAGGCCGCGTACGCATCGTCGACTTCGACGGCGAGGTGGCCGAAGCCGCTGCCCAGGTCGTACGTTTCCGTGTCCCAGTTGTGCGTGAGTTCGAGCACCGTGCCATTGCGCTCGTCCTCGTAACCGACGAAGGCGAGCGTGAACTTGCCTTCCGGATAGTCGTGACGGCGCAGCAGTTTCATTCCGAGCAGTTCGGTGTAGAACTGGATCGAGCGGTCGAGGTTACCGACGCGAAGCATCGTGTGAAGCAGTCTCATGGGAGTTCCTTATTGCGGGACATCGAGCCCATAAATGTACCGAAAAACGCGTGCGGTCGCTCGCGGGCGAGCTAACCCGGCCGTGATAAAACGCAGCGCGCGTTCAGTTCAGAACAGATGCCGGATACCGCCCATGACGCCGAGTTGCGAGCCCTTCTGCGCGAGGCCGACGCCGTTCACGCCTTGCAACTGCGCGCCGATCAGATCGCCGCGATACAGCGAGTAATCGGTTTCGACGTAGACGTCGGTGCGTTTGGACAGGGCGTAGTCCGCGACCAGTTGATACTGCCAGGCCGAGCCGTCCTGCGCGTGCGTCTTGCCGTCCTGCAGCGTGCGCCACACGTTCGCGGCGAAATGCCATGCAGCGCCGACCTGCTGCGTGATGCCGCCGAGTATCATCCGGCGCCGCGAAAAGTCCGTGTATTTCAGCGCCGCGAGCACGGGCGCCGTGAACGGACCGTTTGCGAAATTGCTGAAGCCCGCGTCGTTCTGGTTGACGATGTAGCCGATCGCGAAACGCGTCTTCTGCCACGTGTACGAGCCGCCGACGCTCCATGCTTTCGCGGAGGCGCCGTTCACCGAGTCCTTCGAGTTCTGGTACGCGCCGCCCAGCGTGACCGGTATGTCCTTCGGTGTCCATGCGGCCGCGGCGCCGACCTGCGTGCCGTTCGACGGACTCCCCGCGACGCCGCCGAACGCGTAGCCCAACGCGAACATCACGTCGTGAACACGCGCCTGATACTGCACCTGGTTGCTGGTCCAGATCCCGCCGGACATCGTCACTTCGGGCTGGAAACTGAAGTCGTACGGAATCCACGGATTGCTGCCGTAGCCGCCGACCGTGATGCCTTCGATCATCACGTTGAACTGACGACCGAAGATCAGCTTACCGTACGAATTCGACTGCACACCTACTTGCGCTTCGTTGAAGAACGGCAGCGTCGGATCGCTTTGTCCGTTGTTGATGGTGATGCGGTTTTCGAGCTTGAAGAACGTCGACCATCCGTCGCCGAGATCCTCGACGCCCTTCAATCCCCAACGGCTTTGCGACATCCCGCCGGTGCCGAGCCCGACCGACGAATCGCCGGCGCGGTTCGCGTGGGTCATGTAGCGGATGCTTTCGTCGGCGATGCCGTAGAGCGTGACGCTCGATTGCGCGTGTGCGCCGTGACAGACCAGTGCGGCCGGCAACACGGCGTAACCCCAGCTGCGGAGCTTCTTCATACCTTCTCCTGTTCGTGATTGACGTCTTGATCGGATAGGGTCTTGCTCTCTCAGACATTGATCGTCGCGCGTGCGGTCCGTGTGCCGCGCTGTCGTGTCGCGTACCGGCCGGCGCGGTGTGGTGTAGCGCCGCCGGTCGACGGACGGATTATCGCGTGTCGTACATCGTGCGTCACGTGAATATAAAAAACGTCACGGTGTGCAGAACATCGTTCTTCGCGCACCGCGAAGCCGTGCAGTCATTGCCTGAGCAGACATGGCGCGCTGCACCGAAGCACCTGACGCGGTTGGGGTCATCGCGACGGCGGCAAAGCGGGTTTGCTATCGTACGGCCAGGCTGGGGCCTTCATGGAGACGATGCGTACGAGACACCCTAGCTTGCGGTTGTATCGCGCCACTATCGTCCTGTACGCCCACTACACCCCTACGATGACAACCATTTTTCCCGACAAGGTCACGCGATGAGCACCGCCACGCCGGCCACGCGCCGCGCTCCCGATGGCTTCGCGATCACGCTGATGATCGTGCTGTGCGCGATCTGGGGACTGCAGCAGGTCGCGATCAAGAGCGCGAACGTCGCAATCCCGCCGGTGTTCCAGGCAGGCCTGCGTTCCACCATCGCGACGCTGCTGGTATGGGGCTGGGCCCGCGCGCGCGGCACGCCGTTGTTCGACCGGGACGGCACGCTCGGCGCGGGGCTGCTCGCCGGCGTGCTGTTCGCTACCGAGTTCGTGTGCATCTTCATCGGGCTGTCGCTGACGAGCGCCACGCGGATGGCCGTGTTCCTCTACACCGCGCCGTGCTTCACTGCGCTGGGGCTGCATCTGTTCGTCGCCGGCGAGCGGATGCGGCGCATGCAGTGGGTCGGCATTGCGATCGCGTTCGCGGGCATCGCGCTCGCATTCGCCGACGGCTTCGTACGGCCTGCGAATCACGGTCACGGTTCGACGCTCGCGGGCGTCGCAGGCGATGCGCTCGGTGTGCTGGGCGGTATCGCGTGGGCCGCGACGACGGTGGTGATTCGCGGGACACGGCTCGCACACACGAGCGCGAGCAAGACGCTGCTGTATCAGCTCGCGGTGTCGGCGGTCGTGCTGCTGGGTCTTGCGGCGATGCTCGGCGAAACGCATGTCGATACGGTGACGCCGCTCGCGCTCGCGAGTCTCGCGTACCAGGCGGTGGTCGTCGCGTTCGTCAGCTATCTGGTGTGGTTCTGGCTGCTGACGCGCTATATCGCATCGAGGCTGTCGGTGTTCTCGTTTCTCACGCCGCTGTTCGGCGTCACGTTCGGCGTGCTGCTGCTCGGCGAATCGTTCAGCGGACGCTTTCTCGCAGCGGCGGTGCTGGTGCTGGTGGGGATCGGGTTCGTCAATGCGCCTGCGCGGCGGGTGAAGCGCAGCGACGCTTAAGCACTACGGTATTCAGCGCTCGGCGGCAGCCATCACCGTCTGCGCGAGCGTCACATACTCTGCGACCGGCACGTCTTCAGCACGCCGCGCGAGATCGAATCCGAGCGCGTCGAAATCCACCGAATCGCGATACGCCGCCAGCGTATTGCGCAGCATCTTGCGACGCTGCGAGAACGCAGCAGTGACCACTTCACCGAGCACACCGACGTCGACGGGCGCGAGCTCGTGCGGCTCGTACGGAATCATCCGCACGATCGCCGAATCGACCTTCGGCGGCGGCTGGAACGATTCGGGCGGCACGTCGAGCTGCTTGTCGATCACATAGCGATACTGCAGCATCACCGACAACCGGCTGAACGCCTTGCTGCCCGGCTCCGCGACCATCCGTTCGACCACTTCGTTCTGCAGCATGAAGTGCTGGTCGATCACGCACGATGCGAACGTAGTGAGGTGAAACAGCAGCGGGCTCGAGATGTTGTACGGCAGATTGCCGACGATACGCAGCGTCGGCTTCGTCGCGTTCGGGTCGGCCAGCGCGGCGAAGTCGAAGGCGAGCGCATCGCCCGCATGCAGTTCGAGCAGCGGACCGAACTGCTTCTGCAGCCGGCCGATCAGATCGCGATCCAGTTCGACCGCGTGCAGCGGCGCATCAGGTGTGGCGAGGCGTTCGATCAGCGGGCCTGTTAATGCACCGAGGCCCGGTCCGATCTCGACCATGCGTTCGCCGCGCTGCGGCCGGATCAGATCGACGATCGAATCGATCACGCCCGTATCGACCAGAAAGTTCTGCCCGAAACGCTTGCGCGCGAAATGGCCTTGGTGCTGTCGGCTGGTGGACATCGAAGAAACGCCAGAAAAAGAAAAGGTCAGACTGTAAATCAGGATGCGCGGCGATGGCGCGCCATCGAAACGGCGGTATCGATCGCGGCGATCAGGCTGCCCGCATCGGCGCGGCCGGTGCCGGCGAGATCGAGCGCGGTGCCGTGATCGACCGACGTGCGGATGATCGGCAGACCGAGCGTCACGTTGATGCCTTCGCCGAACGTCGCATACTTGAGTACCGGCAGGCCCTGGTCATGGAACATCGCGAGCACGCAGTCGGCGTCTCTCAGATAACGCGGCTGGAACAGCGTGTCGGCCGGATACGGGCCGCGTGCATCGATGCCTTCGTCTTTTGCGCGTTTGAGCGCCGGCGCGATCACGTCGATTTCCTCGTGGCCCAGGTAGCCGTTCTCGCCCGCGTGCGGGTTCAGGCCGGTCACGAGGATGCGCGGTGCGGATACGCCGAGATGCCGGCGCAGATCGCCGTCGACGATGCGCAGCGTGCCGAGCAGACCGTCGATCGTGAGCGCGGCGGAGACGTCCTTCAACGGCAGATGCGTCGTCGCGAGCGCGACGCGCAGCGGCGGCTCGCTGGTGCCCGCGAGCATCATCACGACCTGCGGCGTATGCGTGCGCTCCGCGAGATATTCGGTGTGGCCGGTGAAGGGCACGCCTGCATCGTTGATCGTGCTTTTTTGCAGCGGTGCAGTGACGATCGCGTCGAACGTGCCGGCAAGCGCACCGTCGATCGCGATGTCGAGCAGCTTGAGTACGTAAAGACCGTTGGCCGCATCGAGCTTGCCCGCCTGCGACGGCACGGCGAGCGGCCAGTGCGCGACACACACATGCGCGGCCGGCAGTGCGGCCAGGTCGACGCGCACGGCCTGCGCGCGCTGCGCGAGCAGCGCGGCATCGCCGAGTACGGTGAAGTGTGCGTCGGGCCAGCGGGCAGCCGCGCCCGCCAGCGCCTGCACGGTCAGCTCGGGACCGACGCCGGCGGGTTCGCCGGTCGTGATCGCGATCCGCAGCGGCGGGGAGGCTTGCGTCATGATGACGATGAAGTTATGGTGCCGCCGTGCCGGTGATCGGACCGGCCTTGTAGTCGACGTACGCGGTATCGCGCAGCTGACGCAGCCAGTCGGCGTAAGCCTGTTCGGCCTTGCGCTGACCGATCGCCTGACGCGCGAGATCCATCTGCTGCGACACCGACCCTTCGGCTTCGCGGCGGCCCAGCACCTGGATCAGGTGGTAGCCGTATTCGCTGCGGACCGGGTCGCTGATCTGACCGTCCTGCAGGCTGTTCATCGCGCGCTCGAATTCAGGCACCGTTTCGCCGGGGCTGATCCAGCCAAGGTCGCCGCCCTGCGACGCCGAACCGTCCTGCGAGTACGTGCGCGCGAATTTCGCGAAGTCGCCGCCGTCGGCGATTTCACGCTTGATTTCGAGCAGCTTCTGACGCGCGGCCGGTTCCGACATGCCGTCGCCGACGCGCAGCAGGATGTGGCGCACGTGCGTCTGCGTCAGTTTCGGCGCATCCGACGATGTGCCCTGGCCCGAGCGGCGATCGACGAGACGCATGATCTCGAAACCATCGTTCGTGCGGATCACATCCGGATTCACCTGGCCGGGACGCAGCGCCGACGCGGCCTTCACGAAATCAGGCGGCAGTTGCGCGGGCGGCTGGAAACCCATGTCGCCGCCCTTCGATGCATCCGCTGCCTGCGAGTTGGCCTTCGCGAGCTTCTCGAAATTCGCGCCGCCGACGGCTTCCTTCAGCAGCGCCTGCGCTTTCTGCTGCGCGGCTTCGATGTCGGTCTCCGACGCGTTGAGCGGCGCCTTCAGCAGGATGTGCTCGAAGCGCAGATCGCTCGTGAGCCCCACGTTCGGTCCGCGCTGGCTCGCGATGTAGTTCGCGACTTCCGCGTCCGACACGGTGACCTTGCTGTCTACTTCCTTCTCACGCAGACGTTGCAGGATCAGTTCGGTGCGGGCGTCGTTGGTGAACGTCGACCAGGGCACGCCTTGCGCCACGATGCGCGCGCGATAGATATCGAGCGTCATGTTGTTCGCCTGCGCGAGCCGTTCGAGCGTGCGCTGCACGGCTGCGTCGTCGACGGTGATGCCGTCTTCGCGCGCCTTCTGCAGCTGGATACGCTCGAGCACCATCTGGTTCAGCACCTGCTGCCGCAACTGGTCGGCAGGCGGCACCGGCGCGTTCTGCTGGTTGAGCCGATGCACGATCAGGCCCGCGCGCTGGTCGAGCTCGCGCTGCGTGATCACGCCGTCGTTGACGACCGCGGCGATGGTGTCGACGGTCTGGCCGTTATCCGCGGCGCGCAGAGCTTGCGCCTGCGCCGGCGCGACCAGCAGGAAAGACGCGGCGGCGGCGAGACCCGCCGCGAGCGTTGCCAAGCGAAGCTTTTTCATGATTCCCACAGATACTCCATTGATGCCGGGCGCGCCCTCGCCCGTCTTTGCGCATTTTATAAATGATCGGGCGACCGTCATTCGTAATTGCTGAAACGCGCCTCGGGCGGCAGCGGCGGGGGTAGCGGCGTATAACCCGCCACGCTCGCGCGGAAAGCCGTCACCAGCCCGTTGTCGACGCTCGACAGGCCCTTGAACGTCAGCTGCGCGAGGAAGCGCTTGCTGGACGTCTGGCTGCCCGTCGTGTTGATCCCGTTCGCGTAAGTCTGCACGCCGACACCGAGCGTCCAGCAGTCCGCGTCGTACTGCATCCCGATCAGTCCGTCGACGATCCGGTGGCCGCGCATGTCGTAGTTGATCCGCCCTACCCCGTATATCCGATGCGTGATCGGCCACTGACCCGAGATCAGGATCTGGTTGATCGGCTGGTTGTCGAGCGTCGTATTCGCCCGCGTGTACCGATACGCCAGATTGATCACCTTGCCCGTCTCCGGGCTGAACCCGAAGCCGATGCTGGTCTTGACCAGCTGATTGTTGTCCGCATTATATTGGAACGCAGTTTCCGAAGCGAAACCGGCCCCGAGCTTCAGCGACGCGCCCGCGATCAGGTCCGAGTGCCGCGCCTGCGCGCTGCCCTGGCCCGGAATCAGCGTGACGCGCTGGTCCTGGAAGTAGTACTGCTGCGCGATCACGAAGCGCGCGCGCTCGTCGCCGGTCGCGGGGTTCAGGAAGCGCGTGGTGATCGCCGCGGTCAGCCGGTTCGCGTCGGCGATCCGGTCGTTGCCGACGAAAGTATTCGGCGTGAAGATTTCCGCGAGACCGAAGTCGGAATCGGCGGTGTCGAACAGCGGCGCGAAGTCCTGATTGCGGTACGGCGTGTAGACGTAATAGAGCCGCGGCTCGAGCGTCTGGATGAAATCCTCGCCGAACAGACGCACCGAGCGGTCGAAGATCAGCCCGGTGTCGAACGAGAACGTCGGCACCGACTCGGTGAAATTCTTCGGCTGGCCGGCCAGCGCAGGCGTCCCCACCAGCGACTGGCCGATGTTACTGAGGTCGTAAGACGCGAAGTGCCACTGCACCTTCGGCGTGACGAAGTAACCCGGCCCGACGAGCGAATACGACAGGTACGGGTTGAACAGCACCCGGTCGCCTTCGGTCGTGTCGGCTGTCGTGATGCGGAAGCGCGTGTAGTCGGCTTCCGCGCCGAAGTCGAAGCCGCCGACGTTGTACTTCGCGTACTTCACGTTCAACTGCGGCTCGCGACCATACGGCGGCGCGGACGGCACCAGCGTCTGCCAGTGCTGCTCGCGCGCGAGCACCGACCACGGCCCGTTGTTGTACGTGACGCCTGCTTCCTGCTGGTACAGCAGCTGCGTACCGTTGAGGAACTGGTTCGTCGCCGACGACAGGTCTTCCGGATACGTGTTGTCCGAAACCTTGTTGTAGCTAATGTAGCCCGCGAACCCGTTGCCGAAGTTCTGGTTGTGCTGGATGTACAGCGCGTAGCGGTTCGTCTTCGTGATCCGGTCGTCCGGCAGGAATTCGCCGGTGATCGTGCCGGAGTACGTCGGCGACAGATAACGGAAGCTCGCCTGGGTCTGCAGACCGCGCTTCGACAGGTAGCGCGGCGTCAGCGTCAGATCGCGGTTCGGTGCGATGTTGAAGTAGTACGGAACCGTGATTTCAAAACCGTTGTTCGAACTCAGCGACGCGATCGGCGGCAGCACGCCGCTGCGCCGTTCGCCGGACAGCGGAAACGACAGCCACGGGCTCGCGAACACCGGCACGCCCTGGAAGAACAGGATGCCGTTGTGCGCGACGCCTTCGTCGGCGCCGGTATCGAAGTCGAACTCCGAGCCCTTGATGTACCACGCCGGATTCGTCTCGCACTGGCACGCGGTGTACGTGCCGCTCGTGAACACCGAGCGCTCGTTGTCGAGCATGTCGACGCGCTGCGCGCTGCCCGAACCGCCTGTCGCCGTGAAGCGGTACTTCGGCGCGGGCATGTAGCCCTCGCTCGACTCCACCTTCATATGCGCTTCCGGCCCGATGAACGTCGCACCGTTGTTCGCGATGTGGACATGGCCGTATGCGTCGGCCATGTCGGTGTCCTGGTCGTAATGCAGCGCGTCGGCCTTGATGACCGCGTTATTGCGACGCACTTCGGCCGCGCCCTTCGCAGCCATGTCCTGCTCGGAGGTGCCGGTGGTGGTGTCGCCGAGCACGAAGGTCGCCGGTTTCTGGCCGTTGGCGAGCGGATGCTCTTCGAGCTGGGGCGCGAGCCGCAGGCCCCACGGTGCATCGAGCGACTGCGGCTGCGCAGCCTCGCCCGCCAGTTGCGCGTGCGCGAGCGCAGGCACGAGACCCGGCACGGCGATCAACGCCGCGACAAGTCGCCTTCTGCGCGGCAGGCCGTCAGCAGTGAGAGTCGTTGAAAAAAGCTGTCTTGGCGGCATGTATGGTTTGGCGAATCGGCCCGGCGGTCAACGTCTGCAGTCACGATTTGCCGCCTGCGCAATCGGACCGTGACAGCCGGGATGCGCACAAAAAATTACACGCTCACGCGTGCGGGGCGGGCAGTGGAACGGACCTGCGAGACTGGCGCGAGCCGCGTCAAAAAAGTCGTGGGGTATTATATGGCAAGACGTAGCCCCTCTGATCCAGCCCCCGGTTTTCATGACGCAGAACGCTGTCCCGCCCCGTTCCTCCGCCTCCGATGCGTCCGATGCTCGCCTCGACCAGCTGGGCACCTGGCTTCGCCGCTACGACAGCCGTTATGGTCTCGATCTCGCCTCCCTCGCTCCCGCGTCCGCCGACGCGAGCTTTCGCCGTTACTTTCGTCTGACTGGACGCGCCGACTCCGACGCCACCGGTGCGAACGCCGCGACGCTGATCGCGGTCGATGCGCCGCCGCCCGAGAAATGCCGCGAATTCGCGCAGGTCGCCGGACTGCTCGCCGATGCGGGCGTGCACGTGCCGCGCGTGCTCGAAGCGGATTTCGACGCGGGCTTCATGCTCGTCACCGATCTCGGCACCGATTCTTATCTCAATGCACTGCGCGACGCCGGCGAGGGTGGCAACGGCGACGCTCGCAAGCTGATGCGCGATGCGCTCGATACGCTGATCCGCTGGCAACTCGCATCGCGTGAAGACGTGCTGCCGCCGTTCGACGAAGCCTTCCTGCGCCGCGAGATGGAGTTGATGCCCGAGTGGTTCGTCGGAAGGCATCTGAATCGGGAAGTCGACGATACGATGCGCGGCGTGCTCGATCGCACGTTCGCGCTGCTGATCGCGAGCGCGAAGGCGCAGCCGCAGGTGTTCATGCTGCGCGATTTCATGCCACGCAATCTGATGGTCGCGAGTCCGAACCCCGGCGTGCTCGACTTCCAGGACGCGGTGTATGGCCCGATCACCTACGACGTCGCGTCGCTGCTGCGCGACGCGTTCCTGAGCTGGGACGAGGCGTTCGAACTCGACTGCTTCGCGTATTACTGGGAGCACGCGAAGAAAGCTGGCCTGCCGGTCGATGCGGATTTCGGCGAGTTCTACCGGCAGCTCGAATGGATGGGTCTGCAGCGGCACATCAAGGTGCTGGGCCTGTTCTGCCGGATCAACTATCGCGATCACAAGCCGCACTATCTGCCGGATCTGCCGCGCTTCATCGGCTATGCGCGCAAGGTCGCCGAACGCTACCGGCCGCTCGGGCCGTTCGCGAAGCTGCTCGACGAACTCGAAGGCCGCGGGGCCGAAACCGGCTACACGTTCTGACGCACGGCCCGATGTCCTCCCTGCTCACCACCGCGATGATCTTCGCCGCCGGACGCGGCGAACGGATGCGCCCGCTCACCGACACGCGCCCGAAGCCGCTGCTCGATGCGGGTGGCAAGCCATTAATCGTCTGGCAGATCGAACGGCTCGCGCAGGCGGGCTTCGAGACCGTCGTGATCAATCACGCGTGGCTCGGAGAGCAGATCGAAGCGGCGCTCGGTGACGGTTCGCGTTGGGGCGTGACGTTGTGCTATTCGGCCGAACATGACGCGCTCGAAACGGCGGGTGGCATCGCGTACGCGTTGCCGCTGCTTGCGCCTTCGTCGGATTCTATTTTTGTCGCGGTGGCCGGCGATGTGTATGCCGATTTCGATTATGCGTCGCTACGTTCGAAGGCCGCCGCGCTCGCGGCGCTGCCCGAGCCGGGGATGCATCTGGTGATGGTGCCGAACCCGCCGTTTCATCTCAAAGGCGATTTCGCGCTCGACGGCGATGTGCTGTCGCTCGACGGCGCGTCACGCTATACGTTCGGCAGCATCGGACTCTACGACACGCGGATGTTCCGCGATCTCGCGCCCGGCACGCGGCGCGCGCTCACGCCGTATTACCGCGACACGATTGCGCAACGGCGTGCCACCGGTGAGCTGTACGAAGGCTATTGGGAGAATGTGGGGACGCCGGAGCAGCTGGATGTGCTCGACAGGCGGTTGCGCGGCGTGGCTGAGTGACGCACGCCAAGCCCTGTTGAACGAAGCGTTCCCGTCCGCGCAGCCTCGTTCGGAATGTCGGAACAGCGAAAGAGAAACCGGCGGCATGCGGACCGACTCGGTCAGAGCGGATGTCGTTCAAGCACCCAGCGGGTTCCGGGCGGGCGCGCGCGAATCGAACGAAGCGCAGCGGTCAGCGCCCATCGACTCCATGCGCAGCCGCTTCTCCAGCCTCAGCACTTTCCCCCGCCGCTTCCGCTTCCTCAGCCCTCTGCTGCTGCAACGCCCACATCTGCGCAAACAATCCACCCGTACGCAGCAATTCCGCATGCGTGCCGCGCTCGACGATCCGCCCGCGATCCATCACGATGATCTGATCCGCGTGCACGACCGTCGACAGCCGGTGCGCGATGATCAGCGTGGTCCGCTCGCGCGCGATCAGATCGAGTTCGTGCTGGATCGCGCGCTCGGAACGCGAATCGAGCGCCGACGTCGCTTCGTCGAACAGCAAGATGGGCGGGTTTTTCAGCAGCGTGCGCGCGATCGCGACGCGCTGCTTCTCGCCACCGGACAGCTTCAACCCGCGCTCGCCGACCGGCGTGTCGTAACCGGCCGGCAGACTCTCGATGAAATCGTGAATGTGCGCCGCGCGCGCCGCCGCGATCGCTTCTTCGCGCGTCGCTTCGGGCCGGCCGTACGCGATGTTGTAGTAGATCGTGTCGTTGAACAGCACGGTGTCCTGCGGCACGATGCCGATCGACGCGCGCAGCGAATCCTGCGTCACCTCGCGGATGTCCTGCCCGTCGATCGTGATCGCGCCGCCCGTCGCGCGGTCGAGATCATAGAAGCGGAACATCAGCCGCGCAAGCGTCGACTTACCCGATCCGCTATGACCGACCACCGCCGTCGTCGTACCCGCGGCAATCGTGAAGCTCACGTCGTGCAGGATCTGCCGCGACGGCTCGTAGCTGAAGTTCACGTGATCGAAACGCACTTCGGCGCCGCGTACCGCGAGCGGCGGTGCATCGGGTGCATCCGGAATTTCGCGTGCGGCACCGAGCAGCGAGAACATCCGGTCCATGTCGGTAAGACTCTGCTTCAGCTCGCGATAGATCACGCCGAGAAAATTCAGCGGAATGTACAGCTGCAGCATGAACGTATTGATCAGCACCAGATCGCCGAGCGTGAGCTTGCCCGCCATCACGCCCTGCGTCGCGCGCCACAGGATGAACACGAGCCCGGTGCCGATGATCGTCTGCTGGCCGAAGTTCAGCGCAGACAGCGAGCTCTGCGACTTGATCGCCGCCGCGCGATAGCGCTTCAGGTTTTCGTCGTAGCGCTTCGCTTCCCACTCTTCGTTGCCGAAGTACTTCACCGTTTCGTAGTTCAGCAGCGAATCGATCGCGCGCGAGTTCGCCCGCGAATCGAGGTCGTTCATCGTGCGGCGAAAATGCGTGCGCCACTCGGTCACCTTCACCGTGAACACGATGTACACGGCAAGCGCGATAAACGTGACGATCGCGTAGTACGCCTCGTATTTGACGACGAAAAAGCCGAGCACCAGACCCATCTCGACAAGCGTCGGCAGGATGCTGTACAGCGAATACGAAATGAGCTGCGTAATGCCGCGCGTGCCGCGTTCGATGTCGCGCGACATGCCGCCCGTCTGCCGGTCGAGATGAAACCGCAACGACAGCGCGTGCAGATGCCGGAACACCTTCAGCGCAAGCTGGCGCACCGCGCTCTCGGTCACCTTCGCAAACAGCATTTCGCGCAGCTCGGTGAGGAGCGACGTCGACAGCCGCACGACCGCATACGCGACGACCAGCAGGCCGACGCCGCTCAGCAGCACGATCCCCGGCGAGTGCTCCGCACGGCCAAGCGCGGTGAGATGCTGAACCGCCGCGAGGTTGTCGACGATGTGCTTCATCACGATCGGCACGCCGAGATTCGCAACCTTCGCGCCGATCAGGCAACTGAGCGCGATGATCACGCGCCATTTGTAGGTCGCGAGGTACGGCAGCAGCGAGAGGATGGTCTGCCAGTCGTTGCGCGGCACGTTCGACACCGGCAATACCGGTGATAGCGGCGTGGGTTCGGAGGGAGCGGCGAAACGGCGCATGGAGGATCGGCTGAAAACGGACGGACAGTGGGGAGGCGGGAAATGCGGTGCCGGCACGCGGCCGTTCCGGCCGGGCGATGCACCGCTTTCCCGTACAATTCGTGATCTTCTTATTGTCTCAGAAGCCGGCGGGCGCCGCTCCCGCTGCGCCGATAACCGTTTCAAGGGTGTCCGATGACCACTTCCCCGAACCTGCCCCAGCTGCCGCAAAAGTCGTGTGCGCTGCGCGTCGTTCCCCAGCCTTCCGATGCGAACGTGCACGGCGACGTGTTCGGCGGCTGGATCATGGCGCAGGTCGACATCGCCGGTTCGATTCCGGCGAGCCGGCGCGCAAACGGCCGCGTCGCGACGATCGCGGTGAATTCGTTCATCTTCAAGCAGCCGGTATTCGTCGGCGATCTGCTGAGCTTTTACGCGGATATCGTGAAGACCGGCAAGACGTCGATCACGATCGAGGTCGAGGTCTACGCGCAACGGATGAGCCTCGCGCAGGAAGTCGTCAAGGTCACCGAAGCGACGCTGACCTACGTCGCGACCGATAGCGACCGCAAGCCGCGGATGCTGCCGGCGCTCGACTGAACGTCGACTAAACGCTACCGCTCACACCGCTTCCGCAATCTCGCTCGCCGGGCCACGTTGCAGCAGCACGGCGATCGCATCGTTCGGCAGCGGCTGCGCGAAAAAGAACCCCTGCATCTCGTCGCACTCGCGCTCGCGCAGGAAGTCGAGTTGCGCGAGCGTCTCGACGCCCTCAGCGATCACCTGTAGCTGCAGCGAGTGCGCAAGCGCGATGATCGCCGACGTGATCGTCTCGTCGTCGCCCGACACGCCGATGTCCGACACGAACGAGCGATCGATCTTCAGCCGGTCCACCGGAAAACGCTTCAGATAGCTGAGGCTCGAATAGCCGGTGCCGAAATCGTCGATGGCGAGCCCGATGCCGAGTGCGTGCAGCTCGGTCAGCATCGACACCGCCTCTTCTGCATTGCGCATGATCGTGCTCTCGGTCAGTTCGAGTTCGAGGTAGCGCGGTGCCAGACCGGTTTCCGCGAGCACGTCGGTGACGAGCCGCGCGATGTCGCGCTGCTGGAACACACGCGCCGACAGATTCACCGACACACGCGCGGGCGGCAGCCCTTCGTCCTGCCACGCGCGATTCTGCCGGCACGCTTCGCGCAGCACCCATTCGGACAGCGGCCCGATCAGCCCGCTTTCTTCCGCGACCGGGATGAACACCGACGGCGCGATCAACCCGACCTCAGGATCGCGCCAGCGCACGAGCGCTTCGGTCCCGACGATCCGTCCGCTCTCGATGTCCACCTGCGGCTGGTAGTGCAGCAAAAACTCGTTGTCGCGCAGCGCGCGGCGCAGCCGACGTTCGAGATTGAGCCGCGTGCCGGCGCTCGCATTCATCTCCGGCTGGAAGAACTGGAACGTGTTGCGCCCCATGTCCTTCGCGCGGTACATCGCGAGATCGGCTTTCTTCATCAGCGTCTCGGCGTCCTCGCCGTCCTGCGGGAACAGGCTCGCGCCCATGCTGCATCCGACGTACAACTCGGTGCCGTCGAGCCACACCGGCTCGGAGATCGACGCGCGCACGCGCTCCATCCACGCGATCAATGACTGCTCGTCGACGGTATCGGTCATCACGATCACGAACTCGTCGCCGCCGTGCCGCGCGACCGTGTCGCTGGCACGCGCCGCCCGCGCGAGCCGGTCCGCAACCACGGCAAGCAACCGGTCACCGACGCTGTGGCCGAGACTGTCGTTGACGTTCTTGAAGCCGTCGAGATCGATGAACACCACCGCAACGCCGCGATGCTGCCGCTGCGCGATAACCAGCGCGTGCTGCAACCGGTCGCGCAGCAGATTGCGATTGGGCAGCCGCGTCAGACTGTCGTAGTTCGCCTGATATTCGAGTTGCTCCTGATAGCGCATCAGGTCGGTCACGTCGTTGATTACGCCGATGTGATGCGTGGTCTCGCCGTCGGGATTCGGCACCGGCGCGATGAAGAGCTGATTCCAGAACAGCGCCCCGTCCTTGCGATAGTTGCGCAGCACCGCGCTCACCTCGCGGTTCGCGGTCAGCGCGCTGCGGATCGCCGCGACGCCTTCCTGATTGTGGTCGTCGCGTTGCAGCAGCCGGCAGTCCTGGCCCATCACCTCGGCCGGATCGTAGCCCGTGATGCGCTTGAACGCCGGATTCACGTATTCGATCAGATTGCCGCCGACGGTCGGCGCGGTGATCAGGATCGCGTTGACGCTTGCGTCGAGTGCGCGACTCTGCAACCGCAGCGCGAGATCCGCGCGCTTGCGCTCGGTGATGTCGCTGTACGAACCGAGCACGCCGATCACGTTGCCGTCGCCGTCGGTGAACGGCAGCTTGCTCGTGATCGTCGTGCGATGCACGCCGTCGATCGTCAGGTCGAGTTCGAAGTTCATCTTCGGCATGCCCGAATCGATCACCTCGCGATCGTGATCGCGCACGGTCTCCGCGAACGCGCGCCACGGCAGATCGTCGTCGGTCCGGCCGACCACCTGCTCCGGGTACGCGAGCCCCGCATCGCGCGCGAACGCCATGTTGCAGCCGAGATAGCGCGAGTCGCGGTCCTTCCAGAAGATCCGCTGCGGAATGTTGTCGATCACCGTCTCGAGCATCTGGTTCGAACGCCGCGCTTCGGCTTCCGCGTTGATCTGCTCGGTGACGTCGTCGGCGAGCACGAACACCGCCGTGCGGCCCATGAACATCAGCACGTGGTACGAGATGTCCGCGCTGATCAGCGTGCCGTCCTTGCGCCGGTGATGCCAGATGCCGGCCATCGTGCGGTTACTGCCGGGCTCGGCGTCGCTGCGCGCGAGATGCGATTCGAGCCGGACGATCTCGACGTTCGGACGGATCGCGCGAATCGTCATCGAGAGAAATTCGGCTTCCGAGTAGCCGTACTGCTGGATCGCCGCCGTATTCACTGCGAGAAAGCGTAGCGTCTCGCGATCGTAGATGTACATCGGCACCGGATGCGCGTCGAACAGCCCGCGAAAACGCTCGTCGTTGCGGCGCAGTGCGTACGCGATGCGGATTCTTTCGCGTGCCGCGTTCTCGCGCGCGCCGAACAGGTAGATCAGCAGCGCGCCGCCGGCCAGCATCGTGACGACCAGCAGCAGCATGGCGTGCCGCGAATCGCGTGCCGATCCGGCAAGAGCGGCCTCCAGCACGCTGTCCTGGTGCTGACGCAACCCGGCGAGGCCTGCTTCGATCCGGTTCGCTTCCATGCCGAGCCGCACGTATTCGGTCGCGGCCCATTGCGGCGACGCGTCCGCGCCGCCGGCCGCCGCCCGCGCGAGCGCTACGCGCAGCGCTTCGGCAAGACGACCGGTGTCGTCGATCAGCGGATCGAGCGCGCGAACCGCCTGTGCGTCGTCGGCGAGCTCGCTGCGCAGTGAGATGCCGAGTTGCGGGAGCCACGTAGGATCGACGATTGTCGTGGCCGGCGAGGACACGGGCCGGGATGACGGTTTCGTGCCGTCGGGCGACGTTGCAGGCAGCACCGCATAGCGCCCCAGTTGCGCGAGCGCACCGTCCAGCGCAGTGCCGTACGCGTCGAGGCGGTGGCGGATCGCGGTCGAGCGGATCGTGCGCGCGTCGGCCTCGCGTTGACCGCGAATCTGTGTGTACGCGACGAACGCATTCGCGCCGACCGCCACGGCGACGACTGCCAGATTGATCAGCAGCCGTTTCGATGAAAATAGCTTCATGGGTTCCGAACGTCGTTCGTCCTGCGCGCGCGGCGCTTGATGCGTGAAGCGCGGCATGGCCGCTGCATGGTGCGCGCAGCGTGCGTTCCTTCGAGCAGCGCGCCCTGCGCCGCGACTACGGCGTCGCGGTCGGGTTACACGCCAACCTCTGGATAACGGCCGATGATCCAGCGGATTGAGGGGCGTATATAAAAACAGGCGAAAAAACGCTGGGAATCAGCCCGCGAGGCCGAATTCCCTCATCGCGGGCACGAAATCGTGATTCGCTTCCGGCTTGCGCGACAGCTTCGCGAGTACGTAGCGTCTGAACGGATCGAGCTCGGCCCACTGACCGGCGCTCGGTGTCGGCAGACTGGCGAGCGCCGCCTGCGCGAGCACGCCATCGGGGATCGCATCGGTGCGGCGCCACGCGGGCGCTTCGTCGGGGCTGAACCACTCGGGCTCGACGTTCGCGTGCGTGCGCAGCATCTCGAACAGCGCGTGATCGAAGTTCGGTTCGATCGCGGTGTCGTCGTCGACGGGAAAACGGGCCAGCAGCTTGCGGTCTTCGTGCGGCAGCATCTGCCATTGCGCGAGCGAGATGCGCAGCCCGAAGCGGTCGAGATTGAACCGCACGGCCATCGGAATGAAGGTGAGATTCTCCGACGACTTCACTTCGAAATCGAACAGGAGCGGCGCTTCGCTGATTCCCATGACGGGGTCCTCGCAATGTCCTGGTGTGGTCTGGCTGTAGTCCGAGGGTACGCGCAGGCCTGGCTGCACAGTCTCGCTGTTGTGTCCCGGCGGTGTTCTGCAGGCCTGGTTGTGCCCTCACTGCGTGCAAAGCCGGCGCCCTACCTCTGGCCCGGTGGCGTGATCTGATCGGGGCCGCGCTGGGTCCGCTGAACGGCGGGCGGCACGCGATGCCCGCTTGAGGTATTTTAGAACCTTATTCACGCAGCACAGCCGCGCCGCAGCACGCAACGTTGCAGCCGCGCGCAAGGAGTCACGCTTGAACCCACTCGAAACCGCCACACAGTCCGGTGCCGTCGCCCAGCAGGTGCGCCGGCAGCGCGGCGACGCGAGCGAGGCACTGACCGATCAGGTCGGCCAGGAATGGCCGGTGGCGCTCGTATTCAACGGCATCTCGCATGCCGTGATGATGTGCACGCCGCGCGACCTCGAAGCGTTCGCGGTCGGCTTCGCCATTTCGGAAGGCATCGTCGCGCGCAGCAGCGACATTCAGGACATCGAGGTGGAACTGTACGACGGCGAACTGCCGCACGCGGAAATCCAGTTGACCGTCGTGCAGCAGGCGTTTGTCGCGTTGAAGGAACGGCGCCGCGCGCTTGCAGGGCGGACGGGCTGCGGGGTGTGCGGCGTCGAAAGCATCGATCTGCTCGATCTGCAGCCCGAACGCGTGCCCGACACCGGTTTTCTGCAGCGCCTCGCACCGGACGCAATCGCGCGTGCCGCGCGCGAGCTACCGGCGCACCAGGCGCTCACCCGTTTGACGGGCGGCCTGCACGCGGCCGCGTGGTGCGATGCGAACGGCGCGATCCGTTATGCGTTCGAGGACGTCGGCCGGCACAACGCGCTCGACAAGCTGATCGGCCAGATGATCCTCGACCGCGGCGATCCGCACGACGGCTTCGTGTTCCTGTCGAGCCGCGCGAGCTACGAGCTGGTGCGCAAGGCTGCGCGCGTCGGCATTCCGATGGTCGCGACGATCTCGGCGCCGTCGTCGCTCGCGATCACGATCGCGCAGCGTGCGGGGCTGCGTCTCGTGAGCTTCTGTCGCGAGACGAGCTACGTCGATTACGGCACGGTTTGAAGCACCCGTGCCGTGCGGGCTGCGTCAGTCGAACTGACGGAAGTCCGGCTTGCGCTTTTCGAAGAACGCCTTGAAGGCTTCGCGGGCTTCCGGCGCGAGCAGCATCTTGCCGAACTGCACGCCTTCCTCGGACATCTGTGTGTGCAACTCGTGCAGACTCGCGCGCTTCATCAGCGATTTCGTCACGCGCAGCGACGACGCGGGCAATGCCGCGAGCTTTTCGGCTTGCGCGAGTGCGAACGCATCGACTTCTGCTGCCGGCAACAGGCGATTGACGAAGCCCATCCGATGCGCTTCCCGTGCATCGAACGGCTCGCCGAGCAGCAGCTTTTCGGCGGCGCCCTGATATCCGGCGATACGCGGCAACAGCAGAGACGATGCTGCTTCGGGGCACAGGCCGAGTTGCGCGAACGGTAGCGTGAAAGTCGCCGATTCCGCTGCGTAGACGAGGTCGCAGTGCAGCAGCAGCGTCGTGCCGATGCCGATCGCACCGCCTGCCACCGACGCGACGATCGGTTTTTCCGCCGAGCTGATTGCGCGCAGGAACTGGAACACGGGCGCGTGCTCGCCGACGGGCGGCGCCTTCATGAAGTCTTCGAGATCGTTACCGGCGCAGAAAATGCCTACGCTGCCGCGGATCAGGATCGCGCGGACGTTTTTGTCTTCTTGCGCGCTGACGAGCGCGTCCGCCATTGTTTGGTACATCGCCGAGGTAATGGCGTTTTTCTTTTCGGGGCGGTTGAAGGCGATTGTGAGCACGCTGTTGAGGTGCTCTAGCTGGATGTCCATGCTGGTGTATCTCCTTGCTGTTCGGTTGCCTTGCAGACTGCTGTTGCGGTTCTGCTTTTTTTTGCTGGCGCGGGTGTTGGCTTTTTTGCGCCTGGTTTTTTTGCGTGTGCACTTTCTTTCTGTATTTCCGCGCGGGCGGTGCTTAGTTGCGCCTCGCGGCGCAGGCGTTGCCCCTGTGCGGGGCGGCACCTACTTTTCTTTGCCGCGGCAAAGAAAAGTAGGCAAAAGAAAGCCGCCGAGACGAAGCTTCTCCTTTCCGTGTGCTACCCCAGTGGCTCTCGCCTACGTGGACACCACGTTCACCCTGTCTCGTGGTCCGAGACGAGATCCGTCCTCGCACCGCTTGCCTCAGTGACAAGGCAGTCATCCGTTCCGGCGAGCTTCGCCGCCGATGGGCATAACACTCTGGACCCCAGACCGTGGAGCACGGACCACGCCACACACACTGCCTCCGCCGCTTATGTCTTTTACTTAATGCTTTTGTCCAGTGCCCTTGCTCAACTCTTGCGCTCAATGCAGTGACACAACACAGCTATCCGACGCAGTTGCTCAACACGCGTTGCCCGCAGCACTCGCTCTTCCCTGCTGTTTCCCAAGCAAACCCGTCCGCGCGCACACAAGTGCGCTGCGGGGTGGGCGGGCGCCTTGTCACTCCGGTTTGCGATCCGGGGGACGATCTCGTCTCGGACCACTACGCGGGGTGAACGTGGCGCCCACTTAGGCGAGTGCCACCGAGGTCGCACACGGAAAAGAGAAGCTTCGTGTCAGCGGCTTTCTTTTGCCTACTTTTCTTTGCCGCGGCAAAGAAAAGTAGGTGCCGCCCCGCACAGGGGCAACGCTCGCGCCGCGAGGCGCAAATTAGTACCGCAGCGCGGAAAGACCCAAAAAAACAAAAGAACAGAGAAAGAAAAAAATCAAAGCCGCTCAATAATCCCAGCCGCCCCCATCCCCGTCCCCACACACATAGTCACCATCCCATACTTCAAATTCCGGCGCCGCAACCCATGCACAACCGTGGAAGCCCGAATAGCACCCGTCGCCCCAAGCGGGTGCCCCAGCGCAATGGCACCGCCCAGCGGATTCACCTTCGACGGATCCAGTCCCAGGTCGCCAATCACCGCCAGCGCCTGCGCCGCGAACGCTTCGTTCAACTCGATCCAGTCCATATCATCCTGCTTCAAACCCGCGGCCTTCAGCGCCGCCGGAATCGCTTCCTTCGGACCGATCCCCATGATCTCCGGCGGCACACCACGTACCGCGAAGCTCACGAAACGCGCGAGCGGCGTCAGGTTGAACTGCTTCAGAATCTTTTCCGACACGACGATCAACGCACCCGCACCATCCGACGTCTGCGAGCTATTGCCCGCCGTCACCGAACCCTTGTTCGCGAATACCGGACGCAGCTTCGCCAGACCCTCGAGCGACGTGTCCTGACGCGGACCTTCGTCGAGCGCGATCTCGCGCGTCTTCACCTTCACTTCGCCACTCGCGAGATCGGGGAAACGTTCGGTCAGCATGTACGCGGCGATCTCGTCGTTGAATTCGCCGGCCTGTTGCGCAGCCAGCGCCTTACGATGCGACTCGACCGAGAACTGGTCCTGCGCTTCACGGCTCACCTTCCAGCGTTCCGCGACGCGCTCGGCCGTCAGGCCCATCCCGTACGCGATGCCGACGTTCTCGTCGCGCTCGAAAATGTGCGGCGACAGCGACGGCTTGTTGCCCATCATCGGCACCATGCTCATCGATTCGCAACCGCCCGCGATCATCACATCCGATTCGCCGACGCGAATCCGGTCCGCCGCCATCGCGAGCGCCGTCACGCCCGACGCGCAGAAGCGGTTCACCGTCACGCCGCCGACGGTATTCGGCAGGCCGGCCAGCAGCGCGCCGATCCGTGCGACGTTCAGGCCTTGCTCGCCTTCGGGAATCGCGCATCCGATGATCGCGTCTTCGATCAGCTTCGTGTCGAGGCCGGGCACCTGAGCCACGGCCGACTTGATCGCGTGCACGAGCAGTTCGTCGGGCCGCGTGTTCTTGAACATGCCGCGCGGCGCCTTGCCGATCGGCGTGCGACTGGCGGCGACGATGTACGCGTCCTGCAGTTGCTTGTTGCTCATGTCTTAGCTCCTTTGTGGATCAGAGCGGCAGCTTCAATGCGCCGCCCTGGTCCCATGCATATGGTTGCGCTCGATCACCCGGCTCAATTCCGCACCGGCTTCCCGGTCTGCAGCATCCCCATGATCCGTTCCTGCGTCTTCTGCGTGCCGAGCAGGTCGACGAACGCACGACGCTCGAGCGTCAGCAGCCATTCTTCGTCGACGAGGCTGCCCGCTTCGACGTCGCCGCCGCACACCGCTTCCGCGATGCGGCTCGCGATCAGGTAATCGTGATCGCTGATGAAGCGGCCATCACGCATGTTGACGAGCGACGCCTTGATCGTCGAGATCGCCGAGCGGCCCGCAACCGGCACCTGCGTGACGCGCAGCGGCGGTCGGTAGCCCGACGCGGCCAGCGCGCGTGCTTCCTTCTTCGCGGTGTCGAGCAGTTCGAACACGTTGAAGACGATCGTGTCGGACGGCTTCAGGTAGCCCATCGCACGTGCGTCGAGTGCGGACGCGGAGACCTTCGCCATCGCCGCGTTCTCGAACGACTTCTGCACGAACTTCAGCAGATCGTTCGTCGCACCCGCCGCGCTCGCCGCATCCGCTGCGCGCAACGCCGCTTCCTTCAGACCGCCACCGGCCGGCACGAGGCCGACGCCCACTTCGACGAGGCCGATATAGCTCTCGATGTGCGCGACGCGCTTCGCGCTGTGCAGCACGAGTTCGCAGCCACCGCCGAGCGCGATGCCCGACACCGCCGCCACGACCGGCACGTTCGCGTACTTCACGCGCAGCATGCCTTGCTGGAATTTCTTCACGAACGGATCGATGCCCTTCGCACCGCCCATCATGAACGCAGGCATCGCTTCTTCGAGATTCGCGCCGGCCGAGAACGGACCGCCCGGCGTGCCGAGTTTCAGCGACGTCGGCTGCCACACGACGACTGCCTTGTACTCCTTCTCCGCGAGTTCGATCGCCTGCACCAGACCGTCGATCACGCCCGGGCCGATCGTGTTCATCTTGCTCTTGAACGACACGATCACGACGTCGTTTTCACCGGCACGATCGTCGAGCCATGCGCGCACGTGATCGGTTTCGAACAGCGTCTTGCCCCAGCTCTTCGGATCGGCGCCGGTCTCGCCGACGAGCGGCGCACGGAACACCTGACGGTCGTACACGGACAGCGACGAGCGCGGCACGAACGACTTCGTCGCCGGCGACCACGAGCCTTCGGCCGTGTGCACACCGCCCTTCTCGGCGACCGGGCCTTCGAGCACCCACGCAGGCAGCGGCACGTTCGCGAGCGCCTTGCCCGCAGCGATGTCTTCCTGCACCCACTCGGCGACCTGCTTCCAGCCGGCCGTCTGCCAGCCTTCGAACGGGCCTTCGTTCCAGCCGAAACCCCAGCGGATCGCGAGGTCGACGTCGCGTGCGTTGTCGGCGATGGATTCGAGATGCACCGCGATGTAGTGATACACGTCGCGGAAAATCGACCACAGGAACTGCGCCTGCGGATGCTCCGATTCGCGCAGCAGCTTCAGGCGTTCGCCTGCAGGACGCTTCAAGATGCGGCCGACCAGTTCGTCCGCCTTCGCGCCGCCGTCGACGTAAGTGCCCGTCTTCGGATCGAGCACCTTGATCGCCTTGCCTTCCTTCTTGTAGAAACCACCACCGGTCTTCTGGCCGAGCGCGCCTTTCTTCACGAGTTCGGCGAGCACGGCAGGTGTTTCGTAGACCGGGAAGAACGGATCGTCGGCGAGGGTGTCCTGCATCGTCTTGATCACGTGCGCCATCGTGTCGAGGCCGACCACGTCCGCGGTACGGAACGTCGCGGACTTCGCGCGGCCGAGGCGGCTGCCGGTCAGGTCGTCGACTTCATCGAAGCGCAGGCCGAACTTCGCGGCCTCGGTGATCACCGCGAGGATCGAGAAAATACCGACGCGGTTCGCGATGAAGTTCGGCGTGTCTTTCGCGCGCACGACGCCCTTGCCGACCACGCTGGTCAGGAAGGTTTCGAGCTGGTCGAGAATCTCCGGACGCGTCTGCGACGTCGGGATCAGTTCGACCAGATGCATGTAGCGCGGCGGATTGAAGAAGTGCACGCCGCAGAAGCGCGCCTTCAGTTCGTCGGAGAAGCCTTGCGACAGTTCGGTGATCGACAGGCCCGACGTGTTCGTCGCGAAGATCGCGTTCGGTGCGAGATGCGGCGAGACCTTCTTGTACAGGTCGTGCTTCCAGTCCATCCGTTCGGCGATCGCTTCGATCACGACGTCGCATTCGGCGAGCTTCTCGATATCGTCTTCGTAGTTCGCGGGCTGGATGTACTGCGCGTCGTCCTTCACGCCGAACGGCGCGGGCGACAGCTTCTTCAGATTCTCGATCGCCTTCAGCGCGATCCCGTTCTTCGGACCTTCCTTGGCAGGCAGATCGAACAGCAGCACCGGCACCTTGGCGTTGATCAGGTGCGCAGCGATCTGCGCGCCCATCACACCGGCGCCGAGTACGGCTACCTTGCGAATGATCAGATTGCTCACGTCGTTCCTCCAGCGGAATATACAAATGGAGCGGATTGGGGTGATCGGGTCGGCGAGCGGTGGGCGTGTGGTAAACGCTGATGTGCGGCACGGCTCGCCGTCACGCCTCGCCTTCAAGGCTCGCGACCGAAGCGCCGCGCGAATCCGCGCGGCGCCCCTTACGTCATTACGTCAGATTCAGAACAGCGCTTCGTCGACTTCCATCAGCGTCTTCGAACCGGCGCGTGCGGCGCGGATCGTCGATGCCGTTTCGGGCAGCAGTCGCGCGAAATAGAAGCGTGCAGTGGCGAGCTTCGACTTGTAGAACGGATCGCCGGACGCCTCTTTGTCGAGCGCGATGCGTGCCATCCGAGCCCAGAAGTACGAGAACACCAGATGACCGACGGTACGCAGATACGGCACCGAAGCCGCGCCGACTTCGTCGGGGTTCTGCATCGCCTTCATGCCGATTTCCATCGTCAGCTTCTGCACCTTGTCGCCGATGTCCGCGAGCGGATTGACGAACTCCTGCATCTCCGGCTTCACGCCTTCGGCTTCGACGAAATCCGACACGAGCTTGCCGAACTTCTTCAGCTTCGCGCCCATGTCGCCGAGCACCTTGCGGCCCAGCAGATCGAGCGACTGGATCGAGTTCGTGCCTTCGTAGATCATGTTGATCCGCGCGTCGCGCACGTACTGCTCCATGCCCCATTCGCTGATGAAGCCGTGGCCGCCGTAGATCTGCATCGCGTGGTTCGTGCCTTCGAACGCGTTGTCCGACAGGAACGCTTTCAGGATCGGCGTGAGCAACGCGACGAGATCGGCGGCTTCCTTGCGGACCGCTTCGTCGCTATGCGAGAACTCTTTGTCGATGTGCAGCGCCGACCAGTACGAGAACGCGCGCGCACCTTCCGCGTAGGCCTTCTGCGTGAGCAGCATGCGACGCACGTCCGGATGCACGATGATCGGATCGGCGGCCTTTTCGGGCGCCTTCGGGCCGGTCAGCGAGCGCATCTGCAGACGCTCCTTCGCGTAGACGAGCGAGTTCTGATACGCGACTTCGGTGAGGCCGAGGCTCTGCATGCCGACGCCGAGACGCGCGGCATTCATCATCACGAACATCGCGTTCAGGCCTTTGTTCGGCTCGCCGACGAGCCAGCCCTTCGCGTTGTCGAGATTGATCACGCAGGTGGCGTTCGCGTGAATGCCCATCTTGTGTTCGATCGATCCGCACTTCACGCCGTTGCGTTCGCCCGGCGCACCGCTCGCGTCCGGCACGAACTTCGGCACGACGAAGAGCGAGATGCCCTTGGTGCCCGGAGGCGCATCGGGCAGTCGCGCGAGTACGAGGTGGATGATGTTTTCGGCGAGATCGTGTTCGCCGCTGGAGATGAAAATCTTGGTGCCGCTGATCGACCAGGAGCCGTCGCCGTTAGGCTCGGCCTTCGAGCGCAGGATGCCGAGGTCGGTGCCGCAGTGCGGCTCGGTCAGGCACATCGTGCCGGTCCATACGCCCGATACGAGCTTCGGCAGATAAACCTGCTGCTGCTCCGGCGTGCCGTGCGCGTGCAGACATTCGTACGCGCCGTGCGACAGGCCGGGGTACATCGTCCACGCCTGGTTCGCCGAGTTCAGCATTTCATACAGCGCGTTGTTGACGAACGCGGGCAGCCCCTGGCCGCCGTATTCCGGATCGCAGCCGAGTGCGGGCCAGCCCGCTTCGACGTATTGTTTGTAGGCTTCCTTGAAGCCCTTCGGCGTGGTGACGACGCCGTCGCCCTGATACGTGCAGCCTTCCTGATCGCCGCTCTGGTTCAGCGGGAACAGCACCTCGGAGCAGAACTTGCCGGCCTCCTCGAGCACCTGGTTGATGGTGTCCGCGTCGAGATCGGCGTGCGTCGGCATCTGTTTGATCTCGGCTTCGACGTTGAGCAGTTCGTGCAACACGAATTGCATGTCGCGCAGCGGCGCGGCGTACTGTCCCATGACTCTCTCCAAAGGTGTTGATTCAAGCTCCGCCGCCGGCACGTTCAGCGCCATCTCACGATGGCTGGTCTCCTGCGCTAACGGCTTTCGCTTTGATACGAAACGATCAGTTTTTCCAGCGCGGCCCACGTAAGACGCACCGCATCCGGCAGATGCAGGAAACGCGCGTCGTGATGCAGACCGAGCGTGAAGCTATACAGTTCGAAGAGCATCAACTGCGGATCGGTGTCCTGGCGCAGATGCCCTTCTTCCATCGATTGAGAAATCGCACGCATCAACGCGGCGCGCCACATCGTGACGCTGGACACCAGCTGCTCGCGCACCTGGCTGTCCGCGCGGTCGTCGTATTCGACCGCACCGCTGATGTAGATGCAGCCCGTCGTGACTTCCTGGATGCGCTTCTCGATCCAGCGCGAGATCATCGCGCGCAAACGCGGCAAGCCGCGCGGTTCGCGCAGGCTCGGGAAAAACACCTCGTCTTCGAAACGACGGTGATATTCGCGAACCACTTCGACCTGTAGGTCTTCGCGCGAGCCGAAATGCGCGAACACGCCGCTCTTGCTCATCTGCATGCGCTCGGCAAGCAATCCGATCGTCAGACCTTCCAGTCCGTCGCGGCTTGCCAGATCGAGTGCTGCATCGAGAATCGCTACTCGCGTTTGTTCGCCTTTTCGCATAGCTCTTTTACCGTTCCAATGTGACCGAAATAAAATCGAACGGCCGTACTATTATTGGGTGCGACCGCCCGCGAAACAAGGACTTTATTAGAAACCGGTTTCTAACCGCGCTCCAATTCTGCGGCATCCCTGTGCCCGAAGCGGAGCGATTTTTTAGAGCCGTTTGCCTTCTTTGCCGGCGAGCACCGATGGATGATGGGCGCGGCTAGTCGTAGCCGCCCACCGTGAGGAGTTTCATCGCGGCCCGATACGCTGTGTAGGCCAGCCAGTTCACGAAGCGCTCGCCCGCGGGGCGGGCTTCGTAGTGCGCGAGATCGATGCTGCGGGATTCGCCATAAGCGGTGAGTATCGCGTCGCGCAATACGTCGATTTCCCTATGTTGCACGAGCATCACATTGGCTTCGTTGTTCAGCATGAGGCTCAGTGCATCGAGATTCGACGAGCCGATCGTCGCCCAGTTCGAATCGATCACCGCGACCTTGCCGTGCAGCATCGTCTTCTCGTACTCGGCGACCTTGACGCCCGCCTTGAGCAGCGAGCGGTACAGGAACGGCACCGCGTAATCGAGCGCCGCGAATTCCTTGCGACCGACCACGAGCCGCACATCGATCCCGCGCCGCGCCGCGAACACCAGCGCGCGACGCAGCTTGCGCCCCGGCATGAAATACGGATTGGCGAGCAGCACTTCCGAGCGCGACTGACCGATCGCTTTCAGATACGCCTTCTCGATCGCGCGACGGTTGATCAGGTTGTCGCGTGCGATGAACGCGACGCTCGGCTCGCCGTTCGCGCCCGTGTCCACGCGACGCGGATTGCGTCGCCGCCGGAGCAGGCCGCCGCGCGCACCGTCCTGCCGATCGAGATCGGGACGCAGCGCGTCGGCGCTGCGATGGCCCACGCGAATCCGCTGCCACTGCTGGTCGAGCGCATCGCGCACGTCGGCGACTACGGGGCCGTGCAGCTCGACCGCGAAGTCCCAGCGCGGATGCGGCAGCCGCGTGCCGTTCTGGTCGAAGTCGTCGACGATGTTGATGCCACCGCAAAATGCGTACGCGTCGTCGACGACGGCGAGCTTGCGATGGGTGCGCGAAAAACCGAAGCGTCCGAACAGATGCGGGTTGTAGATGCGGTGCTGGATGCCGGTCGGCGGCCATTCTTCGAACATTGGCAGGCGCGCGGTGCCGATGCCGTCGGTGATCACGCGCACGCGTACGCCGCGTTCGGCCGCGCGCTTCAGCGCATCCGATACGGCAACGCCCGCGCTGTCGTCGCAGAAGATGTAGGTTTCGAGCGCGACGTCGCGGGTCGCCGCATCGATGCGGGCGATCAGCGCTTCGAAAAACGCGTCGCCGGAGCGGAACAGCCGGACGTCGTTGCCGGCGGTGAAGCGGTATTTCGACCAGTAGCGCCGGCCGAACAGATTGCCGCGAAGCCGCGCGAAACGTCGCGAACCGCCGCTCATCGCGGACGTCCGTTGCGCTGCGCGTCGAGTCGCGCGGGTAATTGCAGGATTGCCTCGCGATTCGACGACGAGAAGCAGCGCGCCGCCGCTTCCTCGAACGGCAGCCACACGTATGCGGTGTGCTCGCGCGGCGAGAGGGTCACGTCGAGTCGACGCGGCACCTGCAGGCTGAACCAGTGCTCGGTATTGCGCGTGACGCCCTCCGCATAGCGATGGCGCCACACCGGATAGATGTCGTATTCGATCTGATGGTCCCAGTCGAGCAGCGCGTCGTGCGGCACGTCGACACTACCGACGACGATGCCGGTCTCCTCGGCAACTTCGCGCGCGGCGGTCAGCGCGAGCGGTTCGTCGAGCTGATCTTTCGAGCCCGTCACCGATTGCCAGAAATCGGGTCGGTCGGCGCGCTCGATGATCAGGACGTCGAGTTCGGGCGTGTGGATGACGACGAGAACGGATTCCGGAATCTTCGGCGGTTTCGGCATGGTGATCGAACGGAACACGTGGAGTACGCGAGGCGGGCGGTCGGCAGACCTGACGACTGTAACGCAAAAAACAGAAAAGGCGCGTGACGCGCCTTTTCGCTTATTGCTGTTTACTGCGGTCTGCTGCTGTTCGATGTTGCGAACCGGCCCGCCGTTGCAGCGAACCGCCTCGACATCAAGCTCACGAAGCCTTCGGTTCCGGCTGACGCAGGCGGATATGCAGCTCGCGCAGCTGGCGCTCGTCGACTTCGCTCGGCGCCTGCGTGAGCAGATCCTGCGCGCGCTGCGTCTTCGGGAACGCGATCACGTCGCGGATCGAATCGGCACCGGCCATCATCGTGACGATGCGGTCCAGACCGAACGCGATCCCGCCGTGCGGCGGCGCGCCGTATTGCAGCGCGTCGAGCAGGAAGCCGAACTTCGCACGCGCTTCTTCCGCGTTGATCTTCAGCGCGCGGAACACCTTGCTCTGCACTTCCTCACGGTGGATCCGCACCGAGCCGCCGCCTATTTCCCAGCCGTTCAGCACGATGTCGTACGCCTTCGCGAGACAGCGGCCCGGGTCCGTTTCGAGGTACTCGAGATGCTCGTCCTTCGGGCTCGTGAACGGATGATGCGCGGCGACGTAGCGGTTTTCCTCTTCGTCGTATTCGAACATCGGGAAGTCGATCACCCACAGCGGCTTCCAGCCGGTTTCGACGAGGCCGTTCGCCTTGCCGAATTCCGAATGACCGATCTTCAGACGCAGTGCGCCGAGGCTGTCGTTGACGACCTTCGCGCGATCCGCCGCGAAGAAAATGATGTCGCCGTCCTGCGCACCGGTGCGCTCGAGGATCGCCGCGATCGACGCGTCGTGCAGGTTCTTCACGATCGGGCTTTGCAGCCCGTCGCGGCCCTTCGCGACTTCATTGACCTTGACCCACGCGAGACCCTTCGCGCCGTAGATGCGCACGAATTCCGTGTAGCTGTCGATATCGCCACGCGACAGCTCGCCGCCCTTCGGCACGCGCAACCCTGCGACGCGGCCGTCCTTCGTGTTGGCCGGCGTGCTGAACACCTTGAAGTCGACGTCCTTCATCACGTCGGTCAGGTCGGTGAATTCGAGCTTCACGCGCAGGTCCGGCTTGTCCGAACCGAAACGCTGCATCGCTTCCGAGTACTTCATCACCGGGAACTTCGCGTCGAGTTCGACGCCGATCGTTTCCTTGAACACGTGACGCGTCATGTCCTCGAACAGATCGCGGATTTCCTGTTCGCCGAGGAACGACGTTTCGCAGTCGATCTGCGTGAATTCCGGCTGACGGTCCGCGCGCAGGTCTTCGTCGCGGAAGCACTTGACGATCTGGTAGTAGCGATCGAAGTTCGCGACCATCAGCAACTGCTTGAACAGCTGCGGCGACTGCGGCAACGCGAAGAACTGGCCCGGGTTCGTACGCGACGGCACGAGGTAGTCGCGCGCGCCTTCGGGCGTGCTCTTCGTGAGCATCGGCGTTTCGATGTCGATGAAGCCGAGCGCGTCGAGGTACTTGCGCACTTCCATCGCGACGCGATAGCGCAGACGCAGGTTGTGCTGCATCTGCGGACGACGCAGATCGAGCACGCGATGCGTGAGACGCGTGGTTTCCGACAGGTTGTCGTCGTCGAGCTGGAACGGCGGCGTAACCGACGCGTTCAGCACCGTCAGCTCATGGCACAGCACTTCGATCTTGCCGCTCTTCAGGCCCGCGTTGACGGTGCCTTCCGGACGGTCGCGCACGACGCCCTGCACCCGCACGCAGAACTCGTTACGCACGCCTTCGGCGGTCTTGAACATCTCGGCGCGATCCGGATCGCACACGACCTGAACGAGCCCTTCGCGATCGCGCAGATCGATGAAGATGACGCCGCCATGATCGCGGCGGCGTTGCACCCAGCCGCACAGCGACACGGTTTGGCCCAGCAGGTGTTCGGTCACCAGACCGCAGTATTCAGATCTCATCGACATGATGTTCGTCTTTCGTTTTGCATTGGTTGAACGGCGCGCGTCCGCGAACGGTGCGCGCCGGCATTACAGCGGAGGCTCGATGGTGTTGCGGCGTACCGGTGCCGGCTGCTGCGGCGCGGACGGTGCCACGACGCCCATCGAAACGATGTACTTGAGCGCCGCGTCGACCGTCATGTCCAGCTCGACGACTTCGCTACGCGGCACCATCAGGAAGAAGCCGGACGTCGGATTCGGCGTGGTCGGCACATACACACTGACGTGCGCTTCCTTCAGGTGATTGACGACGTCGCCGCCCGGAATACCGGTCAGAAACGCGATCGTGTACGAGCCCTTGCGCGGGTATTCGATCAGCAGCGCCTTGCGGAACGCGTTGCCGCTGCTCGACAGCAGCGTGTCCGACACCTGCTTGACGCTCGTGTAGATCGGCCCGACCACGGGGATGTGACGCACCAGCAGTTCCCACCACTTGACGAGCTTCTGGCCGACGAAGTTCTGCGTGAGCAGCCCGACGATGAAGATGAACGCCAGCGTCAGCACCGCGCCGAGACCCGGCAGACGGAAGCCGATTGCGCGCTCCGGTTGCCACGCGCTCGGCAGCAGCAGCAGCGTCTGATCCATCGTGCCGATGATGAGGCCGAGCACCCACAGCGTGATGGCGAGAGGCACCAGCACCAGCAGGCCAGTCAGGAACACCGATTTGAGCGTCGTTTTCTTCGTCGTCATGTGTACCGCCAGAAAACCGGCCCGGCGACACCGGGTTCGGTAGGGTTGCCGCCCGCGGGCGGCAGTGCTTCAGGTGCCGCCGGCACCGGTTGCAGGCGCGGCGGGCGTGGCGGCAGGCGTGGCGGCGGGAGCATCGGCGCTGCTGGAAGCGGATGAAGCGCCAGCCTCCGGCTTGCTGCCCATACCTTCCGTACCCTTCGTCGCGGCAGCATCGTTGCCGGACGACGCATTCGCGTTGTTCGTGCTATTCGATGCATTCGATCCGCCGCTGCGGAAATCGGTGACGTACCAGCCGGAGCCCTTCAGCTGGAAACCAGCGGCAGTCACCTGTTTGCGGAAGGTGGACTTGCCGCATTCGGGGCAGTCGGTCAGCGGCGCGTCGCTCATCTTCTGGAGGACGTCCTTCCCGAAGCCGCATGACTCACAACGATAAGCGTAGATCGGCATGTTTCTTTTCCCTGCGAAAATCCTGGAAACGCTTGCAAAGCCTTGAATTATAGCCGCAAACGACTCACGCCCCGTGGTTTTCGGGGGTCGGCGGCAAGCCCGGCCGTCGCCACCTTAAATGAGGGCGATCGCGCGGGATTTCAAGTTTCAGCGAGATTCGCGGCGCCGCCATGTCAGCCAGCGTTCGCGTCCCTCGAAGACGGGAATCGACCCAGTCACGGGCTGGTCTTCGATCAGTTCGAAAGACGGCGCGAGCAACTGCTCGAGTTCGGCGTGCGTCATGCCGAACGGTGGGCCCTTCGGCGTCTCGGCGATAAAAAAGAATCCCGCCAGCAATGCGCCCGGCGACGCGAGTTCGCTCATTCGCTGCGCGTACGGGGCGCGGCTCGCGGGCGGCAACGCGCACAGAAACGCGCGCTCGTAGATCCAGTCGGGTTCGAACGGCGGTCGGTACGCGAAGAAGTCGGCTTGCTCGACCACATCCGCGTGCGTGCCGAGCACTGCACGGGCCGCATCGACAGCTGCGGGGGAGAAGTCGATCGCGCGCACCTGACGACCGCGGCTCGCGAGCCACATCGCTTCCCATGCGCTGCCGCAGCCCGGAATCAGAACGGCCGCATCCGTGTGTCGCTCGGCGAATGCGTGGAACGCGGCGGGCACACCGGCCTGATCCCACGGCGTGTAACCGCGCTCGAAACGCTGGCTCCAGAACTCGGGGGAGCCGGGGTCGCGTGCGGTGAAAGCCGGTGGTGCAGCGGATGCGCCTGACGTGCCCGGTTCGGATGGATCGCTCATGAATCGGCTCCTTCGAAATGCGGTGGCTGGGTTGGCCCACCACCCGCCTTAGCCACCGTAGGCCAGCGCAAGCCACGTACGCGCGAGCACCGCGCCGACTCCGACCGCGATGCCAAACACCAGCAGCCCCTGCAGCAACCGGTTCGTGCGCTTCTGCTCGAGAAGAATCTGGCGGATCACATCGTCGCCCGGGCCGCGCTGCGCGTCGTGCCGCTCAGCCAGCACGTGATGGATCAGGCGCGGCAACTGCGGCAGCGTCTTGCTCCATTGCGGCGCTTCGATCTTCAGGCGCTCGTACCAGCCGCGCAAACCGATCTGCTCGTTCATCCAGCGTTCGAGGTACGGCTTCGCGGTCTTCCACAGATCGAGTTCGGGGTCGAGCGAACGGCCCAGCCCTTCGACGTTCAGCATCGTCTTCTGCAGCAGCACGAGTTGCGGCTGGATCTCGACGTTGAAACGGCGCGACGTGGAGAACAGCCGCATCAGCACCTGGCCCAGCGAAATGTCTTTCAACGCACGATCGAAGTACGGTTCGCAGACCGCGCGGATCGCGCTCTCCAGTTCCTCGACGCGCGTGGTCGCCGGCACCCAGCCCGACTCGAGGTGAAGCGTCGCGACCCGGTGATAGTCGCGCTTGAAGAACGCGAGGAAATTCTGCGCGAGGTAGTTTTTATCGAAGTCCGATAGCGCACCGATGATCCCGAAATCAAGCGCGATATAGCGGCCGAAATGCGCGGGATCGAGGCTCACCTGGATGTTGCCGGGGTGCATGTCCGCGTGGAAGAAACCATCGCGAAACACCTGCGTGAAAAAGATCTCGACGCCTTCGCGCGCGAGCTTCGGAATATCCACGCCCGCCGCGCGCAGCGTCTCGACCTGGCTGATCGGCACGCCGACCATCCGCTCCATCACGAGCACGGTCGGCGTGCAGAACTCCCAGTACATCTCCGGCACGAGCAGCAGATCGAGCCCGGCGAAGTTGCGACGCAGCTGGCTGCCGTTCGCCGCTTCGCGCATCAGATCGAGTTCGTCGTGCAAGTACTTGTCGAATTCGGCGACCACCTCGCGCGGCTTGAGCCGCTTGCCGTCTGCCCACAGACGCTCGGCCCACACCGCGATGTCGCGCAGCAGCGCGAGATCGGAATCGATCACCGGACGCATGTTCGGCCGCAGCACTTTCACCGCCACCGACTTGCCCGCGTGCTGCCCCGCCCTCACCTTCGCGAAGTGCACCTGCGCGATCGACGCGCTCGCCACCGGCACCCGCTCGAAATCGTCGAACAGCACGTTGACCGGCGCGCCGAGCGACTTCTCGATCAACCCGATCGCGACGTCGGAATCGAATGGCGGCACCTGATCCTGCAGCTTCGCGAGTTCGTTCGCGATATCGACCGGCAACAGATCGCGACGCGTCGACAGCACCTGTCCGAACTTCACGAAGATCGGCCCGAGGCTTTCGAGCGCGAGCCGCAACCGAACGCCCGGCGGCGCATCGAAGTGCCGGCCGATCGTCGTCACGCGCAACAGCAGACGCACGCGCCGGTCGTTGATACGACTCAGCATCATCTCGTCGAGACCGAAGCGGATGACCGTAAAGAAAATCTTGAGGAAACGCAGAAAACGCATGGTAGAGCCCGATGACTAGCGCGTGCCGCGCGACGTGGCGGCGCCGCCCGGCGCATTCGCGCCACGGGCTTCGACCTTCTGTTGCAGACGCTCGACGCGCTTTTCGACGCGTGCAAGCGCATCGCGGGTGCGGGCCAGCTCGTCGTTGAATTCGTCGAGCGCCGCGCGCCGGACGAGTTGCGGATCTTCGTCGAGCAGATATTCCGCGACCGAATCGAGCAGGTTGCGTCCGGTGCGACGCGCGTGTTCGCTGACCGAGCGCGCAGCCGTCGCGACGCGCCATGCGGGACCATCGCCGATCAGTCGCGCCAGGTCCTCTTCCGGTTCCCAGCGCAGATGCTCGGCCAGCTTCGCGATCGCAGTCGCGAACTCGGCGTCGCCTTCGATCTTCACGTGCTTCATCACCGCGGCCTGGCCGCCCTGCACGAACGCCGGCAACGCATCCGAAGCCACTGCGACCGTGACGTCGAACTGCTGTGTATCGCTTTCGTCGACGGCTGTGAGATAGCCGTCCGGCTGCACCAGCAGGATCATCGAAACAGGCGGACAGGAAAGCCGGGCGATCTTGCCGGCATAAGGAGCGAGGCGCTCGCGAGCCCACGATTCGCGGGCGAGCAGGTGATTGACGGCAGCAGCGAAGGGCTTGGCGGCGAGGGTCATCGGCAGTGGAAAGAAAAACCCGCGCCGGCCAGATGCCGACGCGGGTTCCTATTGTAACGTCCGTTCGCTTCCGGGCTGACTGTGCCGAACGGCCTGCCCGGGGCGGAGATCAGTGCTGGACGACTTGCTGGATGCCCGCGAGCAGCCAGCCTTCGCCGTTACGCGACGACTTCGACAGGTTCCACACTTCGA
This sequence comes from Paraburkholderia flava, assembly GCF_004359985.1. Classification (NCBI taxonomy): domain Bacteria; kingdom Pseudomonadati; phylum Pseudomonadota; class Betaproteobacteria; order Burkholderiales; family Burkholderiaceae; genus Paraburkholderia; species Paraburkholderia flava. The sequence continues at coordinate 85,208 of NZ_SMRO01000002.1, read as the reverse complement.
CGAACGGCTCGGCCGAAGCACCCGCCGACTCGCGGATCAAACCGGAGAAACGCACGCTCGCGAGGTACTCGCCGCCGCGATCTTCAACTGCCAGCAGATCGGCGTTGAGCTGTACAACGTCGGTCTGGTTCGGCTGCGCGCCGCGCGAGTCCAGATCGACCTTCACCTCCGCGAACATCTCGGGCGTCGTGAATTCGCGGATGTCGTCCATGTTGCCTGCGTCCCAAGCAGCCTGGAGCCGCACGAAGTAGACCTTCGCGTTGCGCAGGAACGTTTCCGAATCGAAATTCGCGGGCACATCCGGCGTGACGTCAGTGGCCGACGCCGATAGCGGGCTCATCTGCTGCGCGGTGTAGCGCGGCTCCTGTCCATAACTGCCGCCCGCATTCAGCGACGGCGCGCCGCCCGCGTAAGCCGGCGTCGACGCATCGCGCCTGCGGTTCATGAAACGGCGGATCAACCAGATGGCCAGCATCGCGATCGCAGCGATCACGAGGAAGTTCGCCATCGCGCCGGCAAACGCCTCGCCAAGCCCGAAGTGCGACAGCAACGCGGCGATACCCAGACCGGCCGCGAGACCGGCGATCGGCCCGAGCCAGCGCGAGCGGTTAGGTGCGGCGGCGGCCGGCGCGGGCTGCGCGCCGCGCTGCGCCTGCGCTGCCTGGCCTTGCTGCTGCATCGGCTGGCCGGGCTGCTGCGCCGGCGGCGTCGCCTGGCGTTGCGTAACGGTCGACGACTGGCGGCCGATACTGCGGCTGCCGCCCATGCGGCGCGCCTCGGCATCGAGCGAAGCAAAGGTGGCCGCGATGATCAGACCAACCACCGCGAACGTGCCAACTCGCTTCGCCCACGAGGACGAAAGCTTTTTGGAAGGTGACGAACGCGCATCGGACATGATGAAAATCCTTTCAAAGACAATGGGTTGTGGACACTAATACTTTGTCCCCACGTGTAAGGCTACCACGCCAGCTGACAAATTGTAATATTTGACGCCGTCGAGGCCAGCTTGTTCCATCATCGTCTTTAAAGTTTCCTGGTCCGGGTGCATCCGGATCGATTCCGCAAGGTAGCGGTAGCTCTCCGCGTCCTTCGCAAAGCGCGCACCGAGCCACGGCAGCACCTTGAACGAATAGACGTCGTAGGCTTTTTTCAGCGGGTCCCACACTTTCGAGAATTCCAGCACCAGTAGCTTGCCGGCCGGTTTCAGCACGCGACGCATTTCGGCCAGTGCGGCGTCCTTATGGGTCATGTTGCGCAGCCCGAACGCGACGGTCACCACGTCGAAGTAGTTGTCCGGAAAGGGGATTTTTTCTGCGTCGCACAACAGCGCGGGTGTGATGACGCCCTTGTCGAGCAGCCGGTCGCGGCCGACGCGCAGCATCGATTCGTTGATGTCGGTCAGCCAGACCTCGCCGGTCGGGCCGGCCTGCTTCGCGAACGCCTTCGACAGATCGCCGGTGCCGCCCGCGATGTCGAGCACCCGGGAGCCCGGCCGCACGGCCGCCTGCGCGATCGTGAACGCTTTCCACGCGCGATGCATCCCGGCGGACATCAGGTCGTTCATCAGGTCGTAGTTCGACGCGACGGAGTGGAACACGCCCGCCACCTTCTGCGCTTTATCCTGTTCGTCGACTGTCTGGAAGCCGAAGTGGGTTTTGCTCATCGCGCTGGTTCCTTTCGCGTATTCTCGAATACTGGTTTGTTGCACCGCGTCGTCGCGGCGGTCAGGCTGGATCGTATCAGTGACGATGCCCGTGGGGGAGGCTCGCCGGAGCCATCGGCGCGTCGCGATCGACGCCGGCCACTTCCAGTTTGGCGAGGTATTCGTCCCAGAGTTCATCCTGACGGACTGCAAGGTCGTGCAGCAGATCCCACGAATAGATGCCGGTGGAGTGTCCGTCGGAGAACGTCGGCTGCAGCGCATAGTTGCCGACGCCTTCGAGCGCCGTGATCGTCACGTCGCGCTTGCCGGTCTGCAGCGTTTCCTGGCCCGGACCGTGGCCGCGTACTTCGGCCGACGGCGAACACACACGCAGCAGTTCGAACGGCACGCGATACACCGTGCCGTCCGCATACTGCAATTCAAGCACGCGCGATACCGCATGCACGACGACGCCGGTTGGCACCGGCGTGTCGCGAGTCAATCCAGTCATATCAGAACCTCAGACGAGAACCGCTTCAATTTCGGCGCGCACCGCGTCGCGCAGCAGCGTGGCCTGCGCACGTCGCGACGACAGCAGCGCTTCGGACACCGTGCGCTGGCGCGGTGCCCAGATCGGCAGCGGAAAATGGGTGTCGTTGGAAAAACGCGGGATCACGTGCCAGTGCACGTGCGGCACCTGGTTGCCGAGGCTCGCGAGATTCACCTTGACCGGCTGCAGCACGCGCCGGATCGCACGTTCGACCGCGTAGACCGCGCGCATCACGCGGTCGCGGTCATGCTCGGACAGATCCGAAAACTCGGCGACGTGCTCGCCCCAGATCACCCGGCAGAAGCCCGGATAGTCATGCTCATCGGTGAGGACGACACGCAGCGTGTCGTCCTTCCACAGCACATCACCGCCGTCTTCGCGGCAAAATACGCAGTCCATCTTCGCCCCCGGCAGATACGTAATGCGTGCAATTAGACCAGCACGCGCTCGATTCCGCCATTGTTGGCCCGCTGGACATAGTCGGCCATCCAGTTTTCGCCCAGCACATGGCGCGCGATCTCGACGACGATGTAGTCGGCTTCGATGTTCGCGTCCTCGTTGTAGCGGGACAGACCTTGCAGGCAGGACGGGCAGCTCGTGAGGATTTTCACGTCGGTTTTGCCTGCCGGAGCCGGAGCCCCAGCTTCCGCAACCGGTGCATTGACCACGCTCGCACCAGCCTGCCCCAGCACCGGAATATCCCGCAACTTCGCCGCGCCCTTGCGGATCTCTTCTTCCTTGCGGAAGCGCACCTGCGTCGACACGTCCGGCCGCGTCACCGCGAGCGTGCCCGACTCGCCGCAGCAACGGTCGTTCTTCTCGATCCGATAACCGTCCTTCTCCGCGCCCATCAATTCGTTGACGAGCTTCACCGGGTCCATCGTCTTGATCGGCGTGTGGCACGGGTCGTGATACATGTAGCGCGTACCGCTCACGCCATCGAGCCGGATACCCTTCTCGAGCAGGAACTCGTGAATGTCGATGATCCGGCAGCCCGGGAAAATCTTCTCGAATTCATAGCCCGACAGCTGGTCGTAGCACGTACCGCACGACACCACGACCGTCTTGATGTCGAGGTAGTTCAGCGTGTTCGCGACACGGTGGAACAGCACGCGGTTATCGGTGACGATCTTCTCGGCCTTGTCGAACTGACCCGAGCCGCGCTGCGGATAACCGCAGCACAGATAGCCCGGCGGCAACACGGTCTGTACGCCCGCTTCCCACAGCATCGCCTGCGTGGCGAGACCGACCTGCGAGAACAGACGCTCCGATCCGCAGCCCGGGAAGTAGAACACCGCTTCCGTATCAGCGGTCGTCGACTTCGGATTGCGGATGATCGGCACGATCTTGTTGTCTTCGATGTCGAGCAGCGCGCGCGCCGTTTTCTTCGGCAGATTGCCCGGCATCTTCTTGTTCATGAAGTGGATCACCTGCTGCGTGACCGGCGGTTTGCCGACCGTCGCCGGCGGGTGCGCCGTCTGCTTCTTCGCGAACTTCTTCAGTACGTCGTTGCCGAGCCGCTGCGCCTTGTAGCCGATCCCCATCATCGCGGTGCGCGCGAGGTTGATGGTCTGCGGATTGGTCGCGTTCAGGAAGAACATGCCGGCCGCGTTGCCCGGATTGAATTTCTTCTTGCCCATCTTGCGCAACAGGTTGCGCATGTTCATCGTCACGTCGCCGAAGTCGATCTTGACCGGACACGGCGTCACGCACTTGTGGCACACGGTGCAGTGATCGGCGACGTCGTTGAACTCGTCCCAATGCTTGATCGACACGCCGCGGCGCGTCTGCTCTTCGTACAGGAACGCCTCGACCAGCAGCGATGTAGCGAGAATCTTGTTGCGCGGGCTGTACAGCAGGTTCGCGCGCGGCACGTGCGTCGCGCAGACCGGCTTGCACTTGCCGCAACGCAGGCAGTTCTTCACCGAATCGGCGATCGCACCGATGTCGGACTGCTGCATGATCAGCGATTCGTAGCCCATCAGCCCGAAGCTCGGCGTGTACGCGTTGCGCAGATCCGCGCCTTCGAGCAGCTTGCCCGCGTTGAAGCGGCCGTGCGGATCGACGCGCTGCTTGTACGCGCGGAATTCGCCGATCTCGCTCTCCGTCAGAAACTCGAGCTTCGTGATGCCGATGCCGTGCTCGCCGGAGATCACGCCGTCGAGCGAACGCGCGAGCTTCATGATCCGCGCGACTGCCGTGTGCGCGTCCTGCAGCATCTCGTAGTTGTCGGAGTTGACCGGCAGATTCGTGTGCACGTTGCCGTCGCCGGCGTGCATGTGCAGCGCGACGAACACGCGGCCACGCAGCACCTTTTTATGGATGGCCTGCGCTTCCTCGAGGATCGGCTTGAACTCGCCGCCGTTGAAGATCTGCCGCAGTTCCGCGCGAATTTCCTGCTTCCACGACACGCGCACCGTGCGGTCCTGCGTGACGTGGAACACGATCGCGTCGGGCTGCGCATCGGCACGGTCCGCGAACTTTTCGGCGAGCGCCTCGTAGCCTAGCTGCACCATGTAGTGCTGCGCTTCGCGCAACGGCATGTCGAGCTTGTCGCGCAGGAACTCCCAGCGCGCGCGTACCGCCTTCAGCAGATCGAGCGCCTGTTGCACGCGATCTTCGAGCAGTTCGGCGCTCGGAATTTCGTTCGCGTCGTCGCTCTTGCCGAGCGGCAGCTTGCCGGCCTTGAAGAACGCTTCAAGCGCATCGACCAGCTGCAGCTTGTTCTTGATCGACAGCTCGATGTTGATCCGCTCGATGCCGTCGGTGTACTCACCCATCCGGTTCAGCGGGATCACGACGTCTTCGTTGATCTTGAACGCGTTCGTGTGCTTCGCGATCGCGGCCGTGCGGCTGCGGTCGAGCCAGAAGCGCTTGCGAGCCTCCGCGCTGACCGCGACGAAACCCTCACCGCTCTTGCCGTTGGCCATCCGCACGACCTCGGAGGTCGCAGCAGCCACCGCGTCCGCATCGTCGCCGACGATGTCGCCGATCAGCACCATCTTCGGAAACGCGTTGCGCTTGCTCTTCGTCGCATAGCCGACCGCGCGCAGATAGCGCTCGTCCAGATGCTCGAGGCCCGCGAGAATCGCGCCGCCCTGCTTCGACGTTTCGAACAGGTAATCCTTGATTTCGACGATGCTCGGAATCGCGTCGCGCGCCTGGCCGAAGAATTCGAGGCACACCGTGCGCGTATGCGCGGGCATCTTGTGCAGAATCCAGCGCGCCGACGTGATGAGCCCGTCGCAACCTTCCTTCTGCACGCCCGGCAGACCGGCGAGGAACTTGTCGGTCACGTCCTTGCCGAGCCCTTCCTTGCGGAACCGGCGACCTTCGATTTCGAGCGGTTCGGTACGCAGCAGCTTTTCGCCCGGCGCGTATTCGCCGTCGAACCACTTCAGTTCGAAACGCGCGACCGCGATATCGTGAATCTTGCCGAGGTTGTGATCGAGCCGCGTGACTTCGAGCCAGTTACCTTCCGGATCGACCATCCGCCACCACGCGAGATTGTCGAGTGCGGTGCCCCACAGCACGGCCTTCTTACCGCCCGCGTTCATCGCGACGTTACCGCCGATACACGATGCGTCGAGCGACGTCGGATCGACCGCGAACACGTAGCCCGCATGCTCGGCCGCCTCGGTGACGCGACGCGTGACGACGCCCGCGCCCGAATAGATGGTCGGCACCTTGTGCGCGACGCCCGGCAGATCCGTCAGTTCGACGGCGCCGAGTTGTTCGAGCTTTTCGGTATTGATGACAGCGGAAAACGGCGTGAGCGGCACTGCGCCGCCCGTGTAGCCGGTACCGCCTCCACGCGGAATGACGGTCAGCCCGAGTTCGAAGCAGGCCTTGATGAGCCCGGCGATCTCGGCTTCGCTATCCGGCGTCAGCACGACGAACGGGTACTCGACGCGCCAGTCGGTCGCATCGGTGACGTGCGACACGCGTGACAGCCCGTCGAACTTGATGTTGTCCTTCTGCGTGCGGCGACCAAGCGCTTTGGTCGCACGGCGACGCAGTTCCGCCATCTTGTCGAACTCGCCGGCGAATGCGTCGATCGCGCGGCGCGCGGCCAGCACGAGCGTTTCGACGCGTGCCGAGCGGCCGACACCGGCTTCGTCGGCGTGTTCGGTCAGATCGGCGCGACGGCGCTTTTCGATTTCGGCGAGACGGTGATGCAGCGCTTCGATCAGCAGCGCGCGACGCTTCGGGTTGTCGAGCAGATCGTCCTGCAGATACGGATTGCGGCGCACGACCCAGATGTCGCCGAGCACTTCGTAGAGCATCCGTGCCGAGCGGCCGGTGCGGCGTTCGGCGCGCAGTTCGGCGAGCGCCGACCACGTTTCGTCGCCCAGCAGACGAATGACGATTTCCCGATCGGAAAACGACGTGTAGTTGTAGGGAATTTCGCGCAGGCGCGGTTCGGGATCGGCGACCACCGCAGCGGCGGCGCCGTGCGGATCGAAAACTTGAGGTGCGTTCATGTTTGGACGACTCGGTGGGTCAGCGCGCGCGTTCGATGGAACGCCGGCTGACGGTGCGCGTGGGGCGCAATGCTGGAAATCTTCTTCTCTGGGAGCGAAGCCTCTGCCGACGGACGACACACGCCGGCCGCTTCGCGGCGCTCAGATGACGCTACACGATCGTCCGTGACGCACATGCCGCTGCGCCGCGGGGCGAGACTCACGCGGTGCGGGCATCAAATGGGCGATCCGAGGCTGCCAGTGCATCTTCCGGTCCTTGTTCCAAAATCGGATTCTACCGCAGGATCGGCGACGCCGCCGGGGCTTGCACTGCGCTGCAACAGGCGTTTGCGGCCTGTGTGGAGGCGCCCTGCGTGTGAATTCGGCGACCGGACGGTCGGCTTTGAATGATCAGACGATCGTGCAGTGAGCGTGTGTCGGGCGCGTGTCGTTGCGTGCGTTCGACGCATTGCGGGTCTTGCGCCGATTCGATGCACGGGAACCCGTCGGCGGCGTACTCGTGCCTTCCGCGTGCGGTTCAGCGCGTGACCCGTTGGCGCTATCATTGTCCCTTTCCCGCCTTTTCGAACGCTTCCCGCGCGACCTGCATGGCCTCTCTCGACTACCTGAAAAAAATCCTCACCGCGAAGGTGTACGACGTGGCCCGCGAGACGGAGCTGGAGCCTGCGCGTGCGCTGTCGGCGCGACTGGGCAACACGGTCTATCTGAAACGCGAGGATAACCAGCCGGTGTTCTCGTTCAAGCTGCGCGGTGCGTATAACCGGATGGCTCACATCGCCCCCGATGCGCTCGCACGTGGCGTGATCACTGCGTCGGCGGGCAATCATGCGCAGGGCGTCGCGCTATCGGCGGCTCGCATGGGTGTGAAGGCAGTCATCGTGGTGCCGGTCACCACGCCGCAGTTGAAGGTCGACGCGGTGCGCGCGCATGGCGGTCCGACCGTCGAGGTCGTGCAGATCGGCGAGTCGTACAGCGATGCGTACGCACACGCGCTGCAATTGCAGCAGGAGCGTGGCCTGACCTTCGTCCATCCCTTCGACGATCCGCACGTGATCGCCGGTCAGGGAACGGTCGCGATGGAAATCCTCAGCCAGCACCAGGGACCGATCCACGCGATCTTCGTGCCGATCGGAGGCGGTGGGCTCGCGGCGGGGATCGCCGCGTACGTCAAGGCGGTGCGTCCCGAGATCAAGGTGATCGGTGTGCAGACAGAAGACTCGTGTGCGATGGCGCAGTCGCTGAAGGCAGGCGAGCGCGTCACGCTTGCAGAAGTCGGTCTGTTCTCCGATGGCACCGCCGTCAAGCTCGTCGGCGAGGAAACGTTCCGGCTATGTCAGGCGTATCTGGACGACGTACTGGTGGTTGACACCGACGCGCTGTGCGCTGCGATCAAGGATGTGTTCCAGGACACGCGGAGCGTGCTTGAGCCGGCCGGTGCCTTATCGGTGGCAGGAGCCAAACAGTACGCAGAGCGCGAGGGGATCGAAGGCCAGACGCTGGTGGCCGTCACCTCCGGCGCGAACATGAACTTCGACCGGATGCGCTTCGTCGCGGAGCGTGCGGAAGTGGGTGAAGCGCGCGAGGCGGTGTTCGCGGTGACGATCCCCGAAGCACGCGGCAGCTTCCGGCGTTTCTGCGAACTGGTCGGCAGCACGCGCAGCGTCACGGAATTCAACTACCGGATCGCCGATGCGCAGGCCGCCCACATCTTTGTCGGCGTGCAGATCCGCAACCGCGAGGAGCCGGCGCAGATCGCGGCGAGCTTCGAGGCGCACGGCTTTGCGACCGTCGACCTGACGGGAGACGAACTGTCGAAGCAGCACATCCGCTACATGGTGGGCGGACGCTCGCCGCTCGCACGCGATGAGCGGCTGTTCCGCTTCGAGTTTCCGGAGCGCCCGGGCGCGCTGATGAAGTTCCTGTCGTCGATGGCGCCGGACTGGAACATCAGCCTGTTCCACTATCGCAATCAGGGCGCGGACTACAGTTCGATCCTGGTGGGCATCCAGGTGCCGGACACCGATCACGCCGAATTCGTCCGCTTTCTCGCGACCCTCGGTTACCCGTACTGGGAAGAGAGCGACAATCCGGTGTACCGGTTGTTTCTTATCTGACCGCAACCCCGCTTCAGGAGCCGCTGTCTCATGCCGTTCTCGCTCGAAGACAAACTGGTCGTCGCGATTTCGTCGCGTGCGCTGTTCGATTTCGAAGAGGAGAATCGCGTCTACGAGGAAGGCGATCTGCAGGCGTATGAAGCGCTGCAGCGCGCACGTCTGAACGTGCCGGCGAAGCCCGGCGTCGCGTTTCCGTTGATCCGCAAACTGCTCGCGCTGAACACCGGCGAGCATCGCGTCGAGGTCGTGATCCTGTCGCGCAGCGATCCGATCAGCGGGTTGCGCGCATTCAGTTCGTGTCGCGAGCATGGGCTCACCGTCGAGCGCGGCGTGTTCACGCGCGGGCGGCCGCCATTTTCTTATCTGAAACCGCTCAACGCGTCGCTCTTTCTGTCCGCGAATCAGGACGACGTGCGCGACGCGCTGGCCGCCGGTTTCGCGGCCGCGCGCGTGCTGCCGCAGTCGGCGAAAATGGCGGGCAAGTATCCGGACGAAATCCGTATCGCGTTCGACGGCGATGCCGTGCTGTTCTCCGACGAAGCCGAGCGCATATTTCAGAAGGACGGTCTGCGCGCATTCATCGGTCACGAGATCGACAACAAGGATCTGCCGCTCGCCGACGGACCATTGAAGCCGCTGCTCGAGGCATTGCACCGGCTGCAGAATCTCGCGGGCGACGCGTCGCCGATGCACATCCGCACCGCGCTCGTCACCGCGCGCTCGGCACCCGCGCACGAACGCGCGATCCGCACACTGATGGCATGGAACATCGAAATCGACGAAGCGATGTTCCTCGGCGGCCTCGACAAAGGCGCGTTCCTGCGTGAGTTCGAGCCGGACTTTTTCTTCGACGACCAGATCAGTCACTGCGAATCGGCCCGCGTCGTCACCGCGACCGGGCACGTCTTGAGTGGCATCGTGAACGCACCATGAATCCCGAACAATCGCCGCTCGGCAAACCCTCCGCTTACCTCGAACAGTACGACGCGAGCCTGCTGTTTCCGATCGCGCGCCGCAACGCGCGCGAACAGATCGGCATCGGCGCGCAGTTGCCGTTCTTCGGCAGCGACATCTGGAATGCGTACGAACTGTCGTGGCTGAACACGCGCGGTAAGCCGCAGATCGCCGTCGCCACGTTCTACGTGCCCGCCGATTCCGCGAACATCGTCGAATCGAAATCGTTCAAGCTGTACCTCGGATCGTTCTCGCAGACCACGTTCGATTCGATCGAGACCGTGCGCGACACAATCCGCCGCGATGTGTCGGCGGTCTGCGGCGCGACCGTGTCGGCGCATCTCGCCCCGCCGGCCGAGTTCGGCAAGCTGCAACTGGAGGAATTCGACGGGCTGTCGCTCGACCGGCTCGATCTCGACACGGACGTCTATCATCCGGACGCATCGCTGCTGAAGGCTGCGCTCGATGAATCGCCAGTCGAAGAAACGCTGTATTCGAATCTACTGAAATCGAACTGCCCGGTGACGGGTCAACCGGACTGGGGCAGCGTGCAGATTCACTATGCAGGTCCGCAGATCGATCACGCGGGGCTGCTGCGCTACATCATTTCGTATCGGAATCACACTGGCTTTCACGAGCAGTGTGTCGAGCGGATCTTTATCGATATCGCGCGGCAATGTCAGCCGCTCAAGCTCGCGGTCTACGCGCGTTATACGCGGCGTGGCGGGCTGGATATCAATCCGTTTCGGACGAACTACAACCTGCCGATGCCGGATAACCTCCGCACCGCGCGGCAATAGACGTCGTCATACCGCACCGCGAACGCTGTTCCCGGTGCGATAGTTCAGTCGGGTAATTCAGCCGCGCCCATCCGGCGCGCGATCACACGGGACCGTTGCGTCAGATACGCGGAACCGCGATGCTCATCGAAGTACTTCGGCCGCGGCAGCATCACCGCGAGCCGCGCCGACTGCCAGCCCGTCAGCTTCCCCGCCGACGTCCGGTAGTAGTAGTGCGCGGCTGCCTCTGCGCCATACACGCCATTGCCCCACTCGACCGAATTCAGATAGATCTCGAAGATCCGCTCCTTGTCCATCAGGGTCTCGAGCATCCACGTGATGATCAGCTCCTGGCCCTTGCGGATGTAGCTCTTCTCGCGCGACAGGAACAGATTGCGCGCGAGCTGCTGTGTAATCGTCGAACCACCGCGGACGATCTTGCCGCGCGACTTGTTCTTCTCCCATGCCTGCAGGATCGCGTCGGTTTCGTAGCCGTTGTTGTTGACGAAGTTCGCGTCCTCGGACGCGATGATCGCGCGCTTCAGGTTGTGCGAGATCTGGTCGTACGGTATCCACGTGTGCTGGATCGACAGATCGGGGCGGTCGTCGGACAGACGCCACGCGTCCGAGCGCATGAACGCAGTCGAGCGCGGATTCACGTAATTCCAGATCGCGATCTGCGCGAAGTAGAACGCCTGCGTCGCGATCCACGCCAGCGCGAATACCGCGACGACGTAGACGAGCCAGCGGAATGGGCCTGGTCGGTGTGCTCGTGCGGTTGTTGTCATGACGTTCACCTTTTGTCGACCCGAGTTAGCGCTTTAGCGCTTACTCGGGTCCCATGCCGGAGTTGGCGCTTTAGCGCCTTACTCCGGCGTCGATCCCATTTTGGGGTTTTAGCGCTTACTCGGGTCCCATGCCCGAGTTGGCGCTTTAGCGCCTTACTCCGGCGTCGATCCCATTTTGGGGTTTTAGCGCTTACTCGGGTCCCATGCCCGAGTTAGCGCTTTAGCGCCTTACTCCGGCGTCGATCCCATTTTGGGGTTTAGCGCTTACCCTGATCCCATACAAAGTAGTCGACCGCAAATCGACCCATCGCCGCTCACGCCCCAGCCGGCGCCGCAAGCATCGCCCGCAAAGCCGCAAGCACTGGTGCACCATCCGGCCGCACCCCGCGCCACACATAAAACGACTCCGCCGCCTGCTCAACCAGCATGCCCAGCCCATCGGCCGCACGCGCGCCGAGCGTCTGCGCGTGGCGCATGAACACGGTCGGCTGCACGCCGTACATCATGTCGTACGCGAGCGTTCCGCTGCCGAACGCACGCGCGTCGCACTCGGGCAGCGCAGCATCGAGGCTACCAGCCGTCGCATTGACGATCACGTCGTATGCAGAAGTTTCGACCGCCGACGGCGCACCGCCCGTCAGACGACAACCCGCCTCACGCGCAGCCTGCGCAAACTGTTCGACGAGCGCATCCGCTTTCGCCGCCGTACGATTCACGATGGTCAGCGAATGCGGGAAGCGTTCGAGCATCGGCAGCACGACGCCGCGCGCAGCGCCACCCGCACCGAGCAGCAGGATGCGGGCACCCTTCAACGCAGTGTCGAGATTGGTTTCTATATCGCGCACGAGACCGAAGCCGTCGGTGTTGTCGCCGTGAATACCGGTTGCGTCAAAGCGCAGCGTGTTGACCGCACCGGCCGCTGCCGCGCGCGGCGACAACGTATCGGCGAGCGCGTGCGCGTCGAGCTTGAACGGCACCGTCACGTTGAGCCCGCGGCCGCCTGCGTCGATGAACGCGCGCACCTGCGCGACGAAGCCGTCGAGCGGCGCGAGCAACGTGCCGTACTCGACCGGCTCGCCGGTCTGCTCGGCGAAGCGCGCGTGAATGAACGGCGACTTGCTGTGCGCAACGGGGTTGCCGACTACCGCATAGCGGTCGCGAGCAGGTTCCGTCGGTTGACTCGCGTGCGACGCGACGCTCATCGCCCCGGCTCCGTCGTGGAGTGATCGGCAGATGCAGGCTCGCTGGATTCCTCCGGTTCGCTGCCCTCTGCGGGTGCATCGACAGGTGCATCGGTGGAAGTTTCCGCCTGCGTTTCGCCCTCACCCTCCGCGGACGCCTGTTCCGCATCGACGATTTCTTCATCCGCTTCGTCGGGCTCTTCAGCCCCAGTGCCACTCGTGACGGACGGCGCATCGAGCACCTGCAACAGCCGCACCGACGCTTCAACCGTCAGCTCGTCGATCGACATCACGTCGAGCAGCAGACGCGTCCCGCGTGCATGCACGCCGAGACCCGGCACGTGCAGCAACAGCGGAATTTCGTCGAGCCGCACCATATCGCCCTTCACCACCGACGCCTCGACCTGCCGACGATTTTCCTGCTTCAGCCAGCGCAAACACCAGAAGTACTCCATCCGTCGCTGGTAATCGGCGTACGCAGAATAGGTGTCGTCGAAGCCCTGCACGACCGCGAAAAGATCGGCGTCCTTCGGCTTGAACGGCGCCGCGAGCTTCGCCATCACGCCGTGCTGCACGCACGCGAGCAACTGCCACTGATTCACGAGGTCGACGTAACGACGCAGCGGCGACGTGCTCCACGCGTATTGCGACACGCCGAGCCCTTCGTGCGGCGCGGCGCTGGTCTGCATCCGCGTGCGCTTCGGGCCGCTCGGCACGCCGAACGCGCGCTGCGTCCGGTAGATGCCGGGCACGCCGTGATCGTGCAGGAACGCACCCCATGTCGAGTTCGCGAGGATCGCGAGTTCGGCGACGATCGTGTCGAGCGGCGAACCGCGGCGACGCGGCGTGATCGTGATGTGCTCGCCGTCGACGTAGAAATTGAAATCGGTATTGCGCTGCACTTCGCGCCGCAGCCCGTAACCGGCACGCGCAAGCTGGCGCTTTTCGAACAGCGCCTGCGCGAACGGCCACAGCACCGCGATGTCGTCCTTGTGCGGATACTCGCCGGAACCGGCGGCAAGCGCCTCTTCGGTGACGAGTTCGTCGAGTGTGTTGTGTCGCAGATTGTTCTTCACGAACACGCGCTCGGCTCGCGTTTCGCTCGTGACGATTTCCTGCGTCTCGCGATTGACGATCACGTACAGCGACAGCGCCGGACGCAGTCCGCCCTCGGCCAGCGTGAACGCCTCGACGACGGTATCGGGCAACATCGTGATCTTGTCGCCGGGCATGTACACGGTCGAGAGCCGCGCGCGTGCGATCGCATCGACCGCATCGCCGCGCTCGATGCCGAGCGCCGGCGCCGCGATGTGCACGCCGATCCGCACGCGACCGTCGGCGAGATGCTCGACGGAGAATGCGTCGTCGATTTCGGTCGTGGTGACGTCGTCGATCGAGAATGCCTGGACGTCGGCCTGCGGCAGATCGTCGGGCAGCGCACCCACCGACACCTGCGGGAAGCCGGTGCCGTGCGGGAAAAATTCCGCGAGGAAACGCGCTTCATGCAGCGCGCGCGGCGACGCGACGCCGCCGCATTCGAGCATCAGACTCGCCTGCGAGATACCGCGCGCGGCTGCGGCCGCTTCGAGCGCCTTGTATTCGATCGAATTCTTGTCGGGCTTCGTCAGCAGACCGAGCGCCTTGCCCGCGAACGCGTCCGGCAGACGCCCCGCCTTCAGCTCGTCTTCGTAGCCGGCCTGCACGAGCGCCTGCTGACGCTTGCGCTCGAGCGACGCGAGCGCCATCTGCAGCTGTTCCTGCGGCGCGCGCTGATACTGGCCGCGCCCCTTGCGGCGGAAGTACACCGGCGAGCCGTGCATCCGCAGCACGAGCGCCGCACGCTCGACCGCTCCGAACGATGCGCCGAAGTATTCCTCGCCGAGCGCGGCAAACGGAAACTCGTCTTCGGGCGCGCACTCCCACAGGAAATCGAGATCGATCTCCTGAGCGGTCGCATCGGCCTGCTCCATCAGTTCGGCGGCGGCGGGCTTCTCGAACTCGATCAGCACGTCCTTCGAGCGCACTTTCGCGCGCCGTCCGCCCGGCAACTCGACCTGAAACGCGTCGCCCTGGCGTGACAGCACACTGCCTGCCTTGAAACTACCGGATTCCTCAAAGAAAACGTTCACTCAATACTCTCGTTCGGTCTTGCATCGGCCGTCTGCGTCGTCATCACCATGGTGATAGCCGTGGTTATAACGACTGACAGCGGTTCATGTTCGTGGTTCGAGCCTGCCGCGAATGCGTCAGGCCACTTTTTTCGGCGCGGGCGGCGCGACGTGAGTCGCGTCGCAGAATGCAAGCACGTCGTCGACGTACTGCGGAAACTCGCTGATCGCGTGATCGCTGCCTTCGATGAGCCGGGTCCGCGCGCCCGGATAACGCGCGAGCATTTCGCGGTAGTCGAGCACTTCGTCGCCGGTGGCGGCAAACAGATAATAGCGGTCGGGCTGCGTAATCGACGCGACATCGAGCGCGCGCAGTTCATCCAGATGGCGCGGCTCGACGACGATGCTACCGCCGCCATGCCACAACGGCTGCTCGCCGAGATACGCGCTGAGGTCACGCTGCGGCACCACGGCAGGATTCAGCAGTACGGCCGGCCAGCCATGCTTCTCGGCCAGATGGGTCGCGAAATAGCCGCCGAGCGAACTGCCGATCACGGTGACGCGCTGCGACGGCGCAGCCGCGACGAGCGACTCGGCGAGCGCGATCGTCTCGAGCGGCGAGACCGGCAGCATCGGGCAGCACCATTCGTCGTCGCGACCGAGTTCGGCGAGACGCTCAGCGAGCACGCGTGCCTTGAACGATTGCGGCGACGAGCGGAAGCCGTGCAGATAGAGGATCACGCGGTGCCTCGCGCTTCATCTCTACGGGACAACGCATCGAGCAGCTTCTGATGCACGCCGCCGAAACCGCCGTTGCTCATCACCAGCACCTGATCGCCCGGTTGTGCGGCGGCCGCGACGGCCTTCACCAGTGCATCGAGATTGTCGAACGCGTGTGCCTTGCTGCCGAGCGGCGCGAGCGCTTCGGCGAGATTCCAGCCAAGCGAGTCGCGACCGGCCGGTGCGCCGTAGCCGAATACGAGATCGGCGTCGGTGAGGCTCGCCGGCAACTGAGCTTTCATCACGCCGAGCTTCATCGTGTTCGAGCGCGGTTCGAGCACCGCGAGAATGCGCGAGCGTTCGCGGCCGATGCGGGCGCGCAGCCCGGCGATCGTCGTTTCGATCGCCGTGGGATGGTGCGCGAAATCGTCGTACACGGTCACGCCATCGACGCTGCCGCGCACTTCCATCCGACGCTTCACGTTGCGGAACGTCGCCAGCGACTGCGCGGCCTGCGCGGGCGGCACGCCGACGTGGCGCGCAGCAGCGATCGCGGCGAGTGCGTTGAGCCGGTTGTGTTCGCCTTGCACCTGCCACTCGACTGTTCCTGCGGGCAAACCGTTGTGATAAACGGCGAAGCGTTCGTCGACGGGCACGCCCTCTTCGGCGGGCAACGCCTGCCAGCCGCCGTCGACGCCAAACCGCTCGACCTCGCTCCAGCAGCCGCGCGTCAGTACACGCTCGAGCGCATCGGTGCGACCGTTCGTGACGATTCGTCCGATGCCCGGAATGGTCCGCACGAGGTGATGGAATTGCGTTTCGATCGCAGTCAGATCCGCGAAGATGTCGGCGTGATCGAATTCGAGGTTGTTCAGGATCGCGGTGCGCGGACGGTAGTGGACGAACTTCGAACGCTTGTCGAAGAACGCGGTGTCGTACTCGTCCGCTTCGATCACGAAGAAGCTCGAATCGGTGAGCCGCGCCGATACGCCGAAATTGAGCGGCACCCCGCCGATCAGGAAGCCCGGGTTCAGCCCCGCGTCTTCGAGCAGCCAGGTCAGCATCGACGACGTCGTCGTCTTGCCGTGCGTGCCGGCCACCGCCAGCACCCATTTGCCGTTCAGCACATGCTCGCCGAGCCATTGCGGGCCCGACGTGTACGGCAGGCCGCGATCGAGAATCGCCTCCATCAGCGGATTGCCGCGCGTGACGACATTGCCGATCACGAACAGATCGGGGTTCAGATCGACCTGCTCCGCGCCGTAACCCTCAATGAGACGGATGTCTTGCGCCTCGAGCTGCGTGCTCATCGGCGGATAGACGCCGGCGTCGCAGCCGGTCACGGTGTGACCCGCGCCGCGTGCGAGCACCGCGAGACCGCCCATGAACGTGCCGCAGATACCGAGGATGTGGATGTGCATAAGACTGTCGTGCCGCGCGGGCGTAGCGAGCGTGAGAAGGAGCTGCGCAATGGCCGGCAGGCCCGTTCGCAAAGGACGCTATTGTAACCGACAGGTCCGCGCCGCCCAGGGCTCCAGCACACGCTCGCTGCGTGTCCGCCGGACCCGAAAAGGCGCGCCAACATTCTCTAGTATGATTGCCTGATGGTTCGCAAATCACATTTCGATCCCCAACGCGTGCGCGAGGAAATCGCCATCGCGGCGGCGAGGATGATCGCCGAGGACGGCCTGGACTATTCGACGGCCAAGCGCAAAGCTGCCCGCCAGGTTATCGGCGAAACACGCGTTGCTGGCGAATGGCTGCCCGATAACGACCAGATCGAGGAAGAAATCCGCGAGTATCAATCGCTCTTCCAGGGCGACAGCCAGCCGATCCTGTTGCGCCGCATGCGCAAGATCGCACTGGAATGGATGCAGCGGCTCGCACCGTTCAATCCATACCTGACCGGTGCGGTACTCGGCGGTACCGCAGGCGAACATTCCGACGTGCATCTGCAGGTTTTCTGCGACGACGCGAAAGAAGTCGCCATTTACCTGCTCAATGCGAACATTCAGTACGACGTTTCGGAGACGCGCCATTTCGCGGGCCGCGGCATGATCGAGACACTGAGCTTCCTGTGGCGCTCGGCAAACGAAGGCCGCGACGCCGAGCCGGTGGGTATTCACGTCGCGCTTTACGACACCGACGATCTGCGCGGCGCGGTGCGGGCCGACGCTCGCGGCCGCCAGGCGCGCGCCAATGTGCAGACCGTCCAGGCGCTGCTCGACAGCGGCGATGCGATGCCCTCCACTACTAACTAGATAGATAGACCGACAGCAATGAACAGCAAGCGCATTTTCGCGTTCGTGGCCGTGGCGATCGTCGCGGTCGGTGGTGGAGCGATTGCCGGCCACTGGCTGCGCGGTCCCGAGATCGAACCGGTCGCGGCAGCCGCACCGGCTCCCGACGCTCAAAAGAGCCCCGTCGAGCAGTTGTGGGCCGCGCCGGTCACGAGTGCCGACGGTAAGGCTCAGTCGTTGAGCCTGTTCAAGGGGCACCCGATCGTCGTGAACTTCTGGGCGTCGTGGTGCGGACCATGCGTCGAAGAGATGCCGACGCTCGCGCAGTTGCACCGCCAGTACGCGAAGAAGGGCATCCAGTTCATCGGGCTGGGTGTCGATTCGGATAAAAACGTGCAGGCGTTCCTGCAGAAGGTGCGGGTTGACTACCCGGTGTACGTGATCGGCTTCGGCGGCGCCGACCTCGCGCGTACCTTCGGCAACCAGGCGGGCGGCCTGCCCTTTACCGTCGTGATCGACGCCAAAGGAAAGATCCGCTCGACAAAATTAGGCCCGATTCAGCCGGCCGAACTCAAACAGACGCTCGACGCGCTGTAGATCTCACAATCCCTTAACCTTCACTTGCCGCCGGAACCCGTCCGGTTGAGCGCAAATCGCGCGGAATTGCTCGAAGATGCCGCGAATGCGTCCGCACACAAGCGGGGCGCGATCACCCTGGCCAACCGGGAAACTAGACAAATTTCTCTAATCGGCGCTAAAGTGCGGCCAATTCCACGGAAAACCAAGCGACCATGACGCGACTGCTGGCACTGCACGGCCCTAACCTCAACCTTCTCGGCACCCGGGAACCCGAGGTTTATGGTCGCGTGACGCTGCCGCAGATCGATCAGGCGCTGGCCGACCGTGCCGCCGACGCCGGCGTGGAGCTCGCGACGTTCCAGAGCAATCACGAAGGCGCGCTCGTGGACCGCATCCAGTCGGCCCGTACCGAGCAGACCGATTTCATCCTGATCAATCCCGCCGCGTACACGCACACCAGCGTGGCGATCCGGGATGCGCTGGCGGGAGTCGCCATTCCGTTCGTCGAGATTCATCTGTCGAACGTGCATCGCCGGGAGTCGTTCCGGCATCACTCGTATCTGTCCGACCAGGCCGAAGGGGTCATTTGCGGTCTCGGCTGGAAGGGGTATCTGTACGCACTCGAATTTGCGCTCGACCGGCTCGCAGCCGGCACGCCGCGCGCCTGATTCCAGACAACACCTATCAGGCCGGCGGCCACGCCGCCGGCCCTTCACGCATTAAAGGGGAAGCCCGATGGATCTACGTAAACTGAAAACCCTGATCGACCTCGTCTCCGAGTCAGGCATCTCGGAACTCGAAGTCACCGAAGGCGAAGGCAAGGTGCGCATCGTCAAGAACGCAGCGCCGGTTTACGTACAGCAGCCCGCCTATGCCCAGCAGATGTCCGCCCCG
Source organism: Paraburkholderia flava (assembly GCF_004359985.1). Lineage (NCBI taxonomy): Bacteria > Pseudomonadati > Pseudomonadota > Betaproteobacteria > Burkholderiales > Burkholderiaceae > Paraburkholderia > Paraburkholderia flava. Next base: position 66,175 of record NZ_SMRO01000002.1, on the reverse strand, counting down.
CTCCCGATGATGGGCGGCGCCGAAGCACCGGCCGCAGCCGCACCCGCTGCGCCGGCCCCCGCTGCTCCGCAGGGTCACGTCGTGACGTCGCCGATGGTCGGCACGTTCTATCGTTCGCCGTCGCCGGGCGCCGATGCGTTCGTGCAAGTGGGCGATACGGTGAAGGAAGGCCAGACGCTGTGCATCATCGAAGCGATGAAGCTGCTGAACGAAATCGAATCCGATGCTTCTGGCGTCATCAAGGAAATCCTCGTCGAAAACGGGCAGGCGGTCGAATACGGCCAGCCGCTCTACGTGGTCGGCTAACGCGGCGCGCATTGCAGCCGCCGTCTGCGCGTCCGGTAGTCAGTCACACGGGACGCGCATCCGAACCTCCAAGGCTCTCGCGCATGCCGCTCGTTCGCGCGACCCGCGCAGCGCCCTTTGATGAGTCGAAAACCCGCTATGTTTGAAAAAATCCTCATTGCCAATCGCGGCGAAATCGCGCTCCGTATCCAGCGCGCGTGTCGCGAGCTCGGCGTCAAGACGGTCGTCGTCTATTCCGAAGCCGACAAGGAAGCGAAATACGTAAAGCTCGCCGACGAAGCCGTCTGTATCGGACCGGCCCCGTCGAATCTGAGCTACCTGAACATGCCTGCGCTGATCAGCGCGGCAGAAGTCACGGACGCCGAAGCCATCCACCCGGGCTACGGCTTTCTGTCGGAAAACGCGGACTTCGCCGAGCGCGTCGAGCAGTCGGGCTTCGTGTTCATCGGCCCACGCCCCGATACGATCCGGATGATGGGCGACAAGGTGTCGGCCAAGCAGACGATGATCAAGACCGGTGTGCCCTGCGTGCCCGGCTCGGAAGGCGCGTTGCCCGACGATCCGAAGGAAATCGTGAAGATTGCACGCACGGTCGGCTACCCGGTGATCATCAAGGCAGCCGGCGGCGGCGGCGGACGCGGCATGCGCGTCGTGCACACCGAAGCAGCGCTCGTCAACGCGGTGAACATGACGCGTGAAGAAGCGGGCCGTGCGTTCGGCAATCCGCAGGTCTACATGGAGAAGTTCCTGGAGAACCCGCGGCACATCGAAATCCAGATCTTGTCGGACTCGTTCAAGAACGCCGTGTGGCTCGGCGAACGCGACTGCTCGATGCAGCGTCGTCACCAGAAGGTGATCGAGGAAGCGCCGGCGCCGGGCATCGCGCGTCGTCTGATCGAACGGATCGGCGATCGCTGCGCGGATGCGTGCAAGAAGATGGGTTATCTCGGCGCGGGCACGTTTGAGTTCCTGTACGAAAACGGCGAGTTCTACTTCATCGAGATGAACACGCGCGTGCAGGTCGAGCACCCGGTGACGGAGCTGATCACCGGCGTCGACATCGTGCAGGAACAGATCCGCATCGCGGCCGGCGAGAAACTCGCGTTCCGTCAGCGCGACATCCAGTTCCGCGGTCATGCAATCGAATGCCGGATCAACGCGGAAGATCCGTTCAAGTTCATTCCGTCGCCGGGACGTTTGACGTCGTGGCACATGCCGGGCGGCCCCGGCATCCGCGTCGATTCGCACGCGTACAACGGCTATTTCGTACCGCCGAACTACGACTCGATGATCGGCAAGCTGATCGCGTACGGCGCTACCCGCGACCAGGCGATCCGTCGCATGCGCATCGCGCTGTCGGAAATGGTCGTCGAAGGCATCCAGACGAACATCCCGTTGCATCGCGAATTGATGCTCGACGCGAAGTTCGTCGAGGGCGGCACGAGCATCCATTACCTCGAAAACCGTCTCGCCGCGAAGCAGCAGGCCGCACCGGAAGAAGCGTAAGCATGAGCTACCGGGAACTGATCGTCGAGATGGAGCGCGAGCGCGCGGAGGCGTTGTCCGATGCGCTGCTGGAGCTCGGCGCGCTGTCGGTATCGGTCGAAGACGCCGATGCCGATACGCCCGACGAGCAACCGCTTTTCGGCGAGCCCGGTCTCATCCCCGAACGCACTGCATGGCAGCACTCGCGCGTGATCGCGCTGGTTGCAGCCGAGCATGACCCGGCGGTGTTGCTCGCGGCCGCGGTCAATACGCTCGCACTCCCGACGGTCCCTGCCTTCACGCTGCGCGAGGTCGAAGAGCAGGACTGGGTGCGGCTCACGCAGTCGCAGTTCGATCCGATTCCGATCGGCGAACGGATCTGGGTCGTGCCATCGTGGCACGACGCGCCGGACCCCGACGCCCTCGTTCTCGAACTCGATCCGGGCCTCGCGTTCGGCACCGGCAGCCATCCGACGACGCGCCTCTGCATGGAATGGCTCGAGCAATCGGTCGTCGCAGGGCAATCGGTGCTCGACTACGGCTGCGGCTCGGGCATTCTCGCGATCCTCGCGAAGAAGTGCGGCGCGAACCCGGTGATCGGCATCGACATCGATCCGCAGGCCGTTGAATCCGCGCGCAGCAACAGCGAGCGCAATCACGCCGACGTCACGTACGGTTTGCCCGACGCATGCCCGGCCGGCGAATTCGATATCGTCGTCGCGAACATCCTGTCGAATCCGTTGAAGCTGATGGCGTCGATGCTCGCATCGAAAGTCAGACCCGGCGGACGCATCGCGCTGTCGGGCGTACTTGCCCGGCAAGCGGACGAAGTGGCGGCCGTCTACCAGCAGTGGATCGACATCGCCGTCTGGCGCGAACACGAGGGCTGGGTATGCCTGACAGGAACCCGCCGCGAAAGCCATTAGAATAGGGCTTATCGTCACTCACCGGCCCTAGTCGGCTCCCAGGCCCGATATGCTCCTGGCAACGCGCTGTCCCTTTTGCGAAACCGTCTTCCGGCTTCAGCCGGCGCAGCTTCAGCTGCGTCGCGGTCTCGTGCGCTGCGGGCACTGCCAGGAAGTCTTCGATGGCTCGACCAGCCTGTACGAAACCACTGAGGGCGGCGATTTCTCGACGGCAACGCCGGTCTCCGCCGACCTCGCCGCAGCGCTGACTTCCGGCGCCGCCGAGGCTGCCACGCCGTCGGCAGAGCCGCCATCGCTCGAACATTCAGCCGCACCCGACTTCCGTGGCGACGCATGGAACCCGTGGGCGCCTGCCGCCGATGCCGCAGCCGCTCAATCCGAGCCACCCGCGCCGCACACTCCGTCCACGCAGCCGCCGTTCGCCGCTCCGGTTCCGCCGGCTGCCGCTTCATCGGAGTCACATGCGGCCGCCGAACCGCAATCCATCGCACCGGACGAGCGCGACGCGCCCACCTGGCGCAGCACCACCGAACCCGCGCTCGCCGACACGCTATCGTCGCCGCTGCCGCCGCCTCCGCTCGACAAGGAACCGCACCTCGAACCGCACTTCAGCAGCCACGCAGGCGAACCGTTTGCTGACGTGCCGCCCACCGACGGCACCGACCATTTCGCGGTGGTTCGCGAAACCCGCGCGCCGGCGCCACGCCGGACCGGCTGGAGGATCTTCGGCATACTCGTCGCACTCGCGCTGCTGGTGCTGCTGCTCGCACAGCTCGCGTGGTGGCAACGCGAAACGGTGATGGTGTACTGGCCGCAATCGCGGCCGCTGTATGAGCAGGCATGTGCGCGTATTGGCTGCACGGTGGCGCCGCCGCGCGACATCGACGGTCTACAGGTCGAGCCGTCCGATCTGCGTCAGGTCGACGGTCCGCACCGGCTAGAACTGAAGATGCCGCTGCGCAACCGCTTCAACGTCGCGCTCGCATATCCGGCGATCGAGCTCACGCTGCTCGACGCGCAGAACAATGTCGCGGTGCGTCGCGTGCTCTGGCCGCAGGACTATGTGAAGCCCGGCACGCCGGTTGCAGCCGGCCTGCCGGCGCGCACGACGCAGACGATGATCGTGCGTCTCGATACCGGCAACGCGGTGGCATCGAACTTCCGCGTGCAGATTTTTTATCCATGACGCCCCGCTGTTTCGCCTGTCTTTGCGAAACAAGAGCGAGTGCGTTTCCCGTTCAATCCTGACGTCTTTCTGGAGCACTACATGAGTCAAGTCACACTGGGTGGCAACCCGATCGAAATCGCCGGCACGTTCCCGTCCGTGGGTCAGAAGGCGCCCGCGTTCTCGCTCACCGGCAAGGACCTGAAGCCGCTGGCGCTCACCGATTTCGCCGGCAAGCGCAAGGTGCTCAACATCGTCCCGAGCCTCGACACGCCGACCTGCGCCACGTCGACGCGCAAGTTCAACGAAGCGGCAAGCAAGCTCTCGAACACGGCAGTGATCGTCGTCTCCGGCGATCTGCCGTTCGCCGCGTCGCGCTTCTGCACGACCGAAGGCATCGAGAACGTCGTGACGGCATCGACGTTCCGCAGCCATGATTTCGCGAAGGCATACGGCGTCGACGTCGCGAGCGGTCCGCTGACCGGTCTGACGGCGCGCGCCGTCGTCGTGCTCGACGAAAACGACCAGGTCGTTCACGCCGAGCTCGTCAGCGAAATCAAGAACGAGCCGAACTACGACGCTGCGCTCGCAGCGTTGAAGTAAGCCTTCGTGCACGATCGAACGCCGCGCTTTTCGCGCGGCGTTTTCGCATCGTCAGCACCCCTTTTCTCTCGACTTCTACAGGAACGATCGCCTTGGCTACGCTGATTTGCGGCTCGATTGCCTACGACATCATCATGAAATTCGAAGGCCGGTTTCGGGAGCACATCCTGCCCGATCAGGTCCACATCCTGAACGTGAGCTTCCTCGTGCCGACGATGCGTCGCGAGTTCGGAGGCTGCGCGGGCAACATCGGCTATGCGCTGCATCTGCTCGGCGGCGACGCACGCATCATGGGTACGCTCGGCGCAGCCGATGCGCAGGCCTATATCGACCGGCTGGACAGCCTCGGGCTGTCGAAGGAATACGTCCGCGTACTGCAGGATTCGTATTGCGCGCAGGCAATGATCAGCACCGACCTCGAAAACAATCAGATCACGGCGTTCCATCCGGGCGCGATGATGCAGTCGCACGTGAATCGCGTCGATGAAGCAAAGGGCATCAAGCTCGGCATCGTCGCGCCGGACGGCTTCGACGGGATGGTCCAGCACGCGGAGCAATTCGCCGCGACCGGCGTGCCGTTCATCTTCGATCCGGGCCAGGGTTTGCCGCTCTTCGACGGGGCGACCCTGCGCCGCATGATTGAACTTGCCACGTATGTAGCTGTCAACGATTACGAAGCCAAACTCGTCAGCGACAAGACGGGCTGGTCTATCGAAGAAATTGCCGGCCGCGTCGATGCATTGATCGTCACGCTCGGCGAACAAGGGTCGCAGATTCACCACTCGGGGCGTATCGAAGCCATTCCGGCGGTCACCGCACAGCGCGTGCTCGACCCCACCGGTTGCGGCGATGCATTCCGCGGCGGTCTGCTGTACGGAATCGAGCAAGGGCTCGGCTGGGCCACCACCGGTCGCCTCGCCAGCCTGATGGGCGCACTCAAGATCGAGCAACAGGGCCCGCAGACCTACGCGCCTTCACGCGCGGAGATCAATGAACGGTTCAAGCAGGCGTTTGGTTACGACCTGCAGTAATTCGGGCGAGCGTTCACCGCGTCGCTCACTGCTATTGGAGTAAGGGAATGAAAACTACGAGTCGCCTGGGTCGTTCTGTCCTGGCCGCAATCGTCGTCGGTACGCTCGCGTTGTCGGGCTGTGCCTACAACAGCAGTTCGGCCGACGTGTACTCCGCTTCGCAGGCGCAACGCGAAGCGACGGTCCGCATGGGTACCGTCGACAGCGTGCGCGCGGTGAAGATCAGTTCGAACAACGGCCAGCCGAGCGGACTCGGCGCGATCGGCGGCGGCGCACTCGGCGCAGTCGCCGGCAGCGCGCTCGGCGGTGGGCGTGGTTCGATCGTGACGGGCATCATCGGCGGTATCGCCGGCGCGGTGGCCGGTAACGCGGTCGAGAACGGCGTCGCGGTACACAACGGCGTCGAGATCACGGTGCGCCTCGACAATGGCGATATCCGCGCGATCACGCAAAGCGCCAACGGCGAGATCTTCCAGGCCGGCGAACGCGTCCGGTTGCTGTCGAGCGGCGGCGTTACGCGCGTCACGCACTAACCCGATTAGTTTCCCCTGAGCCGCAGTACGCTGCGGCGACCTCAAGCGCATGCGCTCCCCTGTGCATGCGCTTTTTTTCGCGCTTTTTCTGGGTAGCTAGTCACCGGGCTCGCCGTGCTCTCTCAGTGCGGCACCGGCGACCTCCACAGGCCGCACACGCTTCCCGCCAACGTCTGCTCTCACACGCCTACCTCACGCTCATCCGCAGCGTCGCCACGACGCACGTCGTAACGTAGCGCGCAAAAAAATCCCGTCATCAGTTGCCCGATGACGGGATCTCGATCGAGTAGGCCTACTCAATCATGGACACATCGCAATGCGCCCAAGTACTGCAACTGCCTCGTTACGGACGGCTGCCGGTCGGGAACGGCCATGCAGCAGCCGGATTCAACGCGGTCTTCACCGTCGAAGCCGGGGCAGGAGCCGCAGCGACAACGGGTGCAGTCTTCGTAACAGCCTTCTTCGCGGGCGCAGCCTTCTTCGCAGGGGCGGCCTTCTTCGCGGGCGCAGCCTTCTTGGCGGCAGCCTTCTTCGCAGGGGCAGCCTTCTTGGCCGCAGCCTTTTTCGCAGGCGCCTTCTTCGCGGCCTTCTTCGCTACCTTCTTGGCGGCAGCCTTTTTAGCAGGCGCTTTCTTGGCCGCAGCCTTCTTCACGACCTTCTTCGCTGCAGCCTTCTTCGCCGGTGCCTTCTTGGCAGCGACCTTCTTCGCAGCAACCTTCTTCACTGCGACTTTCTTCGCTGCGGCCTTCTTCGCCGGCGCCTTCTTCGCAGCAACCTTCTTCACTGCGACTTTCTTCGCTGCAACCTTCTTCACCGCGACTTTCTTCACTGCGACTTTCTTCGCAGCAGCCTTCTTCGCCGGTGCCTTCTTCGCAGCAGCTCTCACAGCAGGTTTTTTCTTGGCAAGTGCCATCATTTGCTCCTTCAGGTTTTCAGATGAGATTCAAACTACACACCCTTCGTCAAAACCCGCTTCCCGCGGACGCTTCTCAAGGCGGGCGCTTCGAAGCGGGCTATTCATCGGCGTACGCAGATCCTGCGCGCTTACGCTAATGAATACGGTAAGGCGCGCCGTGTCACGAGACACGACGGGCCAAGTCCAGTCGACGTCGCATACGGACGTCGCCAATCGTTTGATCTCGTCGCCGGCGCTCGGGCCGACGACATTTTCCGGGGGGAAGTTTGCCCATCCCACTGAAGGGTTCGCAAAGTGCCTGTCATGTTTGTGGGCCGTTAAGGCACCGGGCATGCTTTGCATCAGGCGTTCCTGCTCCTAACGTCGTGCGCCGGCACGGCGCGCTCGCGCCACAGTGCCGGCATCCCCATCGATGCTTGCTGCTGCGAAGGGCTGTGGGTCATTCCCAGGACAGCGCTCCACCAGTTTGATATTCGATCACGCGCGTCTCGAAGAAGTTGCGTTCCTTCTTCAAGTCGATCATTTCGCTCATCCACGGGAACGGGTTTTCCTCGTTCGGGAACAGCGGATCGAGACCGATCTGCTGGCAACGACGGTTGCAGATGAAGCGCAGGTAGCTCTTGAACATCGACGCGTTCAGACCGAGCACGCCGCGCGGCATCGTGTCTTCAGCGTAGCGATATTCGAGTTCGACTGCCTGCTTGAAGATCTCGCGGATCTCCGCACGGAACTCGGCGGTCCACAGATGCGGGTTTTCGAGCTTGATCTGGTTGATCAGGTCGATGCCGAAATTGCAGTGCATCGACTCGTCGCGCAGGATGTATTGGTACTGTTCCGCCGCGCCGGTCATCTTGTTCTGGCGACCGAGCGCCAGGATCTGCGTAAACCCGACGTAAAAGAACAGCCCTTCCATCACGCACGCGAAGACGATCAGCGACTTGAGCAGCTTCTGGTCGGCTTCGAGCGTTCCGGTCGTGAAGGCCGGATCGGTCAGCGTGTGGATGAACGGAATCAGGAATTCGTCTTTCGCGCGAATCGACGAGACCTCGTGATACGCGTTGAAGATTTCGCCTTCGTCGAGACCCAGCGATTCGACGATGTACTGGTACGCGTGCGTGTGGATCGCTTCCTCGAACGCCTGGCGCAGCAGGAACTGGCGGCATTCGGGCGCCGTGATGTGGCGATAGGTGCCCAGCACGATGTTGTTCGCGGCAAGCGAGTCGGCCGTCACGAAGAAGCCGAGGTTACGCTTGATGAGACGGCGCTCGTCTTCGGTCAGCCCGTTCGGGTCTTTCCACAGAGCGATGTCGCGGGACATGTTGATTTCCTGCGGCATCCAGTGGTTCGCGCAGCCGGACAGATACTTCTCCCACGCCCACTTGTACTTGAACGGCACCAACTGATTGACGTCGGTCTTGCCGTTGATGATGCGTTTGTCCGCGACGTTCACGCGCGCTTCGGTCGAAGCAGCGGGTGCGGCGGCGATGGTTTGAGCGGCGTACGGAGCGACAGCGATGTCGTTCGCGAAAATATCCTGCGCCGAGGGAGCCTGATGAGCGGGACGCGCAACAGCTTGCGTACCGACGACCGTCTCCGCGGAGTGACGCAACGCATTCTGTTGCGCACCGCTCGCGGGAGTTACGGCAGTGATCTCGTCATCCCAGTTGAGCATAAATGTCACCATCAATTTAGAACGGTTTGTACCATCTTTTCACGAGCGTTAAAAGAGTTCGCTCACGAAAATTCCTGTTTTCGATTCGCGTTGCGACCTTCATACAACACTTTGTTCGTTCGACTGTGTCGCGCGCTTCGCGCGATGCAATCGCAAGAGGTGTCGATGACGTGCTTCGCGTGATCGAATTGCATCGAGTGAAGACGCTCGACGCGTTGAAAATCTGTGCTGCCGGATCGTCTGCATCGACTGCTTTGCAGAGACGATGCTTCGGGTTGTCCCTTGCTCGTTCACACTAACTCGCGACTCGACTTCGACTCTGCTGCAACCGGCTTCGATGCGCGAGAAGCAACGCGCGATGAGTGGTGTGCGTCGTTGCGCTCAGCGAGTGCAGCGCGTGAGTGGATCGAACGCGATGCGGTGTTCTGTGTTGCCGGGCGACGCGCTGCGCCGCCCGTACTGCGAGAGCAAGGCCGGCTCGTCGCCGACGCTGCTCTATATATAGAGCGTTACTGGCAAGCCTCGCACTCGTCGAAGCCCGGATCGCCCGGACGCATCACGCACACGGGACCGTCGGCCTCGAGTGAATCGGCTGCAACAACTGCCGGTGCAATCGCTGCTGCCGCATTCAGCGTGCCCGACGACGCACCGCCGCCGTTCGCACCGAAGCCACCTGCGCTGCTGCGTCCACCGCCGGCTGCACCACCACCCGACGAACCACCGTCGTCACCCGACGGCACTGCATTCAGCGCGCCGTGCGCGACCGTCGACTTCTCGACGTGCGTCGCCGCCATCGTGCGGAGGTAGTAGGTCGTCTTCAGACCGCGCAGCCACGCGAGCTTGTAGACCTCGTCGAGCTTCTTGCCCGACGCGCCGCCCATGTAGATATTCAGCGACTGCGCCTGGTCGATCCACTTCTGCCGGCGCGATGCCGCTTCGACCACCCACGTCGCGTCGAGCTCGAACGCGGTCGCGTAGATCGCGCGGAGGTCGGCCGGGATGCGGTCGATGCGCGACAGCGTGCCGTCGAAGTACTTCAGGTCGGCGACCATCACCTCGTCCCACAGGCCGCGCGCTTTCAGGTCGCGCACCAGGTAGTCGTTCACCACCGTGAACTCGCCCGACAGGTTCGACTTCACGTACAGGTTCTGGAACGTCGGCTCGATACACGCCGACACGCCGATGATGTTCGAGATCGTCGCCGTCGGCGCGATCGCGATGCAGTTCGAGTTGCGCATCCCGTACGTTGCGATGCGGGAACGCAGCGTCGTCCAGTCCATCGACTGGCTCGAATCGACTTCGACATACCCGCCGCGTGCGTCGGCGAGCAGCTTCAACGTGTCCTGCGGGAGGATGCCGCGATCCCACAGCGAGCCGCGATAGCTCGAGTAGCGACCGCGCTCTTCGGCGAGTTCGGTCGACGCGTAGTACGCGTAGTAGCAGACTGCTTCCATCGACGTGTCGGCGAACTGCACCGCTTCCTGCGACGCGTACGGCGTGCGCAGCACGTGCAGGCAGTCCTGGAAGCCCATGATGCCCATGCCGACCGGGCGATGCTTCAGGTTCGAGTTACGTGCCTTAGCGACCGCGTAGTAGTTGATGTCGATCACGTTGTCGAGCATCCGCATCGCGACGCTGATCGTGCGCTTCAGCTTGTCGTGGTCGAGTGCGTACGAGCCGTCGGCCTGCTTCGCCAGGTGGGCGACCAGGTTCACCGAGCCGAGGTTGCAGACGGCGATTTCGGTGTCGCTGGTGTTCAGCGTGATTTCCGTGCAGAGGTTCGACGAGTGGACGACGCCGACGTGCTGCTGCGGGCTGCGGATGTTGCACGGATCCTTGAACGTGATCCACGGATGGCCGGTTTCGAACAGCATCCCGAGCATCTTGCGCCACAGTTGCGCAGCCGGAATCTTCTTGAACAGCTTCAGCTCGCCGCGCGCGGCTTTGTCTTCGTAAGCCGTGTAAGCCGTTTCGAACTCGGCGCCGAACTTGTCGTGCAGGTCCGGGCAGGTGGACGGCGAGAACAGCGTCCAGTCACCGCCTTCCATCACGCGCTTCATGAACAGATCGGGAATCCAGTTCGCCGTGTTCATGTCGTGCGTGCGGCGACGGTCGTCACCGGTGTTCTTGCGCAGCTCGAGGAATTCTTCGATGTCGAGGTGCCACGATTCCAGGTACGCGCAGACTGCGCCCTTGCGCTTGCCGCCCTGGTTCACCGCGACGGCGGTGTCGTTGACGACCTTCAGGAACGGCACGACGCCTTGCGACTTGCCGTTGGTGCCCTTGATGTGCGAACCGAGCGCACGCACACGCGTCCAGTCGTTGCCAAGGCCGCCGGCGAATTTCGACAGCAGCGCGTTTTCTTTCAGTGCTTCGTAGATGCCGTCGAGGTCGTCGTCGACGGTGGTCAGGTAGCACGACGACAGTTGCGAGCGGCGCGTACCCGAATTGAACAGCGTCGGCGTCGAGCTCATGAAGTCGAAGCTGGACAGCACGTTGTAGAACTCGATCGCCCGCGCTTCGCGGTCGACTTCGTTCAGCGCAAGACCCATCGCGACACGCATGAAGAATGCCTGCGGCATTTCGATCCGCACGCCGTCGCTGTGCAGGAAGTAGCGGTCGTACAGCGTCTGCAGGCCGAGGTAGCCGAACTGCAGGTCGCGGTTCGCGTCGAGCGCGGCACCGAGACGCTTCATGTCGTACTGCAGCAGTTTGTCGTCGAGCAGTTCGGCCTGCACGCCGCGCTTGATGAACTGCGGGAAATATTCGACGTAGCGCTCGCCCATTTCGGCCTGCGTCACTTCGCCGCCGAGGATTTCGCGGCGGATCGTGTGCAGCAGGATGCGCGCGGTGACCTGACTGTACGCCGGGTCCTTCTCGATCATCGTGCGCGCCGCGAGAATCGCCGAGTCGTAGACCTGGTTCATCGGCACGCCGTCGTACAGGTTCTTCACCGTTTCCGCGACGATCGGCGCCGCGCTGACGGCGTCGCCCAGGTTCTCGCACGCGGATTCGATCAGCGACTGCAGCGCCTGCAGATCGAGCGGACGCGTGACGCCGTTGTCGATCACGTTCAGGCCGGACGCAGCCGGCGCATCCGCCGCTTCGTGCGCGACGCCGCGTTCCTGATTACGCTTCTCGCGATACAGCACGTACGCACGCGCGACGTTGTGCTCGCCGCCGCGCATCAGCGCGAGTTCGACCTGATCCTGGATGTCTTCGATATGGAACGTGCCGCCGTTCGGGCGGCTGCGCAGCAGCGCGCGCACGACGCTCTGCGTGAGCGTTTCGACCAGCTCGCGCACGCGTGCCGATGCCGCGCCCTGGCCGCCGTTCACGGCGAGGAAAGCCTTGGTCACCGCAATCGCGATCTTCGACGGTTCGAACGACACCACGCTGCCGTTGCGGCGGATCACCTTGTAGTCGGCGAAGGTCGCCTGCGGCGCGAGCGCCTGTGCGCTCGCCTGCCCGCCGAGGGGATGGCCAGCGGGGGCACCCTCGTACCGGGTCGTCACGTTGTCGGTCGTTTGCATGTGCAAAGCTCCTGATTCTGGAATGTGCGGAGAAACCGCGGATTAAGACGAACGCTGCGCCGCCGCGGGCGCAAGCGATGAAGCGGAAGAGGAGGGCCAACGAGGCCAGGTGGCCGGATGCGACAGTGCTGAATGGACCGGGGTCTGCATCATGAATGTCGCGATCACTTGCTGCGCTCCCCTCTTCGATGTGGCGGATGCCGCGGGACCCTGAAACCCGCTGCGCCGCACGAATTTTCTGGACGCTGGAAGTGCTCGCGGCGCCATGCTCGAAGAGCGGGGCGCCGCCTGACTGCCTGCTCACACCCACAAGATATAGTGGAGAACCGAGCGTCTGGCACCAAGTATAGTGAACTTTCGTACCATCTCAAATTATTTTATTTGCCCTCTCGCGCTTGACTTTTCGAGCCTCGCGCAACGACGGGCCGTTGCCTCGAAAGCAAGCGCCCATCAACGTTTCGCGCACATCGCGCGATGCCGTTATCGAGTGGCGATGACGCGATTAAGAGGCCGCGGAGAGATTCAGGTAGGGGAAATACCGAGCGGCGAGCGACGTGTCGCGCTGCAGTCGGGTCCACTCGAAATGCGGACCAGGATCGGTCTTGCGACCGGGCGCGATGTCGGCGTGACCGGCGAGCGCTTCGATCGGATAGTGCGCGACGAGCACGTTCACGAGTGCGGCGAGCGTGCGGTATTGCGCCGCTTCGAATGCGGTGTCGTCGGAGCCTTCGAGTTCGATGCCGATCGAGAAGTCGTTGCAACGCTCGCGGCCGAAGAAGCTCGATGCGCCTGCGTGCCACGCGCGCTCGTCGCACGACACGTATTGCTCGAGCGCGCCGTCGCGATGGATCACGAAGTGGGCGGAGACCTGCACGCCGCGCAGATGCGCGTCGTAGTACGGGTGCGCGTCGCAGTCGAGCCGGTTCAGGAACAGATCGGTGATCGCGCTGCCGCCGAATTCACCCGGCGGCAGACTGATGTTATGCACGACGATCAGCGTGGGCGGCGCGCGGTCGGGACGCTCTGCGAAGTTCGGCGAAGGCAGGCGCGTGGCGCCGGCTACCCAGCCGTCGGCGGCGACGGCGAAACGTGCGCTCATCGCGCGTCGGGACCCGTCCGCGCGGCGTGACGGTGCGCGTGATCCGCGCAGCAGAATGCCTGCCCGCCGACGGCGACGGAATCGCTCTTCGGCGCATGCACGCCGCACTCGACGCAGCGGATCATTGGCTCGGCGAGTTGCGGCGGACTGCGCGGCACACCCGCGCCCGCGCCTGGGTTAGCACCCGACGAAGCCTGGCCGCTACCAGCGTTACCGGCGCGTTGTTGCGCCGTGCGCGTGTCCGCGCGACGCAGCGCCTTGACCAGCCATTGGCCGACGAAGAACAGGACGATCAGCAGAAAAAGTTGTCGCATGGAAGACTCAGACCACAGGACGGTGCAGCAGCACCTCGAAGACGAAACGGCTGCCGACGTACGCGAGCAGCAGCGCCACGAACGACGCCAGCACCCAGCGCAACGCCGCGCGGCCGCGCCAGCCCGACACCTTGCGGGCAATCAGCAGCGCGCCGAACATCAGCCACGAAAGAATCGCGAATACGGTTTTGTGATCGAGCCGCAGCGCGCGGTCGATCAGTTGTTCGCTAAAGAGAATGCCCGACAGCAACGTCAGTGTGAGCAGCACGAAGCCGGCGGCGATCAGGCGGAACAGCAGCTTTTCGAGCGTGAGGAGCGGTGGCAGCGTATCGAGCCAGCCCGACAGCCAGTCACCGTCTGCCGCAGCGGAACGCTGCTGCGCGGTGCCGCGCATCTTGTGGAGACGCCGCTCGACGAGCAGCATCAGCACCGCGTGCAGCGCCGCGATCGCGAACAGTCCGTATGCGATGTTGGCGATCAGGAAGTGCAGCTTGAAGAGCGGATCGGCCGCGTACGACAGCACGCGCACGCCGCCGAACGCGAGCGGCAGCAGCGACGCGATGCATGCAAGCGGCAGCACAAGCAGGCGCAGTCCGTCGAGCGGGAAGAACAGGCTCTCGATCCAGTAGATGCCGACGCCGAGCCAGAACATCGCAGACAGCGCGAACGCGAAGCCAAACACCATCGCGTTCTGCGGGAAGATCGTGGTGTGCAGCAGCGCGCCGTGCGCGAGTAGCGCGACGACCATCAGCGCGCGGCCCGGCGTGCTCAACCCCACCGAAGCGACCGCCCCCGCACCGGCCGGCATGGCGGGCACGCTCTCCAGCAACGGACGCGCCGCCATCTGACGGTGCGCGCGCCAGCCCGCGACGGCGAGACCGCCGTACAGGAGCGCAGTGAGGGCATACAGTACAATATCCATGTTCGAAGTTTACACTAGGGTCACGGTCCGCGACGGCTTCGTCGCTGCGTGCCGCGCCGACCGCACTGCTCATCGCTCCCCATGCTCGACAATCTGACTCAACGGATGGCGCGCGTCGTCAAGACGCTGCGCGGCGAGGCCCGGCTCACCGAGGCCAACACCCAGGAAATGCTGCGCGAAGTGCGCCTCGCACTGCTCGAGGCGGACGTCGCGCTGCCCGTCGTGCGCGAATTCATCTCGCGCGTGAAGGAAAAAGCGCTAGGCGAAGATGTGATCTCCAGCCTGTCGCCAGGGCAGGCGCTCGTCGGCGTCGTGCAGCGCGAACTGACTGCGGTGATCGGTGGCGATTACGAAGGTAAGGCCGTCGAGCTGAATCTCGCGGTGACGCCGCCGGCCGTCGTGCTGATGGCGGGTCTGCAGGGCGCCGGTAAAACGACGACCGTCGGCAAGCTCGCGAAGCTGCTGCGGGAGAAGTACAAGAAGAAAGTGCTGACCGTCTCGTGCGACGTCTACCGTCCCGCTGCAATCGCGCAGTTGAAGACCGTGACCGAGCAGGTCGGCGCCGACTTCTTCCCGTCCGAGCCCGATCAGAAGCCGGTCGACATCGCGCGCGCCGCAGTCGACTGGGCGAAGCGCCACTATCACGACGTGCTGCTCGTCGACACGGCCGGCCGTCTCGGCATCGACGAAGCGATGATGAACGAAATCAGCGCGCTGCACGCCGAGCTGAAGCCGGCCGAAACGCTGTTCGTCGTCGATGCAATGCTGGGTCAGGATGCGGTCAACACGGCGAAGGCGTTCAGCGACGCGCTGCCGCTCACCGGTGTCGTGCTCACCAAGCTCGACGGCGATTCACGCGGCGGTGCGGCACTGTCGGTGCGCCACGTCACGGGCAAGCCGATCAAGTTCGTCGGCGTCGCCGAAAAGCTCGACGGCCTCGAGATCTTCTATCCGGACCGGATGGCCAACCGGATTCTCGGCATGGGCGACATTCTCGCCCTCGTCGAGGAAGCGCAGCGCGGCGTCGACACCGAAGCCGCGCAGAAGCTCGCCAACAAGGTCAAGAAAGGCGGCGACTTCGACCTGAACGATTTCCGCGCACAGCTCTCGCAGATGAAGAACATGGGCGGCCTGTCGTCGCTGATGGACAAGCTGCCGGCGCAGTTCCAGCAAGCCGCCTCGGGCGCCGACATGGGTCAGGCGGAAAAGCAGATGCGCCGGATGGAAGGCATCATCAATTCGATGACGCCGCTCGAACGCGCGAAGCCCGATCTGATCAAGGCCACGCGCAAGCGCCGTATCGCGGCGGGCGCGGGCGTGCAGGTGCAGGAAGTCAACCGCATGCTGAACCAGTACGACCAGATGCGCACGATGATGAAGAAGCTGAAGGGCGGCAACCTGCAGAAGATGATGCGCGGCATGAAGGGTATGCTACCGGGCATGCGCTGATTTCAGGTTGCGCTTCCGGCCGTCATGTCATCTCCCGGCAAGCGTAGTCGCCGGGTTTATGCGGTAGCGCACCGCCCCGCTTTCTCTCACACTATGTCTATCGTTATCGCCAGTCAGACGTCATGAACCGCGAAGAAGCCCTCCATATATTCAGTCACTCCGAAGAAATCGTGTCGGCTGCCGACGTCAACGCGTCGATCAGCGGCATGGCCTCCGCCATCCGTGCCGAAATCAGCGACGAGTTTCCGCTCGTGCTGTCGGTGATGGGCGGCGCGGCCGTGTTCACCGGCATGCTGCTGCCGCACCTCGATTTCCCGCTCGAGTTCGACTACATCCACCTGACGCGCTACCGCAACACGACCAAGGGCGGCGCCGAGATGCAGTGGCGCGTCGCGCCGGCCGAATCGGTGAAGGACCGCGTCGTGCTCGTGCTCGATGACATCCTCGACGAAGGCGAGACGATGGCCGCGATCCGCGACCGCATCGTCGACATGGGCGCGAAGCGTTTCCTGAGCGCGGTGTTGTGCGAGAAGATTCTCTCGAAAGCGAAGCCGCTGCATCCGGACTTCTGCGGGTTTGAAGTGCCGGACCGCTACGTGTTCGGCTGCGGGATGGACGCGAAGGGTTACTGGCGCAATCTGCCGACGATCCGTGCGTTGACCGACGGCGCGTGAGTTTCGCTTCTGTCTCCTCTGTAGAGACAATAAAAAAAGCGGCCCGCGGGCCGCTTTTTTGTCGCTTCGCGATTCACCTTCACAGCTGGTGAACGAAGCTCCGGATCCCGCCAAGAATCATCTCGACTGAAATCGCCGCCAGCACGAGCCCCATCAGCCGCTCGAACGCGGTGACCGTGCGCTCGCCGAGCCACATCTGAATCCGTTCCGCCAGCACCAGCACGATCGCGCACACGATCATCGTCACAGTCAGCGCGCCGACCCATTCGAGCATCTTGCCAGGCGCCTGCGACGTCAGCAGCATCACCGTTGCGAGCGCCGACGGACCGGCGAGCGCGGGGATAGCGAGCGGCACGATCAGCGGTTCGCCGCCGCGTGTGTCGCCGCCGAACGGACCGTCCGGATGCGGAAAGATCATCCGCAGCGCGATCAGGAACAGCACGATCCCACCACCGATGCGCAGCGACTGGTCGGTGAGGCTCATCATCCGCAGGAACCGGTCGCCGAAGACCATGAACACTAGCAGGATGATGAACGCGATGCCCACTTCGCGCAGGATCACGACGACGCGCCGGTGAGGCGCGACGCCGCGCAGACAGCCGATGAAGATCGGAATGTTGCCGAGCGGATCGGTGATCAGCAGCAGCAGGATCGTCGCGGACAGGAAGGTGTATTCCATGCCCGCTCCGCTCAGCCAGCCAGTGCCGCGCGGATCTTCTCGACGACGGTTTGTGCCGCGCTATCCACCGGCAGCAGCGTCGCTTCCGCGTCGCGCCGACCCTGATACTCGAGCTTGCCGTCCTTCAGCCCACGCTCGCCGATCACCAGACGATGCGGCACGCCGATCAGTTCCCAGTCGGCGAACATCACGCCCGGACGCTCGCCGCGATCGTCGAGGATCACGTCGATGCCGGCTTCGACGAGCGCCACGTACAGTTTGTCCGCGTGCTCGCGCACCGCGTCGCTGCGGTCGTAGCCCATCGGACACAGCACGATCTGGAACGGCGCAATCGACTCCGGCCAGATGATGCCCTTGTCGTCGAAATTCTGTTCGATCGCGGCGCCCAGAATGCGCGTGATGCCGATGCCGTAGCAGCCCATCTGCATCGACTGCGGCTTGCCCGATTCGTCGAGGTAGGTTGCGTTCATCGCGTCCGAATACTTGCTGCCCAGCTGGAACACGTGGCCGACTTCGATGCCGCGACAGATGTCGAGCACGCCCTTGCCGTCCGGCGACGGATCGCCCTTGCGAACGTTGCGGATGTCGGCCACGACCGGCTCCGGCAGATCGCGGCCCCAGTTCACGCCGGCGGTGTGGAAGTCCACTTCGTTTGCGCCGACGACGAAGTCGCTCATGTTCGCGACCGTGCGGTCCGCGACGACCTTGATCGGCTTCTTCGTGCCGATCGGGCCGAGGTAGCCCGGCGGCGTGCCGAACGTCGCGACGATTTCTTCTTCGGTTGCGAAGCGGAAGCCGGCGAGACCGGGCAGCTTGCTCGCCTTGATCTCGTTCAGATCGTGATCGCCGCGCAGCATCAGCAACCAGATCGTCGCTTCGGCGCCTTCGTTTTCGGTGGCGAGGATGATCGACTTGATCGTGCGCTCGAGCGGGATGTTCAGCAGTTCGGCAACCGCCTCGCACTTCGCCTTGCCGGGCGTCGCGACCTTCTGCATCGGTTCGGCGGGCGCCGCGCGCGAGGCGATCAGCGGCAGTGCTTCGGCGGCTTCGACGTTAGCGGCGAAATCGGAAGTCGGGCAGTAGGCGATCGCGTCTTCGCCGGTGTCGGCGATCACGTGGAATTCGTGCGAGCCGCTACCGCCGATCGAACCGTTGTCCGCCGCGACCGCGCGGAACTCGAGGCCGAGACGCGTGAAGATCCGCACGTACGCGTCGTACATCTTGCGATACGACTCGCGCAGACCATCCATGTCCTTATCGAACGAATACGCGTCCTTCATGATGAACTCGCGACCGCGCATCACGCCGAAACGCGGACGGATCTCGTCGCGGAACTTCGCCTGCACCTGGTAGAAGTTCACCGGCATCTGACGATAGCTCTTGATCTGGTTGCGCGCGATGTCGGTGACGACTTCCTCGTGCGTCGGCCCGAGCACGAAATCGCTCTGGCGACGATCCTTGAAGCGCAGCAATTCAGGACCGTACTTCTCCCAGCGACCCGACTCCTGCCACAGCTCGGCCGGCTGAACGACCGGCATCAGCAGCTCGATCGCGCCCGACCGGTTCATTTCCTCGCGCACGATGGCTTCCACCTTGCGGATCGAACGCAGACCGACCGGCAGATAGTTATAGATACCGCCGGCGACGCGGCGAATCATGCCGGCGCGCACCATGAGCTTGTGGCTGACGATCTCGGCGTCGGCGGGTGCTTCCTTCAGGGTGCCGATAAAAAAACGGGAGGCTTTCATTCAGAGTTTTTCCAAAAGCGGCGGCCCGGACAGGCTGCCCAAAAAGATCAAACGGTATGAGTCGCGAACCCGGCGCCGACCGGCGAGATCGCGCAGACGCAGACCAGACGGGCCGCGGCGGCGCATGTATCACGCCCTGTTTACAGGGGTAAGGCGGAGAATCGGTCCATTCGGTTCCGATCCGGTGCGTCGGGTCCGTTATCTGTTTATAATCAAAGCAATTTTAAAGGATTCGAAGGTGGTTGTATGCTGGATCGTGAAGGCTTTCGCCCGAACGTCGGCATCATCCTCTTGAACGCGCACAACGAGGTGTTTTGGGGCAAGCGGCTCCGTGAACATTCCTGGCAGTTCCCGCAAGGGGGCATCAAGTACGGCGAGACCCCCGTGCAAGCGATGTATCGGGAGTTACACGAAGAAACCGGCCTGCATCCGGAGCATGTCAAGATCATCGGTCGCACGCGCGACTGGTTGCGCTATGAGGTGCCGGACAAGTTCATCAAGCGCGAGGTCCGTGGTCACTACCGCGGCCAGAAGCAGATCTGGTTCCTGCTGCGGATGGTAGGGCGTGACTGCGATATCTGCCTGCGCGCCTGCGATCATCCGGAGTTCGATGCCTGGCGTTGGAACGAGTACTGGGTGCCGCTCGACTGTGTGATCGAGTTCAAGCGGGATGTGTATCAGATGGCGTTGACGGAGTTGTCCCGTTTTCTGCGCCGCGCAGCGCCGCGGACGGAAAAACCGGGCTCGCACCACGGGCTGCGCTATCCGCGCATTGTCTCGTCGGAGGACGGAACGATGGTTACTACGGTCACGGTCGAAACGACCGTCGTCCGCACGACGATCGAGTCCGACTGTGGCTCTGTCGAAAGCGCGATCGGCCGCGAACCCGGGCTGCACAATTAACATCCGGGCGGCAGGCTCTACGCCATGCCGCCTTTCTTTGCCGGTGCGGCACGCACGCTGCCGCGCCGGTACATCGAGGAAATCACATTGAAAGCACTTGCTCTCGTCGTGGCGTGCGCCGCCACCGGCGTCTTGCTGGCTGGCTGCTCGAGTTCGCGTCAGCCGTCCAACAAGGACGACAGCGCGTTCCATTATCTGCTCGACGAGCCTTCCAACTGGGTCGAAAACAAGGTCGACACGCTGCCATCGCTGCCGCAGCCCGCGGACCTGCTGCCGTTCGAAGTGTCGGGTAATACACCGCTGCATTTCGCACTGGACGCGAAGTCGGTCACCGTCGGTACGGACGGCGTCGTGCGTTATACGGTCGTGATCACGAGCCCGGCCGGCGCGCGCAACGTGAACTACGAAGGCATTCGCTGCGATACGTACGAGTGGCGTCTGTATGCGGGCATCGATGCCGATCACAATAACTGGGATCGCACGGTGGCGAACGACTGGACGCGGATCGAGAACGGCGAGCTGAACGCGTATCACGCGGTGCTCTATCAGGATTATTTCTGCGCGAACAAGATGCCGATGGCGTCCGCACAGCGGATCGTCGAGAACG
This sequence comes from Paraburkholderia flava, assembly GCF_004359985.1. Lineage (NCBI taxonomy): Bacteria > Pseudomonadati > Pseudomonadota > Betaproteobacteria > Burkholderiales > Burkholderiaceae > Paraburkholderia > Paraburkholderia flava. The sequence continues at coordinate 45,610 of NZ_SMRO01000002.1, read as the reverse complement.
TGAAGTACAAGCGTACGGCTACGTCGCAGATCCGTTGATTTATTGATTCACTTCGATGATGGGCGGCGTGGACTTTGGGCCACGCCGCCTATGTGGTTGTTCTCTGGTTAGAGGATCACCAGATTGTCGCGGTGAATCAGTTCAGGCTCGAGCATGTAGCCGAGCACCGATTCGATCTCGCCGCTCGGCCGCCGCTGAATCAGCTTCGCTTCCGCGCTGCTGTAGTTCGTCAGCCCACGCGCAATCTCGCGCCCAGCCGCGCTGACACACGCAATCACTTCACCACGCGCAAACGCGCCCTGCACGCCGACGACACCGATCGGCAGCAGACTCTTACCGCCTGCGGTCAGTTTTTCGACCGCGCCGTCGTCGATCACTACGTGGCCGCGCACCTGCAGGTGATCGGCCATCCATTGCTTGCGCGCCGCCATGCGGGCAGTACGCGCAATCAGCTGCGTACCGATCGCTTCGCCCGACGCAAGCCGCACGAGCACGTCCGACTCCCGGCCGCTCGCGATCACCGTATTCGCACCGCTGTGCGCCGCACGCTTGGCCGCGAGAATCTTGGTCAGCATGCCGCCGCGGCCGAGGCTCGAACCGGCACCGCCGGCCATCGATTCGAGCTCAGACGCACCGGCGTCCGCCTGCTCGACCAGTTGTGCTGCGGGATCCTTGCGCGGGTCGGCGGTGTAGAGGCCACGCTGATCGGTGAGAATGATCAGCGCATCGCCTTCGATCAGGTTCGCCACCAGTGCGCCGAGCGTGTCGTTGTCGCCGAACTTGATTTCGTCGGTGACGACCGTGTCGTTCTCGTTGATGATCGGCACGACGCCGAGACGGAGCAGCGTGAGCAGCGTGGAGCGTGCATTCAGATAGCGCTCGCGATCCGCCAGGTCGGCGTGCGTGAGCAGAATCTGCGCGGTACGAATGCCGTGTTCGGCAAAGCGGCTTTCGTAGACCTGCGCGAGCCCCATCTGCCCGACCGCCGCAGCGGCCTGCAATTCGTCGATTTCACGCGGACGCTTCGTCCAGCCGAGTCGCTGCATGCCCTCGGCGATTGCACCCGAGCTGACGAGCACCACTTCCTTGCCCTGCGTACGCAGCGCGGCGATCTGCGCGGCCCAGCGCCCGATCGCAGCATGATCGAGTCCGCGTCCATCGTTCGTGACGAGGCTCGATCCGACTTTCACTACCAATCGCCTGGAATCTGCGATGACGGAACGCATGATGCGCGGTCTCCCAAGATGACGCGTGATGTCGCGAGCGCCGAACGCGCCCGCGATGCGACCGAACGTTGTTATTCCTGCGCGGGGGCGGCGCCGCCGTCCGGGCCTTCCCGGAAGCGGACGTCGGCGGCCAGATCTTCTGCCTCGGCCGCGCGCTGCGCATCCGAATGCGCAGCGATATGGTCGAACACCGCATAGCAGAGGCTTTCGCAACCGAGCCCTGTCAGCGCGGAGATTTCGAACACGGGACCTTGCCAGCCGAAGCCCTCGAGAAACGCGGCGACACGCGATTCGCGCTCGTCGTCGGGCACCATGTCGAGCTTGTTCAGCACCAGCCAGCGAGTCTTCGCGTACAGCTGCTCGTCGTACTTGCGCAGTTCGTTGACGATCGCCTTCGCTTCGACGACCGGATCGACTGCCTCGTCGAACGGCGCGAGATCGACGATATGCAGCAGCAGACCCGTACGCTGGAGATGGCGCAGGAACTGATGCCCCAGCCCGGCACCTTCCGCAGCGCCTTCGATCAGCCCTGGAATGTCCGCGATCACGAAGCTGCGGCTCGGCCCCACACGCACGACACCAAGATTCGGCGCGAGCGTCGTGAACGGATAATCGGCGATCTTCGGCCGCGCGTTCGACACCGATGAAATGAACGTCGACTTCCCGGCGTTCGGCATGCCGAGCAGGCCGACGTCGGCCAGCACTTTCAGCTCGAGCCGGATCATCCGGCGTTCGCCGGTTTTGCCGTCGGTTTTTTGCCGCGGCGCGCGATTCGTGCTCGACTTGAAATGCAGATTGCCGAGGCCGCCTGCGCCGCCCACTGCAACCTGAACGGTCTGGTTGTGTTCGGTCAGGTCGGCGATCAGCTCGCCGGTGTCCATGTCCGTAATGATCGTGCCGACCGGCATGCGCAGCGTGATGTCGTCGCCGCCCTTGCCGTAGCAATCCGCGCCGCGGCCGTTTTCGCCGTTGCGCGCCTGATGCTTCTTCGCGTAGCGGTAGTCGATCAACGTGTTGATGTTGCGATCCGCGACCGCGTAGACGCTGCCGCCGCGACCGCCGTCGCCGCCATCCGGACCGCCGAACGGAACGAATTTTTCGCGGCGCATCGACGCGCTGCCATCCCCCCCGTCGCCGGCGATGACTTCAATCCTCGCTTCGTCAATGAACTTCATGCGTTGCTCCGTCCCGTGGCTGCTGCCACCGTGCTTGATGCTATTTTGCCGCGCCCGACTCGCGATGAACAATCGGCCGAACGGTCAGCGGCAGTAAAAAGAAAAAGGCCCCGCTAACTTCGCGGGGCCTTTTTGCCGGTCCTGAAGCCCGTGTCTGATTAAACTCAGACTGCTGCCGGGACGACGTTGACCAGTTGCTTCTTGGCTGCGCCCTTAATCGTGAACTTGACGTGGCCGTCCGTCAGCGCGAACAAGGTGTGATCCTTGCCGATGCCGACGTTATCGCCCGGGTGCATACGCGTGCCGCGTTGACGCACGATGATGCCGCCGGCGTTGATTGCCTGACCGCCGTACACCTTCACGCCGAGGCGCTTCGACTCGGAGTCGCGGCCGTTACGTGACGACCCGCCTGCCTTTTTGTGTGCCATTTGATTGCTCCTTAACCGGTGCGCTTACGCGTTGATCGCGTCGATGCGCAGTTCGGTGTAGTTCTGGCGATGGCCGCCATGCTTCTGGTAGTGCTTCCGGCGACGCATCTTGAAGATGGTCACTTTGGCGTGACGACCGTGAGACACGACGGTAGCCTTGACGGAAGCCCCACTGACCAGCGGCGTACCGAATTGAATCGATTCGCCTTCGCCTACTGCAAGAACCTGGTCGAGCGTGATTTCAGCGTCAATGTCTGCCGGTATCTGTTCTACTTTCAATTTTTCGCCGACAGCAACCTTATACTGCTTGCCGCCGGTTTTTATGACCGCGTACATTGAAAACCTCACTCTTTATTCATTTTCCCGACGCACCACGCGCGGAAACCCGTGATTATACATAGAGTTAGCTGCACGGTCAAAACCCTCTGAGAACCCTCGCGGCGAGCCGCGGCAACCAGCCCCGAACGGCGGCCTGCCGGGCGTCGCGCGGCAGGCAGAAACCCGGAGGAAGTGCGATTCGCCTTATAATTCGCGGCACTACCCCTTTTCGCCATCATGTCGTCGACCGCCACCCCCGCCCCCAACGCCGCCACCCTGCTCGCCCCGATCGCCGATGACATGGAACAGGTGAATCGTGTCATCCGGCATCGCCTGGCGTCCGAGGTGATGCTGATCAACCAGATTTCCGAGTACATCATCAGCGCCGGCGGCAAGAGACTGCGCCCCGCGTTGCTGCTGCTCGTCGCGGGTGCGCTCGGCGAAACCACCGGGTACCGGCACGAACTGGCCGCGGTCGTCGAGTTCATCCATACGGCGACGCTGCTGCATGACGACGTCGTCGACGAATCCGATCTGCGGCGCGGCCGGCAAACGGCCAACGCGCTGTTCGGCAACGCGGCGAGCGTGCTGGTCGGCGACTTCCTGTACTCGCGCTCGTTCCAGATGATGGTCGGTGTCGGCAAGATGCGGGTGATGGAGATTCTTTCCGAAGCGACGAACATCATCTCCGAAGGCGAAGTCCTGCAGTTGCTGAACATGCACGACGCCGACGTCGACGAAGCGCGCTACATGCAGGTGATCCGCTACAAGACTGCCAAGCTCTTCGAAGCCGCCGCACAACTCGGTGCCGTGCTGGCCGGCAGCGATGCCGCAACCGAAAAAGCCGCCGCCGAATTCGGCCGTCGCATCGGCACGGCGTTCCAGATCATGGACGACTGGCTCGACTACACCGGCACGCCGGAATCGATGGGCAAGAACGCCGGCGACGATCTGCGCGAAGGTAAGCCGACGCTGCCGTTGATCTGGCTGATCGAACACGGCACGCGGGCCGAAGCGGCACTCGCGCGCGAAGCGATCGAACAGGGCGGCACCGATCGCTTCGACGAAATTTTCGCGGCCATCACACGCTCCGGCGCACTCGATCACACACTCGACTGCGCGAAGCAGGAAGCAGGCGCCGCGGCCGAGGCAATTTCTTCGTTCCCCGATTCCCTTTACAAGGAAAGCCTGCTAGAATTATGCTCTTACTCGACGGCAAGACAGTCTTGATTGAGACTGAAATGCTGCCGAAGTCCAGATTCGGGGTGTAGCTTAGCCTGGTAGAGCGCTACGTTCGGGACGTAGAGGCCGGAGGTTCGAATCCTCTCACCCCGACCAGATTCTGAAAAAACCGCGTACGAGTTACGCGGTTTTTTTTCGCCTGCTTTTGGCGAGACCTCGATGCGTTGGCCCCGATAGCCCATCCGGCCAGGGGCGAGCGCCGCGAGCCCTCTGCTATATTCTCCCCATCCTTTCTGACTCTTCACTTCACGACGCGTGGAACAACTTCCCTTATGGGCGCAGATCGGCGCCGTCTTTCTGCTGCTGGTCTGCTCGAGCTTCTTTTCCATTTCCGAGACAGCCATGATGGCGTTGAACCGCCATCGCCTGAAGCACCTCGCCAATCAGGGCGCACTCGGTGCGAAGACCACACAGGGTCTGCTGACGCGCACCGACCGTCTGCTCAGCGTGATCCTGATCGGCAACAACCTGTTCAACACGATCATCCCGGTACTGACGACGTCGATCGCGCTGCATACGTTCGGCCGGAACAATCTCGTGCTGTCGATCGCGACCGGGATCGTCGCGTTTCTGATCATCGTCTTCGCGGAGATCACGCCGAAGATCGTTGGCGCAACGTATCCGGAAAAGATCGCGCTGCCGGCCAGCCTGCTGATCGCACCGCTGATGCGCGTCGCGCGGCCGTTGATCTGGTTCGTGAACCTGTTCGCGGACGGCATCCTGTGGGTCCTGCACATCAACACCAAGGGCAATCACGAGCAACGGCTGTCCACTGAAGAACTGCGCACCATCGTGCTCGAATCCGGCAGCTTCATGCCGACCAAGCACCGTAGCATCCTGCTGAACCTGTTCGATCTCGAAAACATCACCGTCGACGACGTGATGATTCCGCGCCGCCGCATCGAAGCGCTCGATTTCGATGCGCCGTTCGAACAGATCCTGCATCAGCTGGAGACCTGCTATCACAACAAGCTGATCGTCTATCAAGGCGACATCGACCGCGTGCTCGGCGTACTCCACGTCCGCAAGACGCTGTCCGCATTACACAATCAGGAGCTCGAGCGCGAAACGCTGCGCGAACTGCTTGCCGACCCGTACTTCGTGCCGACCGGCACGCCCGTGTTCCAGCAGCTTCAGTATTTCCAGGAGAGCCGTCAGCGTACGGCGCTTGTCGTCAACGAGTACGGCGAACTGCAGGGGCTCGTCACGCCCGAAGACATCATCGAAGAACTGATCGGCGAGTTCACCACGTCGATTCCGCGAAGCGCGGCGTCGCACGGCGGATGGAACGAGGACGGCGAGTGCATCGTCGCGGGTAGCATGCCGCTGCGCGAACTGAATCGCTGGCTGCATCTCACGCTGCCCACCGACGGCCCGAAAACGCTCAACGGTTTGATCCTCGAGATACTCGAAGAAATTCCGGAAGGAGACGTGTGCGTGCTTATCGGCGACGTGAAGCTGGAAGTGATGCGCAGCGACGACCAGGCGATACGCACTGTCAAACTGTTCCGTCCGGGTCCCGCACCGAAAAAGACGAAGAAGGTATCGCGCACTGCCTGACGGATCGCTCGCCAGCGGCCAGCGAGCGTTGGCCATCCGGCCGAATGGAACAGCGCCAGCCGTTCGCGGAAGATGAAGTCGTCGTGTTCTACAGGCGGCTTCCGGCCGGTTTTCGATGTCCTCGCTTTCTCGCGGTACCGCGCGCCCTGCCACTGGCTTGTCCGATGGTGATTCATCGCGGCACGCTCCAACGATCTCTCCGAACCAGCGGCCGCTGCAGGCCGCAATCGCGCCAGCCGACGAAGCCGACAACGCGCCCGCCGTCCGCCTGCTGACCGACACACTGCACGAAGCCACGCAGCGCAACGCATCCGACATCCACGTCGAACCAGCGGAACGCGGTTGGCGCATCAGGTTGCGCATCGACGGCGTGCTGCATGAAATCGCGCGGCCGCCCGCGCATCTACGCGATGCGTTCGTGAGCCGCGTGAAGGTGCTTGCGCGAATGGACATCGCCGAGCGGCGCGTGCCGCAGGACGGCCGGCTGCGTCTTGCCGTCACGAAGAATGTCTTCGAGGATTACCGCGTCAATTCGCTGCCGACGCTGTTCGGCGAAAAGCTCGTGCTGCGACGGCTCGAAGCATTGCCCGAGCAGCTCACGCTCGATGCGCTCGGGCTCGATCCGCAGCAGCGCGATACGCTCGACGCCGCGATCCGTGCACCGCACGGCCTCGTACTCGTCACGGGTCCGACCGGCAGCGGCAAGACGCTGTCGCTGTATTGCTTCCTGCAGATGCTGAACGTCGAGTCGCGCAATCTGTGCTCGGTCGAAGACCCGGCTGAAATCCAGCTGGCCGGCATCAACCAGGTCGGCGTGCGCGAGAAAGCTGGCCTGACGTTCGCGGTCGCGTTGCGCGCATTCCTGCGTCAGGACCCGGACGTCATCATGGTCGGCGAAATCCGCGACGAAGAAACCGCCGACGTCGCCGTGAAGGCCGCGCAAACCGGCCACCTCGTGCTCTCCACGCTGCACACCAACGACGCGCCCGCGGCCGTCGCACGATTGATCGACATCGGCGTCGAGTCCTACAACCTCGCCGCCGCGTTGCGACTCGTCACCGCGCAGCGTCTCGTGCGGCGACTCTGTCCGTCGTGCCGTGTGCCCGCGCCGGAATCGCCGACAGCGTTGCATGCCGCCGGCTTCGAAGCGATGGATCTCGATGGCTGGCATCCGTATGCCGCAGTCGGCTGCGCGTCGTGTCACGGCATCGGCTATCGCGGACGCGTCGGCATCCATCAGGTCATGCCGGTAACCGAGTCGATGCGCTCGCTGATCGTCGCGCGCGCGGACAGCACCGCGATCTCGGCGCTCGCGCAGCGCGAACGGGTCGGTACGCTGCGCGATGCCGCGCTCGCCCGCGTGCGCGACGGCACGACCAGCCTCGCCGAAGCACTGAGCGCGACGGAGACCCGATGAACTACGCCGCAACCGCAACCTCAGCCGAAACCGATCGCTCCGAGACTCACGAATGGCGCTTCGTCTGGCACGCGTTCGACACCAACGGTGCGCCGCGCAAAGGCACAGTCATCGCACCCGACACCGCCACTGCCCGTGCAGCATTGCGACGCGACGGCCTCTTCGCGGTCGAGTTCGCCGCACGCCGCCCCGCACCGAAGCCAAAAGCGAATGCCGCCGACGTGACGCTGTTCACCCGTCAGCTAGCAAGTCTGCTACGCGCCGGCCTGCCGCTCGCCCCCTCACTCGACCTGCTCAGCCAGGCACCCGGCCCACACGGAATGCCGCGCATCGTCGCGGCACTCGCACGCGACATCACGACCGGCCGCGATTTCTCGTCGGCACTGCAACGACACCCCGCGCAGTTCGGCGCGTTGTTCTGTCAGCTAGTCGCGGTCGGGGAAACAGCAGGCGCGCTGCCGTCGATCCTCGCGCGCATCGCTGACGACCGCGAACGCGCCTCCGCACAGCGCGCGAAGGTACGCGCCGCGCTCACGTATCCGGCGGCAATCCTGTTGCTCGCCGTGGCGATCACGGCAGCGCTCCTCGTCTGGGTCGTGCCGACGTTCGCACAGATCTTCGACAGCTTCGGTGCGAAGCTCCCCGTGCCGACCCAGATCGTGCTCGCGTTGTCCGCTGCGGCTGCGCGCTGGAGCGGCCCCGTCGCAGCCACGATCTGTGTAGCCGGCGTCATGTTCGGCCGGCTGCTGCGGCGCTCGCCCGCAGCACGCATCCGCTTCGCGCAACTGTCGCTGCGCATGCCGCTGTTCGGTCCACTGCTGCGTACGCTGTGCGCGGCCCGGTGGGCACGCGCACTCGGCACGCTGCTATCGGCAGGCACACCGCTCGCCGACGCATTCGCTTCGCTCACTCACGCAACCGGCAACGCGTACTTCGACCACGCAAGCGCCGGCATCGCGTCGCGGCTACGGCGCGGCGAGCGACTCGCCGCTGCGATGCGGGACGCCGGCTGCTTTCCGCAGGAGGTCGTACAGCCGGTCGCGGTGGCAGAGGAATCGGGCGCGCTCGACACGATGCTGCTCGACGTCGCCGCCCTCGGCGATCGTCAGGTCGACGAGAAGATCGGCGCCCTCGCAAGCCTGTGCGAACCGCTCGTGATCGTCGTCCTCGGCGTACTGGTCGGAGGCCTCGTGATTGCGATGTATCTTCCTATCATCCAACTCGGCAACGTGGTGTAGCATCGCAGCCGAATCCACCGTTTCCCCTACGTTTCCCCTATACCCGCGCACTCTCCGTTCGTGACCGAATCCCCGTTCAGCGGCCCGCTCGGCCGCTTCTCCGCAGACGTCGGCATGACGTTCGGCCTGCTGCCGCCCGGCGTCCAGATCGCGTTTGCGATCGTGCTCGGGCTGGTCATCGGGAGCTTTCTGAGCGTGGTCGTCCATCGTCTGCCGATCATGCTGGAGCGAGCATGGCGCGACGAAGTCGGCGATGCGACCGGCGAGCAACCTGCCGACGATGGCCTGCCGCCCCGCTACAACCTGTGGCTGCCGCGCAGCGCCTGCACGCAGTGCGGCCACACGCTGCGTGCGTGGGAAAACATTCCGGTACTGAGTTATCTATTGCTGCGCGGGCGTTGCTCCGCATGCGGCACGCGCGTGAGCTTCCGTTATCCGCTGCTCGAACTCGCGAGCGCGGCCTGCGCGGTCGCGGCACTCGTCTCGTTCGGCCCCTCGTTGATGGCGCTCGCGGCGTTCGGTCTGTGCGCGACGCTGCTCGCCACCAGTGCGATCGATATCGATACGCACCTGCTGCCGGACTCGATCACGCTCCCGCTGCTGTGGGCCGGATTGATCGTCAACTTCGACGGGCTGTTCACGAGCCTGCACGACGCGGTGCTCGGTGCGATTGCCGGGTATCTGACGCTCTGGTGCGTACACTGGATCTTCAAGCTGGTGCGCGGCATCGAGGGTATGGGTTACGGTGACTTCAAGCTGCTCGCGGCGCTGGGTGCGTGGCTCGGTTGGGCTGCGCTGCCGCAGATCGTGCTGATCGCCGCGGTGGCGGGCGCGGTCGTCGGGCTCGCGGCGACGTGGCGCGGTCGCATGCGCTTCGAAGAGCCGCTGCCGTTCGGGCCGTTTCTCGCAGCCGGCGGCGCGGTGACGCTGTTCGTCGGCACGCCGCTGTATCTCGCACTCGGAGGCTGACCATGTTCGCGGTGGGACTGACGGGCGGCATCGGTAGCGGCAAATCGACGGTCGCGGATCTGTTCGGCAAGCTCGGCGTCACGATTGTCGATACCGACGTGATCGCGCATCGCATCACCGCACCGCTCGGTGCGGCGATGCCGCTGATCGCACAGACGTTCGGACCGTCGTACGTCGCCGCCGACGGCTCGCTCGACCGGGCCCGGATGCGCGCACTGATTTTCAGCGACGACACCGCGCGCCAACAGCTCGAAGCAATCACGCATCCGCTGATCCGTGCGGAAACCGACCGCGAACGGCACGCTGCGTCCGGTCCGTATGTGATCGTCGTCGTGCCGCTGCTCGTCGAATCGGGTAGCTGGAAGATGCGTGTGGATCGTGTGCTGGTGGTCGACTGCAGCGTCGATACGCAGATCGCGCGCGTCATGCGCCGTAACGGATTCACGCGCGAACAGGTGCAGGCGATCATCGAGCGCCAGGCAACACGCGAGCAGCGCCTCGCCGCCGCGGACGACACGGTCGTCAACGAAGACGCGTCACTCGATGCACTACGCGCCGACGTCGACGCGCTGCATCGCCGCTATCTGTCGCTCGCCACGCAAAACTAAGAGATACCGCACGTTAGCGCACGTCGCGAGACGCTTTCTCGGGAACTCGGACCGTGTAATCGCAGACTGAACAGACAGTGCGAACATGTACGAAAAGTGTGTGATTGCGGGGGTAGTCTCACGGCATTAGAATGTCCCGCACGAACCTGTCACCGACCACGCCCGAGGCGAGCCCGCTTGATCCTTTACGAGTATCCGTTCAACGAGCGAATCCGGACGCTGCTGCGCCTCGAAGACCTGTTCGAGCGCTTCACGTTTTTCCTGACCCAGGAAGACGCCAGGGAACATCACGTCGCGCTGACCACGCTGTTCGAAATCGCCGAAGTCGCGGGTCGCGCCGATCTCAAATCGGATCTCATGAAGGAACTGGAACGGCAGCGTCAAACGCTCGCGCCGTTTCGCGGCAATCCGGGCATCGAGCAGAATGCGCTCGAAGCCGTGCTCGGGGAAATTGAGCAGACGCTGACGGGTCTGTCGCAGATGCAGGGCAAGACTGGCCAGCATCTTGCAGACAACGAATGGCTCGCGAGCATCCGCAGCCGCGCGATCATTCCGGGCGGCACCTGCAAGTTCGATCTGCCGTCCTACTACGCGTGGCAACAGACCCAGCCCGATCAGCGCCGTCATGACATCGCAAAATGGGTGATGCCGCTGCTGCCGTTGCGCGATGCCGCGACGATCGTGCTGCGTCTCGCGCGCGAATCGGGTCAGGCGTCGAAGGTGATGGCGATGCAGGGAAGCTACCAGCAGATGCTGTCGGGCCGCTCGTATCAGCTGATGCAGGTGCGCGTTGCGCCCGAGTTGCGGGTGATCCCGGAAGCGAGCGCGAACAAGTACATGCTGTGGGTGCGCTTCACCGTGCAGGACGGCGACCTGCGGCCGCGCGCGGTGGATGTCGACGTGCCGTTCCAGCTGACGTTGTGCAGCCTGTAACGCGGGCAGTAAGCGCCAGCACCGTCCACAAGCCGCACCTTTAAAGCCGGGCCAAACGCCCGCATCTACGTTATCCGTTCCGTTTCAGTCTGTCCTGCCCGACCGAATGCCTACCGTCGTCAAATGCCCCACTTGCGCAAAAGATGTCCGCTGGACCTCTGAGAACCGCTTTCGCCCGTTCTGTTCCGAGCGCTGCAAGCAGATCGACCTCGGCGCCTGGGCCGCCGAGAAATACAAGATCGGCGGCACCGACGAGGAACCGCCGTCAGACGATGCGCCTGGCGGCGAACTCCCGCATTAGCCACAACCTGAACGGCGTCCCACGCCCGCTTATTCCGCCGCGAGCCACTCCAACACCGGAATCGTCGCGGGCAGCAAAGGCTCGACGTCGGCGGGTAGCGTCTGCCACACGAACGCCTGGCCCTCACGGCCATGCGGCTCGCCATCCCACTCGGTGATCTTGCAGAAGTACAGCCGCACGTATGCATGCGGGTAGTCATGCTCGAGCGTGCGCCAGCGATGGCTCGCCTTGACGTCGATGCCCAGCTCTTCGTGCAGTTCGCGCGCGAGCGCCGCTTCGACGCTCTCGCCCGGCTCGAGCTTGCCGCCCGGAAATTCCCAGTAGCCTTCGTAGGGTTTGCCGGCCGGCCGCTGCGCGAGCAGATAGCGACCGTCGGGTTGCACCAGCACGCCGACCGCCACTTCCGTGACGGGCCGCGTACCGGACGGCGAGGTCGCGGCTGTCATGCGGCAGTCCGACGACCGGACCAGTCGCGTGCAAACTGCCACGCAACGCGCCCCGAGCGAGATCCGCGTTCGAGCGCCCACACCAGCGCATCGCCGCGCGCCGCTTCGACGCCCGCGTCGTCGCAGCCGAAATGGCGCAGCCAGTGCCCCACGATCGACAGGTAGTCGTCCTGCTTGAACGGATAGAAACTCACCCACAGGCCGAAGCGCTCGGACAGCGAGATCTTTTCCTCGACCACCTCGCCCGGATGAATCTCGCCATCGGACGTGTGCTTGTACGTCTCGTTGTCGCTCATGTACTCGGGCAGCAGATGGCGGCGGTTCGACGTCGCGTAGATCAGCACGTTGTCGGACTGCGCAGCGATCGAGCCGTCGAGCGCGACCTTCAGCGCCTTGTAGCCCGACTCGCCGTCTTCGAACGACAGGTCGTCGCAGAACACGACGAAGCGCTCGGGACGCGCGGAGATCAGATCGACGATATCGCCGAGATCGTGCAGATCGTCCTTGTCGACTTCGATCAGACGCAGGCCTTCGCTTGCGTACGCGTTCAGGCAGGCCTTGATCAGCGACGACTTGCCAGTGCCGCGCGCGCCTGTCAGCAGCACGTTGTTCGCAGGCTGGCTGCGGACGAACTGGCGCGTGTTCTGCTCGATCAGCGACTTCTGCCGTTCGATGTTCTGCAGGTCGTCGAGCGTGATCGTCGAGATGGCCGGCACGGGCTGCAGATAGCCGCGTCCCTGGCGCGTGCGCCAGCGAAATGCGACGGCCGAGTTCCAGTCGATATCGGGTGCCGAGGGCGGCAGCACCGCCTCCAGACGGCCGAGCAACGCCTCGGCGCGGGTCAAAAATTGTTCGAGCTTATCCATAAGGGAAGAAATGCGGATCAGGAGCGATAGTCGGCATTGATGCTCACGTATTCGTGGGACAGATCGCAAGTCCAGATCGTGGCTTGCGCATCGCCTCGACCGAGCAGCACGCGAATCGCGATTTCGCTTTTCTTCATTACGCGCTGTCCGTCTTCTTCGCGGTAGTCCGGATTACGGCCGCCCGCTTTTGCAACCAGTACGTCGTCGAGGTACAGATCGATCCTGCCAACGTCGAGATCGTTCACCCCCGCGTAGCCGATCGCAGCCAGGATACGGCCGAGATTCGGGTCCGACGCATAAAACGCTGTCTTCACGAGCGGCGAATGGCCGATCGCATAGGCAATCTGCCGGCATTCGGCGACGTCGCGGCCGCCTTCCACCTGCACGGTCATGAATTTCGTCGCGCCTTCGCCGTCGCGCACGATCAGTTGCGCGAGCGTCTGCGCGACGTCGGTCACCGCGTCGCGCAATGCAGCGTACGCGGGCGAGTCGGTCGACGTGATCGCCGGCAGGGTCGATTTGCCCGACGCGATCAGGATGAACGAGTCGTTCGTCGACGTATCGCCGTCGATCGTGATGCAGTTGAACGAGCGATCCGCGACGTGCTTGACGAGCGCGTCGAGCACCGGTTGTGCGACCGCGGCATCGAACGCGAGGAAGCCGAGCATCGTCGCCATGTTCGGCTTGATCATGCCGGCACCCTTGCTGATGCCGGTCAGCGTGACCGTGTGACCGTCGATCGTCACCTGGCGTGACGCCGCTTTCGGCAGCGTGTCGGTGGTCATGATCGACTGTGCCGCGTCGTGCCAGTGAGCCGCCGCGCGATTCGCGAGCGCAGCCGGCAGGCCTGCCTTCAGACGATCGACCGGCAGCGGTTCGAGAATCACGCCGGTCGAGAACGGCAGCACCTGTTGCGGTTCGATGCCCGCGAGCTGCGCGAGTGCGTCGCAGGTCGCGCGCGCATGGGCGAGGCCCGGCTCGCCGGTGCCCGCGTTCGCATTCCCCGTGTTGATGACCAGCGCACGGATCGCGGGACCACCCGCACGCACGCGTTCGAGATGCTCGCGGCACACCGTGACGGGCGCCGCGCAGAAACGGTTCGACGTGAACACGCCCGCGACCGTCGCGCCTTCGTCGACGGAAATGACGAGCACGTCCTTGCGGTTCGGCTTGCGGATGTTCGCCTCTGCCCAGCCGAGCGTAACGCCGGCGATGGGATGCAGTTGAGCGGGATCGATCGAGGGGAAGTTGACAGCCATGGTCGCGACCTGTCGTAGCGGAAAATGCCGGCAGGAAGCCGGCATGAGGGAATGGAACCGATGGGCCGGCAGATGGCCGGCTCACCGCGAAATCAACGAGCCGTCGTCGTCGACGGCCAGTGCAAAACGAAAGCAGTGCGCACTACAGCGTGCGCGCCGCCGACATTATGCGATCTTGCCGTGACACTGCTTGTATTTCTTGCCGCTGCCGCACGGGCAGGGATCGTTGCGCCCGACCTTCGGCACGCTGCCGGCCGGCATCGCTTCGCCCGTGCCGCCGTGGCTCATCGCGCTGCCGATCATCGTCGCGGCCGCGTCCACCGCGACCGGTGCGGCAACCGCTGCGCCCGCTTCTGCGAATTCGGCGTGACGGAACTCCACGTGATCGAGGAGGTTGCCGTCTTCCTCGATCTGCTCGGTGGCCTGTTCGAGTTGCTCCGGCGATCCGATCTGCACGTTCATCACGAAACGCGTGACCTCGAGCTTCACAGAGTCGAGCATCGCGGCGAACAGTTCGAACGCTTCGCGCTTGTACTCCTGCTTCGGGTTCTGCTGCGCGTAGCCGCGCAGATGGATACCCTGACGCAGGTGATCGAGCGCGGCAAGGTGTTCGCGCCAGCTGCGATCGAGCGTCTGCAGCATGATCGAGCGTTCGAATGCGCTGAACTGCTCGCGGCCTGCCAGTTCGACCTTCGCTTCGTACGCTTCGTCGGCGGCGCCGGTCACGGCTTCGAGAATGTCTTCCACGCTGATCGACTGCGACTCGTTGATCATCTCCTGAATCGCGAGATCGAGCTGCCAGTCTTTACGCAGCGCTTCTTCCAGCTCCGGCACATCCCATTGCTCTTCGATGCTGCCGACCGGCACGAACTGATGAACGATATCGGCGACCACACCGTGGCGCATCGCGCCGATCGTTTCGGTGATGTCGTGCGCTTCGAGCAGTTCGTTGCGCTGCTGGTAGATCACCTTGCGCTGATCGTTCGACACGTCGTCGTATTCGAGCAGCTGCTTGCGGACGTCGAAGTTGCGCGCTTCCACCTTGCGCTGCGCCGATTCGATCGAGCGCGTGACGATACCCGCTTCGATCGCCTCGCCTTCGGGCATCCGCAGACGGTCCATGATCGAGCGCACACGGTCGCCGGCGAAGATACGCAGCAGCGAATCTTCCAGCGACAGATAAAAGCGCGACGAACCCGGATCGCCCTGACGGCCCGCACGGCCGCGCAACTGGTTGTCGATCCGGCGCGACTCGTGACGCTCGGTGCCGATGATGTGCAGACCGCCCGCGGCCTTCACCTGATCGTGCAGCGCCTGCCATTCGTCATGCAGCTGCTGGATGCGGCGTTGCTTTTCATCGTCGGAAAGCGACTCGTCGGCTTCGAGGAAGGTTGCCTGTTTCTCGGCGTTGCCGCCCAGCACGATGTCGGTACCGCGACCGGCCATGTTGGTCGCGATCGTCACGCGCTGCGGACGGCCCGCTTCCGCGACGATCTCCGCTTCGCGCGCGTGCTGCTTCGCGTTCAGCACTTCGTGCGGCAGGCCGGCCTTGTTCAGCAGGTTCGACAGCAGTTCGGAGTTTTCGATCGACGTCGTGCCGACCAGCACCGGCTGACCACGCTCGTAGCAATCGCGGATGTCGCGGATCACTGCGTCGTAGCGCTCCTTCGCGGTCTTGTAGATCTGATCCTGCTTGTCGATCCGCTTCGGCGGACGGTTGGTCGGGATCACAACCGTTTCGAGACCATAGATCTCGTTGAATTCGTATGCTTCGGTGTCGGCCGTACCAGTCATGCCGGACAGCTTCGCGTACATGCGGAAGTAGTTCTGGAACGTGATCGATGCGAGCGTCTGGTTCTCGCTCTGGATCTTCACGTGTTCCTTCGCCTCGACCGCCTGATGCAGACCGTCCGACCAGCGGCGACCGGACATCAGCCGGCCGGTGAACTCGTCGACGATCACGACTTCGCCGTTCTGCACGACGTAGTGCTGATCGATATAGAACAGCGTATGCGCGCGCAATGCGGCGTACACGTGGTGCATCAGCGTGATGTTCTGCGCCGCGTACAGGCTTTCGCCTTCGCCGATCAGCCCCCACTCGGCGAGCAGCCGCTCGGCCTTCTCGTGGCCCGATTCGGTGAGGAACACCTGACGCGCTTTTTCGTCGAGCGTGTAGTCGCCCGGCTTCTCGACACCGGTGCCGTCGGCCTTCTCTTCGCCGATCTGCCGTTCCAGCAGCGGCGGCAATGCGTTCATCCGGACGTACAGCTCCGTGTGATCTTCAGCCTGGCCGGAGATGATCAGCGGCGTACGCGCTTCGTCGATCAGGATCGAGTCCACTTCGTCGACGATCGCGAAATTCAGCACGCGCTGCACCCGCGAGTCGGTCTCGTAGACCATGTTGTCGCGCAGGTAGTCGAAGCCGAATTCGTTGTTGGTCCCGTACGTGATGTCCGCGGCGTACGCTTCCTGCTTCATGCCGTGGTCCATCTGCGACAGGTTGATGCCGACCGACAGCCCGAGGAAGTTGTACAGCCGCGCCATCCATTCGGCGTCGCGCTGCGCGAGATAGTCGTTCACCGTCACGACGTGCACGCCACGGCCCGACAGTGCGTTCAGATACGCAGCGAGCGTCGCGACGAGCGTCTTGCCTTCGCCGGTACGCATTTCGGCGATCTTGCCGTAATGCAGCACCATCCCGCCGATCAGCTGGACGTCAAAGTGGCGCATCTTCAGCACGCGCTTGCTCGCTTCGCGACACACGGCGAACGCTTCGGGCAGCAGCTTGTCGAGCGATTCGCCGCTCGCGACGCGCTGGCGGAATTCACCCGTTTTGGCGCGCAACTGGTCGTCCGTCAATTGCTCGATCTGCGGCTCGAGCGCATTGATCGCTATGACGGCCCTTTGGTATTGCTTGACGAGCCGCTGGTTGCGGCTGCCAAAAATCTTCTGGAGAAAACCGGTGGTCATCGGGTCGGTATCTGCGTCGCGGCTTCGGCGAGGCGTCAGGCGTGGTGTTCGCGCGCTGCGCGCCCAATGTCGGTGGGGCCCCGGCGACTTAGTCCAAGAGTGAATTCGAATCGGGGATTTTAGCACGCGCCCCCGCCAGCGCCTGTGTCAGCGACGAGACCGTGCGACGCCATCCACCGGCCGCGCCGGCGTGCTCCACAGGCGCGAAAGGCGGCCGGCCATCACCCGGACACGCGGTACAATTTGCAAACCCTGCAGACCCGCCGCGCTCGACGCGCCAGCGTGCCCACACCATCGCACATGAGCCGTTTCACTTCGTTTTCAAGACCGTTCAATCCCCGCCGGCCACAGCCGGTGTCGGAGCTGCTCGGCCGCACCGACGCGTTTGCAGCGCTACGCGCGGGCGTCGAGCAGATTGCCGCGCTGGAACGCGATCTGAAAACGATGTTGCCCGACTACCTCGCGACGAGCGTCGAACCCGGATTCATCAAGGACGGCGTGCTCGCGCTCTTTGCTGCGCACAACGCGCTCGCCGCTCGATTGCGGCATCTCGAACCCCGTCTGCTCGCCGACTTGCAGCAGCGAGGCTGGGCGGTGAATGCGCTGAAGATCCGCGTACGTCCGCAGTCGGTGAAGGAATCCGCGCCGCCGAAGCAGGCGCTGATGACCGATGTGGGCGCGGCCGCGCTGCAGGCGCTTAGCGAGTCGCTGGAAGCGTCGCCGTTGCAAGAAGCGCTAGCGAGAATGGCGAAACGACACCTGAGAAAGCAGGGCTAAAACGAAAAGGGCCGGAGAATCTCCGGCCCTTTTTCATTCAGCGAAGTAACTTACGCAAACGCGTCACGCAAACGCGGTTTGCGCGTCGAACCCGAAGCCGCGCGGGGCTTGCTGCAGGTCTTCGAAGGTGACGACTTCGTACGCATCTTCGTGGGCGAGCAGTTCGCGCAGCAGCGCGTTGTTCAGCCCGTGACCCGACTTGTACGCGGTGTACGACGCCAGCAGCGGATGACCGACCACATACAGATCGCCGATCGCATCGAGCATCTTGTGCTTCACGAACTCGTCGTCGTAACGCAGGCCGTCGTTGTTCAGGATGCGGTATTCGTCGAGTGCGATCGCGTTGTCCATGCTGGCACCACGCGCAAGACCCAGTTCGCGCAGCATTTCCACTTCATGCGCGTAGCCGAACGTGCGTGCCCGCGCGATCTCGCGCACGTAGGAAGTATTCGCGAAGTCCACTTCCAGCGCCTGGCCGGTCTTGTCGACGGCCGGGTGACGGAAATCGATCGTGAACTTCAGCTTGAAGCCGAAGAACGGGTCGAGGCGCGCAAACTTGTCGCCGTCGCGGATTTCGACCGGTTTCGTGACCTTGATGAATTTCTTCGCCGCGTTCTGTTCCTCGACGCCCACCGACTGGATCAGGAACACAAACGTCGCGGCACTGCCGTCCATGATCGGGATTTCTTCCGCGGTCACGTCGACGTACATGTTGTCGATGCCGAGACCCGCGCAGGCCGACATCAAATGCTCGATGGTGGAAACACGCACGCCATCCTTCTGCAGCACGGAGGCAAGGCGCGTGTCGCCGATCGCCGTCGTGGCCGCAGGAATTTCCACCGGAGTCGGCAAGTCCACTCGCGTGAACACGATACCGGTGTCGGGACCGGCCGGCCGGAGCGTCAACTCGACCTTGCGGCCCGAGTGCACGCCGATGCCGACCGTCTTCACGATCGATTTGATTGTGCGCTGCTTCAACATGATGGTTTTCTACTCGATTGAAAATCCCAATCGGGACTTTTTATTTCATAGCCGAGATTATACTCCATCCGCTCTAAACCCGTTTTAGCCGGAACGTATCAATCTGTTTCGTGCAGTTACCCCGTGGCCAGCCGGGGAGAAAGCGGGACGGGCCGATGTCCGGAACGGAGGCGTTTCCGGTCATCGGCCCGCGTAACGGCCTGTCACAACGACGTCATCTCGCCGTTGCCCTCGTACAACGAAGGGCGGGCGGACGCCGCTGCGTCTAGCTCAACGTCGCGAGCATACTCCGCGCATCGCTGACTTCGAACTTGCCGGGTGCCTCGACGTGCAGCGTCTTGACCACGCCGTCGTCGACCACCATCGCGTAGCGCTGGGAACGGATCCCCATGCCGCGTGCCGACAAATCCTGCTCCAGACCAAGCGCCCGCGTGAACAACGCACTGCCGTCCGCCATCATGCGCACCTTGCCCGAGGTGTGCTGATCGCGTCCCCACGCGCCCATGACGAAAGCATCGTTGACGGAGACGCACCAGATCTCGTCGACACCGGCAGCGCGCAACTGCGCGTCGTGTTCGACGTAACCCGGTACGTGCTTCGCCGAACAGGTCGGCGTGAATGCGCCCGGCAATCCGAAGATCACCACGCGCTTTCCCGCCGTCTGCTCGCGCACGTCGAAGCTGTTCGGTCCGATCGTGCAACCCGCGCGGTCGTCTTCGACAAATTCGAAGAGCGTCGCGTCGGGCAGCTTGTCGCCAGTTTTAATCATGCTCGGTCCTTCACATCGATGCACAGCCTGCCCGCACGTTTTCGTGACGTCATGGAAACGCGTTGCAGCGACAGTCGCCCGATCCGCTTCGTAAATCGCGGAGGGCAGTTGCCCCTGCCGCGCGCCTGAAGAAGCGCGGCTCTACCTGTGCCGTTCCATCCGTCACGCCCGTGCATTCGCGAGCGGCGCTGCAATCATGCAGCCGCGCCGCGGCGAAGGCCTGCCCGTGCGTGTCAGTCAGCCTGCTTGCGCAGGAACGCCGGGATATCGTACGTGTCGACGCCCTTTTCCTGCAGCGCCTGCACATGCGATGCCGCGGTATCGCGCGACGTGCGCCACACAGCCGGCGTATCCAGCGCGCCGTAGTCCGCCGTACCCGCTTGCTGCGGCGTGTACGCGTGCTGCATCGTGCCGATCGGCTGGTTGTCCGTGCCGGTGCGCAGCAGCGTCATCGGTGCGGACTGCTGCTTCTTCGCCGCCCGGCCAAGGCCCGTTGCAACCACCGTCACGCGCAGTGCGTCGCCCATCGCGTCGTCGTACACCGCACCGAAGATCACCGTCGCATCTTCCGCAGCATAGCTCTTGATGGTGTTCATCACTTCGCGCGTTTCCGACAGACGCAGCGAACGGCTCGACGTGATGTTGACCAGCACGCCACGCGCGCCCGACAGATCGACCCCTTCCAGCAGCGGGCTCGCCACGGCCTGTTCCGCCGCGAGGCGCGCGCGATCGACACCGGCTACCGTCGCCGTGCCCATCATCGCCTTGCCCTGCTCGCCCATCACCGTCTTCACGTCTTCAAAGTCGACGTTCACCAGACCGTCGACGTTGATGATTTCAGCGATGCCGGCAACTGCGTTGTTCAGAACGTCGTCTGCGCACTGGAAGCACTTGTCCATCTCGGCGTCATCGCCCATCACCTCGAACAGCTTGTCGTTCAGAACGACGATCAGCGAGTCGACGTGATCCTCCAGTTGCTGCGAACCTGCTTCGGCGACGCGCATCCGCTTGCCGCCTTCGAATTCGAACGGCTTGCTGACCACGCCGACCGTCAGAATCCCCATCTCTTTCGCGATCTGCGCAACGACCGGTGCCGCGCCCGTCCCCGTGCCGCCACCCATGCCCGCGGTGATGAACACCATGTGCGCGCCGCGCAGTGCGTCCGAGATGCGCTCGCGCGCTTCTTCCGCAGCCGAACGGCCCATTTCAGGCTTCGCACCTGCACCCAGACCCGTGTTACCGAGCTGGATCACCGCCGTCGCGCGCGAACGCGACAGCGCTTGCGCGTCCGTGTTCATCACGATGAAGTCGACGCCCTGCACGCCCTTGTTGATCATGTGCTGAACGGCATTGCCGCCAGCACCACCGACACCCACCACCTTGATGATGGTGCCGTTGGTTTCCGTTTCCAGCATCTGGAATTCCATGTTGCCTCCGTCAAGAAAAAATGTACCCACACTCGGCCGTTATCCGGCAGGAGATCGGGCAACCTCCTGTCGCGCGCCGGCCGCCGGCACCAGCGCGTATTCGTAAATCTGTCGTGCCTAGAAGTTGCCGAGGAACCAGTCCTTCATCCGCGTGAAGACCTGTCCCATCGACCCCGACTGCACTGCAACCTTGCGACCGCGCATCCGCTGCGCGCGCCCTTCGACGAGCAGCCCCATCGCCGTCGAATAGCGCGGATTGCGCACCACATCTGCGAGACCGCCCGCATATTCCGGCACGCCGATGCGCACCGGTTTCAGGAAAATGTCCTCGCCTAGCTCGACCATGCCCGGCATCATCGCCGCGCCGCCCGTCAGCACGACGCCCGAGCTCAGCAATTCTTCGTAACCCGACTCGCGGACGACCTGCTGCACGAGCGAAAACAGTTCTTCGACACGCGGCTCGACGACCGCCGCGAGCGCCTGGCGCGACAGCGTGCGCGGACCGCGCTCGCCAAGCCCCGGCACTTCGATCATTTCGTCCGGATCCGCGAGCGCCTGCTTCGCGATGCCGTAGCTCACCTTGATGTCTTCGGCGTCCGGCGTCGGCGTGCGCAGCGCCATCGCGATGTCGCTCGTGATCTGATCGCCGGCGATCGGAATCACCGCCGTGTGACGGATCGCGCCTTCGCTGAAAATCGCGATGTCGGTCGTACCGCCGCCGATGTCGACCAGCACCACGCCCAGTTCCTTCTCGTCTTCCGTCAGCACCGCCAGCGACGACGCAAGCGGCTGCAGGATCAGATCGTTCACTTCGAGTCCGCAACGGCGCACGCACTTCACGATGTTCTGCGCCGCGCTGACCGCACCCGTCACGATGTGCACCTTCACTTCAAGCCGGATGCCGCTCATCCCGATCGGTTCGCGCACGTCTTCCTGCCCGTCGATGATGAATTCCTGCGTGAGGATGTGCAGCACCTGCTGATCGGTCGGGATGTTGATCGCCTTCGCCGTTTCGATCACGCGCGCGACATCCGCCTGCGTGACTTCCTTCTCCTTGATCGCGACCATGCCGCTCGAGTTGAAGCTGCGGATGTGGCTGCCCGCGATCCCGGTGAACACGTTCGTGATCTTGCAGTCGGCCATCAGCTCCGCTTCTTCGAGCGCACGCTGAATAGACTGCACCGTGGCCTCGATGTTCACCACGACGCCTTTTTTGAGCCCCTTCGATTCGCTCTGGCCGAGCCCGATCACCTCGTAGTGACCTTCGCCCTTCAACTCGGCAACGATGGCCACGACCTTCGCGGTCCCGATGTCGAGGGCGACCAGCAGATCTTTATAGTCTTTACTCATAGCGTGCTCATTGCGTGTGATGTCCTGTGAAACGTCGGGCCGCACCAGGTTTTCCGCCTCGCGGGAAGCCTCCTTGCGGGATCGCTCCCGTCGAGGATCCGATGCGAAGCGTCAGGTTCGATGCACTCATTACTTCTTGCCCTTGTCGGGTTCGCTGAGAAAGCGCATGCCTGCCGCACGAATCGCGAAACCGTTCGGATAGCGCAAGTCCGCATACTCGATATCCTTCCCCCACCGTTGCGTCACCGCCGACCACGCCGCCGTCAGCCGGCGCGAGCGATCGAACAGCGTGTCCTGATTGCGTTCGCGCCCAAGCTCCACCTGCGTGCCGTTCGACAGCTTGACGGTCCATGCATAGCGCGGCGACAGCGTCACTTCGTCGGGCGTCGCACCGAGCGGCGCAAACCACTTCGTGAAGTCGCGATAGCGCGCCACCACTTCTTTCGCCGTGCCGTCCGGGCCATCGAACGCGGGCAGTTCGTCTTCCAGTTCGCCCTGGTTCGCAGTGAACAGTTCGCCGTCCACACTGACCAGTTGATCGCTGCCCCACGTTCCCAGCGGTTTGTACTCTTCGAGCGTGACAGCCAGCGCGTTCGGCCAGACGCGCCGCACGCTCGCGTGGCGCACCCATGGCATCTGCTCGAAAGCCTGCCGCGCGACATCGAGATCGACGGTGAAGAAGTTGCCCTTCAACCGACCGACCACACCCGCACGCACCGTCGGCGAATTGATGTGTTCGACGTCGCCGTCGATACGGATCTCGCGCAGCGCGAAATTCGGCCGCTGGATCGCCCAGTACCCGCCCGCCGCCAGCAGCACGAGCGCCAGCAACGCGTGCAGCGCGTTGGCGGCGAAATTGAGCTGGCGAACGTTGTTCCACATGGTGTTTCGTTCAATCCTTCAGCGTCAGCGACAACACGTTCACGACGAGATCCTGGTAGCTAATGCCGACCGCGCGCGCCGCTTTCGGCGGCAGCGAGTGATCGGTCATGCCCGGCGCCGTGTTCACTTCGAGGAAATACGGGTTGCCGTCTGCGTCCAGCATGAAATCGGCGCGTCCCCAATCGGTACAGCCCAGTACGTCAAACGCGCGGCGCGCCAGAATTTTCAGACGCGCTTCCGCTTCCGGCGTCACGCCGCACGGAATCAGGTACTGCGTCGTATCGACGATGTACTTCGCGTCGTAGTCGTAGAACTCGCCGGCCGGCACGATCCGGATCAGCGGCAGATCGAGATCGCCCGCGACGCACGCGGTGTACTCGCCGCCGCCTTCGATGCTCTTTTCCGCCAGCACGATGCGGTCGTACTTCGCCGCTTCGGCGAGCGCTGCCGGCAGCGCATCCGCGCTCTTCACCTTGATCACCGCGACGCTCGATCCTTCGCTCGCCGGCTTCACGAACAGCGGCAGTCCGAGCTTCGCGACGATCTCCGTTGCGCGCGCCGCGTAGTCGTCGCCGCGCATGACCGTTTCGAACGGCGGCGTCGGAATGCCCAGCTGCTGCCACACGAGCTTCGTGCGGAACTTGTCGAGCCCGAGCGCCGAGCCGAGCACGCCGCTGCCCGTATAACGGATGCCATAGAAATCGAGTGCGCCCTGGATCTGGCCGTTCTCGCCGTAGCCGCCGTGCAGCGCGTTGAACGCGCGCACAAAACCTTCTTCCTTCAACGCCGCGAGCGGACGCTCGGCGGGATCGAACGGATGCGCGTCGATGCCCGCGCCGCGCAATCCCTGCAGCACGAGACGGCCCGAGTTGAGCGACACTTCGCGCTCGGCGGACACACCGCCGAGCAGCACCGCGACCTTGCCGAATTGCTTCGGATCGACACTGCTCATTTCACACCTTCCGTTTGCGCGAGCCGACCCGGCACGCCGCCGATCGAACCCGCTCCCATCGTGATCACCACGTCGCCGTCGCGGACCACCGCGGCGAGCGCATCCTGTACTTCATCGACCGTTTCGACGAACACCGGTTCGACCTTGCCCGCGACGCGCAGCGCACGCGCGAGCGCGCGGCCGTCGGCGGCGATGATCGGTGCTTCTCCTGCTGCATAGACCTCGGTCAACACGAGTGCATCGACCGTCGACAGCACCTTGACGAAATCCTCGAAGCAATCGCGTGTGCGCGTGTAACGGTGCGGCTGGAACGCGAGTACGAGACGTCGGTCGGGGAATGCGCCGCGCGCCGCTGCCACTGTCGCAGCCATTTCGACCGGGTGATGTCCGTAGTCGTCGACCAGCGTGTACGTGCCGCGCGTTTTATCGTCCGCTGCGACAGGCACTTCGCCGTAGCGCTGGAACCGGCGGCCCACGCCGTTGAAATCGGCGAGCGCGCGCTGGATGTCCGCATCCTTCACTTCGAGTTCGGTCGCGATCGCGATTGCTGCGAGCGCGTTCTGCACGTTGTGCGTCCCCGGCAGGTTCAGCACGATGTCGATCGCCGCTGCGTCCTCGCGCATCGCGGTGAAGTGCATCTTGCCGTCGCGTGCGACGACGTTCACCGCGCGCACCTGCGCATCGGGCGCGAAGCCGTAGCGGATGATCGGCTTCGACACGAACGGCAGGATTTCCTTCACGTTCGGATCGTCGACGCACAGCACGGCGATGCCATAAAACGGCAGACGATGCGTGAACTCGATGAACGCCTGCTTGAGTCGCGCGAAGTCGTGGCCGTAGGTGTCCATGTGATCGGCGTCGATGTTGGTAATGACCTCGATCACCGGGAAAAGATTCAGGAACGACGCGTCCGACTCATCCGCTTCCGCGACGATGAAGTCGCCGGTGCCGAGCCGCGCATTCGCGCCCGCGCTGATCAACCGGCCGCCGATCACGAAGGTCGGATCGAGCCCACCTGCGGCAAGCACGCTCGCGACGAGCGACGTGGTCGTGGTCTTGCCGTGCGTGCCGGCGATCGCGATGCCTTGCTTCAGGCGCATCAGTTCCGCGAGCATCACCGCACGCGGCACGATCGGAATCCGCCGATGCCGCGCGGCGAGCACTTCGGGGTTGTCGCCGCGTACCGCCGTCGACACGACGACCGCGTTCGCGCCGTCGATGTTCGCGGCGTCGTGGCCGATCGCGATCTTCGCGCCGAGTGCGGCAAGCCGGTCGGTCACCGCGTTGCGCGTGAGGTCCGAGCCGCTCACCTGATAGCCGAGGTTCACGAGCACTTCGGCGATGCCGCTCATCCCGGCGCCGCCGATCCCGACGAAGTGAATGTGTTTAACGATGTGTTTCATTGCTGTCCTTCCAGGCTCGTGCTCGGGATCGCGCCGGCGACGGTCGCACAGATCGTCGCGACCTGTTCGGTGGCATCCGGTTTCGCGAGCGAGCGCGAACGCTCCGCCATCGCCGCGAGACTGTCGCGGGTCTGGCTGCGCAACCAGGCGGCGAGACTGTCCGCCGTCAGATCGCGCTGCTGTACGACGAGCGCCGCGCCGGGTCCGGCGAGGAACGCTGCGTTAGTGGTTTGATGATCGTCGACCGCGTACGGGAACGGCACGAAGAATGCGGCAACGCCGACTGCCGCGATCTCCGCGACCGTCATCGCGCCCGACCGGCAGATCACCAGATCGGCGTTCGCATACGCGGCCGTCATGTCGTCGATGAACGGGACGAGTTGCACGTCGTCGCCGGCAGCGAGGCCCGCGTCCGCGTAGTTCGTCCGCAGTGCGTCGATGTGTTTCGCGCCGGCCTGATGGACGACGCGCGGACGTTCGTCCGCTGCGAGCTGCGCGAGCGCGCGCGGCACGACTTCGTTCAGCGCAGCCGCGCCGAGACTGCCGCCCACAACCAGCACGTTCAGCCGACCGCTGCGCGCCGCGTAGCGCACCTGCGGCGCCGGCGTGTGCGCGAGTTCGTCGCGGATCGGATTGCCGGTCCACTCGGCGTTCGGCAACGCGCCCGGGAACGCGACGAGCACGCGTTTCGCGACCTTCGCGAGCACCTTGTTCGCGAGGCCCGCGATCGAATTCTGTTCGTGCAGCACGAGCGGCCGACCGGTCAACGCGGTCATCAGGCCCGCCGGGAACGTGATGTAGCCGCCCATCCCGAGCACGACGTCCGGCTTCACGCGACGCAGCACCGACAGACTCTGCGCACACGCGCGCAGCAGATTCACCGGCAGCATCAGACGCGTCTTCAAACCCTTGCCGCGCAGTCCGCCGAAGCGCACGTATTCCATCGCGATGCCGTGCTTCGGCACGAGCGTCGCTTCCATCCCGGCCGGATTGCCGAGCCATACGACGCGCCAGCCCCACGCCTGCATCCGGTGCGCGACCGCGAGCCCCGGGAACACGTGTCCCCCGGTGCCGCCGGCCATCACCATCAGCGTGCGCGCGCTTGCGGTCATACCTTCCCTCCGCGCATCAGCACCCGGTTTTCGTAATCGACGCGCATCAGCACCGCGAGCGCAACGCAGTTCAACAAAATGCCCGAGCCGCCGTAGCTGACGAGCGGCAGCGTCAGGCCCTTGGTAGGCAGCAGGCCGAGATTCACGCCCATGTTGATGAACGTCTGCGCGCCGAACCACAGGCCGATGCCCTTCGCGACGAGACCCGCGAACGTGCGGTCGAGTGCGAGCGCCTGACGGCCGATCTCGAACGAACGCCGCACGATCCAGTAGAACAGCAGGATCACGATCAGCACGCCGACGAAACCGAGCTCCTCGCCGATCACCGCGAGGATGAAGTCGGTGTGCGCTTCCGGCAGATAGTTGAGCTTCTCGACGCTGCCGCCGAGCCCGACGCCGAACCATTCGCCGCGACCGAACGCGATCAGCGAGTGAGTCAGCTGATATGCCTTGCCCTGTGCGTAGCGGTCGTCCCACGGATCGAGATACGCGAAGATCCGCTCACGCCGCCACGGCGATGCCCAGACCAGCAAGCTAAACGTACCGACCGCCGTCGCAACGAGACCGCCGAACAGCTTGCCGTTCACGCCGCCGAGGAACAGCACGCCCATCGCGATCGCCGCGATCACCATGAACGCGCCCATGTCCGGCTCGAGCAGCAGCAACGCGCCGACCACGCCGACGGCGAACGCCATCGGCATGAAGCCCTTCGCGAAGCTGTGCATGTATTCCTGCTTGCGGACCGTGTAGTTCGCGGCGTAGATCGTCACCGCGAGCTTCATGATTTCCGACGGCTGCATGTTGGTGATGCCGAGTGGAATCCACCGACGTGCACCGTTCACGCCCTTGCCGATGTGCGGGATCAGCACGATCACCAGCACGAATAGCGCGAGCAGAAAGAGCTTCGGCGCGTACTTGTCCCACGTCGAGATCGGGATCCGGAACACGATGATTGCCGCGACCGTGGCCACGGTGACCGACACGAGGTGGCGCACGAGGAACGCGTAGTCGCGGTAGGACGCGTACTTCGGCGAATCGGGCATTGCGATCGACGCCGAGTACACCATCACGACGCCAAGCCCGAGCAGCGCGATCACGACCCACAGTAGCGAGTGGTCGTAGTCGAGCATGCGCGAGCGCAACGGCCGCACGCCGTTGACCGCGCTCGCGAGACCGCCGGTGCGTGTGCGCGCGCCGCCCGCCGCCATCTCGCCGCCGGCGGAACCGCGTTGCTTGCCGAGACGCGAGCCGAAACGTTCGGACCAGTTCATAGCATCGTCCCCCGTTCTGCAGCGATGTCTTCGACCGTGCCGCGAAACACCGCCGCACGATGCGCATAGCCCTTGAACATGTCGAAACTCGCGCACGCCGGCGACAGCAGCACGGCGTCGCCTGGTTGTGCGAGCGCGCTCGCGGCCTGGGTTGCGGCTTCGAGCGTCGGGTGATCGGCGAGCGGGATGCCGGTGTCGGCAAGCGCCACGCGAATCTGCGGTGCGTCGCGGCCGATCAGCATTACCGCGCGGCACCAGCGCGTCACCGGTGCGGCCAGCGGCTCGAAGTCCTGACCCTTGCCGTCGCCGCCCGCGATCAGCACCGCGCGCTGCGCGAGGCCATCGAGCGCGGCAACCGTCGCGCCGACATTCGTGCCCTTGCTGTCGTCCACGTAGTCGACCCCTTCGATCGACGCGATCAATTCCACCCGATGCGGCTCGCCGCGATACTCGCGCAGGCCGTGGAGCAGCGGTGCGCCCGGCAGACCGATCGAACGCGCGAGCGCGAACGCGGCCAGCGAGTTCGCTGCGTTGTGCAGGCCGCGAATGCGCAGCGCGTCGGCGGGCATCAGACGTTTCAGGCCGATATCGGCGGGCGTCGCGGTTTCGTTCTTGCGGCGGCGGGTCGGTTGTACTTCGTCGGTCGCGTCGCGGTCGTGCGCCTCGACGAGCCACAACATCCCGTTATCGCGCAGCACGCCGTAGTCGCCGTCGCGCACCGGTTCGTTCAGGCCGAACGTCACCGTGCGCGCGGTGCTGTCGGCGGCCGGTTTGAGCGCCATCACGCGCGCGTCGTCGCGGTTCAGCACACGGACCGTTTGCGGCCCGAAGATGCGACCCTTCGCGGCGGCGTACGCGTCGAGGCCACCGTGCCAGTCGAGGTGATCCTGCGTGATGTTCAGCACGGCGGCTGCATCGGGTGCAAACGTGTGCGCGGTTTCCAGCTGGAAGCTCGACAGCTCAAGCACCCAGATATCCGGCAGTGCGGTCGCGTCGATCGCTTCGGTGAGTTTGTCGAGCGCGGCCGGGCTGATGTTGCCCGCGACCGCAACCTTCTTGCCCGCGCGTTCGCACAGCAGGCCGGTGAGGCTCGTCGTCGTGGTCTTGCCGTTGGTGCCGGTGATCGCGATCACCTTCGGCGCGTAGCCGCTCTCACCGAGCGTCTTCAACGCTTGTGCGAAAAATTCGAGTTCGCCCCACACGGGGATGTCGCGTTCGCGCGCGGCGGCGATCAGCGGAATGAGATCGGCGGCAAGCGGCGACAGGCCAGGACTGATCGCGACCAGTTCGACGCCTTCGAGCAGCACCGGCGAAAACGCGCCGCCGACAAAGTCGGCGTCGATGCCGTGCGCTTCGAGCCCGGACAGGTTCGGCGGCACTTCGCGCGTATCGGCAACGCGCAGCCGGCACCCGTGCCGCGCGCACCAGCGCGCCATCGCGAGCCCGGATTCTCCGAGCCCCAGCACGAGCACCATCGGCTTCTGCCGATCCCGAAACTTCTCGCCAAACATCGCTTTCCTTTGTGCTGCTTACCGCAGTTTGAGCGTGGACAGACCGAACAGGCACAGCATCAGCGTGATGATCCAGAAGCGGACCACGACCTGCGTCTCCTTCCATCCCGACAGCTCGAAATGGTGATGCAACGGCGCCATCTTGAAGATGCGCCGCCCTTCGCCGTAACGCCGCTTCGTGTACTTGAACCAGGTGACCTGCAGCATCACCGACAGCGTTTCGGCGACGAAGATCCCGCCCATGATGAACAGCACGATTTCCTGCCGCACGATCACCGCGACCGTGCCGAGCGCGCCGCCGAGCGCGAGCGCGCCGACGTCACCCATGAACACCTGCGCGGGGTGCGTGTTGTACCAGAGGAACGCGAGCCCGGCCCCACCCATCGCGGAACAGAAGATCAGCAGTTCACCCGCGCCGGCAATGTGCGGAAACAGCAGGTACTTCGAATAAACCGAGCTGCCCATCACGTAAGCGAACACACCGAGCGATGCGCCGACCAGCACGACCGGCATGATCACGAGGCCGTCGAGGCCGTCGGTCAGGTTCACCGCGTTGCTCGCGCCGACGATCACCAGATACGTCAGCACGATGAAGCCCCACACGCCGAGCGGATAGCTGATCGACTTGACGAACGGCAGCATCAGGTCGGCGCGTGCGGGCAGCCCCATCGACAGGCCGCTGCGCACCCACGCCATGAACAGATCGAACACGCGAACGTTGCTCGCTTCGGACACGCTGAACGCGAGGTACACCGCAGCGAACAGGCCGATCACCGACTGCCAGAAATACTTCTCGCGCGACGACATGCCGCGCGGGTCCTTGTAGACGACCTTGCGGTAGTCGTCGACCCAGCCGATCACACCGAAGCCGAACGTGACGAGCATCACGATCCAGATGAAGCGGTTGGTCAGGTCGGCCCACAGCAGCGTCGATACCGCAATGCCGATCAGGATCAGCACGCCGCCCATCGTCGGCGTGCCGGATTTGACGAGATGCGATTGCGGGCCGTCCTTGCGTACGGCCTGGCCGACCTTCATCGAAGCCAGCTTGCGGATCACCCACGGACCGCAGACGAGTCCGATCAACAGCGCGGTGATGGTGGCCATCACCGCGCGGAAGGTCAGGTAACTGAACACGCGCAGGAAGCTTGCGTCATTCTGCAGCCATTGCGCCAGCGCCAGTAGCATGCTTTCGGTCCTTCTATCAGTGCGCGCCGGGCGCATGGCCCGGTGCGTCGGGTTGTGGACTCGTGACGGCGTCCACCACGCGTTCCATCCGCATGAAACGCGAGCCTTTGACGAGAATCGTGGTGCCGGCGTCGAAGCCGGCCTGCTG
Source organism: Paraburkholderia flava (assembly GCF_004359985.1). NCBI lineage: Bacteria > Pseudomonadati > Pseudomonadota > Betaproteobacteria > Burkholderiales > Burkholderiaceae > Paraburkholderia > Paraburkholderia flava. Next base: position 14,883 of record NZ_SMRO01000002.1, on the reverse strand, counting down.
CAATTGCGCGAGCAGCGCGGCGACATCGACGGCGTGATGCGCGCCTGTGCCGTACGCCGTGCATGCGTCGCGCGTTGCGTCGCCGGTGGCGAACAGCGCGTCGATGCCGCGTTCGCGCGCATACGCGCCGACTTCGCGATGAAACGCCGGACCGTTGTCGCCGACTTCGCCCATGTCGCCCATCACGAGCACGCGCGGCGACGGGCGTGCGGCGAGGACATCGATCGCGGCGCGCATCGAATCGGGATTCGCGTTGTACGTGTCGTCGATCACCATCGCGCCGTCGAACGTACCGCCGCTCGCGCGCTTCACCTGCAGACGGCCTTTCACCGCGCCGAATGCTTCAAGTCCACGACGCACGGCGTCGAGCTCGACACCAGCGGCAAGCGCGGCAGCCGTCGCGGCGAGTGCGTTGCGCGCGTTGTGATCGCCGAGTACCTGCAGCGTCACGTCGACGTGGCCTGCGGGCGTATCGATCGAGAGACGGTTGCCGTCGAACGTGCCGGTTACTGCGGCCGGCGTCGTGCGGGTCGCGTCGTTCAGCGCGAAATCGACGATGCGGTTGCCGGTCGCGGCGACGCGCCAGATGCTCGCGTACGCATCGTCGGCGGGGAACACGGCGATGCCTTCCGGCGACAGCACGTGAATCACGCTCGCATGTTCGAGCGCGACCGCTTCGACGGTCGCCATGAATTCCTGATGCTCGCGCTGCGCGTTATTGACGACGGCGACCGTCGGTTCGGCGAGCTTCGCGAGCAGTTCGGTTTCACCCGGATGATTCATGCCGAGCTCGACGACCGCGAGCTTGTGCGCGCCCGTCAGACGGAACAGCGTCAGCGGCAGGCCGACGTCGTTGTTGAAATTGCCAGCGGTGGCGAGTCGTGCGTCGGCGCCGACCGCAGCCGCGAAGATCGACGCGATCATTTCCTTCACCGTCGTCTTGCCGTTGCTGCCGGTGACCGCGACGAGCGGCATCGCGAAGCGGCGGCGCCAGCCGCGTGCCAGCTGACCGAGCGCGACGCGCGTATCGGCGACGCGGATCGCGGGCGTCTGCCAGTCGGCCGGGCTGCGTGCGACGAGCGCAGCCGACACGTTACGCGCGGCGACGTCGGCGAGGAAATCGTGCGCGTCGAAGCGCTCGCCTTTCAGCGCAACGAACAGATCGCCGGGGCCGGCGGTGCGGCTATCCGTCGACACGCGTTCGAACGCGATGTCGGCATCGCCGGTCACGGTGGCGCCGGGAATCAGCGCGGCGGCTTCGCGTAGCGAGAAGAGCGTCATTCGCCGCCTCCGCGTGCCTGGGTTGCGCGTGCGGCCAGTGCGAGTCGTGCGTGGTCCTGATCGGAGAACGCGCGTTTCTTGCCCATGATTTCCTGCGTCGATTCGTGGCCCTTGCCGGCCAGCACGATCACGTCTTCGCGCGCGGCGCTGCGGATTGCCTGCAGGATCGCGCTCGCGCGGTCTTCGATACGGCGCGCTTTCGACGCGTCGCTCATGCCGGCGACGATCTGGTCGATGATCGACTGCGGATCTTCGCTGCGCGGGTTGTCGCTGGTGACGACGACGCCATCCGCGAGCCGTTCGGCGATGCCGCCCATCAGCGGACGCTTCGTCGCATCGCGATCGCCGCCGCAGCCGAACATGCAGACGAGTTCGCCGCCGCGCGCCTGCGCGATCGGGCGCAGCGCGTCGAGTGTTTTTTCGAGTGCGTCGGGCGTGTGTGCGTAGTCGATCACGACGAGCGGTTCGTCGTTCTGCAGCCGGCCGCCGAGCCGCTGCATCCGGCCGTTCACCGGTTCGAGCTTTGCGACTTCGGCGAGCGCGGCGTCGAACGGCATGTCGGCGGCAAGCAACGCGCCAAGCACGCCGAGCAGATTGCTCACGTTGAATGCGCCGAGCGTCGCGACCTCGACGTCCGCATCGCCCCAGTCGGACGACAGATGGAACGCGGTGCCTGTCGCAGTCGCGCGCACGTTCGATGCGAGCAGCAGCGCATCGGCTTCTACCGTCTGCGCACCCGCCGTATCGAGCCCGTACGCAATCACGCGCGCGTGGCCGCGTACCGACGCGATCAGACGACGGCCTGCTTCGTCGTCGCGGTTGAGCACCGCGCAACGCAGCCCCGGCCACGCGAACAGACGCGCCTTCGCAGCTTCGTACGCTTCGAACGTGTGGTGATAATCGAGATGGTCCTGCGTGAGATTCGTGAACACGGCGATGTCGAACGACGTGCCGTTCACGCGCCCCTGATGCAGCGCGTGCGACGACACTTCCATCGCCACCGCCTGCGCGCCTGCGTCGCGCAACTGCGCGAGGCTGCGCTGCAGTTGCGGCGCATCGGGCGTCGTGAAACCGGTGTACACGAGTTGACCCGGCAAGCCGCTGCCGAGCGTCCCGATGATCGCGCAGCGCGTACCGAGTGCGGTCAACGCGGTGGAAATCCATTGGCTGCACGACGTCTTGCCGTTCGTGCCGGTCACGCCGACGACGAGCATCGCGTCGCTCGGATCGCCGTACCAGCCGCTCGCGATCGAGCCCGCCAGTTCGTTCAGCGCCGGCACTGCATGCGCGACGGCAGCATTGGGTTGGCCCGCGAAGTTTTCCGGTTGATACAGCACAGCGGCCGCGCCGCGTTCGAGCGCGTTATCGATGAACGGCCGGTTGTCCGCGCCGTCTACCGCGTACGCGCAGAACACGTCGCCGGTCACGAGCGAGCGCGTGTCGGCGTGCAGATGCGCGGCCGGCTGTGCGTGCGCATGCAGCCAGGCGAGCGCATCGGCGATCTGCCGGTGTGCCGGATGCGACGACCGCAGCGCGCTCATCGCACGACTCCGGGCCGGTTTTTCGCGTTGTCCGCAACCGTCATACGTTTCGCGGTCGTGCCGGTCGCGAGTTTCTTCACTTCGGCAGCGGGGGCAGCGGGCGCCGTTGTTCCATTAGGCGAGGCCGTATCGTCGGACACGACCAGCTGCTTCACCGGCATATCGGGCGGCACGTTCAGCGAGCGCAACGTATCGCCGACGATCGCCGAGAACACCGGCCCCGACACCTGACCGCCGAAGTGGCTGCCGGCCGTCGGTTCGTCGACCGATACGGCGACGACGATGCGCGGATTCGGCATCGGCGCCATGCCGACGAACGACGCGCGGTACTTCGATTTGTCGTAGCCACGGCCGAAATGTTTGTACGCGGTACCGCTCTTGCCGCCGACACGGTAGCCGGGCACGGCCGCATCCGGCGACGTGCCGCCAGGTGCCGTCACGGTTTCGAGCATGGCGCGGACTTCGCGCGCGGTGGTCGGCGAGAAGACCTGCGGGCCAGTTACCGGTGCGTCACCCGGCGTGCGGAAGATCGACACCGGCAACACCTGGCCGTCGTGTGCGATCGCGGTGTAGGCACGGGCAAGCTGGAACAGCGAAGCGGACAGACCGTAGCCGTACGACATCGTCGCCTGCTCGATCCGGCGCCAGCTCTTCCACGGACGCAGCCGGCCCGCGGCCGCCCCAGGGAAGCCGACCTTCGGCGCCTGGCCGAGACCGATGCTGGTATACATATTCCACATCTCTTCGGGCTTGAGCTGCATCGCGATCTTCGTCGCACCGATGTTGCTCGACTTCTGGATCACACCGCCCACGGTGAGCACGCCGAATGCACTGTCGTCGGTGATCTGCGCACCGTCGAGCATGAAGCGGCCGGGCCCCGTATCCACCAGTGTAGTCGGCGAAACGCGGTGCAGATCGAGCGCGAGCGAGATCGTGAACGGCTTCATGATCGAGCCGGGCTCGAAGACGTCGGTGAGGATGCGGTTGCGCAGCTGGTCGCCGGTCAGGTGCGAGCGGTCGTTCGGGTTGTAGGTCGGGTAATTGACGAGCGCGAGCACTTCGCCCGTGCGCACGTCGATCACCATCGCCGCGCCGGCCTTCGCCTTGAACTTCTCCACGGCCGCTTTCAGGTTCGTGTACGCGATGTACTGGATCTTGCTGTCGATCGACAGGTCCACGTCCGTGCCGTTGTGCGGCACGACCTGCTCGTCGACGTCCTCGACGATGTGCCCCATCCGGTCCTTGATCACGTGACGGATGCCCGGCATGCCCGCGAGCAGCTTCTGGTCGCTGAGTTCGACGCCTTCCTGGCCTTCGTCCTCGACGTTCGTGAAACCGATCAGGTGAGCGGTGATCTCGCCTTCCGGATAGAAGCGTTTGTATTCGTTGCGCTGATAGATGCCGGGGATGTCGAGATCGGCAACCTGCTGCGCGACGTCGACCGGCACCTGACGCTTCACGTAGACGAAGTTTTTATCTTCCGACAGCTTCGCGCGCAGTTCCTTCTGCGTCATGCCGAGCAGCTTGCCGAGCGACGCGAGCTTGTCCGCGCCGAGATCGTCCGGCACGGCCTCGGGAATCGCCCAGATCGCGCGAACCGGCAAACTCGTCGCGAGCACGAGCCCGTTGCGATCGAGAATCTTGCCGCGCGTAGCGGGCAATTCGAGCGTGCGCTGATAGCGGCTCTCACCCTGCTTCTGATAGAACGCGTTGCCAGGCCCTTGAATCCAGAACGCGCGCGCGGTCAACGCGACGAACGCCATGAACAGCATGAACACGACGAGCTTCGAACGCCACATCGGCAGACGCACCGACAGGATCGGGTTCGCCGAAAACGCGACGCTCTTGCGGCTCGACGATTGCTTCGACTGCTTCATTGCGCGCCTCCGCGACGGGTCGTGGTGGGCGTAGAAGCCGGGTCGGAGGTCGGGATCGGTGCGTCCTCGGCTTTGACAGCGCCGGGATCGAGCGTCAGATATTGCGTGCGGCCGGTCGTGACGGGCTGCATTTTCAGCGACGTCGTGGCGAGCTGTTCGATCCGCGACGTCTTCGACAGCGCGCTCTGCTGATATTGAAGCTGCGAGTAGTCCTGCTGCAGCTGGCGCTCCTGCGATTGGGCGCGCTGCAACTGGATGAAGATCTGCCGCTGCTGATTCGTGGCGTTGACAACCGACAATGCGCAACCCATCACGACAATCAGCAGGAAGATGTTGAGACGGTTCATGGTGCGATCCGCTCCGCGACACGCATCACAGCGGAACGGGCGCGCGGGTTGGCGGCGACTTCGGCGTCGCTCGCGAACAGGCGGCCGCGCAGCTTGAGCGGCGGACTCGGCAGATCGGCGGCACGGATCGGCAGGCGGCGGTCGACCGCAGGCGCACTCGCGTGCGCCTGCATGAATCGTTTGACGATCCGGTCTTCGAGCGAATGAAAGCTGATTACCACCAGCCGCCCCCCTTGCTCCAGCAACGACAATGCAGCTTCTAAAACGACTTGCAGCTCCGCAAGCTCTTGATTGACGTGAATCCGTATAGCCTGAAAGGTGCGGGTTGCCGGATCCTTACCCTTCTCGCGGGTTTTGACGACATGACCCACGATTTCGGCAAGCTGGCCCGTACTGACGAGAGGCCCAAGACGGTCGGACTCTGCCCGGCGAGCAACAAGCGCCTTTGCAATCTGAAAAGCAAACCGTTCTTCCCCATAATCTCGTATTACCTCCGTCAGTTCCTGCACTGTGGCCCGCGCGAGAAAGTCAGCTGCAGACTCGCCGCGCGTCGGGTCCATTCGCATGTCGAGCGGGCCGTCGGCGCGGAAACTGAAACCCCGCTCCGGGTCGTCGATTTGCGGCGACGACACGCCCAGATCCAGCAACACTCCCGACACACGCCCTACGCCGCGCGACTCAACCGCGTCGCGCAGTGATGCAAAACTCTCGTGCACGATCTCGAAACGCGGATCGGCAATCTGCTGCGCGGTAGCGATGGCGAGCGGGTCTTTATCGAAAGCGATCAGACGACCGCCCTCTCCCAGCCTGGCCAGCACCGCGCGACTATGGCCGCCGCGACCGAACGTACCGTCCACATAGACGCCATCCGCGCGCATCAGCAACGCATCGACCGCTTCGTCCAGCAGCACCGTGCGATGCTGCAACTCGTTTCCCATCGCAGGCGCCATATCAGTCAGCCGCGATCAGAACGTGAAATTCTTCAGCGCATCGGGCATGCCCTGCGACATCGCCGCCTGCTCCTTGGCGGCGTAAGTCTGCGCATCCCACAACTCGAAGTGACTACCCATGCCGAGCAACATCACTTCCTTTTCAAGCGCGGCAGCCAGCCGCAATTCCGGCGACACGAGCACACGACCTGCGCCGTCGAGATCGACATCCGATGCATTGCCGAGAAAAATCCGGCGCCACCAGTGGGCGTCCATCGGCAACGCGGCGATCTTGGTACGGAAAACTTCCCATTCCGGGCGCGGAAACAGCAACAGGCAGCCGTCCGGGTGCTTGGTAATCGTCACCCGTCCTTCTGCCTGTCCTTGCAGCGCATCCCGATAGCGAGAGGGAACCGACAACCGCCCTTTCGCATCGAGCGTCAGCGCCGACGCCCCTTGGAACACTTCGTTCTCCCCTCAACCGGCGATCGTCGCCGTCTGCCTGATCTCAAAAATCCGCCCCGAAAAACCCGGGAAATTCACACAAAAATGCACTTTCTCACACTGTCTCCCACTTTAGAGGAACGCTAAACACGGGTCAAGGGAGATGCACGCTTTTTTGACGAAATTTGTTTGTTAGAACAAGGACTTAGCGACACTCCTTCATGTCGCCCTTAAAAAGGGAAAATCGTTATAAATGAATGAGCTAGTGCAACTTGTGAAGGTGATACGTGAAAAGAAGGAGGGAAGCGGCGGGCGGGAAGGAGGTTCTGCGGAGGGAAACAACGAAGAGAAACAGCGCGGGCACAGCCAGTCGACAGATTTTTTCGAGACAGCGCGAACACGCGCTGTCCCACTGCGAGTACTTCAATCGATCACGCTTCAGTCGATCACACGTAGTACGCGGTGCGCGTCATCACCTTCGACGCCGCGCGCATCAGTGCGCGCGCCGGAAACGGCAGCTCGACGCCGCCCGCATCGACGGCCGCCTTGCCGTGCGCGGCTTCGTCGGCGCGCATCTGCTCGACGACCGCACGCGATTCGCGATCGGCATCGGGCAACGCATCGAGATGGCTGTTCAGATGCTGCTCGACCTGGCGTTCGGTTTCCGCCATGAAACCGAGACTCACTCGGTCGCCGAACCGGCCGGCAACCAGACCGATCGCCAGGGCGCCCGTGTACCACAGCGGATTGAGCAGACTCGGACGCGACTCGAGCGCTTCGAGTCGTCGCGCGGTCCACGCGAGGTGATCTTCTTCTTCGCGCGCGGCGTGATCGAATGCGTTCTTTAGCGTCGACGAACGCGTGGCCAGTTTCTGCGCCTGATACAACGCCTGCGCGCACACCTCGCCGACGTGATTGACGCGCATCAGCGCCGCGGCATGCGAGCGCTCGGCAGGCGACATTTCCACTGCGGGCTCAGATGATTCCGGTGCGACAGGCATCGGACGGGTCATTCGGGAGACCCCGGTCATTGAGCGTAAACCCCGATCGAACTCGCTAATCCATTCGTCCAGCAACATCAGACTCTCCTGCTTATCGAATCAACTGACAATTACCTGAAAGGCCTGTGCAGCAAGGGTTTGCGGCAAGAATTCAGGCGCATTTCAATAGCAATTTTCAGCGTATTAAACGGTCAATTTCTGATTTTAGACCATGTTGCGTAAACGAAACAGGGACCGACCGGGCGGTCTGCTTTCTCTTTGTGCAGATAATCCGTTTTGTTACATTACGTGGCAACTTCTCGCGAAGTTGAAGGCAAGGCCGCAACACACAACTAATCGCCTTGTAACAAGAATTTCGTAGCAATCCTTGGAGATCATTCGATGAAAAAGTCGCTTCTCGCGCTGGCAGCGCTGGGCGCGTTTGCTGGCGTCGCTCACGCACAAAGCAGCGTCACCCTGTACGGCATTATTGATGAAGGTTTCAACATCAACACGAATGCCGGTGGCAAGCACCTGTACAACCTGTCGAGCGGCGTGCTGCAAGGTAGCCGTTGGGGTCTGCGCGGTACGGAAGATCTCGGTGGCGGCCTGAAGGCTGTCTTCGTGCTGGAAAACGGTTTCGACGTGAACACCGGTAAGCTCGGTCAAGGCGGCCTGATGTTCGGTCGTCAGGCTTACGTCGGTCTGTCGAGCCCGTACGGCACGGTCACCGCCGGTCGTCAATACGACTCCGTGGTCGACTATGTCGGTCCGCTCGAAGCAGGCGACCAATGGGGTGGCTACATCGCCGCTCACCCGGGCGACCTCGACAACTTCAACAACGCGTATCGCGTGGACAACGCAGTCAAGTTCACGAGCGCGAACTACGGCGGCCTGACGTTCGGCGGTCTGTATAGCTTCGGCGGCGTTGCCGGCAGCTTCAGCCGCAATCAGACGTTCTCGCTCGGCGCTGGCTACAACAACGGTCCCCTCGTGTTGGGCGTTGGCTACTTGAACGCGCGTAACCCGTCGTCGGCAACCGGTCTGTTCGGCAACAACACGACGTCGACCGCGGCTAGCGTTACGACGCCGGTCTACGCCGGCTACGCTTCGGCCAACACGTACCAGGTCATCGGTGCCGGCGGTGCGTACACGTTTGGTGCTGCGACGATCGGCGCGACGTACTCGAACATCAAGTTCATGAACTTCACGGCCGGCGCGTTCGCGAACCAGACCGCTACGTTCAACAACGCAGAACTGAACTTCAAGTATCAGCTGACCCCGGCTCTCGTGCTCGGCGCTGCTTATGACTTCACGAAGGGCAGCTCGATCTCCGGTGGCTCCGCAGCGAAGTACCACCAGTTTTCGTTGGGCTCGGACTACTTCCTGTCGAAGCGCACGGACGTCTACCTGATCGGTGTCTTTCAGCACGCATCTGGCGACACGCTCACGGCGGACGGCAAGGTCATCGAAGCGGACGCTGCGATCAATGGCCTGTCCCCGTCGTCGAACCGGAACCAGCTGACGGCTCGTGTCGGTATCCGCCACAAGTTCTAATAAGTCGTAAAAAAAAGCAGTTCACCTCAAAGGCGCCTTCGGGCGCCTTTTTTCTTGGCTTGTGCGGCAGCACTCGAATTGCAATGTGAGTCCGACTGCGCAATGACGATGGGCAAAGAAAACGGCCCGGCAGGTTCTCCTGTCGGGCCGTTCTGGTATGGTCATTGTGCCGCGATGGTCGGCGTAGCTTGCTGTACGAGAAACCTGCCTATCGCATCCCGCTCACGCGCGCCCGTCGCGCAACTCGCGCCGGAGAATCTTGCCCACGTTGCTCTTCGGCAGTTCGGTACGGAACTCGATCTGCCTCGGTCGCTTGTAGCCGGTGAGCTGCTCCTTGCAGTACGCGAAGAGCGCCGCATCGGTGAGCGTCGGGTCCTTCTTCACAACGAACAACTTCACCGCCTCGCCCGAATGCTCGTCCGGCACACCTACCGCGGCCACTTCGAACACGCCCGGATGCCGTGCAACAACGTCCTCGATCTCGTTCGGGTACACGTTGAAACCGGATACGAGAATCATGTCCTTCTTGCGATCGACGATCTTCACGTAGCCGCGCTCGTCCATGAAACCGACGTCGCCTGATTTGAAGAAACCGTCCGCGGTCATGACCTTGGCCGTTTCGTCCGGACGATTCCAGTAGCCAGCCATCACCTGCGGCCCACGGATGCAGATTTCGCCGGGCTGGCCGAGCGGCACTTCGTTACCATCGTCGTCGAGGATCGACACCTCGGTCGACGGCAACGGCAGACCGATCGTGCCGCTGTACTCGGTTGCTATCGACGGATTGCACGTCGCACATGGCGATGTCTCCGACAAACCATAGCCTTCGACGATCGGTGCATGCGTTCTCTCGTACCAGCGTTTCGCGACTGCCTCCTGCACCGCCATACCGCCGCCGTTCGCTACCAGCAGGTTCGAGAAATCGAGCTTGTCGAAATCAGGATGATTGAGCATCGCGTTATAGAGCGTATTAACTGCCGGAATCGTCGTGATCGCGAAGCCCTGCAACGCCTTGATCATGCCGGCGATATCGCGAGGATTCGGAATCAGCACACCAAGACCGCCGGTGCGGATCGTCAACAGACCGCAGACCGTCAACGCGAACACGTGATAGAGCGGCAGCGCGACAACCGTGATGAACTGCTGGATATCGGGCCGCTTCGAGCGCGCGGCATCCAGCCACACCTCCGACTGCAGCACGTTGGCGATCAGGTTGCGATGCAGTAGCGTCGCGCCCTTCGCCACTCCCGTCGTGCCGCCCGTGTACTGAAGGAAAGCGATGTCCCCGGGGCCTTGCTTCACTCTCTGGAGTTCATGGCGCGCGCCTTCGGCGAGCGCCTGATTGAATTTGACGTGCCCCGGCAGACTCCATACGGGCACCATCTTCTTCACCCGCCGCACGACGAAATTGACGATCATCCCCTTCGGCCCAAGCATCTCGCCAAGCGATGCGACGACCACGTGCTTGATCGACGTATTGCCGATCACCGCCTGCAGCGTCGCGGCAAAATTCTCGAGCAGGATGATGGCCTCGGCACCACTGTCCTTCAGTTGATGCTCAAGTTCGCGCGGCGTATAGAGCGGGTTGACGTTCACGACCACGTATCCCGCGCGCAGAATCGCCGCGAGTGCGACCGGGTACTGCAACACGTTCGGCATCATGATCGCGATGCGTGCGCCGCGCGCGAGTCCCTTCGACTGCAGCCATCCGCCGAGCTTCACCGAGTACGCGTCGAGTTCACCGTACGTGATCTGCTTGCCCATGCAGGTGAATGCCGGCTTCGCGCGATGCTTCCGGAAGCTGTCTTCGAGCAGGTCCGCGATGGATTCGAACAGCCCAGGATTAATCTCTGCCGGGACACCGGGCGGATAGGATTTCAGCCAGATTTTTTCCACGCGACGTCTCCCTGTATATTTTCGAATGGTCGTGCTAAAAGGCGCATCGTAGCATGCAGCTCGTGCAGGGAAACGCGAAAAGCGCCCCGGTTAGACACTGCCCTCGAACTGTCGGCCGGCCGTCGACGGTGGGCCGTTTGGATTCCGGCGCGCTGCAGCTTTTGCAGCGCACTCTCATGCACGCTCCACCTCGACGAGGCAATCGTAAAAGGTAGCAGAGCCGCCGAGATCAGTCAGCCGTTGACTCGTAACCTGATTCGCGTTGCGGCCGTCAGGAGACAGCTTCTTCCACCAGATCGACAGGCCGACGACCAGCCCTTCTCTTGCCCTGTCCGTGACGCGGGCACGAGCGCGCATCGAGCCGCGATCATTGAAGATGCGCACCTCGTCGCCGTCGGCGATGCTTCGCGGCTGTGCGTCGGCAGGATGGATGTCCAGATGCGGATGTCCCTCGGTCGACCGAAGGCTTTCGACATTGACGAACGTGCTGTTGAGGAAATTGCGCGCCGGCGGCGAGATCATCGCGAGCGGATAACGTGCGGCGAGTTCAGGCGAACCGTCGGCGGATTCATAGGGCGGCAGATAATCCGGTAACGGATCCAGCCCCTGCTGAGCAAGGCGCTCACTGAAGAATTCGCACTTGCCCGAAGGCGTCCGAAAGCCGCCGCTTGCAAGCGGCGCGTCCGGCAGCTGCAGGCGAGCCCAACCTGTTTGCTTTAACGTGTCCCAGTCGGTCCCCGCCAGCACAGGATCGCTCCAGCGGAAAGCGTTCGCGGCGATCGAGTCGTCGCTTTCATATAGCGCCGGCTCCTGTAGCCCCATCGCACGAGCGATGCCACGAAAAATCTCCGTGTTCGATCGCGCGTCGCCAATGGGCTTAAGCGCGGGAAGATTCGCCATCACGTGCGTGTGGCCGTATGACTTGTGGACGTCGAGATGTTCGAGCTGTGTCGTCGCCGGCAGCAGCAGGTCGGCGAAATCGGCGGTATCAGTACGGAAATGTTCGAGCACGATCGTGAACAGGTCTTCGCGCGCGAAGCCTGCGGCCACGCGATCCGAATCCGGGGCCACCGCAACAGGATTCGAGTTGTAGACCACGATCGCTTCGATCTTCGGGCCGAATGCTGCATCGCCTGGATGCAGCAACGCATCGCCGATCGCATTCATGTTGATCGCGCGCGGCTGGTTCGCGGGCCACCCCGGCATCAGATCGGGACGTTCGAGCGCGTGCGAATTGACCGGCGCCCACCCCGACGACGACAGCAGCAGACCGCCCGCGCGATCGCGCCACGCACCGGTGAGCGACGGCAGACACGCGATCGCCCGCACGGCGTTGCCGCCGCCGCGTACCCGTTGCATGCCGTAGTTCACACGGATCGCGGCCTTCTTCGTGCTGCCATACAGACGCGCCAGATCGACGACGATCTGTTCGTCTATTCCACAGATTTGCGCGACACGCGCGGGGGTGTAGGTCAGCGCACGCGCCTTCAATGCGTCGAAGCCCAGCGTGTGATCGGCAATGTAAGCGGGATCGAGCAGATTTTCGACGATCAGCACGTTCATCATACCGAGCGCAAGTGCACCATCGGTGCCGGGTTTCAGCGCAATGTGCTGGTGGCATTTTTCGGCAGTGAGCGAACGGTATGGGTCGATCGCGATCAGGCGCGCGCCGCGTCGCTTGGCTTCCTGCGCTCGCGTCCAGAAATGCAGGTTCGATGCGATCGGATTAGCCCCCCACATCAGGATGACCTCGCTCTCCTCGAAGAACTCGGTCAGCATGCCGAGAGCCGCGCCGTATGTGTATTTGAGCCCAGCTGCACCCGCCGCGGCGCAGATCGTGCGGTCCAGTCGCGACGCGCCGAGCGCATGGAAGAGGCGTTGCGAGATGCTCTCGCCTTGCACGAGTCCCATTGTTCCGGCGTAGCTGTACGGCACGATTGCTTCGGGCGCACGCGTCGCGATAGCGGACAGACGGGTAGCCGCGAGTTCCAGCGCTTCGCTCCAGCCAATCGGCTCGAACCGACCTTCGCCCTTCTTGCCGACGCGCTTCATTGGCGTCGTCAAACGATTCGGATGATGCACGCGCTCGGCGTAGCGGCTCACCTTCGTGCAAAGCACGCCTTGCGTCGGCGGATGATCCGGATCGCCGGTGATTTTGATCGCCCGCCCATCCTCAACCGTAACGCGCATCGCGCAGGTGTCCGGGCAATCGTGGGGACAAACGGCACGTGCAATATCGGCGGGAGCGTTCATGGCGCGTTGAGAGACTGACGAGCAGGAAGATGAGCGATTTTATTACGTCTGCCGAAAGCGGACTGACGTCATGGCGTCAAAAATTCCGTTGGGCGTAGAATGGATCGCCTCCGTGCCCGAGTCACCTAGGCGGCTCCGGGCAACGTCACGCACCACGAAGCCACATCACATCATGAAACTGATCCCGGAAATTCAGGCCGCCCGCGGCGAAATCCAGACCCTCCGACGAACGATCCACGCTCACCCCGAATTGCGGTACGAGGAGACTCAGACGGCCGATCTGGTTGCAAAAACCTTGGCTAGCTGGGGAATAGAAGTTCACCGCGGGATGGGGAAGACCGGCGTGGTTGGCGTGCTGAAGCGCGGGAACAGCGCACGATCGATCGGGTTGCGCGCCGATATGGACGCGCTGCCGATACAAGAACTGAATTCGTTCGACCATCGCTCGCGCAACGACGGAAAGATGCACGCGTGCGGGCACGACGGTCATACGGCGATGCTCCTCGGCGCGGCCCAGCATCTGGTGAAGCACGACGATTTCGATGGCACCATCGTCTTTATTTTTCAGCCAGCCGAAGAAGGCGGTGCCGGCGCGCAAGCGATGATCGACGATGGTCTGTTCACACAATTCCCGGTCGATGCGGTGTTCGGCATCCACAACTGGCCCGGCATGCCAGCTGGCAGTTTCGGTGTAACTGAGGGGCCGATCATGGCCTCGAGCAACGAATTCCGGATCGACATCGTCGGCATCGGATCTCACGCAGCATTACCGCATAACGGACGTGATCCGGTATTCACCGCCGTGCAGATCGCCAACGGATTGCAAGGCATCATCACGCGCAACAAAAAGCCGCTCGACACCGCGGTTTTGTCGATCACACAGATCCACGCCGGTGACGCGGTGAATGTCGTCCCCGACGAGGCGTGGATTGCCGGAACGGTCCGCACCTTCACAACAGAGACACTGGATCTGATTGAAAACCGGATGCGGAAGATCGCGGAATCGACTGCGGACGCTTACGATTGCTCAGTGAAAATCCGCTTCCATCGGAACTATCCGCCGACGGTAAACAGCAGCGAGGAAACGCGGTTTGCGGCAACGGTCATGAAAGAGATTGTCGGCGCGGAAAACGTCAACGACTCAGTTGAACCAACGATGGGCGCCGAGGATTTCTCGTTCATGCTGCTGGCTAAACCGGGCTGCTATGCGTTTTTGGGCAACGGGGAAGGCGGTCATCGCGACGCAGGTCATGGAGCGGGACCCTGCATGCTTCACAACGCCAGCTACGACTTCAATGACGAGCTGCTGCCGATTGGCTCGACATACTGGGTTCGATTGGCGCAGCGTTTTTTATCGCGCTAATGATGTGATGTTGGGCGAGGCAAGATGACGTTTCCAGCTGTGCGCAGCGCAGCTGCGTGCGCAGAAACAGTCGCACAAACACAAAGCCCCCAACCGGGGTTAGCGGTTGGGGGCTCTGAGCTGAAGCATAAGGAGCCTGACGATTACCTACTTTCACACGGGCAATCCGCACTATCATCGGCGTGGAGTCGTTTCACGGTCCTGTTCGGGATGGGAAGGGGTGGTACCGACACGCTATGGTCATCAGGCATGACTTGTTGTCGTGTTGAGGGATACTCAACACAACCAATCGGGAAGAAGTAGCTGAGAGGATGCCTCTCGTGTGGGTTGTGATGGTTGAGGCACAACACTGATCTCAACCGTGCGTCTGCCTGAGACCCTGCGCTGTGCGCAGGGTGGGGCATCCCTGAAGTGC